>MNJR01000027.1:61965-134756 GCA_001920415.1 Acidobacteria bacterium 13_1_20CM_3_53_8 | reverse complement strand
TTCAGGCGTGCGATTGGCCTTGCGGTTGTTGCACGCCTTGCAGGCCGTGACGATGTTGATGGGCGAGTTCTCTCCGCCGCGCGAGCGCGGGAAGATGTGATCGAGCGTCAACTGTTGCGCAGAACCTTTCTCGCCGCAATACTGGCAGCGCCAATGGTCGCGCATGTAAATGCGCAGTCGCTTCATGCCCGAAGCCTCGCGGCGACGGCGCACGTTTATGTACTCGCGTCGGCGCACGACCGAAGGAACAGCGAATCGTTCGCGCGCAGTGCGAAGAACGCGACCCTCGTCCCATTCTTCGACCGAAACTTTCTCCTTCAAGACCATGACGATTGCGCGCGCCACGCTCACGGTGCCGAGCGGCTCAAACGTCTGGTTCAGTAATAAAACTCTGCTGTTCAGTGTCATATCCCACCCAGCACCTCCTTTCTTTGAACTTTTTTGTAAACGAATTTGCGAGAGTTGCTTTCAGAAATTGAAGCACGCGGTCGGATTTGAACCGACGAGTTGCGAGCTTTGCAGGCTCGTGCCTTCGTCCATCTTGGCTACGCGTGCATGAAAAGGGTGAGGACGATGGAAGGGATGAGGGATGAATAAGAAGGAGTGAAAGCGTCAATACGCAACCAACTCAATTCTTATTCATCCCTCATCCCTTAGATAAGGGCGGTGCGGGAGTTGAACCCGCATCTGGAGTCATTCGAAGTGACCCGCTCTGATTCCATTAAGCTAACCGCCCGTGAAAAATTTTGGTGTGAGCGACGAGACTCGAACTCGCAACCTCCTCGCTGGCAACGAGGCGCGCTGAAACCGTTTGCGCTACGCTCACAAAAAATGGTCGGAGTGGGAGGAATCGAACCTCCGTAAACTTGTTCCCAAAACAAGTGCCTGAAATCCGCTAGGCTACACTCCGAAGAAAAGTTTGATGTGTCAGGTGAGGGCGTAATTTATGGTGCCTCCAGTAGGAATCGAACCTACACTCCATCGGTTAAGAGCCGATTGCTTTAGCCAATTAAGCTATGGAGGCCAGGGAACGGGACACGACGGGATTCGAACCCGCGTCTTCTGGATCGACAATCCAGCGCCTAGCCTCTCGGCCACGGTCCCATGAAAAAATTTTTGGCCGGGCGTGCCGGATTTGAACCGGCGATTTCCTGATTGAGAATCAAGCGGCGTAACCTGACTTGCCCAACGCCCCGCACGATGAAGAATTTTTGAGGGTGGTCAGTGAGGCTCGAACTCACGATCTCCTGCTTCACGGGCAGGCGCTTTTCATTCTATCTAAGCTATGACCACCATACGGAAAGAAGGGCGACAAGAGAATAGAAAGTGACGTCACATTTCAAAGATGTAGTCACATTCAGCATTCGCCCTCAAACAGTTTTGACAGGGATGACGAGGCTCGAACTCGCAACCGACTGATCGAAAGTCAGTCCGCTTTCCATTTCGCGTTCATCCCCATGAAGAAAAATTTTTAAGTGCGCGCGGAGAGATTCGAACTCTCACATGAATCGGGTTTAGGCCGACCGCCTCTGCCATAGTTTGGGCTACGCGCGCGAGTTCAGAAAGATTAGTGCTCGCGGCAGTGTTTGAACCCACACTGTACAGATTTTGAATCTGTCGTCTCCTGCCGATTGGACTACGCGAGCGCGTGCGAGAGTTTTTCGTAAATGCCGACGGTGGGAGTTGAACCCACACTCGCCAGTTTCTAAAACTGGTGCCTCTGCCTCAGTTTGGGCTACGTCGGCCTTTTGGGAAATTACGGAGGCTGGAGTCGAACCAGCGTGTGCGAGTTTCAGAGACTCGTGCCTATCCAACTCGGCCACTCCGTAAAAATTTTTAATGGACTCGGCACGATTCGAACGTGCGACCTCGACCTTCGCAAAGTCGCGCTCTGTCTTCCACTGAGCTACGAGTCCAAGAGCAGTGATGAGTGCAGAGTGATGAGTGATGAATAAGAATTGATGGATTGACTCATTTATTCGTTTATTCATTGATTCAATGAACCAATGAGCCAATGATTCAATTCATCACTCTGCACTCTGCATTCTGCACTGCTTTAAGGAAGGCGTGGGATTCGAACCCACAAACGCCCGAGGAGCGCGCGACAGTTTTCGAGACTGTTGGCTTACCAGTTAGCCTAGCCTTCCGCGATGAAAACTTTTGGCAGGGAGACTCGGATTTGAACCGAGAAGACCGATTTTGGAGATCGGCAGTTTGCTGGTTAGCTTATCTCCCTGAAACTTTCCGAATGCATGCAGCAGGAGTCGAACCTGCGAAGCCCGCTCGAGGGCACTTGATTTACAGTCAAGCGCTTTTGCCATCTCAGCCACGCATGCAAAATCAGTTTCGTTGTGCTAAAAAATGAGTGAAGGCAGAGAGATCAGGTGACTTCGAGACACACTTCGAGGCACACTTCGACTTAGGGCGGTGACCTTGTGGACTCTCGCAAAGCACAGTAGGTCGTTCCGCCCTGAAGGCTCCCTGCCTTCATCTCTTCACAAAAAGGTAATTCGGTTATCAAACAACAAAAAGCGGGCTTCAGGAACTTCCAACTGGGGAAGCTTCTGAAGCCCGCTCCGCTTCAATCTTGAACTGAAACTTTTTAGTTTCTAGATTTTGGGAGCGGGAACCAGGTCCAGCTCCCGCATTTCTAAATTTTTGTCCGGCTATCCAAAAGCATAAAGCTTTCGAGGTTCGTACCGCGTCCCTTTTCGACGCTCCCTTGATAAATGGATAATGAATTCAGACCAGTGACGAACACACGAGCGCCAGCACACGGCCAATGTATGGCCGATGCTCGCCTATGTTTTCTACCAGTCATGTTCATCATCATCGAACTCATTTTCATCTTCCTTCGTGTCGCTTTCGTCGAAAGCGAACTCGCATGTATAAGGTAAGACGTGCGCAACTGTCAAGAACTTTTTTCTTCTAGACCAGGAGTAAGATACGACAACCGCTTGGAGAAGTTGCCTTTATCGTTTGAAAAATTTTTGAGGCGAGCGTGACTGTCAGTACCGCCTGCGGTAGCTTCGCAAAGGCAAAAGTAAAAAAGGAAGGATGAAACTGCTTTTAATTGAAATGCTTTTTGCCTTATCCCTTTTGCCTTTTGACTTCTTCACCCGCCCGCTACCGCAGGCGGTACTGACACATGCAATTGTTATCGCTCTATCAGTCGCAACGCGCTGCGCTGTACCATTTTTGTTGCTTATCTACGAACAGTTTCGCCTGTGGAACTGAGGTGAGGCTGCGACCGTGCGCCACGCTTTTAACGGGCGAAAAATCCTCTGTGAGCATGACCGTGCGTCCGTCAATCGGCACTTTCCGGCGCGAGAGCTTATAGTAATCGTGTGTGAGGCCGTTGACGTTGATGTAGTAATCTCTGAAATGCACTGGCTGAATTTTCAAGCCTTCGAGCCAGTAATAGACTCTCCCAAAATAAGCCTCTTGAAGCCAAAGCTCCCAAGGGCGGGGCGCGTACAACTCCTTTTTCAAGTCGCGCGAGTAAACGGGGAGCCACAGCACGTATATGCCTTTGCGCGCATACTCCGCCGTCCTCTGTTTGATCTTCCCTAACGACAGGTTGCTCAATTGAACTTCTATGGCGACGGGCACACCATTTATGTATGCGCTCACGTCCGGCCTGACGGTGCCAAGGTCTCTTTCGATTTCGCACTTGGTTACGTTCTGGCGATTTATTAGTTCTTCATAAATAGCAATCTTGCAGCGACGGTGCGCTTCCCCTTCGCCCGTGCCGTACTCGCACGTGACGGGCGGTTGGTGCGCAAAATGCGGAGCCTTTATCTCGCCTTTACGGAGCGTGACCGTCTCGTGGCAGCAATGGCAGATGAAAGGCTTGTCCTCTCTTTCCGCCTCCCACGCGCAGACCTTCGCGCTGTCCTGCTGTCTGATAGCCGTCAACATCACTCTTGTTTCCCAAAAACTATTTCGTTCGCAGCCAACTCGACCGTTATAGGCTCAAGCTTCGTCTTGAAGATGATGGTGTTAACTGGCACGCGTGACAGCGGATCGCGGCTTCCGCGCAGTTCATCCCAGGCGGCCAGCAGAAAGTTCTTTACGCCCGCGTGCTCGAACTCTTTCAAACGTTTCTGTAAATGCTGCGGCGTCCAGAATCCAAGAATTTCAAGATAGACTCTATGACCGTCTTCGTTACGCAAGACGAAATCTGGAATGAAGGTGCTCTCGCCAAGGTCAATCACTTCGCTCGAACGCGCAAGCGTCCACGCGGTCTCCAGCTTAGCCCAGTTCTCTATAAACTTTTTCATCACAGGATTTTCATCCTGCTCTTCGTCCACGTAATGCGAACTCAAACGCTTTTGCTGGCTGTCCATCTCAAAGTAAGCGCTAGGCGCATTCTGCTTTGTCTGCGCAATCTCCGCACGCATGTGCCAGCCCTTGCAGAGCAAGAGCGCAGGAAGAAACACAGCCATCTGCACGCCGTATTTCTGCGAGCGATGAAACATAGAGACAGGCCCATCAAGACGAATCTTGTAGCCTTCCGACGGACTGCCCGTGATGGTGTGAATCAGGCGATAAGCTTTGATAGCATTGAACAACTCGCGGTAATTTTCAGCCGCTTGCGGCTCGACATCCAGTTGCATCTCTACGCAGTGATAGAGCAACGCTTGAGCCTGCGCCAGATTGAAAAGGTTTAGGAGTTCGCGTTCAGTCAGGGGATTGAACTCGACTAGCTTCTGATTTTCGGGCAGGTCTGCGTAAATAGCTTGAGACAAAATTTCGGGCGCGTGGCCGAGTTCGAGCGCGACCGTGTGCATTAACTCCGCGCGAACCGTTTCGTCTGTTTGGTGCGGATGGTGCTCTTTAGTTTTAAGAAAAAGCGAGCGGCGGATTTCTATTGGGTCAACCGGGCTTGCTGTCTGGAAAGCGCAGCGATCCAGCAGCAGCTTTATCATCCCACGCAGGATTTTGTAATCGGTTCCGACGCCAACGTAATCATCAAGCGCGCTTGTTAATTCATGGCGAGCGCGCCCTTCATATTCCGCGAAGATTCGTATGAGCTGCAAAGCGTCCCCCAGATACTCTGGGTCTTCGCGGTCAATGTAGCGCGGCCCAGTGCGCTCGCCGCGCCTCCAACTCTGTGCGAGGTCTGCTGTCAGCATAAGTGATAAGCGATAAGAGCAGTTTTCAGTTTTTAGTTTTCAGTTTTCAGATAAAAGCCGGTTCGCTTCTTTCTGAAAACTGAAAGCTACGAACTGAAAACTGAAAACTAAAAACTGAAAACTGTTTCTTGTCACTAAAAAGAGTTCTGCCAGAATTCCTCCAAGGGTGTTTCGTAGCGTGCCCCTCGAAACTGCTCCGCCTCGCTGCGACGGCGGCTGATCTGCTCTTCCGTAGTCTCGCTCGTGATGACTTCATATAGCACTGCTTCTTTGTCAGGCTGTTTGCGCAAGATTCTGCCAAGACGTTGAATGTGCTCGCGCGACGAGCCTGAGCCTGAGAGAACTATTGCGACCGCAGCTTCTGGGATGTTGACGCCTTCGTTCAGAACCTTGGAAGTTGCTAGCGCCGGAACGTCGCCCGCGTTGAAACTTTCCAGCCACTCGCGCCGCTCTTTGATTCCGGTCTGGTGCGTGATGGCCGGGATGAAAAATTTTTCGGAGATTCGATAGACCGTATCGTTATCTGCCGTGAAGATGAGCGTGCGCTCGCGGCGGTGTCGAGCTAGCAATTCGCCTAGCACGCGAAGCTTTGCATCCGTGCCCAGCGCTATGCGTTTCGATTCGCGGTAGGCCATCATAGCGCGTCTTCCTTCCTGGCTTCGCGCGCTCGCGGCTATGAAACGCTGCCATCCGTCAAGGCTTCTCAGGCCAATGCCTTTGTCTTGAAGGAATTTTTTGAAGACGGCTCTTTCGCGCTCGTAGATTTCCCGCTCTTCACGGCTCAGTTGAACCTGAACGCGCACGACGCTGTAATCGGCCAGATACTCGCCCGCGAGATCGTGCGCCTCGCGCCGAAAAACAGTTGGGCCAATAAGGTGTTCAAGCGCGCTCTCTTCGCCGTCCGTGCGTTCGGGCGTCGCTGTTAACCCCAAACGAAACGGCGCGATTGACATCTCTGAGGCGTAGCGGTGAATGTAGCTGGGAAGATGATGGCACTCGTCGAAGATTACCAGACCGAACTGATTGCCCAACCTCTCCATGAATCTGAAAGCGGAGGCGTAAGTCGTCACAGTCATTGCGCCGAGTTCGTAATAGCCGCCACCTATCAAACCCACTTCGGCTTGAAAGCAGGAGAGCAGAAGGTCGTACCATTGATTCATCAAATCAATGGTGGGGACAACAATCAACGTGGTTCGTTTCGTTTCGCCTATTGCAATCTGCGCAACCAGACTCTTGCCCGCGCCCGTCGGCAGTATTATGACGCCCCGGCGACCCGCGCGATTCCATTCCTCTATGGCCTGCTGCTGGTAAGGACGCGGCTCGAATAGCAGTTTTGTGGGGAAATCAAACTCCTGATAAGCGCGCGCCGCATCCTCGAACTCCAATTTTCGGCGTATGAATTCCCTAACTGTTTGACGATAAGCCCACGCAGGAGCGCGCCATCTGAGAACGCGCTCGTCCCAACAAAAAGTTGACGGCGCTTGAAACGAGCGGTCAGCGCCATCTAGCAGCAACGTGCCCGCTTGAAAACGTAAGACAAGTTTTTGCGCGTTCATTTCTGAGGGTGAGAAAGAAGAGACGCGGGGAGTGGGCGACCGAGGAGACGCGGAGACAAAATCAAAAAGCTTTTTTCTTTCGCCGCGTCACCGTGTCACCGCGTCTCCGCGTCGCTCCTTCTTCTCCTTGCTTCTGAGAAACGAAAGCACCTCGCGCTTCTGAACAGAAGTCAGATCGCTGATGCTTCCGATTTTGTACTTCTTCTTGAGCCAGTCTAGAAGCTGCGCTTCGGTTTTTCCCAGAGAGCGGCAGGCTTCCAGAATTGTGTTGTCGGAGATTTTCTCTTCGACAGAATTTCCCTGCTCAGACTTCACAGACGCCTGGCTTCCGTTCTCTGTGATTCTTGATTCCCTGGAGGCCGAAGCCTCTGCTTGCGCCGCCATAGCGCTCGCGTACATGGGCATGTCTTCAACATCCTGCGTGAAAAACTCCGAAGCGTTGACGGCTAGCAGACAGGCCGCAATCAAACTCCGTTTTTGACTAATTTTCTGAATCGTGTTTACTTGATCTGCTATGTCAGGGTTAAAGATGCGCCCGATCGTCTGGCTCTCTATTACAGAATCGCCTGTAGAAAACTTTGCGCCGCAGCCGCCCTTCTTACGAAAGCAGATCCACCCGCCTCCAAATTCTTCACGCCCCTTGATGATTGCGGCTTGTTTACATTCAGGGCAAATTCTTTGCGCCTCGCGGTAGCGATATTTAGTTTCGCGCGAGTTGCAAGAGCCGTCCGCTTCGGCTATGAGAAGGTCGCCCCTGAAAAGCTGGCAGCGATAGAGGTAGTAGAAGAAAGGCTCGTTGTCGTACGCTTCGCCCGTCCAATCTTCAATGCGTTCAATAATGCGAAAGCGAGTCGAGAGACCGAAGAAGGTCGTTAACTTTTCCGCGCCCGGCTTGAGAAGCGTGAGCTTGTCCGTGCCCGGAATAATTCCGTAATCAATATCACGGCGCAGCACGCGGCTCACGAATTCCGTGATGGTGTTATAACGCTCGACCGCCGCCTCGATTGACATAGCGGGCATGAACTGCGAGCGGTCAGCGGGAGCAAGAACATTGCTCATCATCTCGTCCATCTCAACAGTCTTTTCGGCCATAAGCTTTAACTCAACCCCTTAGCGAGCTTAAGCATTTCCCTTTGCTTCTACAGCGTGAACATGCAATTCACAGCAACCTTGAGCATTGAGAGAATTGCAGTTTCTCGCAAAGGCGCAAAGAAAAGAGCAAAGACCGCAAAGAAAAATTTGGCCCCGCCATAAATTAAGCGACCCAAGTCAAAATAATTAGAACGGAATCTCGTCCTCTTCTATTCCTCTGTCTTCCGCGACGACGCGGTTGGTCGGGACGCGCGCGCCAGTCTGTGCGCTTGCGGCCTGCGCAGTTTGGCGAACGGGGATGCCTTCGCGCTCGCCGCTGTCAATGAAGTGAACATCGGTCGCGTTAATCTCCAGATTGTAGCGCTGCTTTCCTTCCTTGTCCGTCCACTCTTCAACGCGCAAACGACCTTCTACGTAAACGCTGCGCCCCTTAGTCAAATACTGCGAGACCGACTCGGCCTGCTTGCCCCAGACGGTCACGCGGAACCATGTCGTGATGTCCTGCTGCAATCCTGTCTTATCTTTTCTCTTCTCGTTGCTAGCCATCGTGAAAGTGCAGACGGGCGTGCCCTGCGGCGTGTAGCGCATCTCCGGGTCACGACCGAGATTTCCTACGACTATGATTTTGTTGAAAGACATATTGATTGTCCTCGCGTTCTTTCTGAAAATATTCTGAAGACGGGCCGAAAGTGCTTTTCGCATTCTCCGCCTTTGTTGCAAACGTGGAACATCGTACCACAGGCAGGAAACGTTTGTACATACTTCTTCTCGCGCCCGCGCCTTGCGTGCGCCTGCGCCTTACCGTTATCTTGCGACTGAAAATCGCTTCAAAAATCTATGAGGTGCAGTCCCTATGGCAGAGTCCTACAAACTCCGTGACGATCCGCTGTGGTTCAAGGACGCAGTCTTTTATGAAGCATACGCGCGCAGTTTCTTTGATTCTAACGCGGACGGCATAGGCGATTTTCGCGGGATGACGGAGAAGCTGGATTATCTTCAGTGGCTTGGCATTGATTGCATCTGGCTTCTTCCTATGTACACATCGCCGTTGCGCGACGGTGGCTACGACATCTCTGATTACTATTCGATACTGCCGGAATTCGGCACGCTAGATGATTTCAAAAACTTTCTCGACGCGGCGCACGCGCGTGGGATAAGAGTCATAGCAGACCTGGTCATTAACCACACTTCGGATCAGCACCCCTGGTTTCAGGAGGCGCGCCAATCGCCCGATTCTGCGAAGAGAGACTGGTATGTTTGGAGCGATACGCCTGATAAATATCAGGAAGCGCGAATCATCTTCACAGACACTGAGCACTCGAACTGGACTTGGGACGAGGAAGCGCGTGGCTTTTACTGGCACAGATTTTTTCGTCACCAGCCCGATTTGAATTATGACAACCCGGAAATCCATCAGGCTATGCTGGACGTGGTTGCGTTCTGGCTAGGCATGGGGCTGGACGGTTTTCGAGTTGACGCCATTCCATATCTTTACGAGCGCGAAGGAACGAACTGCGAGAATCTGCCTGAGACTCATAATTTTTGTAAGAAGCTGCGCGCGTTTGTTGAAGAGCATTATCCGGGACGATTGCTTCTTGCGGAAGCGAACCAGTGGCCTGAAGATGTTGTGGCCTACTTCGGCGCAGGCGACGAATTTCAGATGTGTTACCACTTCCCCATCATGCCCAGACTGTTTATGGCGCTCAGACAGGAAGATCGCCATCCGATTGTTGAAATCTTAGAGCGCACGCCGGACATCCCCAAAAGTTGCCAGTGGGGAATGTTTTTGAGAAACCACGACGAGTTGACTCTGGAGATGGTGACGGACGAAGAGCGCGACTATCTTTATAACGAGTACGCTAGGGATCGCCGCATGCGTCTGAACCTAGGGATACGCCGCAGGCTTGCGCCGCTACTTGATAACAGCCGACGACGAATAGAGCTTCTGCACGCGCTGCTCTTGAGTTTGCCCGGCAGTCCGTTTCTTTACTACGGCGACGAAATCGGAATGGGCGATAACATATACCTGGGCGACCGCGACGGAGTACGCACGCCAATGCAGTGGACTGCGGATCGCAACGCAGGGTTCTCGCGCGCAGACTCAGAGCAACTCTACATGCCTGTCATCAGCAATCCAGTCTTCGGCTACCAGTCTGTGAACGTGGAAGCGCAGCGCCGTTACGGCTCGTCCTTGCTTCACTGGATGCGCCACATGATTCATCTGAGAAAGCAGCACACGGTCTTCGGTAGAGGCTCTATGAAATTCATAAAACCTGAGAACCGAAAGATTTTCGCGTTCAGTAGAGAGTATGAAGGCGAGACCGTGCTCTGCATCTTCAACCTTTCGCAATCTGCCCAGCCCGTACATTTTGACCTGCGCGAGTACGAAGGATCTGTGCCCGTTGAGATGCTGGGCGAGACAGAGTTTCCGAAGATAACCAATCGCAAGCAATACCAACTGGCGTTTGCGTCTTTCGGCTTCTACTTCTTTTTGCTGAAGGGACGAAGCAGGAGTTAATAGCCCCTGAAAGGGGCGACCGAAGTAAAGCGAGAGCGTGAAGCCGAAGGCGACGGCGCTCTCGTTAAGTTGTAGAAAAGATAATCAAGCCCGCTAATGGTCTTTGACAATACAATCAGGTAATAAAAAGGAGAGAAAGATTCTCCACTGAATCACACGAATCAGCACGAAATAAGTTTTCGTGTGGTTTCGTGTGATGCGCGTGGATCGGTTTCGCTCTCTTCGCTTATTACCAGATCGAATTGTCTAAGACCATTAGCGGGCTTCTACAATCTTAACTAACCTCTTAACGAGAGTGCTAACGCACTCTCGCTTTACTTCGGTCGCCGAAAAAACTGCGACGCAATATCATGTCACACGAACGGCTTGACCTGCTCGGAAGTGAACTGTTACCACTGGCAACCGTATGCGGCAGTGCTCTGCTTCGCAGTGTCCATCATCTGCTTGCAACTCTGGGCCAATGCTGCTTTGCCCTGCGGGGTCGCTGCCGCCTGTTTCCAGCCATTGCGTGCCTGCTCGAATGCCGCACGCATCTGAGCGCGCTGAGCCTCCGGCACATGCTGATTTATGCAAGCCTCGTACTTGGTAATGTACTCGTCGCACTCCGGCACGCCTATAGAGCCGCCCGTAGTGCTTGCGGTCTGCGTAGAGGCTGTCGTGGGGCTGCTCGTTGTCGTGGCGCTGTTGGTCGTAGTGGTCTTTGTAGCATTGCTGCCTGTCGCAGTGTTGCCTGTGTTGTCGCTTGAAGACGAACAACCTTGAAGGGCGAAGGCGAAGGCCAGTCCCAGGGCTAGCGAAAGGATTTTTCGGGTCATTAAATTTCTCCTCATTTTTTCTCCTCGTTAACGAGGGGGATTTCAGGTAAGACTAAACGGGCTGGACGCCTGAAGCCTTCAGCTTTTGCCTAAAGCCAAAGGTCTTTAAGGACGAAGCCTGCTCGCTTGAGTTATTACCTGTTCATATAGCTTAAGTCGGCGCGCGATTATACATTGAAAGAAAGGCAAAAGGTAAAAGTAAAAAGGCAAAAGTAAAAAGGTAAAAGGCAAAAGGGATAAGGACTAAGGCATTTAATTAGAAATTAGAAATGGTTTCCGCCTAACTTTTGCCTTTTACCTTTTTACTTTTGCCTTCTCTTTATCGTTAATCTCATGAGCAGTTTTTCATACATCTGCCAGCGACTCAGGTCGAGTTTGAATAAGAGGCTGCCAGCACAGTCCAATGAGTCGCTGC
This sequence comes from Acidobacteria bacterium 13_1_20CM_3_53_8, assembly GCA_001920415.1. Taxonomy (GTDB): domain Bacteria; phylum Acidobacteriota; class Blastocatellia; order Pyrinomonadales; family Pyrinomonadaceae; genus 3-1-20CM-3-53-8. The sequence goes on along the minus strand of MNJR01000027.1, from coordinate 123,222 downwards.
GTCAGGCTGCGGTAGCATTAGTCCTGCGCCAACACTTCGAGGTTGCGGAGTTGCTAGTCATCCAGCGAGCGCTCGCTGAGCGCGATCACTGGTCAGGGCATCTGGCTCTGCCCGGCGGGCGCAAAGATGAAAGGGACGCTGACCTGCAAGAGACCGCAGTTCGTGAAACCAGCGAGGAGGTAGGTATTGATCTCTCTAGCGGCGGCGAAGTGCTGGGCGCTCTTAATACTATCAGGCCGGAAAGTCCGTTCGCGCCCAAGATTCTTGTGACGCCATTCGTAGCAATCGCGCCCGGCGAATATCACATTTTGAATTCGAGCGACGAGACAAAACCTTTGAGATTGAACGAAGAGGTTTCTAAAGCATTCTGGGTTCCCATCGCGTGGTTGAAAGAGCGCGGGCGCTCCGAAATCTTTCGCATGATAGTTGAAGGAACGGAGCGCACATGGCCTGCATACGGAACCGAGCAGGGGCTGATATGGGGAATCACAGAAAGAATATTGACGAGCTTTTTAGAATTGATCGAGCAGGGGGAAAGTTCATGAAGAGAAGACCTGTGCGCGTTGTCTTTGCTCTATTCACGCTTGCTTTAATCTTCTGCGTGCTGACCTGCACGCGTGCGCAGCGCATCGAATCCGGCGCGACTGCAAAACTGATAGCGATTCGCGCGGGCAGCCTTGTTGACCTAAGCGGCGGCCAGATAATCAATAACCCTGTCGTCTTAGTTGACGGCGAAAAGGTAACTGCGGTCGGCCAGAACTTAACGATACCATCGGGTGCGCGCGTGATTGATCTGGGCAATGCTACATTGCTTCCCGGTTTGATTGACGCGCACACGCACATCACTTACCACTTTGACGAAGCCGGACACTTTGGTTCATCAAACGATTCTTCACCTGAAGTCACATTGCGTTACTCGGAAGAGAACGCGCGTGCGACTTTGAATGCCGGCTTTACGACCATTAGAAACATGGGCGCAATCGAGTTGGTTGACTTGCGCCTTCGAGACGAGATAAACCTGGGCGCTACGGTTGGCCCAAGAGTGCTGGCATCTGGCCTTCCGCTCCTCGCAAATTTTCTGCCGCCGAACGCCAGCAAAAGTGTCCGTCTCACCTTCGTGCGCGAGTTCGCGCGCGCGCGAATACGCGAGGGCGCGGACGTAATCAAAGTGTTTGAGGGCGTGTACGATGATGGCTCGCCTGTGTTCAGCGCAGACGAGATTCGCGCTGTCATTGAAGAGGCTGCGCGTTCGAACAGGCGCGTTGCGGTTCACGCGCACGAGGCTGCGGCGATTAAAGCTGCTGTGCGCGGCGGCTGCACTTCGATTGAGCACGGCTCATTCCTTGATTCGGAAGCAATACGCTTGATGGTAGAGCATCACACTGCGCTAGTGCCCACGCTCTATCTTCCGACTCATTATCTTGAACACAGAAACATATTCGATTTCCCTGCATCTGCCTGGACGCTCTTTGAGCGTATGCGAGCGCACAACATGGAAAATTTGATGCGCGCGAAACGCGCAGGTGTGTGGATTGTTTCAGGCTCGGACGCAGTGGCTGGCGTTCACGGTCATAATTTTCGTGAGATTGAATGGTTGGTGAAGGCAGGATTAACATCTGCGGAAGCTCTTCGGGCAGCAACTGTGGACGCTGCGAAACTGTTAGGCATGGAAGGCGAAATTGGAGAGGTCAAAGCCGGAAAGTTTGCAGACATCATAGCAGTCGAAGGCGATCCCTTGCGCGACATAGGCGCACTTGAGCACGTCCTGTTCGTGATGAAAGGCGGGCGGGTCGTGAAAGCTGGAAACAGGTGAAAAGTCTGGAGTCAGATTGATTTTGGATTTTAGATTTTGGATTTTAGATTTGAAAGACTTTACGCTTCTTCCAATCCAAAATCTAAAATCCAAAATCTAAAATCCATTTGGCTCCAGACTTTTTATGCCGTCTTGCGACCGTAGACGGCGTTGGGGTGAACGCGGTAGAGCACTATCTTGTTGGCGCGATGCCACGCGCCTATCTCTGTTCTGTTGAGCGCGGGCGTGAGCGTGGGGTTGCTCTCAGTAATGAGTTGCATGGCGCTCTCCACCTCTTCCTGCTGCGTGATTCTTCTGGCATGGCCTAAGACCATCACACTACGCCAGCGCGCAGGGTCTGTCACCTCTTCTACCTGAAAACAGATTTCCGAGTTTGCAGAGATGAATTCCGTCTTCGTCCCTTCGGTAGTCAGAAAATAGACGTCTTCACCATCGTAAGCGTAATTCATTGGCACGACGTAAGTGTGGCCGTCGCGCGAGCATCCCAGATGGCCGAAGTTAGCGCGCAGCAAGAGCGCCTGTATCTCACCCTTCGACATCTCTTCAACTTTGAGCATCACTCATCTCCACAAATAGAATGAATCTGAATTTTAGAGCGCGATTCAAAATCTTCTTAGCGAGCTTAAGTTTTTAACTTTGCTTCTACAGCGTGAACCATCAATTCACTTATCACTTAAGATTCATGTAAGTTGCAGTTTCACGCTGTAGAAGCAAAGAAAAGAGCAAAGCTCGCAAAAAAATTTTGAAAATAGCCTTTCAATGTCCGTGCCGTGCACGGCGTCATAAACTCTCGTCTATCACTAACTCATATTCTATTCTACATCCTGCGCACGCGTTAAGCCGCGCTTCGTAAGCCTGTGAGAGTTTGACGAAGCACTTTAGCCGACGCATGCAGTCCAGCATGCTCCATTGCATCAAGCGGCAACTCTATGACTCGCTCTACGCCATTGCGTCCCACAACGCACGGCGAACTCAGATAGATTCCATCAATGCCGTATTGTCCGCGCATCATGGTTGAGACTGGAAGAACCGTACGCTCGTCGCGCAGGATGGCTTCACAGATTCGCGCTACGCACGATGCTATTGCGAACGAGGTGTAGCCCTTGCGTTCTATTATGTCCGGCGCGGCGCGTCGAACGCGACGAAGCAGATCATCGAAGTCCGGGCAATCCGAATCGCCGCAGAAATCTTTGATGGGAACGCCTGCGACACGCGCGGCGCTCCACACAGCTATTTCCGAATCACCGTGCTCGCCTATGATGTGCGCGTGAATCGAACGCGCTTCTACTCCCAGCGCGTCGCCTAGCATTGCACGCAACCGCGCAGTGTCCAGCACCGTGCCCGAACCTATAACGCGCGCCGTTGGCAGCCCGGACTCTTCCTGCGCGACCTGCGCCAGCACATCCACAGGATTGGTCGTCATCAGAACTATTCCGTCGAACCCGGCTTCAATCAAACGCTTCAGTATGGCGCGCACAACCACCACGTTGCGACCCAATAGATCAAGACGCGACTCGCCCGGACGACCGCCCACGCCCGCCGTGATGACTACGATTGCGGCGCGAGCGGCCTCCTCATAGTTGCCGCCCCACACGCGCACGGGGCGCGAGAGCGGAACTGCGTGGCGCAAGTCCATAGCCTCGCCCTCTGCGCGCCGCTCGTCCAGGTCAACCATTACGACTTCACGTGCGACCCCGCGCTGTATAAGAGAGTAAGCGCTCTGCGCGCCCACGTGCCCGCAGCCTATTATGGCTACGCAATCTGATCTGGAGATTATTCGTTCAGTGCTCTTCATACGCCCGTGCTAGATTCTAATACCGAATTGTACAATAAAATAAGGTCAACAGATTATCCACTAAATCACACGCGCACGACACGAAGTCAGGCGCTATGTTTAGTGTCGTGCGCGTGTGGCTTCGTGGACAGCTTTTGCTGAACCTTATTTTATTCTGCAATCCGGTATAAGCAAGTGCTTTCCGTTCGCGCAACTCTCTCTGCTCGCGCGCGTACCAGTTCATCACAAGCCTGAGCCTTTCCGTCACAAAATCTCAACGCGCCTGCATCCATCGCATCTAAACTTTCGCCTGCGCGCAAAATCAGCGAGCGAAAAAGTTTTTGAGGCGCTAGATATGGCCGAACATCAAGACAAAAATTTAGAAGGTCAGGCACGCTCCGATTCTGGAGCGGAGCGAAACGAAGGCCACGCGCGCGACACAGAGATGCGCACTGCCTTGCGACTGGTTAGAGGGAGGCGTGCGCGGGCTTCCATATACGAGATAGCGCAGAGCCAGAGGCTTCAAGCCCTGAAAATATTGACCTTGGCGCTATTCAGAGAGGTCGAAGCGTTAAGCCAACAGTCTGCGCAGACGGTGGAGAACAAGGTCAACCTTTCCGACGAAGTGCGCCGCTTTGAATCCGACCTAATACTTTCGGCGCTGATACGCACGGGCGGCAGGCAGCGACAGGCTGCGCGGCTTCTGGGGATGAAAGTGACAACGCTGCACGCTAAGATAAAACGATACAGAATTGATGCTGATGAGATAGCACGCGGCTCGACCGAACTGCGCATGAAGGCGAAGTGAGTTGGAGCGTTTTCGCCGAAATTATACCGAATTGCACAATAAAATAAGGAAGGAAGAGCGGGGGCAAGCCCGCCTTCCATACCAGTGAGATTAATAATCTTGAGCTTTGGAATTTAAAGCGCTCAACTTCCATAACCTCATAGGTTGGGAAGGCGGGCTTGCCCCCGCTCTTCCTTATTTTGTTTTGCAATCTGGTATTAGAGTTCGAGCGGATTCGTTCTCTTACTTGCTCTATACAGGTTGGGCGCGATTAAAAAGTTCACCACAGAGGCGCAGAGTATTTCGCCGAAGGAACGCAGAGGCCAGTGCAGCATTCAACCCTCTGCGCTCTCTGCGTAAATCTCTCTGCGCCTCTGCGGTGAATCCAAATTCTATATCTCACTCAAACCGTTTCGTCACAGCACGAGGCCGTTTCGTCATCTCTCTTTCCTTCCTGTCACGTAACAGTTGTATCCGAGCATCACTGGAAGCTTAATCGCGAGTTGCGCTCGTCCGGCCTTTAATGTTTAAGTCGCTTCATAGAGAGCTTTCGGGGGTTTCTGCCCATAAAATTGTCCTCGTGAATTTAAAGTATGGAAGATAGAGATTTCGCCAGTGAGGGTGTGAAAGTCAGGCGATGGTGGGAGCGTCGCTGGGGACAGCTTGCGCTCATCTGGGCCATATGGACTTTCATCGGTCTGGTCTTCACAGCGCAGTTCTACTTCACTGCCTTTCGTTCTCAAAACCCAGTTATGCTCTCCGTAGCGCTCTACGTGCAGATGGTCTGGGCTTACGTGTGGATTCCGGCAACGCCTCTGGTGCTATGGCTCGTCCGCCGTTTCCCCATAGAGCGGCAGAACTGGCTGCGCGTAGCGCTCGTTCATCTTCCAATAAGCATAGCCCTGAGCGTGGTAGTAACAGCGCTGGGAAACATACTTCTTTACTTAAACTACGGCTTGCGCGAGGGCAGGCCGTTTCTATTTGAGCATCTGTTGCGCTTCGTCGTAGAAAATTTCAGCGAAGGAATGGGTATATATCTTCTCATAGCGCTGGCCGGTTACGCTTTCGGCTATTACATACGCTATCGTCAGGGCGAACTGCGCGCCTCGCAACTGGAAACACAACTCTCGCAGGCTCAACTGCAAGCTCTGAAGATGCAGCTTCACCCACATTTTCTCTTCAACACGCTACACTCCATCTCTGCGCTTTTGAACAGTGACGCGGAAGCCGCACGCAGCATGATTACTCGCTTGGGCGATTTCCTGCGTCTCACTCTGGAAAACTCCGGCACGCAGGAGGTGACGCTTCAACAGGAGATGGAGTTTTTGAGATGCTATCTTGAAATCGAGCGTATACGCTTTCAGGATCGTCTCACGACCACGATTGACATAGACCCTCTAGCCCTCGAAACCAAAGTCCCCAACCTGCTACTCCAACCCATCGTAGAAAACGCCATACGCCACGGCATAGCCCCGCGCTCCTCTACAGGTCATCTGAACATTCAGGCGAAACAGTGTGACGGTCATCTTCGTATTCGCGTAAGAGACAATGGCCCGGGGCTTTCGGCAAGCCGTACGGTCGAGAGCCTTTTCAGTAAAGGACTCGGTCTGGCCAATACGCAGAAGCGTCTAGACCGTCTCTACGGCGCAGATCACAGCTTCGTAATCGAGAACGCGCCTGATGGCGGGATGATAGTGACGATTGAGATTCCTGCCGGGAACGGACAACGCTAAGCCTAAACTCTCGAATCTCAAGAGCGTACAAGTTATTTGCCACAACCATAAGCTTTGCGGTGTTCCTTTTTTAAGGGATAGCTGTGGCCGCGCGCGGCTCGAATCTTTAGACCATTAAAAAAACAGGTAATGCACTGATGGGGGAAGCTACGCAGATTCGCACCCTGATCGTTGACGACGAGCCGCTGGCGCGCGTCATCTTGCGAGAGATGCTGGCGCGCGACTCGGAAGTTGAGATTGTGGGCGAGTGTGTGAACGGTCACGAGGCCGTCGAAGCAATTCAGACGAGCGCGCCCGACCTTATCTTCCTGGACGTGCAGATGCCGGAAGTCGGAGGCTTCGAGGTTCTGGAAGCGTTGAAGACGGTTGGGACGATGCCGCACATTATCTTTGTCACGGCCTACGACCAATATGCCGTGCGCGCGTTCGAGGTGCACGCGCTCGATTATCTCCTAAAGCCTTTCGACCGCGAGCGATTCGAGACATCATGGCAGCGAGCCAAAGCGCAAATCCTGCGCGAGCGCAACGGTCAGATGAACGAGCGCATACTCTCTCTTCTGGAAGAACTCAAGGCCGAATCGAACTACCTCGAACGACTCGTTATAAAATCCGGCGGGCGAATCTTCTTTCTTGAAACGGACGAGATTGACTGGATTGAAGCCGAGGGCAACTATGTCTCCGTTCACACTGGAAAAAAGTCGCACCTCATACGCGAGACCATCAGCAATCTTGAAAGCAAGCTCGATCCGAAGAAATTCCTGCGCATACACCGCTCTTCCATCATCAACCTCAATCGCATTCAGGAACTACAGCCCTGGTTTCATGGCGAGTACCACATACTGCTGCAAGACGGCACGCAGCTAACTCTCTCGCGCAACTACCGCGAGCGTCTACAGGAAGCGCTGGGGAAAGTCTTCTGAAGAACAGTTTACAGTTTTTAGTTTTAAGTTTTCAGTGAAAAGCCTGCTCGCTTCTTTCTGAAAACTAAAAACTGAAAACTAAAAACTGCTCTTATCCCCTCTTCAATCCGCTCCGTCACAACCGCGCGCCCATCCGTCACAAAACCTCTCTGTAGGCAAAACTATCTGCGTATAAATAGTCGAAGGATTAGGTTCCAAACCTATTTCTTCTGAGCGAAGTTTCAGAAGCTCCAGGCAGAAACGAGGATTCAATCTAGGAGGAGTTGTAAGATGGAAGCCAGAGCAAATCTCGAACAGCGTGTTCATCATCTGAAAGAGGTGGCGAAAACTGAAGAGGCGAAAGATAAGGAAGAAAGTCTCGGCGGCGCAGACAAAGTTCATAGCCTGCGGCAGATGACAGTGCGACTCTTGCACGAGCTTCACTCGCTCGGTGAAGTCCGAAACATGGATGTAAGCGAAGGCATAGATTTTTACAACGAAGTGCGTCGCTTCGAGATTGACCTGATAGAAAGCGCGCTAGCGCACACGGGCGGTCATCAGCGTCGCGCGGCCAGGCTTCTCAATCTGAAGGTGACGACTCTGAACTCAAAGATCAAGCATTACGATATACGTTTGAATGTCATGGCTGATAGCTCTGGTGGGCAAGCGGGCTGATTTATCTCTCTCTGCTTTTGTAAAAGAGAAGACAGGTTGGCTGCAATAGCTTTTAAGCTTTGACCATCTCATCGGGGATGTTCTCTTTATCTTCTTCTGAGCGCACGATTCTTTCCTTATGTTTCTTCTGTAACTCCTTGTAGTAAGCGACCAGCTTGTGCGGATCGTGCTCACACTCTTCGGAAATCTGTCGCCGCGCTTCGCGTATACGAGAAATAACCTGATCTTCCTGCATGATTCTTCAACCTCCAAGTAGCTCAAGCGGAGTAACCATATCAGGCGATGTCCGCACTTCATGGTAGAAGCTGGGAATAGATGTCTCGATGTAAACCTTCTGCTTCACATTGAAAAGCTATACATCGGAAGCTCGAATGCCAAAGCCTATCGTTGAAATTCAAAAGAGAGGAGAGCCATAAAGACAGTGACAGGTGACAAGAAGAGTTTTTAGTTTTCAGTTTTTAGTTAAAAGCTTCCTGCTCTTCTTTCTGAAAACTGAAAACTAAAGACTTAAAACCGTTTCTTGTCACCTGTCACCGCTTTTCTTCTGCTAGAAGATGAATTTTACGGCGAGTTGCACGTTGCGTCGCTCTGTGTTGCCGTTCACTGTAACGCCGCGCGCGGCGGGGATGAACCCGTTGCTCACGTCGTTGGTGAATCCAACTATGTAGAGGTTCGCGTGGTTGAATACGTTGAAAGCTTCACCTCTGAGCTGAATGCTCTTGGTTTCGCTCAAGCGTATGCTCTTGTAAATGGCTGCGTCCAGATTCCAGAAGCCTGGGCCTCGGAACTGGTTGCGCCTTGTCATGTTGAAAGGATATGGCCCAAAGTCTGAGCAGCCGCCGCAGACTGGGTTGCCGAACGCGCCGACGGGCTGGTTGTGCAGGTCAATGTAACTGAATACATTCGCGCCGCCAGTGTCCGTCACGTTAACGCTTATCGTCCCGTTCGGAACAAGACGAGGTGCGATGACGCTTGCATTCGTGCCGTCGTAGATAGTAAACGGCGTTCCCGTCCTTGCGTTGAATATCCCCGAAATAGTCCACCCGCCCAGCAGTTGACGGGTCAACCCTTGCGCATTGCGCGCAAACGGCATGTCCCAATTAATGCTGCTGACAAAACGGTGGCGCACGTCGAAATCAGCGTAGCCGTAGTCCAGCTTCGGGTTGAGCGGATCGGTCAGGCCAACGTTGAAGTTGAAAGAGCCTTCGCTGAAGGTCGAACTTAAGTTGTCCCGCGCGTACGCCAATGTGTAGCGCGCTGTGAACTGCAATCCAAGGTTGCGGAAGTTGTTGCTCTCGAAACCAAGTGTCAGTCCGTTGTAGTTCGAGAACCCACTGTTGCCGCGCGTGTTGATTGTGCTGTACTGCGAGTTGAGGCGTGCCGTCTGGCTCGCGCTGCCAAGATAGAACGCTGCCGAGCCGGGGATGTTTGCTCTGTCAATCGAGTAGAGCTTCCTGCCAGCAGAGCCTGAATACTCTGCCGACATGACACTGCTCTGTCCCAACTGGTGCTCAAATGACAGACTCCAGAAATGCGCGAAAGCGTTAACGATGTCCTCGCGCACGTGGCGCAGGCTTGTGCGCGGCAGAGTCTTACTCACGCCCGTACCTGAGAGCGGCCCGAAGTTATTGTTAGTAATATTCAGCGTGGGCACATCCACACCTGCTTGTAACGCAAGCACTGCGTAGGCTGGCGGGTTCTGTATCACGTTGAATGTTACGTTGCCGAAGTTGCGCTCGTAGGCCAGGCCGTAGCCACCGCGAACCGATGTGCGGCCATCGCCTAGAACGTCCCAGGCGAATCCAAGACGCGGAGCGAAATTATTTCTATCAGGCTTCCACAATCCGCCTACAGGGCTATTCTTTGCTATCTGAACGCTGCCCGTGACGTATCGCTCCGGCAATGTAGCGCCCGTCCCGAAGTAGAAGTTGGATTCAATGTCCGGGTTCTTGCTGTGCTGCACTCCGTAATACTCGTAGCGCAAACCAAAATTCAACGTCAGGCGCTGAGTGAATCGCCATGCGTCGTTAAAGTAGACAGCCCACTCGTTGTAGCGATTGCTGCGCGTGAAATCCGGTGGGCCAACGGGCAGCGTAACCTGCTGGCCGGGAAACTTTCCTTGCGGAAAGATTGCTGCCTGAAAAAGAGAGAGGTTGCCCGTTACGAAATTCGCAAGCGCCTGAGCGTAGTTGCCCTGCGCGCCTAGAATCTCTTCCGCGTTCTGGTAAGCGCCGAAGAAACGGTTGTCCTGAATGTAAACGTACTGGCCGCCGAAGCGGAACTGGTGATTGCCCTTCGTGTAGTTCATGTCTTCGTAAGCCTGCCCCATGTTCTGCGGCCCACCGAATCCAGCAGGACTAGACGCAGGGTTGTAAGGCCAGTAGCCCGGAAACCCGAGCGCCACGCCGCCGATTGTCGTTCCCGAATTCGGGAAGAGGAAGAGGCCTGGGCCTATAGGGTTAGCGCCGTAAGGAGCCTGGTTGGTCAGACGATTGAAAGCAAATTTGGTCTGCGACACGAAGCGCGACGAGAACGTGTGCGTTATGGACACCAGCGCGTTCTGATTAAAATTCGTAGAGCCTGTGTCGAATCCAGCATAAGGACTGAAAGCGGTCGTGCCCTCGAAGAACTTCTGAACCTCAAGCGCGTAACGTCCGTAGATCTGCGTTCTGTTGCTAAAGTTGTAATCCACGCGCGTCACTGTAGAGTAAGAGTTCTGCGGAACACCGCCGCCAAGATCAATAGGCTCCGTGAAGCGCACCACCTGAAAAGCAGTAAGGTTCGACGGCAGAGCGGCGAAAGCATTCCCCGCCGGAAGATTGAATCCGTTTGCCCCGTTGCCTGAGAGATCGCCTACTGTAAAAACTCTGCCCGTAGGCGTCGCTGTCAGGCTGTAGTTGCTAAAATATGCGCGCGTCGCAGCATTCGATGCCGCTATCAGTTGGCTAGTAGGCACAACCGTCAACACCTCGCCCGCGCTTCTAACGCGAGTCCATTCGGTGCTGCTGAAGAAGAAGAGCTTGTTCTTCTTGATTGGCCCACCAACAGCGTAACCGAACTGATTGCGCGTGAACACGCCGCGCGCAACACCATTCGCGTTGTTATTAAAACCGTTCGATGCCAGCCGCGAGATGCGATTGAACTCGTAAAGCGTGCCGTGAAAATCGTTCGAGCCTGCGCGAGTCACCACGTTGATGATGCCGCCCGAAGCTCGCCCGTACTCTGCGGAAAAGTTGCTTGTGACAACGCGAAACTCTCCTACAGAATCGAGTGGAATGCGTTGACCAACAGCAGCGTAGTAAGCGTTGTTGTTATCAGCGCCGTCCAGCAGAATGTTCGTGCTCGCAGCGCGCTGGCCGTTGATGTTAAAGCCCGCGCCGCGACCAGAAACGCCTACGCCCGGAACAGCCGGGCCGGGATCGTCGCTCGCAACGTTGCCGGAAAGCCCAACAAGATTGTATGGGTCGCGCGTCAGCGTAGGCAGTTGACGAATCTGCGTGCCCGACACAACGTCCGACACTTCCTGATTCTGCGTGTTGATTTCCACGCCCTCGCCCGCAGTGACGTTAATCGTACCCGCAGCTATTTCCGTCAGCGCAAGTTGCGTATCAACCGAGAGCTTCGCGCCCACCGTGACCTTCACGCGTTGCGTGCTGGGCTTAAAGCTTCCGCTCTGCACCGTCACGTCATAGATTCCGGGTTGAAGATTTGTGACCGTGTAAACGCCTTCATCGTTTGAGGTCGCAGTGACCTCGCGCCCGGTTTCGACAGACTTGATACTGACCGCTGCGCCCGCAACGGCAGCACCGTTCGGGTCTATAACCTTGCCCACGATCTGTCCCGTCTCCGTCTGTGCCAACGCAATGGGCGCAACGGCGAACAGCAAGAGTGCCGCCGCCGTCACAAATGTAAATTTAAGTTTTGACATAAACATCTCCCTTGAAAGCTGAAGTGAGAGAAACAAAAACGCGTCTCTCACTTCAGCAGGTATTAAGTGGCGTCGGGCGAGAGTTGATTGGATTGATTTTGCTAAAGCCGCCATTCATGCTTCACACGCGCCGCGACTCGCACTTTCCAGTCCATCCCTTGAAGCTGTTCCAATTTCGGAACAACAAGAACGAGAGGGCTTCATTTCACGCTTTTGAGTGGCAACGTGTGTGCCCGTGATGGCTGGCGATGAACAGGGCTTGCGATTTATAGGTGCGGTGATGAAGTCGTGGTCGGCAGGTGCGCGCGGCGCGTTGTCGAATTTGGATATTGGCCCAAAAAATTCTTGAGAGTTTTGGATAACTGGTCAGCGGCTAAACGTTTGAGTGTTCCGAAATGTGAACAGAGCATCTCTTTCATCATTGTCTTTTCAAATCAGGTAGAATGCTTTCGCTCGGCGCAGGCGTCAGGCTTTTAATTGAATGATTAATCGGCCAGAGTAATAACATGGCTACGAAAGAAGAGATTAAATCTGAGATTGAAAAAGTGCCGGAGGAGCGCTTGGCCGAGTTGTATCAAATCGTCCGTAGGTTTACTCAATCCAGACCGTCGTCTTCTGAGCCTACTTTAATGTCTAAGTTAAGACGCGTGCGTATCAGCGCCCGCCTGAGGCGCACCTGTGCTGAATCGGCGAGCGTATGAAGGCTCGCAGACGAGCGAGCGAGTTGGAGCTAGTAGCGGCGGCGATGTCTTCTGTTTCTGTGTCGCTGTATGAGATAGCCAGTCCCCGCGCCAGCGCCTGCTCCTATCACTGCGCCTCTACGGCCACCAATCACCGCGCCTCCCACGGCCCCGGCAGCGCCGCCTATGAGAGCGCCCTTGGTTCTACTGTGATGATGTCTTCTGCGTCGCTGAGCGGAACTAGTGCTTACGAAAGCCGCAAGCAATAGCGCTATGCTCAGGATTACGGCTATTAGTCTTTTGTTTAAGAGGAGACCTGTCATTTGTCGCACCTTCCCTAAAATCCAAAATTTTCTGAGTGAGATGCAGAATAACAGAATCCATATCACTGTGGAAGCATAATACTATATGGAAAAAGCGGACTCGCAGGAGCTATGCCGCCAAGTGTTAGAAAAGCGGCGCGCGGCGCGCAGTATTAGTGAATTGAAGATGTGTGAGGCAGAGCGCTAGCCAGCGAATATGATGACCCTGAAGCACTGGCAAAATAGTTTTCCGCTCTACATGAGTGTCAGGATTTTCCGAACTCTATAGCTCCTCTATTCGTGCGTTCCTTAAGCTAAGGAAGGAGCGCGAGGATTATGGCAATACCCGGTGAACTTATATCCCCTAGATAACCGGGACCCTGTGTTTCCCCCGGGTCTGTCGCACCGGGACTCTCTTGTGGTCCGTCGGTAAACCCCGGAGACGCTATATCACCTGCGAGAGCAGGAATGGAGAGCGCGAGTATCAGTAAGAAACCGGCGCATATTCGTCGAAGATATTTCATTATTTCCTCCGTCACTGCGTTGAGAATTGGTCGTTGAGGCCGGACTAGAGAAGCGTGGACATTCGCGGCCTCAATAAGGCCAGCCCCTGTAGTGAGGGCGAAAGAATATGCCTTCACCGTAGGCTGAGTCAACAAGATTCTTCTCGGCATAAGAAGGAAGAAGGCAAAGGGTAAAAGTAAAAATCCTCGCCGCAAGCAGCGAGGCATTTAAGCGGAATCGCTGCGCGACTTCTTTGAATTTGTTTTCTGACTCGGACTCATTCATCCCCACCGCAAGCAGTGGGGCATTCTGAGTCACTTCGTAAAATGGGTAATTAGAAAAGCGGCGGACTGCTTCATTCAGTCCGCCACTTTTTTTCAACCCCACTAAGGAGTCATATGGCTAAAGAATCAGCAGATACATTCAGCACCTGCTCCAAGCGCCGCGCATTCTACTGCTTGTCGCACCTATAATCAACACCATTTTCAGGATCAATTATGCGGCTGCGAATTGCCCTTCCATAGTGGCGCTCATGCTCGCGTGAACGTCTGCAAGCTCGGCGCGCTCGAGACCTAGCAGCGCCACCCTGTCAGAACCCAGATTATCCAGCGAGGCGACCTTGTACGGCGCGTCTGCATTCGCAATCGCGTTCGCTACGTGAAGCAGCAGCGCCACTGGATCGTTAATACGCATCAAGCCGTGCTGCGCCTGCACGGCTATGGAGAGCTTGCGCGGCAGCCCGCACAGTTCAAGCACCCACTGACCGACTTGCGCATGGTCAACTCCGAACGCCGCAACCTCTTCATCATCTCGCTCTTCGTCGGAAAGCTCTGTCATCATTTCCATCTCTTCCGGGAAGAGTGCGCGCAAGATGAGTTCGCCAATGTTGTGCAGAAGACCGAGCGTGTACGCCTCGTCAGTTCCGATTACCTGCGTGCGTTCGGCCAGAAGTATTGCAGATGTCGCGCACCTGAGCGAATGCTCCCGTAGCTTTTCGTAATCTAGCGCACGCTCTTCCTCGCTTGAGTCGTAGTTGCGTAAGATGACCTCGCGCAAAGCTTCTTCGCCCAACCGCTCGCAAGCTTCACGAATCTTCGCCGTAGGCTCAATCGTGTTCCTGTTTGCTTCCATCAGAACGCACGCGGCGAGCGCAAGGTTAGTCTCAACCGTGCGCGCCAGATCATCGCCGCTCATGTTCACTGCTTCAATCATGCGCGGAGCAATGGATCGAAGCACGCGACCTAAATCCCCTGAGAGACTGTTGCGTATCTTCGAGAGCGCGTCGAGTTTGAGGAAGGCGCGCACGACTTCCGCGTCAAACTTCGTGCCCGCACCTCGCTTCAATATTTGAACGGCGTAGTCATGGTCGAACGCTTCGCGAAAAGGTCTGGGGCTGGTGATCGCGTCGTAAACGTCTGCGACGAAAATTATTCGCGCGAGCAAAGGAATCTGTTCGCCCTTTAATCCTTCCGGGTAGCCCGTGCCGTCGTAATGCTCGTGATGATGACGAACGGCCTCTGCTACGTCCTGCATATCTGGAATCCCCGCTAGCATACGCGCGCCGCGCTCGCAGTGCAGCCTCATCACAGCCATCTCTTTTTCGTCTAGTGCGCCCGCTTTCATCAGTAGATGATCGGGCGTACCTATACGGCCAATGTCGTGAAGCACTGCGGCGAGCGAAAGTTGTTCCAGATGCTTCTCGTCCAGATTCAAATGCTTGCCAGTAGCCATTGCGTAACCGCGCACACGACGCGCGTGGCCGTAAACGTAACCGTCTTTTGCTTCGAGCGCGTCAACGATGGCGCAAACGAAGCCTTCCGTCATCTGTTTCAATCGTGCGTTGAGTCGCTGGTTGATGAGCAGAAGTTCATGGTGCGCTCGTCTGGCTTCGTAATGCTCTATGGCGCGGCTGACGGTCGCGCGCAGTTCGTCGTTGTTCCAGGGCTTATTGACGTACTTGTAAACCTCGCCCCAGTTGAGCGCGTCAACCAGGGTGTTCACGTCCGTGTAGCCCGTGAGCAGTATGCGAACCATGTGTGGCCGAAACGATGTGGTTGATTTGAGCAGTTCAAGACCTGTCATGCCCGGCATGCGTTGATCTGTAATGATAAGCGCAACGTCGTGCTGCTGTAGAAGGCGCAGCGCTTCATCGCCCGACGCGGCCATCAGCACATTGTAGTCGTGACGGAAGAGGCGCGCGAGCAATCTAAGGTTAGCAGGCTCGTCATCCACCAGCAGTATCTTGTAAGTCATCGTAAGTAGCTCCGTAAGGAAACTATGTCCGGCGCGGCTCAAGTTGTGTAGCCTATTGCTTCCGCGTCATCGTCCATGATCTCGAACAAGCGAGCATTGACAGGAATATAAACTGTGAAAGTCGTGCCGCGACCCGCGCAGCTTTCGACCGTGATGCGCCCGCCGTGCCGCGTGATAATGCCGTAGGCTATTGAGAGGCCAAGCCCTGTGCCTTCGCCCACAGGCTTTGTCGTAAAAAATGGATCGAAAATCTTCCCCAGATTTTCCGCAGGGATGCCGCAGCCCGTATCGCTCACGCTTACAACGGCCATCTCTTCTTCAAGTCGCGTAGAAACGGTCACGCACACGCCTTTGCTTGAGACGGCCTGCGCTGCGTTGACCAGCAAGTTCATCCAGACCTGATTCAATTGTCCGGCGTAGCACTCGACCGCAGGCAAGTCTGAGTAGTTGCGCCGCAAGGTGATGTCGGGCGCGCTGTAGTAGCGTGAGAGCAATCGTATGGTCGAATTAATGCCTTCGTGCAGGTCAACTCGTTTGAGTTCGGCTTCATCTAGGCGCGAGAAGGTGCGAAGGTTCTGAACTATGTTGCGTATGCGCTCGGCTCCTTCGCGGCAATCTTCTATGATCGAACGTAAATCCCCCAACGTGTGTTTGTAACCTATTTCGTCTTGAAGCGCTGCAATTTGCGCGGCTATCTCCGGCGCAAATTGCAGCGCATCGTAGAAGAGGAGCAGGCGCTTTATATCCTCTGCGCACTCTTTGAGAATCTCCATGTTGCCGATGATAAAGCCCGCAGGGTTATTCAATTCATGAGCGACGCCTGCGGCAAGTTGTCCAAGAGAAGCCATCTTCTCGCTGTGAACTAGCTGCGCCTGAAGACGTTCGAGTTCCAGTTTCTGGGCGGCCAACTCTTCGTTGCGCCTCTCCAAATCCTCTTTGTATCGCCGCGCCTCTCGTCTAAGTGTGCGGCGTTCAATCGCACGCTCGACGCATCGCTCAAGTACGTCCAGGTCACAGGGTTTCACCAGATAGTCGAACGCTCCCAGCCGCACAGCGTCCATAACGCGCTGCGCACGATTGACGCCCGAAAGCATTATGACGGCTGTCTCAGGGTATTGCGCAGAGACTTCGCGCAGTAATTCCACGCCGCTCAACCCCGGCATAATCATGTCCGAGATGACGAGCGCAAACTGTTCTACGGCGAGTTTGTCTAGCGCTTCTCTGGTAGAAGAGGCTGTCTCGCACGAATAGCTCTCGCTCAGAAAATCGAAGAGCAGAGAACGCACAGACTCTTCATCGTCAACGAGCAGTATTCGCCCGTCGCCGTCTTCGCAATTCGCAACGGCGAGCGTCGCGTTGGCCGATGGTCTATCTTCCAGAACATTGCTCATTTCAGTTTCACTCAGTCTGGTTATTTTCGATTTTAGATTTTGGATTTTCGATTGGAAGAAGCGCAAAAGCTCTTTAAATCTAAAATCCAAAATCTAAAATCGAAAATCAGTCTGACTCTAGACTTTTTCAGGATGCGTTCAGTTGCACTTGAAGTTCTCTTGATTCGCTGAGCATTGGAGCGATTGACGTGCAAGAGTTCACGTCCGGGTCAGAGGCGTTGGCGCAAAGGTATGCGCGCTCCTCTTTGTTAGAGCGCTCGCGCAAGTGCTCCCACTCTTCCGGCGCGACGCGGCAGAAGGCTTCTACAACCTTATGGTCGAACTGTTGACCCGCGCATCGCTCAAGCTCTGTGCGCACGTTTTCGTAAGCCGTCCCCATGCGATAGACGCGGTCGCTTATCATGGCGTCGAAAGCGTCCGCGACCGAGAAGATGCGCGCCTTGATGTCAATGCCCTCGCCGCTCAATCGTCGCGGGTAGCCCGTTCCGTCCCAGCGCTCGTGATGTTGGCCCACTACGTGCGCCGCGCCTTTTAGAAAGTCAATGCCTCGCAGTATCTCTTCGCCGTATCGCGGGTGCTGGCGCATCAGCTTCCACTCTTCGTCCGTCAGACCGCTCGGCTTGCGAAGTATTGCGTCGGGCACTCCTATCTTCCCCACGTCGTGCAGCAGCGCACCGAATTCCAACGAGCGCATCTCTTCGGGCGCAAGTCCAAGTTCACGTCCCAATCTGAGACTGAACCTGACGACGCGATCCGAATGGCCGTGGGTCTCGGAATCTCTGGTTCCGAGCGCGGCGACCAGAGCTTTCAGCGTGCCTCTGTAGGATTCTTCTAGCGAGATGAGCGCGCGGTCTAGTTCGGCAGTACGCTGAGCTACAAGCTCTTCCAGTCGCTGCTCGTACAATCGCTTTGCGACTCGCAGGTCGTGATGATTCAGAGCGCGGCGCACGCTCGCCTCAATATGGGTTACGTCGAAAGGCTTGGTGATGAAGTCGAATGCGCCTACGCGCATGGCCTGTATGGCGTTGTCAATCGTCTGCTCGCCGCTGATGGTGATAATAACTGTGTCGGGCGAAAGCTCAACGACGCGCGGTATCAGATCAAGCCCGTTCATACCTGACATGAAGATGTCGCTCAAGATAAGGTCAAACTTTTTCACGCGCAAAATCTCAATCGCGGCTTCGGCTGAAGCGGCCTGCGCGCAGTCGTGCTCAGGATTCAGAATTTCGCAAAGCAGTCCTCTGATCTCCGCATCATCGTCAATGATTAGAATCTGCGCCCTTTCGTCTAATCTATTCATCATTCCTCTTTTCTAAAGGCAAAAGTAAAAAGGCAAAGGGGAAGGCAAAAGGTAAAAGTAAAAAGGCAAAAGTTAGGCGGAAGCCAGAAAACCAGATTTAATTAAAATGCTTTTCGCCTTATCCCTTTTGCCTTTTTACTTTTACCTTTTTACTTTTTCAGATGCGGCAGAATGGAGCAGAGGCGGGAAGCGTTCCCTGGTCTTTCGCCACAGTGCGCTCAAGATTTACCAGTTTGAGCGCCCTTCATAAGAGTCCATGGCACTTGCCATGCCGCAGAAAAGCAAGGCGGAAGGATGAAGGCAGTAATGATGAAAGAGCAATTATTAAAGATCAGTAATTATTCTTTCATCCTTCATCCCTCCGCCTTGCTTTTCACGCTGCGCGGGGTGAATGCGACAGTGCTCGAACGTTAGAGATGTTGTGGCGCTTTATCATTCGTTCAAGTGTTTTGCGATCTACGCAGAGAACGCGCGAGGCGGCCTGTTTATTGCCCCCTGTGTGTATGAGCACGCGCGCCACGTACCGCCCCTCTATAAGGTCTAGCGACGGCCACTCTTCCTCTTTAGGCAGCGCTTCAATCGCAGCGCTCTGCTCCTCGACTTGCGATTCATCGCGCAGGCGGCGTATGTGTTCGGGCAAATCTTCCGGGCGCACCGTTTCGCTGCAAAGAGCTACGGCGCGCACAACAGCGTTCTCAAGCTCGCGCACGTTGCCGGGCCAGTCGTATTTTTCCAGCAATCGCAGCGATTCGCGCGTAAAGCCTACGGGTTTATTGAGAGACCAGACGCGACGCGCGAAGCTGTCTGCGAGCGGGAAGATGTCCTCGCGCCGCTCGCGCAAAGGCGGCAGGTAAACGGTCACTGCGTTCAATCTGTAGAAGAGGTCTTGACGAAACCGCCCCTCCTCTACCTCTTTCCCCACGTCGCGGTTGCTGGCGGCTATCACGCGAACGTCAACTTTCTGCATGCGGTTCGAGCCTACACGACGAATCTCGCCCTTCTGAAGCGCCCGGAGGAGTTTTACCTGAAACGCAGGTGTAGTCTCTGTAATCTCATCAAGAAAGATTGTGCCGCCGTTTGCTTCCTCGAAAAGCCCTGCTCGGTCCCTGTCCGCGCCCGTGAATGAGCCGCGCGCGTGGCCGAACAGTTCCGACTCGATCAATTCCGAAGGGATTGCGCCGCAGTTGACAGCTATGAAAGGTTTCGATTCGCGTTGACTACGACGATGAAGCGCAGACGCCACAACCTCTTTGCCAGTGCCGGACTCGCCCGTTAAGAGCACTGGCAGGTTAGTTGCGGCGACACGCCCGACCAGCTTCATCACCTCTATGAAGGCTTCGCTTCGACCTACCAGATTAAGGTCGGACGAGAAAGTTGGAGACGTGGTGTTCTTATGTACGAAGCGATGACGCGAGCGACTTACCAATCGTTCGCGCAGTGCGCTTGAGAGCGATTGCAACTCGTCAACGCCGAATGGCTTCATTAGGTAGTCGTATGCTCCGAAGCTTGTAGCGTCGAGCGCGCCCAGCGCCGAAGCGTTTCCCGTCATCAACACGACCTGCGTGTCCGGCAACTCCTCTTTGAACCGGCGCAGAACTTGAAAGCCGTCTGCGCCGCCCAGCATCACGTCGCAGCAGACCAGAGACCACTGCTCGTCGTTCATCCTCTCGAACGCGCTCTCGGCGCTCTCGGCCTCGCCTACCTGCCAGCCGTCATCTCTCAAGATAGTAGCAACGAAGCTTCTCACAAGGGCTTCGTCATCAATCACTAAAGCATGCATGACCAACATCCTTCTCTATCAAAGCTGATTTCTGACCCTTTGGATCAGGCCGCTCGCCGCGCCTCTAGAATGGAAGAAAGGAACCGTGGGCGAGCCGGTTCCACCAGATCAGAAATCAGCGATTGCGAAAGCGAGCGATAATTGCAGACAGGAGTTGTTTGAAAGAGAAAATCGTTTTTATAGAGGGAGGGAATGCCCTCTCGCCTTGGCGCTACTCCCTCCCCTCGGCCACCACACCTTTGGCCGACAACTTTTATAAAATGATTTCATCTATTGCAGGGCAGCGAGGTCGGGCGTCGCAGCGCTCCCACCCCAAAGTTATAACTTTGCGATAGATTGTGAAATCAGGAAAACCCTGATTCTTTTGTAAGATTTTCTCCTACAAGAAGGAGATAATAGGAGAAGTGAAGTGGTTTTAAGCCGTCTTTAGACGGCGACCGTCTAAAAGCCCGGTGCGTGAGCGCCGGGAATAGATAACAATAAAGATTACCTAAGCCCGCGAGAGCGGGCGACATCGTGTAGCAATTATAAGGCTGTCGCTCGTCTTCGATAGCTCGCTATTCATTCTTGCACTCTAACGAGAGCGCTCGCCGCACTCTCGCTTTACTCTGTCGCCCGCTTGCGCGGGCTATATAACGCGAGAAATTTATTACAGAAGATTGTTCTGAATGGCGTAATGAATTATCTCTGCGTCTCTCTTCATGCCCATCTTCGCCATGATGCGCTCGCGATGCGTGCGCACTGTCTTTTCTGAGCGAGAGAGTTCTTCGGCTATCTCACGGACGGATTTGCCGGAGGCTATCATCAACATGATTTCGTATTCGCGGTTTGAGAGTTTCTGGTGAAGCGGCTTCTCGTAATCTTTCGATATACTCAGCGCAAGGTTCTCAGCCGTTCGCTCGCTGACGTAGTGGCCTCCACCGTAAACCTTTCTAATCGCATAAACCACTTCGCTCAGCGCGCTGCCTTTCATCAGGTAGCCTGCCGCGCCCGCTCTTATGGCACGGACAGCGTATTGGTCTTCCGGGTAAATGCTGAGTATAAGGACGGAAAGTTTGGGCTTAATACGCTTTATCTCACGAAGGATGTCCAGCCCACTGCGACCGCTATCGAAGTGAATGTCTATGAGCGCGACATCGCAGTCCACGCTCTCTATAAGGTCCAGGGTCTCCTGCGCCGAAGAGGCTTCCGCGCAAACTTCCATGTCCGGGGTTCTTGAGAGGATTCCCCTTAAGCCTTCGCGGACGATCTGATGGTCGTCCGCTATGAGGAGTTTTATCATGAGGTAACCTCGCCGCGAGCGCACTTAAATAAGAGGCCAAGCCAGAAAAATGGTGGCGACCTGGCTTCCTACAAAAGAGCGCCTTAGTTTTGCACACTACTCAGTCTGAATTTTTACGGAAACTGCCACGGCGAGGTGAAGCTTATCGGGTTAGGCTACTGCGCGGCTCAAACTATTTCAAGACAACTCTAAAAGCCTCTAACGTTCATTGAGAATCCACGACCACTTTATACGAAGCTGCGCCGTGTGGAGGCGCAGAACATACTCTCAACGCGCAGGATTTTACCGACGCAACGAAAAAGAGTAAAGCCGAAGAGAGTGAAAGAAGAGACGCGGAGACCGAGGGGACGCGGAGACACGGGGAAAGAGAATACCTTTAATCAAGAATCTCTGGTTTTATCTCCGCGTCGCCGCGTCCCCTCGGTCTCCGCGTCCATTCTTCCGCGCGTCTCTTCTTTCATCGTCGCAATCTGTCAACGCTCCACTCGCCTGCGCCAGCGAACACCAAGTAAAGAAAGATGAAGCAGTAGAGCACGGCCAGCTCGCCCCTGTTCAGTAGAGGCCATAACCCTCCCGGCGCGTGAACCATGAAATAGGCTACGGCCATCTCGCCCGCAAGTATGAGCGCGACGGGGCGCGTGAACAGTCCCAGCAGGATGAGCAGCCCGCCGAAAAACTCCAGTATGCCGCTTACGCCGAACATTGACATGAGCGGGGGCGCGCCGCCCTGCATGGGCGCTGGGAATCCGAATAGTTTCTGCGCGCCGTGCTCCATAAAGAGCAGCGCCGTAACTATACGCAATATGCTTAGCAGTCTAGGCGACCACTTAAACAGGAATGAATTGTCCATCTGGTTTCTCCTCAAGTTAGAAACAGAAAGCCCGTTATTTCTTTCACTGCAAGCCTGAGCGTCGTACGCACGCCGCGAGAGGCAAGGGGTCGCTCGCCAACGAATCGTCTAAAGACTTTCCGCCATCTTAACGCCTGTAGCGCGAAGCATCAACATTACTCATCGAAGGTGCTGATGAAAAACCTGAATCCAGCAGCATATAAATGAATGAGCCGCGCTAGCGGCGGCTTGAGTTTAGCCCGGCGTTTCAACGCCGTGAACAAAACGTCAACACGAGTATTGCGTCGCGTCAGCGACGATTGAGAGAAGACTTGGATGATTCAATCGTCGCTGACGCGACGCCAACCGAATTTCCTACTCCCTCCCGGCTTTGAAAAGCCGGGCTAAATTCACTTGCGCCGCTAACGCGGCTCATTTATTCATACGCTTCAATTTATTCACCGACGCACTTCATCCAGTGCGCTGCCCAATCTCTCAAGCCCTTCTCTCATTGTTTCGGTATCACAACCTGTTCCGATTCTGAAATGCTCCGGCATCTCGAAGAATCTTCCCGGCACAACAGAGGTCTCATACTTTTCGGCCAGCAGCGCGCATAACTTGTCCACGCCTCCATGTTTAAGACGAGGGAACGAGACTGTGCCGAATTTCTGTGGAATATAATCAAGATCGTCGCGCGTGCTATAGAAAGAGTTCAATATCAGCTTATTCCTTTCAAGCAGCGCGCGCGCACGCGCAGCTATTTTGTTGAGATTCGCAAGCGCCATCAAACTCAAACGCTCAGCCGCGTGCGCCGGGTTCACTCCGAACAGATCGTTCAGACGCCACAATCTTTCTGCAAGCTCCGGGTCGGCCAACACCCAACCGCAACGCAGACCACCTAGCCCGTAAACTTTCGTCAGACTGCTAGTAGTAACGAACTCTTCTCCAAGATGAAAAGCCGAGCGCGGCTGGTTTTCAAAGAGCGCATCCAGATAGACTTCGTCAACGAGGAGACGCGCGCCCGTCTCGCGCGCAATCTCTCTTAATCGCAAGAGCGTTTCGTCGCTCGTAAACGCGCTCGTAGGATTGTGAAGGTTTGTGAGAACTATAAGCCGTGTTCGCTCGCTCACACAGCGCGCGACCTCGTCAGCATCAAGACGAAAACCCTCTTCAAATTTTCTTGCGAATCTCTTGACCTTCGCGCCCAGGTATTGCGCCACACTGATGAGCAGTTCATAAGTCGGATGCTCTATCAGCACCTCGTCGCCCGGTTCTATCAATGCGGCCATAGCCAGATGATTAGCCATTGACGTGCCCGTAGCCGCGACGACGCATCGGGGCTGCACGCCACATTTGGCTGCAAGCGCTTTCTGTAGTGGCTCGTAACTGTAAAAACTCGGCCTGCTTAATTCAAGCTCTTCAATCTTCACGGGCAGTTCGGCAAGCTCGTAATTCTCAAGGCCGCTCGACGCCAGATTGAATCGCGCCTGCGAGCCTGTTCTGGCCCACAGCATATACTCCGAACTCATCACGCGCCGCGCCGCTTCCATCATTTGCGCCTCCACCATCGCCAGAAAAAGTATACGGGAATCCCTGCGATGACAATTAATAGACCAATGCTACTGTTGGCAGGATATTTATAGACAGTGCTGAGAACAATCAACGCGCACGCTGCCGTGAACAGAGCAGTCGTCCAGGGATGTCCGGGCACGCGAAAGCGTACGACGGTTGAATTCGTAGTTGAATCAACGGTTGATTCTTTCGTTGTCATCAACACGCTCGCTTGACTGTTCATCTCTCTTTCAACTTTGCGCGCTTCAACTGCTCTACGACGAAAGACGAAGAGCGAGGCGGCGGTCAATCCGAACCAGATGAAATCCACAGAGACCACGTAATTGAGTATCTGTTCGTACTTGCCCCATACCGCAATCACTATGGCGAACGCTCCTTGAATCGCAATCGCAAGAACAGGCACGCGCGTACGCTTGCTCAGCCATGCGACGCTCTTGAAAAATAGACCATCCTCGGCCATTGCGAAATAGACTCGCGGCGCTGTCAGCATTCCCTGGCTTAAAAATCCAAGAGTTGAAATCGTTATACCTACGGCTATCAAGGCCGCGCCGCGCTCGCCCAGAGCCAGACGCATCACAGCCGACGCAGGCGTTGTGGTCTGTGCCAGCCCGTCCTCGCCCAGAACATAAAGGCAGACGAAATTCACAGCCATGTAAATCAGCACAACGCCTATGACGCCTATGATTAGACCGCGCGCAAGATCGCGCCGAGGATCGCGCATCTCGCCCGCGACAAAGCTTGCTGTCTGCCACCCGCCATATGCGAACATAACGGGCGTCATAGCCGCGCCCATCGCCGTCAGAAGGCCGAACGAAACGGGACGATCAAGAGTTGGCCCAAATGTTCCATGCGGCGCGCTCACAAAGAAGAGTCCGCAAACTACGAGCGCGGCAATCGCCAGAATCTTCAGCACCATCAGACCGTTCTGCACGCTGCTTCCCGCGCGAACTCCAAAGCAATTGATGATTGTCAGCAATAGAAGCGCAAGCGCTGCAACAACTTTATCGTCTAATGATGAGCGCGTTATCTCCAGAAAATAGCGCGCGAAGGTTACGGCCACGGCGGCCATCCCGCCCGTCTGCGTCACCAGCAGCAGCGCCCAGCCGTAAAGAAAAGCGACCGAAGGATGATAAGCCTCGCGCAGGTAAGCATATTGTCCGCCAACGTCTGGATAGCGGTCTGCGAGTTCGGCGTAGATGAACGCGCCCGCGAGCGCAATGAGTCCGCCCATGAGCCACGCGCCCAGTATGAGAAACGGCGTGTGAACCTGTCGCGCGACGACGTAAGGATTGATGAAGATGCCTGAGCCAATTATCCCGCCCATCACTATCATCGTCGCGTCGAACAGTCCGAGCCTGCGCGCTAATTTCGGCTGTGCGTTTGAAGCCACATGCTCTGTCATCTCATCTAGAAGAAGGCAAAAGTAAAAAGGCAAAAGGTAAAAGTGAAGGCACGCCTGCGGCGTGAATTATAAATTGAAAGTGGTTTCAGCCTTCCTTTTGACTTTTACCTTTTTACTTTTGCCTTAGCTTGTCGCGGGCGATACTAATTCTATACTTTCATTCAGAATAGTCCGAACCATCGAGTGGCATTCAATATCTCGCCTGCGCCGAACGAAAGCAGATTGGCAAGAGTGATAACAGCGAAGTTGCGCAAAATAGTTTTCAAACTCGATTCCATCTTCTTGTGAAAAGCCAGCCAGAACAGAGCGCACTCGGCTGCGGGCGCGAACGTTTCAGCAACTAATAAATAGATACTGCGCATGCTGTAGGCGAAAAGTATTGGCAAGACCAGCACTACAACGGGGTAGGTGCAGGCCGTGAGCCATAGACCTGCGAAGAGGCGCTGTTTGAAACTAAAAGTTTTCGATAGACCAATGATAAGGACTGGAGTTTCAATCGCCACGCTTAGAAGATAGCCCAGAGGAAGAAAGAGCCATAGATCGCTCGGACGCGATGTCGTAAGCGTAGGCTCTGCCGCTAGATCAAAGCCCAAAGCGTTGAAGCTGATAAGATAGAGAGCCAGCGCCGCCAACATTTCATCTAACTCTACAAAAGACGAATAAGAAACGGGGCTTCGGCCAGAACATGCGCCATTGCGAAGGTGAAATATATGTCGCGCGTTATGGTGTAATCCCTGATGAAGCCAACCCACAAAGCAAGCACAACGAAGAGGCTTAAGAATAGAGCAGCCCGCACCGCGCGCGACCAGCCGTTTCGATGAGTCGCAAGCGGAATCTTTTCTGTTCGCCAGAGAGAGCCGCCCATGCCAATCATAGGAATCAGCACGAGCCACACGCCGTAATGAATCGTTTCCAGAAAGACGTGAGTTGCTACGAGCAATCGGCTTGAGACGCCCATCAGAATTCCTGCACCCGCGTGCTGCGTGATGCGCCATGATAGAGCGTCATCGCCAGATAAATTCTGCGCTCCGGCCAACTGCGACCACATGAACAGAAGCAGGAGCGGCAACATAGCAAGGCATAGGTGATAAGTCCTTAGCCATCGGGGGCGCTTGCGCTTTATCTCGCGCTCTAGAAACCATAGCGCAACGAGCGGGTGCAGATAGACAAGCGCAAGACTGAACAGCAAAGGCGCTGTCCATGCTACAGCACACAGCGCGAAGCCTGCGGCGAAAGCCCATGACCAATCGCGCCTCTTCATCTGTTTTGCTCGCAGATGAACTAAGGACGCGAGCCACAGCAGCATCACAGTGTTCCACAGCGCTATGCTCACAGTCCAAGCCGTCTCATTCAAGTACCAGGATTGGCCCAAACTAAAGAGCGCGACGTAACCCGCAGTCAAAACACTGACGCCTCCCAAGCCCACCGCGTAGAAGAGCTTTGATCTTCCCCACCGCGCGGGCATTTTTCCTAAAAAGTATCGAAACTCAATCCAGTTGTGCGGGCCTGCGAAGAGGAATACTGTGGCGATTGAAAGCTGTATCGGCCTCCAAGCTATAAGCAGCGCGGCAATCAGGCAGAAGATTAAGAATGAGACGGCAAAGCGCGGCGCGAACCATTTTGTGCGTCTATCGTGAGCGAGCGTGATGTTGCTTGCTATGTTCTGCATCTGACGGAGGTCAGAGGTTAGAGGTCAGTAAAAACATTTCAAATCTCAAATTTGAGATTTCAGATTAAGATTTCATCGTCAATCACTGACATCTAACATCTGACCTCCGACCTCTCTTCCTTTCGTACTAATGCTGTATGGGCAGCACCAGCGTGATAGTGTTGGTGTCATCGCTCACTTCAACTTTTACCTCGCCGCCTGCGCCATACGGCTGTGCCTCCTGAATCAGAATCTTTGAAGTCAGCGAACGAGCAACGGGCGGCGGGCCTGCATTCGCATAGGCGATACCGGCGCAAGCTCCGCAGAGCACCAGCAGCGCAATGCCCAACGCCGCGCGAGCAGGTTTGCCGGACGCTGCGCGAGAGCGTACAAGCCACATGCCTCCGAACGCTAACGCTAACGAAAGAAAGATTCCGGCCATGATTGTCTGCGCGCCACTTATGTTGAAGATGCGTTGCATCGCAGCAGCGCTCTGTGAGTCACTGCCTTCGGTTTGCGCGCTCATTTGCCTGAGCAGGCTACGCGGGATAATAAGCTTGGCTTCTGTAGCATGTACGTCCGGCGATAGGTGCATAAAGGTCTTGATGCCAGAACTTCTTGAAGATTTATGTCCATTCGGGTTGGGAACATCCGCCAGAACAGAGATGCTCGTCGCAAGCAGCAGCGCAACCAGCGCTATACGTTTACTCCAGCTTTTCATTGATTCTTAACCTCCTAAAGACTTGTGCGGGATTCCTGGATTCAAACTTGAAAGACGCCAGTTGCAAATGATTTTGCACGGAAGAGATGGGAGATATGATGGTGTTTACATTGACATGAGGAGAGATGAGCAGTCGCGCACCCAACAGTAAAACACCCGTATACTGAAGCCGCAGGGGCGCGTTCGGCTGTGAGAACTGGCTAGACGCTGCTAGAAGTACCTACGCAAATATCAGGCGTTCTCCCTTAGGTTCTGGAATCGGATCACCGAATTCTTGCGCCGTATCTATCCAGAGTTGAATGGCTTCATTAGCATGTGCCAAAGCTTCCTGCTGTGTGTTTCCGTGCGCCATACAACCGGGCAGTTCAGGCACTTCAGCGACGAACACTTGATCCTCTCTACTCCAATATATGATGATCTCGTACTTATGCATTACTGCTCGCCTCCCAGCTTATACTTTAGCAGAATATTTCTGACTTGGCGGACTTGATAAACTTTGGCCTTCCCATCATCGCGCTGCAAATTGATCTTCTCCTCAATCCCGCTTTTTCTGAATATATGGTGGCTACCTCTGATGCGCTCCTCAAAACCCAAGTGGAGCAACAAACGGCGCAAATCCTCAAAGGGAATATTGGTATCAGACCGCCCTTGCAAGATTTGCAGCAGCAACTTGTCATGCTTGCTCACGTGGACAATTTATCACAGGTTCGATTCAACTTTGATAGAAACCAGTCCTTGTAATTGTATAGGAGGCGGTCTACCTCCCAACCTTGAAGATTAGCTTCTCGTGCTATCTCAAGATAAAATTGCTCATGAGCTATGTAATTTGTAAATGTGTAGCCCAATGCCATAGTGATTTTTTTGATACGCTCATCTACTGCTATCGAATTACGAAAATCTGGATGATAGACATCCATCCAAATATTTCTGGCGTACTTATCTCCAATCCCATAGAAGTGCTTCATGAAACCTATTTTGGCTTCAGTTCCAACACAGGCTAGCGCTTTATACCTAGCCTGCTCTAAACCACCCATTTCAATTATCAGATCACAGTTTAGGCTTAACCATTGAGCTTTTTGTCGAGGCATTCTGACCTTAGCATCACGTAAGACGCTTTCAATCACCTTGACGCGCTTTTCAGAATTTAATTCTGATAGAGACTCGAAAGAAACGCGAACGTAATTTCTTTGGTCTTCAATCAAGCCTTTCCAACCTCTGGCGTTGCCCATTGTCGCAAAACTCTGCAAGAGAAAATGCCAGATGAAATCTGGACGCTTTAAATCTTTGCTGCCTTTCTTCAAAGCACTCAACTCCCCTTGCATCTCTGAGGCTTTACGTCTCAGCAAATCAATAAGCAGTTTGCGCTTCGATTCTCGGTTCATAAGCTGCTGTCAGTAATTTCTTCGAGTGACCTACATCTCAACGGTCTGGCGGGACAGCCGAAGAGTTTCCGTTCAGAAAACGGTCGAACCAGTAGATTTGCCAGTTCAAACTTTCGACCAGATGCTTTGGCTCGCCCGTGCGCGTTAGATTGTGGTTCTCGCGCGGGAAGATGACCAACTCGGATTGTACGCCGTAATGCTGTAGCGCTCGGAACCACTGCTCTGCCTGTTCGAGCGGCACGCGATAGTCGTTGTCTGAGTGAAGAATCAAGATAGGCGTGCGCACGTTTTTGACGTACTTCAGTGGCGAGCGATCCCAGAAGAGGTCGAATCTTTCAAAAAGGTCGCCGCCGAAATCTGCACGGTGGCCGTATGCGCCGTCGCGCGTGCCTTCGTCGCTGATGAAGTTGGAGAGACTGCGCAAGGTGACTGCGGCTTTGAACATGTTGGTGTGGCCTACTATCCAGTTCGTCATAAACCCACCGTAAGAGCCGCCCGTCACGCCCAGACGGTCGCGATCAATCCAGGGGTATTTTGCGAGCGCGGCTTCGACGCCGTTCATGATGTCAGTGTAATCGTTGTGTCCCCATTCGTTTTCTATGCCGCGCTCGAATCGCTGGCCGTAGCCTGTAGAGCCGCGCGGATTCGTGTATAGAACAGCCCAGCCGCGCGCAGCATAAACCTGAAACTCATGAAACCAGTCAACGCCATATTGCCCCGCCGGGCCGCCATGTATGCTCAAGATAGTCGGATACTTTTTGCCGGGCTTCCATCCCAAGGGCTTTGCGATAAAGCCGTCAACGTCCCAGCCGTCCGCGCCCTTGTAAGTGAATCGCTCAACGTCTTGAAGCTCCAACTGTCTCCAGAGTCTTTGATTGAGGTGCGTTATTGCTCGCTCGCCCGCGCCGTCCATGTTCGCCGCGTAGAGATCATCCAGATGAGAAAAATCGTTGACCATGTAGACCATGCGCCCCGTGCGGTCGTTGATGTCAAAGTTGCGCACTGCTCTTGGCCCATGCGTCACCTGCTTGAGCGATTTTGTAGCAACGTCAACGCGAAAGATGTGGTACTCGCCTCTGACGCCCGTCTCGAAATAGAGTGCTCGTCCCTGTTCTGCCCAAGTAAGATTTGATGGAATCAGATCAAGGTCTTGAGCGGCCAATACGGAATGTGCGTTGCCCGTGCTCGGCGCGAGCCAGATTTTCGGATGGTCTCGTTCGTGAATTTGACCCGTGAAAGCAATCTGCTTTCCATCGGGCGACCATCGAGGGCTTTCGTCCGATTCGTCGTGATCGGAAATTTTAGTGAGCCTTCCGCCTTCGGCGCTTATAACCCAAACGTCCGTGTTGCGGCTCTCGTCGAAAGCGTGCCCTGTGCGATCCGATACGAAAGCTATTTTTGTCCCGTCGGGCGACCACTGCGGGTCTGAGTCATTCCACTCTTCGCCGGAAGTTATCTGCTTCGCCGCTCCGTTGCGCGCATCAACTACCCAGAGATGGCCGCGATGATCATCGAACCAGCCCGTGTCGTTGAATTTGTATGAAAGATGAAAGTAGTGGCGAACGTCGCTGCGTGATTGCTGCGCGTCGCTTGCCCCAATGCGGCTGACTACTACGAAGCGCGTGCCGTCTGGCGACCATTGAAACGAGTTCACTCCGTTCTTGAGATTGGTCACGCGACGCGCCTCGCCTCCCTGCATAGGAAGAAGATAGATTTGAGATCGTGGAGTTTCAGCAGCCGCAGTCGCCTGAGCGCTGGTGATGCCCGGAGAAGCGGGCGCGGTCGGACTGCTGGCAGGCGTGGGAGTCGCGGAAGGAGTCTGCATCGTTGAAGCGCCCGGCGCGTTTGCGTTTGTTTCAGTCCCTGCGGGTCTTGATGAAAGAAACGCTAAATATTGTCCGTCAGGACTCCAACGCGGAGAGTTTGAAGACTGCGCGCTCGTGGTGAATGCGCGCGGCGGCTGGCTTCCGTCTGTTGCTGCAACCCAGATATTCGACTGGCGGCGGTTCTGTCTCTGGTCAATGGCCGTGACGACGTAAGCGATGAGTTTGCCGTCGGGCGAAATGTGAGGATCATTCAAGAATTCAAACGAGTAGTAATCCTCCGGCGTGATGCCACGCCTGTGCTCCGCACTTTGCGTTTGAGCTTTAACGAACGGAAGCAGAAGAAGCAACAGAATCAAAGACGGACTGAGAATCTTTTTCATCAATTTTCACCCTCTGTGCAAGTTCACACCAAATATTACGTGAAGCGTGTACATAACTAAGCCGCGCTAGTGGCTGGATGAATTTAGCCCGGCTTTTCAAAGCCGGGTGAGAATCGGCCACAATCATCAGTATTCCCGGCTTTGAAAAGCCGGGCTAAATTCATCCAGCCACTAGCGCGGCTTAGTTATACGCAGACTTCAGTATTACGTCAGCGGTTTCAAAATCTGTGCGAGCAGGTCTGTGCGCGTCTCGTCGCGCACTAGATGTGGGTATCTTTCGCCATCGTGATAGTTCAAACGAAAAGCCACCTGCTGCCCTCCAGTCTCCACAACCAACTGAAGCGGCGCGGAAGAATTTTTCGTAGCTCGCACAGCGTTGCGCATAGCTTCAGGCGACCAGGCTTGTCCGTTAACAGAAACCACTTTCACGCCGGGAGCCATTTCAATCTGATCTGCTATCGAACCGTGAACGATGTCCGTCACAGTCCCGTCCTCCTTCAGCCATAGGCCGATTGAGAAACTCAGATTCAGAGTCTTGGTGGTTAGCTCGCGTACTCGGACATATGCGTTCGGAACATCCGTATAGACAAGCTTCCATCCGCTTCGCTCAATTCCGCCGAGCGGAGGATGCGGGTTGACGTTATTGATTCGGCTGGTGAAGAATCCGCGCCAGTCATAAGGCGCAGCACGATTGAGCGCCGCGACTACATCATCAAAAGTGTACGGTAAAACTTTTGGCGCGCCGCTCTGTCCGCCGTGAAAGGCTCTACAGAAATCGTCCAGCGAACGACTCCCATTGCTCTGTTGTCTGATGATAGTGTCCGCTTCGAGCCAGATTAGTAATCCTTCATCGTAATACTCTGCGCCGCGTCGCCACGAAGACCAATCGTCTGGAGCGCCATAGAGAATCTGCGCACCCGTTGCAGTATCAGCGAGCGGACGCCACTCGCGCCCGCGATGAGTGTCAAGATTCGCCGCGACGTAAGCTATGTAATCGAGCGAATCTTCAAAGGAGCGCAAGCGGCTGCGGGAAGTCAATAGAGCATTGCCAAGATATTGTGTCAGACCTTCATAAACCCATAATAGCTCGCCTCTCATAGGTTGCTGGTAATCCGGCGTGGCTAATCCTGCGGGACGGCGATATTTTCCGTTCCAAGAGTGTGTGAACTCATGCGGCAGCAGCGTGGAAAATCTTAGAAACGCCGCGCTGTTCGTCAGCATAGTTTCGGGTGCGCGGTTATCGCTTGATTCGTGATGCTCAAGCCCGTTGATAACCATCGCGTTGCTCAAGCTCAAGAGAAAATGGTAATGACGATAATGGTGCGCGCCGAATAGCGCGTTTGCTTCCACAACCAACTTCTTGTAACGATCAACAAGCTCTTCGCTTATCGCAAGATCGGCTGCGTTATCTGCGACAATATCAAGATGCACGGTTGAGTTCGGGTCTCCGTAGAGCAGAATGCCTCGAAAATTCTCGCCCGCAATGAGCGGCGAATCAATCAGAGTGGTAAGCTTTACAGGCTCGAAGTCAATCTCTTCCGCACTCTCTCTAGCAACGGGCAACGCAGTTCCGTACATCCACCCGCGCGGCAGTCGCACGCTTGCTTGATAAGTAAGCGCGTCTGAACCGTGTCCCTGCGGATAGAGCAGAAGCTGATTCCAGAGCACTGCGGCCAGATGCTGCGTGGCGTTAGGCGTGAAGCCGTAGCCATTGCCTGCGAACGCCGTGACCGGAGATAAATAATCTAGCGAGACATCGAGCGAGCGCACGCCCGCAGGTATCATGCAATGGAGCGCGTACATATCAACCGCGTCGCGCTGCCACGGAATCGTTCGCCCCGAAACTGAAAACTTCAGTCCCGCTAACTGCATTATTGGACCGGTTGGCCCATGCTCGCCCGGAATCCATTTCGGATAATAGAGCGTGAGCGCCCCTCTTGTAACGGGGATAACCAGATGCGCGTGAAAGAGTCCGCGCGGCGCGGCGGTCGCATCAACGGCTACTGTTATGGGCGCGGCGCTTGTCGTCCTCTCTCTTCGCGTAGTAGCGCGCTGTTGCGCGTGCAAAGAGAGAATCAAACAGAGGCCGAGCGCGAGACACGAAAACGGTTTGACGAGATGCTTCATAGTTCCCTCATCCAAATGCGCAGTCTTGCGGAAGATTTAATTGCGATGCTAGCGCCTGCGATTGTAGCCGAGACAAGCTCTCGTTCGCCAGCATCAAAGTGAGCACGCTGGGGCTTCATCACCTTTCACAGCCAACTCATAATTCAAAACCTCTTTGCGAGCTTAAGCATTTCCCTTTGCGCCTTTGCGTGAAACTGCAATTCACATGAGCCTTGAGTGTTAAGAGAATTGCTGTTTCTCGCAAAGGCGCAAAGAAAAGAGCAAAGCTCGCAAAGGAGTTTTAATTACTTCCCATTCTGAAATAGATAGCAAGCACTTAATAGAGAACTCTAAAGCAACTATTTTGTGAAGAACTCCGCCCGCGTGGTGAATATCATTTTCACTGCGCGGGGTCGGGATTTGAGAAGCGGCGTGCGGAACTTGTAATGCTTATGGATAAAGATGTGAAAGAGATGACTCAGGACGAGATTCGAGCGCGGATAATTCGTCTGGGGTTCGGGGGAGATCAAAAGCTTTTCGAGCAGTTCTGCGCTAGCTTGCGCGACGAATTGCCGGAAGGGACTGGAGTCGCCGTGCGCGGTAGCGCTCTCACGGCAGAGCGTTGGGAGGACGGCGCGCCTTTCGACGCGGACGGGCCTGGCACGAGCGACATAGACGTGACGCTCGTCGGCAGAAAGGTGATGCAGCACTGGAATGAAGATGCGTTCTACATTCCAGGGCTTCACACGAAACCTCTGTGGGACGAAGACAACCAGATAGCGCCCGGCATTGAACGCTTGCGCCAGTCCTTGCAGCAGATGGTTGGAAGGCCGGTCAGCTTTCAGGCCACGTCCAACTTCATATTGTTCGTGCGCGATGTCTTGTTAGACCAGCCCTACTTCATGGTCATAGAAGCGAAAGAAGGCGCGTGATACTGAGACTGTTAAGCTACAACATACGGTTCGGCGGGCGCGGGCGCGAAGCACTTCTGGCCGAAGTCATACGCTCGGCTGACCCTGACATGGTTGTTTTCCAAGAGGCCACAGACCCGCTCGTCATAGAGAGATTATCTAAAGCCACAGGCTTGCCGCTGTGGGCAGCACGCCGCTCGCACTCCATAGCATATATCAGCCGCGTGCCCATCGCTCATCACGAATGGCACAATCCCGGAGACGCCCGCCATCCATTCATGGAGATAGTGCTGGATGGGAGCGGCGCACGCATCTTCGGTCTTCACCTGAAAGCGCGCTTCTCGAAGTGGAGCGAGCGGCGGCGAGCGATTGAAATCAGCGTGCTGCTCAAAGAGATTGAGCGGCACCAGCAAGGCTTTCATCTTCTAGTTGGAGATTTCAACACGCTTGCGCCGGGAGAGCTTCTGGACGTAAGACGCATGCCGCGCTGGATTCGTGCGATGGTCTGGCTGAGCGGGCGCGACATTCAGCGAGATACTATTCGAGTGATGCTCAATGCAAATTACGTTGACGGCTACCGCATGCTTCACACGGAAGATAAGGGCTACACGTTTCCAACATGGGACCCGCATTTACGCCTTGACTACATCTTCACTCCTCAACGATTCGCCAGTGCATTGTCATCATGCGAGGTCGTAAAAGGATTGAGCGTGGCTGCCTCAGCCTCAGATCACTTTCCTCTTCTGGCTCAGGTGGATTTGGAACAAGTAACTCATTCTACGCAGAATGATATATAAGCAATAGACCCAAAGAGTCTGCGACAGCAGACGGCGAGAGTGTAGCCCCTGACGAAGCCGAAGGCGTAGTCTGGGGTACAGGATGAGAAAATAATAGGAGTCTGCGCAAGCAGACGACAGATATTTACTAGCTCTACAAATATTTGTCGGTCTCTTCTCTGCCGTCTGCTTGCGCAGACTTTGTTGGTGTATTCGATTGCTGACCCCCAGACTCAGCTTTCGCTTCGTCAGGGGCTACACTCTCGCCGTCTGCTGTCGCAGACTTCTGTTGCAGCACTCACAACACCGACTGCTGCATAACACTGGCTATTCTTCTTAAATAGCTCGCCTTTAATCCTTCATCTTTCAGCCTTCATCCTTGCTCTTCATCTACTTCCACTCGATGTTGACTGCCTCGAAGCGTGTGGAGCCTACGTTTTTGATTGAATGTGTGGTCGCGCCTGTGTGCCAGCGAAAATCGCCGGGCTGAAGCTTAACGGTCTGCCGCTGCTGCCCGGGGGATTCAATCTCTATCTCGCCTGTGGAAACTGCTACGCCAAGGCCGGACAATTCGTGCGTGTGAACACCAGTTGACTGTCCGGGTTCCAGCACCAGACGGTGAACACGCACGCGCTCGTTATCAAGAACCAGCGTGTGACCCGGCACATTTTCGAGCGACGCTGCGCTCGACGTTGAACTTGGGCTGGAAAGTATCTCAACCGTGATGTTGCGAAAAGGGGTAGAGCCTACATTAGTGACTCGGTGCGTTAGCGGGGCTTTTGTGAATCTGACTTCACCGCTTGTCAGATTCAGATCAACGGGCTGCGCGCCCATCACCTGCGCTTTGAGATTAGCGCCGCTGATGGTGACGAACACGTAATCGTTAGAATGTGTGTGAAAAAGCGTGGCGTCGCCCGGCGGGACTAGTACATCGAAAACGCGCACGTACTGGTTCTCGAATTTCAGGTGATGACGCGGCTCGCTCGCAACAGGAACAGCCGATTGAAAGACCGCATAAAGTAAGATAACAAGTATGGTGGCAAATGCTTTTATCATAACGTCCTGCTACTCCTAATCCTTCGGCTTGCGTGAATCGCTCTTAATTTTGCGACCCGGCATTAGACATTGAAGCTTGCGAAACAGGCGCGCCGCAGTTAGGACAAAAGGTTGCGCCTTCTTTCAAAACGGAATGACAATTTGGACAGATCATCTTCCACCCTCCTACTCAAGTTTTGAGATATGTCGGGGTGGGGGAGGATAATCTTACTAATCATGGCTCTTTTAGTAAAAGCGCGCGGTGCAGGTACGCAGAGTTAATCTACTCTTGACAGAAAAGCTGTCCACGCGCATCACACGAAGCAGCACGAAACTGCTTGAGCTTTCTTCCGTGTCGCTTCGTGTGATGCGCGTGGACAACTCTCTCTTAGCTGAGAAATCCTGCCGTTGATGCAGAGAATGAGTCGTCATTGGGTAAGTATAAGCCATCATTGATTAGTCAAATTAAGAGCAACAAAAATCCTTTATAGTGGAAGGCGCAGCCGAGCCTGGCAGCCTGTGCCCGCCGAACGATTTTCAAGAGAGAGCGAGCCGCCGTGCGCCTCTGCTATCTGACGACTTAAGACCAGACCTATGCCCGTGCCCGCAGGCTTTGTCGTAAAGAAGGGCACGAACAGATTGGCCGTGTTCGACAATCCAGGCCCTTCGTCCTCCACAATCACATCCAGATACGCGCCGTTTCTAGTCCAGTAAACTCGCACGCCGCCGCCCGTCTCAAGTGAAGCGTCAACGGCGTTGCGCAGCAGATTTATGAGGAGTTGATCCAGTTGCGCGCTATCAGCTTGAATCATTACATCAGAGCCGTGCATCACTTTAACCTTCAGCCTTGTCTCCAGATCAACGACGCGCTTAACCCAGTCGCCCACGCTCAGAGACTCGAAAGCAGGTTGCGGCAGTCTAGCCAGCCGCGAATATGCTTCCATGAACCGTGTGAGCGATTCTGCGCGCGACGCGATTATTGAAAGCCCGCGCCGCATGTCTTCATCCCAATCCGCCGGACGCGGCTCGCGCCCGATTAGAGTCTCAAGGCTTCCCGCGATTGATTTAATCGGCGCGAGCGAATTGTTCAATTCGTGACCGAGCACGCGCACCAAGCGACGCCAAGCCTGCCGCTCCTCTTCGCGT
The DNA here is from genome assembly GCA_001920415.1 of Acidobacteria bacterium 13_1_20CM_3_53_8. Taxonomy (GTDB): domain Bacteria; phylum Acidobacteriota; class Blastocatellia; order Pyrinomonadales; family Pyrinomonadaceae; genus 3-1-20CM-3-53-8. Next base: position 86,387 of record MNJR01000027.1, on the reverse strand, counting down.
AACGCGCGACTCAGATTTGAAAGCACAAGCAGTTGATGCGGCAAGCCACGCTCGCGGAAAGTCGTGCGACTAACGCCCCATCGCTCCGTCCCTTCGTCCGTAGTTATCTGAAGCGTACGGATAGGTTCGCCCCGCAAAGTTTCAGAAAGACCAAGCTCTGACGCGTTTCTTCCAAGAAGCCGCTCGGCTGGCTCTGCCAAAAGTCTTTCGCCCGCGCGGTTGATTAATCTGAGCCGCTCGTCCGTGTCGAATGCGAAGACGGCCACATCAATCTTCGCCATCACAGTGCGCAAAAGCGCAGTAGCTTCCAGCGCGCCCAAACGCTGCTCGCGCAAAGTTTCGCCTAGCGCATTCACCTCAACCATCACATCGCCCAGCGCGTCGTCATGATGAGCGCCACGCGCGCGAATGGAATAGTCGCCCTCGCGCAGAGCCGACAGCAAGTTGGAGAGAGTTTGCAGAGGACGCACGACGCGCTCGCGCAGTGCGAAAGCATAGCCCAACCAGGCGACACCTATGAAGAGAATTAAGGTGAGACGAACTTTCGTTGAATAGTCGTTATAGAAGAGGAGCGCGAGCGTGATCAGAAAGCCGGGCAATCCTGCGAGCAGCGCCATCACAAGGACGCGCTGTTCGTGATTCAACTTTCGATCTTTGGGCTTGGATTTGGGGCCAGCTTTTGCAGAACTCTTCACCTAGAATCACCCGCCCAATCTTAAACCCAAAAATCGAAAATGTAATACTAGATTTGCGTTCAAAGAATGCTCTGCTTCTATAGTCACTTGATATGAATTACACCAAGCATTAGGAGTAAACCACCAACGGCACACAGCACACCGCCGACGATATTCATTATCCTACGAAAATTGTAGTATTCCTCGCCTGAGAACGCCCCGCCCGTCCCTCTACCGATTGCGCCGCTTATTCTAGCCAACGGAGCATTAAAAATGGCTCCGACCAACCCGCCAATAAATAGCGCCAAACCTATAACGATATGATACTTATCCATAGATCATATCCCGTAACGCTGAAGTCGTCTGTAAAGGGCGCTGCGGCTTAAGCCCAGAGCCTGCGCGGTCTGACCCACGTTGCCGCCATAGCGTTCCAGCGCTTTCTGTATGAGGAAGGATTCGACCTCTTCTAAACTCATATCTTCCAGTCGGCGTGAGGCATCGCGCTGAGAGCGCTGAAGCCCAACGTCGCGCGCAGTGATTAAACTCGACTGCGCCATCAACACAGATCGCTCTACTGCATGCTCAAGCTCGCGCACGTTGCCCGGCCATGAATATTCAAGAAGCGATTTGTGCGCGGCTTCGTCGAAACCTTCAAGATGTTTGCGGTATCGCGCGGCGTGTTGCTTCAAAAAATGTTGTGCAAGGAGCGGAATGTCTTCCGTGCGTTCGCGCAAAGGCGGCAGGTGAATCTCAACGGTGTTCAGCCTGAACAACAAATCTTCACGAAAGCGCCCGGCCTTGACCTCTTCGCGTATGTCAGCGTTCGTGGCCGAGATTACGCGCACGTCAACGTTGCGCGTTTTCGAAGAGCCTACGCGCTCAAACTCGCTTGTCTCCAACACGCGCAGCAACTTGGTCTGCTTGTTCATGGGCACGTTCGCTATCTCGTCAAGAAAGAGCGTGCCGCCATCCGCCAATTCAAATCGTCCGACGCGGTCTGAGCGTGCGTCTGTGAACGCGCCCTTGACGTGGCCGAAAAGCTCGCTCTCGAAAACACCTTCCGAAAGACTTCCGGCATCAACCGTTACGAGCGATTTCGACGCACGCTCAGAGATAGCGTGAAGAGTTTTCGCCACGACCTCTTTGCCAGTGCCGTGCTCGCCCGTCACTAGCACGTTCGCGTCCGAAGGGCCAACATGCTCTATGAGTTCGAGCACGGGCTGCATGACGCGCGACTCGGCTATGAGAGTCGGGCGCGACTCGCCGTTTTCGCGCAGCAACTGGTTCTCCGCCTCAAGCATCTGCCCTTTGCGAATCGCCTGTCCCAGTTCAATCTGCGTGCGCAAGATGGTTAGAAGGCGCGCGTTGTCCCAGGGCTTCTGTATAAAGTCGCGCGCGCCGCGCCGCATGGCTTCGACGGCCAATTCCACGCTCCCCCAAGCAGTCATCACGACGACGGGAAGCGCGCTATCCGCCGCTCGTATGCGCGAGAGCAGATCAAGACCTTCTTGGCCTGAAGTGGTATCGCGCGCGTAGTTCAAGTCCATCAGCACCAGATCGAAATCGTCCGCTTCAATTGCGGGCAGAACTTCGGCAGGCGAGGCGGCAGTCGTTATTCGATAGTTTTCGTTCTTCAACAACAGGCGCAGCGCTTCCAAAACGTCCTGTTGATCGTCCGCGATTAAAACTCTGTGTCTGTTTGAAGGGTTCTTCATTGATTGAATGAGATTTTTATGATGATGCTATCCTGAACTTTATAGTAATCCGCTTCAAAACCTAATAGAAGCAGCTCAACCCGCTTTGCGAGCTTATCTCTTATCTTTGCGCCTTTGCGTGAAACAGCAATTCACATGAATCTTAAGTGTTAATAGAATTGCTATTTCTCGCAAAGGCGCAAAGGGAAATGCTTAAGCTCGCTAAGATGTTTTCAAATTGCGCTCTTAATCATGAACTTAAACGTTCACTCGTAACGGAGCGCGACCATAGGGTCTACTTTTGTCGCACGACGCGCCGGTATATAACAGGCTAGCATAGCCACAACGACCAGCATGACGGATACGAAAACAAAAGTCACAGGGTCTGTGGCCTGAACCTGATAAAGCAAGCCTGTCATCAAGCGTGTCAGAGCGAAAGCGCCAGTGATGCCCAAACCCACTCCGATTAAAGTCAGCGCCAGCCCGTGTCCCACTACGATCTTCAAGATGTCGCTTGCTTGCGCGCCCAATGCCATGCGTATGCCTATCTCTCGCGTGCTCTGCGTGACCGTATAGCTCATCACGCCGTACAAGCCCATAACTGACAGTATGAGAGCAAGCGAGGCGAACGCGCCAAGAAGAATCATGTTGTAGCGGCGGTTGGCAACCGACCTTGAGAAGACTTGCTGCATAGGCTCGAATTCAACAGGCAGGTTCTTATTTATAGCCCTCACCTCATTGCGCGCGGCTGCAACGATGCCCGACGGGTCAACGTCGTTCGTGCGCATCACCACAGACATATCGCTTGCGCGGCGTGGCCGCTGTGTGTAAGGAACATAAAGCTCTGCGGAAGCATTCTGTTCCAACCCTGAATGGCGTACATCGCCTACTACTCCTACGACAGTCATCCATCTATTAATCAGCGTGTCGTTCCTCGAAGTAGCATCCATCCCGGACCTTATGCGTCGCCCTATGGGGTCTTCACCCGGCCAGTAACTGTTTGCAACGCGCTCGGAGATTACGGCAACGGCAGGCGAGTTTTCAGTGTCCTCGTCTGTGAAGGCGCGGCCACGCAATAGAGTGATGCCCATAGCGCGGAAGTAGTTCGGACTTACTATGCGAAAGCCAGCCGAGCCGCGCCACTCCGCATCACCTTCGATCTGAAATTGTCCGTTAATATTAACGCCGCCCATAGGCAAGTTATTAATCATTCCCGCAGACTCAACTCCAGATAAGTTTTCAATCCGCGTGAAGAGTTGTCTGTAGAAAGCGACTCTTTCACTATCTTCGTGGAATTCCGATTCGGGAAGCGCAATCTGCATGGTCAAAACATGCTCAGGGTTGAAGCCCGGATTGACTTCCAGCACTCGCCAGAAACTTTTTGTCAGAAGCCCCGCGCCTATCAAGAGCACAAGCGTCAACGCAACTTCCGAGATGACCAGCGCGCTGCGTAAAAAACCGGAACTGCTCATAGGCGTTTGCCCGCCCTGTTTGAGCGTATCCTGAAGATCGGGTTTGGAGAAGCGCAGCGCCGGCACGAGTCCGAATATCAGGCTCGTCACGAGCGAGATACCGAGTGTGAAAAGGAACGTGCGGTTATCAATGCGGATTTCACTCACGCGCGGAATCGTTCCGGGGCTGAGTGCCACGAGCACGCCTACGAGCCAGTCTGCCAGAAGCAATCCGAGCGCGCCGCCTATTAGAGAAAGCAGCGCGCTCTCCGTCAACAATTGACGCACAATGCGCCAGTGGCTGGCTCCGAGCGCAGTGCGAATGGCAATCTCTTTTTGCCGACTGATAGAGCGCGCGAGCAAGAGATTTGAAACATTGGCGCACGCGATGAGAAGAACTAAACTGACTGCCGCAAAGAGAATAAGCAGCGCCGGGCGGATTGAGCCAACCATGCTGTCTTGAAGCGAGATTACGGCAACGCCCTGTCCACGGTTATCTTCTGGATATTGCTGTTCCAGATTGAGCGCAACAGCGTTCATGTCTGCCTGCGCCTGCTCAAGAGTGATGCCCGGTTTTAGTCGCGCTATGCCAATAAAATTATGAGCCGAGCGCGCGCTTGTGTCGGGGCCAAACTGCTCTTTGGCGAGCCATAGGTCTGTATCGGAAGGGAAATCAAACCACTGAGGCATGACACCTATGACGTTGAAGCTAATACCTTCAAGGCTAAGTTTTTTGTTAGAGAGATCGGCGTCGCCGCCCAGACGACGCTGCCAGAAGCCATAGCTGACTACAGCCACAGGAAGCGCGCCCGGCTTGTGCTCGTCAGGCGAGAAGGTGCGACCCATCAGGGGCTGCACGCCCAGGACTTTGAAGAAATCTTGATAGACTGCTACGGCATAGGCGCGTTCAGGTTCATTGCCGCCGAGGATTGTCATCTTGCCGCCCCAGCGCCCGCTATAAGCAGAGAAGGATTCAAACGAATGGTTCTGCTCGCGCCAGTCCATCAGGTTCGGATTCGAGACGTGAATCTGGCGGCTGCTCTTGTTTGCCTCCCACAACGTGACTATGCGATTCGGGTCTTGAAAAGGAAGCGAGCGCAAGAGCACGCCGTTAATCACACTGAAGATGGCAGTGTTCGCGCCTATCCCTAAAGCCAGCGTGAGCGCGGCAACAGCCGTAAAACCTGGCCGCTGCAACAACGTTCGGAAGCCGTACCGTAAGTCTTGCCAGAGTGTTTGCATAAGGTCGAACCTCGAAAGAAAGTCAAAAGGTAAAAGTAAAAAGTCAAAAGGAAGGCTGAAGCCATTTTTAAATTTTTAATTCACGCCTGCAAGGCGTGTCCACACTTTTTCCTTTTCACTTTTACCTTTTGCCTTCCCTTTGCTTTTGCCTTTCTTCGATTCATCTCACTTTCAATACGATGAGCGTCAGATCATCATGCTGCGGTGCGCCTGTGCACCAGAGTTCGAGCGAATGCACAATATGGTCGCGCACCTTGTCTGCCGGTAAATCAGAGACGGCTGCGACCGTCTCCTTCAATCTCTCCTCGCCAAACTCTTCGTCCAATGTGTTGAGGGCTTCAGTGACGCCGTCCGTATAGGCCAATAAAAGATCGCCCGGTTCGAGTTGAATGATGCCCTGTTCATAAGAGCAATGGTCGAAAAAGCCTATGACAGGCCCGCCTGTATCCAGCTTCATGTAATCGGTCTTGCCATTTTTACTTTTTGACGCAGCGGCGAAATTAGTCTTCGGCCAGCTTTGAGCATCTGTAAACGACGGGTGTAGCTCCGTCACATGATTAGACTTCGCATCATGCGCGCGTATAAGAAGAGGCGGGTTGTGCCCAGCGTTAACGTAAGCGAGTTGGCCTGTCTGCTCGTTGAACTGCGCATAGAAGAATGTCACGTAGGTGGCCGTTCCCGTCGAACGACATACCAGCTTATTTATATTGGATACAAGCTCGGCCAGCGAAAGGGTCGCCTGTGCGCTTCCCGTGCGCGCCATCGTTTGACTGCGCAACGCGGCCTGCACATTGGACATTACAAGAGCCGCTGAAATTCCTTTGCCCGCAACATCTGCCACAGCTATTCCCACCTGATTGTTATCAAGGAGAATGAAGTCGTAGTAATCGCCGCCAACGCCGCGCGCGGGCTGACAGAATCCGGCCAGATCAAGGCGTGCGGATTCGGGTGGGCCAGATGGCAGAAGCCCCTGCTGAACTTCTGCGGCCAGCATCAGTTCACGCCGCAGCTTTTCCTGCGCCACCATACGTTCGACCAATCCCGAATTTTCTATGACGAAGGCCAATTGGCTAGCCACGGACATCAACAACACTTTGTCCCTTGACGAATACTTATGTTGCGCGCGTCGTGGCCCAAGTGAAGCTACGCCTACCAACTGCTCTTTAATCTTGATTGGCAAAAAGAGATTCGATTTTATACGAGTCAGGATTTCAAGCTCGCGCTCTCTGGTTTCGCGCGCGTCACGCGGGGCAGAGTCAAAAGCGCGCGCCCACGTCTCTAATTCCTCTGGCTCTATGACTAGCGGAGCGGTGAGATGGCGCAGGCGTTTAATTACAAAAGCGTCGCGCGAAAGAATCAATCTGGATTCTTTCATCGTCTCACTATCTGGAGTCGAATCAAATTCAGCCTGCGGCGCAGAGACGCGGCACACATAATCGCCCGTAGAGTGCGCGCGAACAAAGATTAAAACGTTCTCCGCTTCAAGCGCCTCTCTGATTCGCCCGGCGATTGAGTTGTAAAGCTCTGCGATGTTGGTAGCCGAGCGAGCTTCCTGCCCAAGGTCAAAGAGTATGCGGCGCTCGTCATAATCAGCAGGCGAACGCCGCCGCTCAATAAGGCGAACGATGCGTCTGGTTACGACCAGATGTAGAAGGGCAAAAAGAGCAAGCATCGCAATGAGCGTTAAGATGCTCGCGTGCTCGCGAAGCTTTTCAAGGGGGCTAGCGCGGCTGCCTACGAATATAAACAACAGTAGGCCGCATAAGATTAATAGCTCAAGAATAAAGAGCGAGCGCGCAACCGTCAGGTGACGCCGCCACCATCTCAAGTTACGGTTAAAGCGACGGCGTCCCGGAAAGCGAAAGCGAGGAACGATTCTCATTTGAAATCCAAACTACTCGTAGCGAAGCGCAACTATTGGATCAACGCGCGTTGCACGGCGCGCAGGTATAAGACAGGCCAGCAGCGCGACCAGAGATAAAAGCACTGTCACGCCAGCGAAAGTCATTGTGTCGGTCGGGCTTATTCCGTATAGCAAGCTTCGCATGATGCGCGTTGCAGCAATCGCCGCTACCAGACCGAGGCCAACTCCTACGAGAGCCATCGTCATGCCCTGACTGAGAATCATCCTGAGCACATCGCTCGTTTGAGCGCCCAAAGCCATGCGTATTCCTATCTCGTGCGTGCGTTGCGCTACCGAGTAAGCCATCACGCCGTAGATGCCTACGCTTGCGAGCGCCAAAGCGACTAGAGCGAAAAGCCCTAATAGCAGCATGTTGAAGCGTTGCGGCGCGACCGAACGTCCAACGAGTTCGTCCATAGTCCTTGTTTCCCATATCAGCATGTTGGAATCAACGCTCTTAATGGCCGAGCGTACAGACGGCGCGAGCGCCGCAGCGTCCGGCGCTGAAGAGCGAGCGACAATCTGCATCACAGACGCAGGGGCTTGCGTGTAAGGAATGTAATACTCCGGCAGCACATCATCATTAAGCTTCTCGAAGCGTACATCACCCACTATGCCTACGATTTCTCGTGGCGGCAGAGGATGACCGCTATCGTCGTCCAGCGTGAGGCGCTGTCCGACCGCGTCTTGATCGGGAAAGAATCTTCGGGCGAAAGCTTCGTTGATGATAATCACAGGTGGCGAAGATTTCGTGTCCGTATCAGTGAAGACACGCCCACGTCGCAGAGGAATACTAAGGACGCGGAAGTAGTCGGAGCCTATGGTGTAGCTGCGCGCGGTATGGTATTCGCTGGGCGTGAATGGCGCTCGACCTACTATGTTGAAGCTGTTAATAATGTCAGACTCACCAAGCGGAAGCAGCCTTGTCACGCTCGCCGACTCTACGCCGGGCAACGCACGTATGCGCGAGACGGCTTCTGTAAAGAAGGCCGCGCGGCTGTCGTCATCCGTGAACTTCTTCTGGTTAAGTGCGATTGTGAGCGCAAGCACGCGCTCGGGCGAGTAACCGGGATCAGTTTTCAAGAGCCTGTAGAAACTTTTCATCAGGAGGCCAGCGCCTATGAGAAGAACAAGCGATAGCGCAATCTCTGAAACGACCAGGAAGCTTCGTATGCGGTTGCGTCGCGCACCCTCGCTGCCGCTGCGCCCGCCCTCTTTGAGCGACTCCGCCAAATCCAGCTTAGATGTTTGCAGCGCGGGCGCAAGACCGAAGATGATGCCCGTGACGGTCGAAACAATCAGAGTGAAGAGGAGCACGCGCGCGTCCAGCGAAGTCTCGCTGAGTAGCGGGACGTTTGCAGGACTGAGCTTGACGAGCAGGTCAACGCTCCACATCGCCAGCAGCAGCCCCAATGCGCCACCCATCAAAGAGAGCAGAAGACTTTCGGTGAGAAGCTGTCGCATGACACGGCCACGAGTTGCGCCCATTGCAGTGCGAATTGCAATCTCTTTGCTGCGCGACGCTGCGCGAGCGAGCAGAAGGTTGGCAACGTTGGCGCACGCTATAAGAAGCACGAAGCCGACCGCGCCAAGAAGGACGAAGAGCGCCGTGCGAAAGTTGCCTACAAGGTCTTCGTGCAGCGAGATGACGCGCGCACGCCGTCTGGCGTTCGTCTCAGGGTACTGCGCCTGTAGACGGCTCGCAATGGTCTGAATTTCGGCTGCGGCCTCTGAAATCGTCACGCCCTTTTTTATCTTCCCCACAGTAGAGATGAAGACGGCGTCGCGATTGTTCATTGACTCCGAATCGGAGCGCATGACCTCCGAGACGAAAGGGATGTAGTAGTCAATCGCCTCGGTCGCTTCCGCAGGAAACTTAAATCCGGGTTGCATAACTCCCAGAATCGTTACGCTTCGACCGGAGAGACCTATCTTGATTTCGCGCCCTACAATGTTGCGGTCTGCGCCGAAGCGGCGACGCCACAGTCCATCGCTGATGACGATGACGGGCGGCGCGCCCGCCACATCTTCTTCTCTGGTGAAGACTCGCCCAAGCGCGGGCTTCGCGCCAAGCATGGGGAAGATGTCCGCCATCACTTCGGTGCCACGCACGCGCTCCGGCTCGTCCCCTTCGCTCTGAATCACCGTCCCAACACCCTGATAGCCCGCGACGTATTCGAGCGTCTTCGATTGGTTACGGTAATCAAGCAAGTCCGGGTAAGAGAGCGGCCCGTTCACCTCCGGCTGTGTCGGATTGCTGCCAGCATAGATCATCACAAGCCGTTCCGAGTCTTCGTAAGGAAGCGCACGCAGCAGCACGGAGTTGACGACCGAGAAAATGGCTGTGTTCGCGCCTATCCCCAAAGCCAGCGCAAGAACTGCCACCAGCGTGAAGCCCGGGTCTTTCCACAACACACGCAAGCCATAGCGCAAATCTTGAATGAACGTGTTCATTATAATTCCCCTTTAGCGTGATAAGTGATGAGTGATAAGTGATAAGAAGGTAAATGGTGAATGGTAAATGGTAAATGGATAAGAGCCGCTTCTTCCATTCACCATTGACCATTTACCATTCACAGCTTTTCTTATCACTTATCACTCATCACTTATCACTGCCTTATTCGTATCTAAGCGCGACCATTGGATCTACTCTCGTCGCGCGTCGCGCGGGAATGTAGCTGGCTATAAACGCGATGATGCTGAGCAATAAAGCTACGCCGATAAAGGTCGCCGTATCGGTCGCACTGATGCCATAGAGCAAACTTGCCAGCAGGCGCGTGACCGCAACGGAAGCCAGCAAGCCTATAAAGACTCCGGCAAGAGCCAGGCGCATTCCCTCATTAATGATTAGCTTGAGCACGTCCGAGACTTGCGCGCCCAGAGCCATGCGAATTCCTATCTCGCGCGTGCGTTGCGCGACAGAGAAACTGACTACTCCGAAGATTCCTACAGCCGCGAGCAGAAGTCCGACCAGACCAAAAATTCCTGCGATGGTGGCCGCAGCCTTGAGCGGGATTAGCGAGACGCCTGTGGCCTGCTCAAGCGGCATCACGTCCAATAGCGGAACGCTCTTGTCCATAGCAGCAACTTCCTGTCGTATGCCAGCCAGCACGCTGGCCGCGCCGCCCTGCGCAGTGCGCACGTGAAGCGTCATCTGAGGCTGGTAATCCTGTACGGACGACATGTAAAAGTAGGGTCGCGGGTCTTCGCCAATCGTGCGGTATTTGCCGTCACGAACTACGCCCACGATTTCCACAGGAGTGCCGTCCGCAATCTGACCCAGGAAGAAGCGTTTGCCTATAGCATCCTCTCCGTGCCAGAAGCGACGCGCCATCGTTTCGTTGACTACAGCAACGCGCGTAGGCTCTTGCCTGTCCGTGTCGTTAAAGTCGCGGCCACGCAAAAGATTAATGCCGAGCGTGGAGAAATATTTCGGACTGACAACATTAAAATCTGTATGGAATGAGGGGCGACCTCCGGGTGGCTCAACCCCTTCTATGTTGATGCCCAGTTCCATGTTGCTGCCGTTTAGAGGAACGTTGCGCGCGAAGGCAGCGCTCTCGACGCCGGGCATAGAATTGACGCGCTCAATCAACTGTTTATAGAACTGCTCGCCTCTTGCTTCGTCATATCCTTGAATCGAAAGATCGAAGCCTACGTTCATTACGTTCTCAGAATTAAAGCCCGGGTCGAGCACGCGCGCTCGCTCAAGCGAACGTAGGAAGAGTCCTGTGCTGACCAGAAGGACTAGAGAAACGGCGACCTGCCCTATGACGAAGAGGCTACGCAGGCGCGAGCGGCTGAAGCGCACGCTTCCTGTCTCGTCTTTTAAGGCTGGAAGCACGTCCGGCCTTGAAGCCTGTAGCGCAGGAGCTAAACCGAAAACGATTCCCGTTAAAAGCGAAACTATCAGCGTAAAGCCGAGCACGCGCCAGTCAATTCCCAGATCGAGTTCGATGGTGAAAGGCACGGGCGGCTTAAAGGCAAGCAGCAAGTCTGTCAACCAGAAGGCTAGCAGCAGCCCGGCAATTCCACCTATCACAAACAGCAACACGCTTTCGGTCAAAAGCTGCTGGATGATGCGGCTGCGGCTAGCGCCCATTGCAGTGCGGATCGCAATCTCCCTGCGCCGCGAGGCCGCGCGCGCAAGCGCCATCCCCGCGACGTTGGCACATGCTATGAGCAAGACAAGCCCAACGATTGCCATCAACACGCTCATGAATCCTATGGCCGGACCTTCCATAAATCCGAGTCCTGTGTTGGTAGGCTTCACATCCACGCCCTTGCCTGTATGCGAATCGGGATATTGTTCTGCTATGCGTCTGGCGATGACGCTCAAGTTGGCCTGCGCCCCTTGAACGGTTGCGCCCGGCTTCAAACGGCCTATGATCTCAAGGCTTCCGCCATTACGATTTTTGAGCCAGTCCGCACCCCTTGGAACTGCAAGCGGCTGCGTCCACATGGGCACATATATGTCCGGCGCGAAAGCGACACGCGGGCCTGTGAATTTTCGCGGCGCGATGCCTATGACGGTGTAGCCGTGACCGTTGAGCGTCAAGGTTTTTCCAACAATAGAAGTGTCCGAGCCAAAGCGCCTAGTCCAGTAACCATAACTGAGCACGGCCACAGGCTCACCCGTCTCTGAACGGTCTTCCTGCGCTGTGAAAAACCGGCCAAAGGTGGGGCGCACGCCCATCACTGTGAAGAAGTTTTCGCTCGCCACCATGCCGAAGATGCGCTCGCTTTGCGCGCCCATGTTCAGGCTATAGGTGTTGATTGTGTATGCGGTGAGACCATCGAACACTTCCGATTGATCTCTATAGTCTATGTAGTCTGGATATGAGAAGGAGTGAAAACTGCTGCCGTCAGCGCTAGTCGCATGTACGTTGACGAGCCGTTCGGGCGCTGCGACGGGCAAAGGTCTCAAGAGCACCGCATTAATCAGACTGAAGATTGTTGTGTTGGCTCCTATGCCTATAGCCAGAGAGAGCAAGGCGACTACTGTGAAGCCCGGATTCTTCAAGAGACCTCGCAACCCATAGCGAACGTCTTGAATAAACGTGTTCATTAGAATCCCCTTTAGAGTGATAAGTGATAAGAAACAGTTTTCAGTTTTCAGTTTTCAGTTTTAAGTAAAAAGCGTTTCGTTTCTTTCTGAAAACTGAAAACTTAAAACTTAAAACTGCTCTTATCACTTATCACCATCTTTATTCGTATCTGAGCGCCACCATAGGGTCAACACGCGTCGCGCGTCGCGCTGGTATGTAGCAGGCTAGAAGTGCGACCGAAGATAGAATCAATGTTATTCCCGCAAAAGTCGCAGGGTCTGTCGCGCTAACGCCAAAGAGCAAGCTCGTCATCAAACGAGTCACGGCGAACGCTGCGATTAATCCTATGACTGCTCCGATTAATGCGAGCATCATCCCCTGGCCGACGACGAGTTTTAGAACGTCTCGGCGTTGCGCGCCCAGAGCCATGCGTATTCCTATTTCATGAGTTCGTTGCGCCACTGAATATGCCATCACGCCGTAGATGCCTACAGCCGCGAGTATCAAAGCCACACCGGCGAGAACTGTGAGCAAGGTTACGGCCATGCGTTGAAGGAAGACTGAGCGCGAGCGCACTTGAGCAAGCGTTGCTATGTCAAAGACCGGTTGGTTGGGGTCTAGCGCCTGCACCTCATTGCGAACCGACTGCACGTAATTGAGCGGCTCATTTTCCGTGCGCGCAACCAGCACCATAGAACGCGATGCGACCTGCGCGTGGGGCATGTAAATCTCGTTCTCGGGCTTTCCCTCCAGTCTGCGCTTGATGTCCGCCGCAACGCCCACAATCGTCGCCCAAGGGTTTTGCTCGATTGGGCCAACGCTCCTGATTCTCTTTCCCAGAGGGTCTTCGTTAGGCCAGAATTTTCGGGCCATTGTTTCATTGATAATTACCACACGATTTGCATCCGCCGTGTCCTGTCCCGTAAACGCTCGCCCCTTGATGAGAGGGATTTCCATAGTCTGAAAATAACCGGGGCTGATGGAGCGGAAGTTAGCTTCAGGCTCCTGGCTGTGTGGCGGTTCCGGTCTTCCTTCTAGCACGCCCGGCAGAGCTTGAACACGCTCTACGAGTTGTTTATAGAAAGCGACGGCCTGCTCGTTCTCCTTGTACTTGGCGCGCGGCAACACCATGCTCATCGTCAGCACGTGGTCTGGGTTGAAACCTGGACGCACATCCATCAATCGAACGAACGAGCGCGCCATCAGCCCTGCGCCGATTAGAAGCAGAAGCGAGAGCGCGAACTCGGCCACGACCAGAAGATTACGAAGACGGCTGCGCCCTCCAATGTTCGTTCCTTTCCCGCCTCCTTCTTTCAAAGTCTCGTTCAAGTCAGGGCGCGAAGCCTGTAGCGCGGGAAAGAGTCCGAAGAGGATTCCCGTCAGGATTGAGACGCTGAGCGTAAAGAGCAGCACTTCACGGCTTATACCTATCTGATTCCAGCCCGGAATGTATTTGATGAACTCACTGGGAAAGAGCGATACCAGAACGTCAATGCCCCAGAGCGCGAAGAGTACGCCGAAGAATCCGCCCAGAAGCGAGAGCAGCGTGCTCTCCGTTATCAACTGTCTGACAATGCGCAATCGCCCCGCGCCCAACGCCGCGCGAATAGCCATCTCTTTTTGTCTCGCTGCGGCTCTTGCAAGAAGAAGGTTGGCGACGCGGGATGACGGTGACGCGGCGTCCTGTGTTCGTGTTCGGATACTGCTCTTCGAGATGCGCGGCAATCGCATTCAACTCTGATTCAGCCTGCTCACGACTGACGCCCGGCTTCAAGCGTCCCACCACCAGCCAGAAATGCGAGCGTCGGTCGTCCGGCTGGCTGCTCTGATCCAAAGGGTAAGGCGCCCACATCTCGCCGCCCGTAGGGTAATCGAAATCCGGCGACATAACGCCGACGACCGTTCGACTTACGTTATTGAGAACGAGCGTCTTATTAATGATGTTCGGGTCACCGCCGAAATGGTGCTGCCAGAATCCGTAGCTTAGGATAACAATCTTGTCTCTGCCCGCCTGCTCGTCTTCAGCCATGAAGGTGCGACCCAAGACGGGAGTCGCGCCGAATATCTGAAAAAAGTTTCCGCTCACCTGAAAGCCCTGAACCCTTTCGGGCGGCTCGACGTTAGACACATTCACGCTCCACCAGTAATAGCCGCCCAAGGTTTCAAACCCGGAGTTCTGCGCGCGCCAGTCTAGATAGTTCGGCACAGAAGCCTCGTTGTGCATCACGCTCTGGCTCGGAATCGTCTCCCAAACGGCCACAAGGCGATCCATCTCCTTAAAGCGGAAAGGGTGAAACAGTAGAGCGTTGACCACAGAAAAGAGCGCAGTGTTCGCTCCTATGCCAAGAGCCAGAGTCAGAACTGCTATGGCCGTGAAGCCCGGACTTTTCACCAACATGCGATAGCCGTAACGAATGTCGTTCAAGAGTGTATCCATCTCTAAAGCCTTGCGGTCAAGAAGGCGCGCATTGCGTTGCAGTGAATTGACTGAAACCCAGGCGGTCGTCTCTTTCGCGCTTCTCCTTTCCTTATTTAATCCCGAACGGAATCTACCTGTACGATGTGAAAGCAATCTGGTGCTTTCTCGAAAGATTCGAGATGACGCGCGTCCTCTCGTAATCGGACTGTATGGTCTTAACCACGTTGAAGAAGAGCGGGCGCAGACTCTCGCTTTCGACAAAAAGCGACGACGATTCGATTAGAAACGATGCCTTCTCGTAATCCGACTGTATGGCCGAAGCAGACCGAAGCATCTCTCTCAAAGTCGCCTCGCTCAGCCCTCTATTTTTCAGAAGCGAAGAGAGAACGCGGTGATGCTCGTAGTCGGACTTGATAGTTGAGACAATCTGAAAATAGGCTGCGCGAAGCTCTGCATCCGTCAAAAACTGCGTAGAGTATTCAGAGAGAAAAGTGGCTTTCTCGTAATCGGACGAGATGGTAGCGAGCGATTTTAAGAGTTGCGCTCCCGCCGCGCGGCTCAGACTCTTCTTAGCCATCGCCGTGAGCACGCGCCGCCGTTCGTAGTCGGACTTGATTGACTGGCTCGCCTCAAAGAGAGCGACGAGCGCTTGGTCACTGCCCGCGAGCGGCGTGCCCGCTTCAATCAACAGTTGCGCCAACTCGTAATCGCTCTTTAATTCGTGTGCGGCCTGCCTGAGTACAGTTTGCAGAACGCCGGACGTTAGCTGACCGTTTTTAATCAACTCTCCGAAATAGATTCGCTTGACGTAATCGCCTTCGAGTTGCGAAATTTCAGCGAGCACTGCGCTCGCGCCGCCGCGCCTTAACATCCGCCCTGCTCTCGCGCTTGCATCCAACCCGCCGCGCCTCACAGCCTGTAGAAGAAGCTTCGCAAGCCACGCGCGCCCGTCCGCGTCCATTGAGCGCGTCTCATGATTGACGCGGTACTCGCGTTGCACCTGACCTGCGGAGTCTCGCCACGCCTCGAACCTGCGGGTTTCGCCGCCGCGAGTCTCCTCAATACGAATCGAGC
The DNA here is from genome assembly GCA_001920415.1 of Acidobacteria bacterium 13_1_20CM_3_53_8. Classification (GTDB taxonomy): domain Bacteria; phylum Acidobacteriota; class Blastocatellia; order Pyrinomonadales; family Pyrinomonadaceae; genus 3-1-20CM-3-53-8. Next base: position 70,882 of record MNJR01000027.1, on the reverse strand, counting down.
CGCCCTGCCCGATTGATTTTATGTCCGCGTAGTCTTCCGTGAACTCGACCGTTTCGACCACGCGCACCTCAATGCGTTCGCCGCTTGCGGTGTCCGTGCGTTTCCATGTCCAGGTTGAATCGCCATTGTTCAATTCCTCCTGCACGGAGTTTTGAGTGCCGTGTTGCGCGAACGTGAGATCATATTGGCCTACACCTTGCGCGCGCGGCATCACGCTGCTTGCGAGCAGAGCGAGAATGAGAAGAGTTAACTTTAAAGCTTTAGTAAACATGAATGAAATCTCCTGAAACTTAAAATTTTTTTTCGACTGCCTCACTCGACTATTCGTAACGAAGCGCGACCATAGGATCAACACGCATAGCGCGCCGCGCAGGTATAAGACAGGCCGCAAGCGCCACCCCAACCAGAAGCAGGGACACGCCAGCGAAAGTCATGGTGTCGGTCGGGCTTATTCCGTATAGCAAGCTTCGCATGATGCGTGTCGCTGCGATTGCTGCAACGAGGCCAAGACCGACGCCCACGAGAGCCATCGTCATGCCCTGACTGAGAATCATCCTGAGCACATCGCTCGTTTGAGCGCCCAAAGCCATGCGTATTCCTATCTCGTGCGTGCGTTGCGCTACCGAGTAAGCCATCACGCCGTAGATGCCTATGGCCGCGAGCAGAAGCGCGACCCCTGCGAATAGGCCCAAGAGCAGCATATTGAAGCGGCGCGTAGCAATGGAATCGGAGAGCAGTTCCTCCATGAGCTTGAGTTCCGGGACGAACTGTTCGCGGTCAATCTCTTTGATTACGTTGCGCACGTTTGCCGCCAGCCCCACAGCGCCTTCTGTCTTCGAGCGCACGACCATTGACATGTATCTTTGCGGCGACTGGTCAAAGGGGATGTAATATTCAGGCCCAGCCTCTTCGTCCAGTCCCCCGTGATGCACGTCGCCTACGACACCAACGATCTCACGCGGCGGCGGGTTAGGATTCTGCGCATCGGCACCGATTATTAGAACGTGTCCCACAGGCTCTTCGCCGGGGAAAAATTTTCGGACGAAAGATTCGTTGATGATGACGACCTTGGGCGCGTTCTCAGTGTCGTGCTCTGTGAAGACGCGCCCTTTGGAGAGCGGGATGCGCATCACGCGAAAGTAGTCGGGCGTGACGCGACGGTAATTCGACTCAGGCTCGTGTCCCGGCTGGACGAATGGCGCGCCGACTATGGTGAAAGTGACAGAGGAGGAGTTGCCGCTCAAAGGCAGCGGATTAACAAAAGCGACTGACTCTACTTCTGGCAAAGCCGCGACGCGCTCCTGCACTTCGTGAAAGTAGAGCGTCTGCTGTTCGGGCTGTGGGTATTTAGCGCGCGTTAAAGAGAGACGGCCTGTCACTACGTTGTGCGGATCAAATCCGGGATTGACTGCGCGCAAGAGCAAGAAGCTTTTAATCATCAACCCGGCGCCTATAAGAAGGACGAGCGATAGCGCCATCTCCGCTACAACCAGAAGAGCGCGCAGGCGAGCACGAGCGCCGCCTTCGGTCGAACCTCTGCCTCCCTCTTTGAGCGATTCGTTGAAGTCAACCTTTAAAGCTTGCAGCGCGGGCACGAGGCCGAAGACCAGCCCTGTCAACACGGCGACCACAACGGTGAACGCGAGCACACGCGCGTCCAGTCCAACCTCTTTCAATCGCGGTATGTCCAGAGGGCTTACGGCTACAAGCAGGTCAACTCCCCACATCGCCACGAGCAGCCCCAAGCCGCCCCCTGTCAATGACAACAGCAAACTCTCCGTCAGCAGTTGTCTGAGGATGCGCAGTCGGCTCGCGCCTAAAGCTATGCGTATGGCTATCTCCCTCTGACGCGCTGCGGCGCGAGCGAGCAGAAGATTCGCCACGTTTGCACAGGCAATTAATAGTACGAAGCCCACAGCCGCTAGCAGAACCAGAAGCGAGCGGCGCAGGTTGCCCACCAAATCTTCGTGTAGCGGAACGATTACAGAGCCGAGCGCGTTCGTATCGTCCGGGTGCTCCTGTTCGATGCGTTCGGCTATGGCTCCCATCTCGGCGCTCGCCTGCTCTAAAGTCACGCCCGGTTTTAATCGCCCTACAACATGGAGGGAGTGCGAACCTCGTCTTGTCACGTTGTCGCCTATGGACGGTGCCACGGGCTGCACAAAATCCGTCCTCGCTTCGTCAACCGGAAACTTGAAACCCTGCGGCGTCACGCCCAGAACGGTCGTAGCCTTGTTGGACACCCTTATCTGCTTGCCCACTATGTTCGGGTCTGAGTTGAAGCGACGACGCCACAGGTCGTAGCCGAGTATGATGACGGGAGCGCTTTCGGGGCGCTCTTCATCGCGCGTGAAGAAGCGCCCCAAGGCTAGCTTGATGCCCAGCACCTGCGGAAAGTCTGCGCTAACTACGACGCCGCTCATCTGTTCCGGCTCGTCCGTGTCGTTCATCAAAAGCGCGCCCGAAGTGTTGTAGACTGCGAGCGCCTCGAAGGCTTGAGTCGAATCTCGCCAGTCAATGAAGTCAGGGTAAGAGACGACTATAGCCCTGTTCGCGTCTTCCCCACGACCGTGCGCCGTAACAATCCTGTCAGGCTCGCTAAAGGGGAGAGGGCGCAGAATGACCGCGTTGACTACGGAGAAGATTGCAGTATTCGCTCCTATGCCCAAGGCTAGTACGAAGACCGCGACCAGCGTAAAACCCGGACTCTTCATCAACGTCCTAAAGCTATAGCGTACGTCTTTCAATAACGTATCCATTAAACCTCTCTTACTCGTACCGAAGCGCGACCATAGGATCAACACGCATTGCACGTCGTGCCGGAAGCAGACATGCCAGCAGGGCTACTGTTGTTAACATCATAGAGACTCCGGCGAACGTCAGCGGGTCGGTCGCGCTAACATTGAAGAGCAGACTTGCCATCAGTCGAGTTAAAGCAAGAGCCGACACTAGACCGAGACAGACTCCTACCAGAGCCAGTATCATTCCTCGACCAAGAATCAGTTTGAGCACGTCGCGTGGCTGCGCGCCCAGAGCCATGCGTATTCCTATCTCGTGCGTGCGCTGCGTAACCGAGTAGGCCATGATGCCGTAGATGCCCACTCCAGCCAGAACCAGAGCTACAAAAGCGAAGAGACCGAGCAATAGCATGTCGAAGCGCCGCTCGGAGAGCGACGCACCTATGCGCTCGTCCATACTCTTTATGTCAGAGATTGGTTGATCCCTATCTATCGCTGCGACCTCGTGTCGAACAGTTGCGGTCATGCCCGCCGGGTCAGAGTCAGTACGAACGACCAGATACATTGAGCCAACCTTTGAGTCTTCAAAGAGAGGCTGTAGGAACGGCACGTAGAGTTGTGGTTTCTCTTGCGCGTCCAGCCCTTTGTACCTGACGTTCGCGACGACGCCCACGATTTCCCACCAGTTCTTAGCGTCGCGCCCGAACGCTATGCGCTTACCTACAGGCGATTCGTTGGGCCAATATTTTCGAGCCAGCGCATCGTTGACAATGGCTACGCGCGTAGCATCCGGCACATCGCGGTCGCTGAACTCGCGCCCCTTTATCACAGAGATGCCCATAGTGCCGAAATAGTCTGCGCTCACAAATCGCAACTGCTCATCGGGCGCGCTCTGATTTTCGGGGACGGGGCGGCCTTCTATGAAGAAGCTGCGGTCGCCGCCTCCGCCACCGAACGGAATCTGGTTGATTGCGCCAACCGATTTGACTCCGCGTTGATTCTTGAGCCTCTCGAACAGTTCTTGAAAAAAGGTCTGCCCCTTCTGAAAGGTTGTGTACTTCGATTGCGGGAGAACGATTCGCATCGTCAGAAGATTTTCAGGACGAAAGCCCGGATTGACTTCACGCAACCGCGCGAAGCTGCGAATCATCAGCCCCGCGCCCGTCAATAACAGCAGCGCCAGAGCAAATTCGGATACGACCAGAACGCCGCGCACACGCGCGCGACCTTCGCCCGTCGAGCGCCCGCCTTCTTTGAGCGACTCGTTCAAGTCCGTGCGCGAGGCTTGCAAAGCTGGAGCTAGGCCGAAGAGTAAGCCCGTGAGCACAGAAACGATTGCCGTGAAAGCAAAGACGCGCGCGTCCAATCCTATCTCGTCAAGTCGCGGGATACTGGCCGGGCCGAGCGCTACCAGAACGTCAACGCCCCACATAGCAAACAGCAGCCCCAGCGCGCCACCCATCAAGGAGAGCAAGACGCTTTCTGTTAGCAACTGGCGAATGACGCGCAACCGGCTCGCGCCTAAAGCAGTGCGTATGGCGACCTCCTTCTGTCGCGCAGTTGCACGCGCGAGCAGAAGATTTGCGACGTTCGCGCAGGCGATTAGCAGAACGAAGCCGACCGCAACGAGCAGCACGAAGAGCGCTGTTCTCACATCTCCTACGGTCTGCTCATGCAGCGTTTTAACGGTTGCGCCAAACCCGTTCGGATAATTCCCACTATGCTCTTGCGTGATGCCGCGCGCTACGCTGCTTACGTCCGCTTGCGCCTGCTCAAGCGTTACGCCCGGCTTCAAGCGCCCAATGACGGTTAGGAAATGTGAGCCGCGATTGTTTTCGCTCAAAAGGTCTGCGTCAAAGGCTACGGGCTTCCACACTTCGATTGTGTTGTCCGGGAAATTGAATCCTGCGGGCATGATGCCGACGACATTCACGCTCTTGCCATCGAGCGTGATCGTCTTTCCGACCAGATTCGTATCGGAGCCGAAACGTCGCTGCCACAGGCCGTGACTCAAGATAACCACCTGCTCGTGTCCCGGCTGATCCTCTTCCGCCGAAAACGCGCGACCTCGCTCCGGCTCTATGCCAAGCAACGGAAAGAGGCTGGAAGTCACAACCGCGCCCTGAACTCTTTCAGGCTCGTCAAGACCCGTAAGGTTGAAGCCCTGCGTGTCGTAAGCTGCGACCTCGTCGAAGGCTCTGTTTCTTGCTCTGAGATCAACGTACTCCGGCGCTGATTGCACTATCTCTTCAAGGCCGGGACGGTTGAGGTTTCCCCAGATGACTACCAGATTGTTTGAGTCTCTGTAAGGCAGAGGGCGCAGTACGACCGCGTTGACCACAGAGAAGATAGCGGTGTTCGCGCCTATGCCGAGCGCCAGAGCCATGACTGCGACGAAAGTGAAACCCGGATTCTTCCAGATCATGCGCAGCCCGTAGCGCACATCTTGCAGCAATGTTTCCATCATCTCTCCTACTTGCGGAATATTAAGGATTGATTCATTTAATCATTGGCTCATTGAATCAATGAACAAATGAATCAATCTATCAATCCCTTATTCTGCTAATCCGCAATCCGAAATCCGCATTCCGCAATTGTGTTACTCGTAACGAAGCGCGACCATAGGATCAACGCGCGTAGCCCTGCGCGCAGGTATAAGACAGGCCAGCAGTGCGACCAGAGATAAAAGCAGTGCGATGAGCGCGAAGGTTATAAGGTCTGTCGGACTCACTCCGTAGAGCAGGCTGCTCATGATGCGCGAGACGGCTGCGGCTGCTAAGAGTCCTATGCCTATGCCTATCAAGGCCAGCACCATTCCCTGACTCAAAATAAGTTTGAGCACATCTCGCCTCTGCGCGCCCAGAGCCATGCGAACGCCTATCTCGCGCGTTCGCCCCGCCACGACGTAACTCATCACGCCGTAGATGCCTATGGTCGCAAGTGTTAGGGCAAGTAGGCCGAAACTGCCCAAGACCGTAGCGGCTATGCGAGCCGGAAATAGCGGCAGGTTCATGTGCTCTGTCAACGTCTCTATATTGTAGAGCGGCAGATTCGGGTCAAGGCTCTCTATCTCGCGGCGCAAGCCCGTGATAGCCGAGCGCGGATCACCATTAGTGCGCGCAACCAGAGTCACATTGTTGCTGTAGTCGCGCAGCAGCGGGCGATAAAAGGCTGGCTTGGGGTCTTCGCCCAAAGAGTTGTACTTGCCGTCGGCGGCCACGCCTATCACTTCCCAGAACGGATCGGTTGGCCCACCGAAGTTGAAGCGACGACCTATGGCGTCCTGACCGGGCCAGAATTTTCGCGCGAACGTTTCGTTGATGATAGCAACGCGCGATTCCCGTCGGTTCTCCTGCTCTGTGAAGTCGCGCCCGCGCAAATTGATTTCCATCGTGCGGAAATAATCTGGGGTGACATCGTTCGGAACGGCCTGCGGTAAATTGCTACCGCTCGTGAACGGCTGCCCCTCGATGTAGATTGTTGTAAAGCTGTAATCGAGCGAGAGAGGCACTGTCGTAGTTAAAGCAACCGAAGCGACGCCCGGAACAGTTTGCGCGTGCTCCAGGACTTGCTTCTGAAACTCGCGCCCACGTGTTTCGTCGTAGCCTTGAAGACCAACGTCAAACGATAGCGCAACAGCGTTGTCGGGATTGAAGCCCGGGCGCATTGATTGTGCGGCCTGCAAGCCCCTTACAATAAGGCCAGCGCAAATCAAGAGCACAAGAGAGAGCGAAACCTGCACGACGACCAGAGCATTTCTGAGGCGCGAGCGACGGAATCCGCCCATTGAAGCCTCGTCTTTCAACGCGGGCACGAGTTCGGGACGGGATGCTTGAAGCGCCGGAAGCAGGCTGAACACGATGCCGGAGAGTAGGGAAACCGCAAGCGTGAAGGCCACTACGCGCCAGTCAATCCGCAAGTCCATGACGAGCGCGATGTCAGTTGGAAGTTTTATAGCCGCAACCAGATCGTTAATCCACGCGGCCAGCAACAACCCGCACACGCCTCCTGCAAGAGAGAGCAGTACGCCTTCGGTCACAAGCTGGCGCACCAGCCGCATGCGGCTCGCGCCCAGAGCGAGACGAATCGCAATCTCTTTGCGCCTTTCGGTTGCGCGCGTCATCAGAAGATTCGCCATGTTAACGCAGGCCAGAAGGAGTACAAGCGTGACCACGACCATCAGCACGCCAGCAAAGCCTATGACAGCGTTTCGTATCTCTGGGATGAAAAGCCCCGGCGTCATCAGGCGAACTCCACGACCTTCGTTCTCGTTCGGATGCTCTTTAGCCAGTTGAAGCGTTATGGCTTCGAGTGCGCTTTCTGCCTGCGCGCGTGTCACACCCGGTCTTAATCTTCCGAGCACGAAGAGATTGTCGTCGTTGCGACTGTCCAGCCAGTCGCTGCCCGGCTCAATCGCTTTCGCCATCATCGTAGGCACAAACAGTTCCGACCCGTATGCAATCTCAGTCCCGTTGAAACCTTTGGGCGCGATGCCAACCACAGTGAAGGAGCGACCATTGAGAGTGATCATCTTGTTGATGATCGAAGAATCTCCTCCGTAGCGCCGCTGCCAGCAGCCATAGCTCATCACTGCGACCGCGTGCGAGCCTTCCGTCTGATCTTCTTCAGGCAGAAACCAACGTCCCAGTGCAGGCTTGATGCCAAGCACGTCGAAGTAATTTCCAGACACGATGAAGCCCCAGACGCGCTGGTTGTTCCCCTGATTGCTCAGACTCATAGGCGCAAACCTGTAAGCAATCAGTCCTGATAGAACATCACCGCTTCGGTCACGATAATCTCTGTAGTTCTGGTAAGACTGAATGGTGTAATCCGCGCCGTTATGCAGCGTGCCGTAAACTTCCACGAGTTGTTCGGGACGCTCGACCGGAAGGGGTCTGAGCAGCACAGTGCTAACAAGACTGAAGATGGCTGCGTTCGCGCCTATGCCGAGCGCGAGCGAAATGATTGCGATGACGGTAAACGATGGACTTTTACGAAGTCTGCGGAAACCATAACGCACGTCTTGCCATAGATTGCTCATCGTTATACCTCGTCAGTTCTTTCCAAAGATTCACTCGTAACGCAGCGCGGTCATAGGATCAACGCGAGTTGCGCGGCGCGCCGGGACTATGCAGGCTATGAAGGCGACCGAAGCAAGTAGCAGCGAAACCCCTGCGAATGTCACGGGGTCTGTAGCGCTAACATTGAAGAGCAAGCCCGAAATAAGTCGCGTCAAAAGAAGCGCGCCCGCCAACCCCAGGCCAACGCCTGCTGCGGCCATAAACATTGCGCGTCCCAGCACCATCTTCAGTATGTGTCTGCTTTCAGCCCCCAGAGCCATGCGCACGCCTATCTCGTGTGTGCGCAGCGCAACCGTGTAAGAGATAACGCCATAGATGCCTATGGCCGCGAGCAGCAGAGCAAGCGCCGCGAAAAGCCCCAGCAGGAACATGCTGAAACGACGCAGCGCTATAGAGTCGGAGAGAAGCTGCTCCATAGTTGCTATCTGAAAAACCGCCTGGTCGTTATCAATGGCACGAATCTGTTGGCGTATGGGCGCGACCATAGCCTGCGAGTCGCCGCTTGTTCGTACGACGAGCGTCATGGCGGAGTTGGGGAATTGCGCCATAGGGAGATAGATAGCCATAGGCGCTTCCCTATCCAGGCCATACTGCTTCACATCGCCTACAACGCCTACGACAGTAATCCAGGGCTTCTCTTCCTCGCGGTTGACGTACCGAAGATGTTTGCCAACGGCCTCCTCGCCCGGCCAGATTCGCCGCGCTAGAGTTTCGCTGACGAGCGCGACCTGCTCAGCGCCCTCTCTGTCCTGCTCTGTAAACTGCCTGCCATGCTGTAGCGCAATTGACATCGCGCGCAGGTAATCTGTAGAGACCGCATAAGTGTCAAAATCAAGCTCTTCGCCCGGCGGCTTAGGTCTATCCTGAATCTCGAAACTGTTCTGGTCGAACCCTGCGCCTGCGGGCAACACCGTCGTGAAGCCGGCAGCCTGAACACCCGGAATCGCTTCTATGCGCTCGACCGCTTGATTGAAAAAGTTCAGGCGCATCTGTGGCTTAGGGTATTTGATAGAGGGGAGCCAGACGTTCATAGTGACGACGTTGTGAGGGTCGAACCCTGGGTTGACGCTGCGCAATCGCATGACGCTCTTGATAAGC
>MNJR01000027.1:0-61916 GCA_001920415.1 Acidobacteria bacterium 13_1_20CM_3_53_8 | reverse complement strand
TAGCGCCTCGTTCAAATCAGGGTTGCTCATGTGAAGAGTTGGAGCTAGACCGAAGACGATTCCGGTTAGCAGCGACATCACGAGTGTGAACAAGAGCACGTGCCAGTCAATCTCAACATGACCGAGCGAAGGGAAGGCTTGCGTGCCGAGCGCTTCGATTACGCTCGTGCCCCACATCGCAAGCAGCAGTCCGAGCGCACCGCCCAGCAAAGAGAGCGCGACCGATTCCGTGAGCAGTTGACGTATGATGCGCAATCGCCCCGCTCCCAGCGCAGTACGAATCGCTATCTCCTTACGCCTGACGCTGGATTTAGCAAGCAGCAGATTGCCAACGTTCGCGCACGCTATAAGAAGAAGAAAGACGACCGCGCCAAAGAGCATAAGAAGCGACGGGCGCAACGCTCCCACCAAATCTTCGCGCAGAGAGACCAGACGCACGCCGTAGCTTTTGTTGTTTTCGGGATGCTCGTCGGAAATCTGTTTTGCTATAACGCTCATCTCGGCCTGAGCCTGCTCAATCGTGACGCCCGGCTTCAATCGCGCAATGGCGCGCAGGTGACGTGCGCCGCGCTGCTTCTCGTCATGAGTTTCGGCGGCGGGTCTGTAAAGCTCTGCGGCTTCGCTTGTAAGTATGCTCTGCGGGAGCGAGTGGAAGTCAGCGCTCAGCACGCCAACAACTGTGTAGGTGCGACCGTTCAGCGTAATCGTCTTGTTCACTATCGCGGGGTCTGCGCCAAACTTGCGCTGCCACAGTCCGTAGCTTAAAACGACTACGAAATCTTTTCCGTCCTCCTGTTCTTCCGGCAGAAAGATTCTTCCTAGAAGCGGTCTGGCTTTCATCACATCAAAGAACCCGTCGGAAACAAGCGCCGCAGGGATTCTCTCTGGCTCGCCCGTCCCCGAAAGGCTGGGTCTCCAACTCGTGAAGGCTGCGACCGCCTCGAAGACGTGGTTACGCTTACGCCAGTCATCCACGTCCGTAAACGAAACCTGGCCGCGATGATTCCCCTTCGCAGGCTCGTCGCCCCAGACCATCGCTATGCGTCCGGGATCGTTATAGGGGAGCGTCTTTAGGAGAACTGCGTTCACCACGCTGAAGATTGCCGTGTTCGCGCCAATGCCAAGAGCCAGCGAGATTACTGCAACAGCAGTGAACCCCGGTGTCTTCGCAAGCATACGGAATCCATAACGGAAGTCCTGCCATAGAGAATTCATCGCTACGCCCCTTTCAGTTTCTTTCACCAACTCACTCGTAACGGAGCGCGAAGTTCGGATCAACTTTCGTTGCTCGCCGCGCGGGGATGTAGCAGGCAGCGAGCGCAACTGCCGTCAGCAATGTCGCCACCACGGCGAACGTGAGCGGATCGGTTGCACTAACGCCGAAGAGAAGGCTCGCCATCAAGCGCATTAATATTAATGCGCCGACCAGACCAACAGCGACACCGACTACAGCCAACAACATGCCCTGACCGACAATGAGTTTGAGCACATCACGGGTTTGCGCGCCCAGAGCCATGCGTATTCCTATCTCGTGCGTGCGCTGCGTAACGGTGTAGGCCATAACGCCGTAGATTCCGACCGCCGCAAGGAGGAGTGCAACGCCTGCAAAGAGAACCAATAGCAGCATGGAGAAGCGGCGCGAGGCTATAGACTGGGTGATCACCTCGTCCATCGTCTTAATGTTAAAGACGGGCTGGTTGGGGTCTGCGGCGAGAATCTGACTGCGCACAGCGCCCACTACGCTTAAGGGATCATTCTGCGTGCGAATCGCCAGAGACATACCATGAGCTACATTGGGCAGAATCTCATCCGGGGTCTGGCTGAACGGTATATAGAACTGCGGGTCAACCGGCACTTCGCCTTCCAGCCCATACTGCTTGACGTGACCGACGACGCCAACGATCTCAAGAAATATTGGATGATCAGACCCGTCAAACTGAATGCGTTTGCCTATAGGGTCTTCGTTCGGGAAATACTTCTGTGCCAGCGACTCGTCAATCACGATAACGTGCGTCGTGTCCGGGCGATCCTGCTCCGAGATAAAGCGACCACGTTTGAGCGGGATACCTAGCGCACGCAAGTAGTCCGGCCCCACTGTGTAATTCACAGCCATTAGAAAGTCGTTTGGCTTACTGCGCGGTCGTCCTTCTATCCAGAAGCTCTGTTCAGGTGCGCCTAGAAACGGCAATCCGCCTGAGTAGGTCACAGCTTCGACGCCGGGCACGGCCTTGATTCTCTCTGCGGCCTGCTGGAAAAAGTTTCTGATCTTCTGCCCTTCGCCCTGTCCAGCCGTGTAAGAGAGCGACATAGTGAGCAGGTTATGAGAGTCGAAACCTGTGCTGACCTGCTGCAAGCGCCAGAAGCTTTTAATCATCAATCCCGCGCCGATAAGCAGGACAAGCGAGAGCGCCACTTCCGCAATAACGAGCGCGCCGCGCACGCGATGACGCCCGACGCTTGAACCACGCTCGCCCTCCTTGAGTGTCTCGTTAAGGTCAGTCCTTGAGGCCTGAAGAGCCGGGACAAGACCGAAGAAGAGTCCCGTCAGCACGGAGACGGTGAACGTGAAGGCAAGCACGGGCAGGTCAATGCCCGCATCTAGTAGGCGCGGGATATTGCTCGGCACAAGTTTGATGAGCGCTTCAGTGCCCCACATCGCTATAAGAGTTCCAATAGCGCCGCCTAAGATGGAGAGCAGCACGCTCTCCGTCAGAAGCTGTCGAATAACGCGCGTGCGGCTCGCGCCCAAAGCCGTACGAATAGCAATCTCTTTCTGCCGCACTGCCGAACGCGCTAGAAGCAGATTCGCCACGTTCGCGCACGCTATAAGGAGCACGAAGCCTACCGCCGCGAGCAAGACCAGCAACGAGCGGCGTACATCTTGCACAGTGTTTTCGTAGAGCGCTTCGACATGGCTCTTGCGCTCGCCGACTTCATTGGGAAACTGTTGGCTAAGGCGTGCAAAAACGGAGTCAAGGTCGGCGCGCGCTTGCTCTATAGTGACGCCGGGCTTGAGGCGTCCGATGACATACAGGCCCGGATGCCAGCCGCGAGCTTTCAAGTAAGGCGCACCCGATGCGGCAATGGGCACGAAGAGGTCAACGTCTGAGCCGAAGCGGAAGTTTGCAGGCACGATGCCGACGACCGTATAGCTCTGGTTACTAAGATTGAGTTGCTTCCCGACGATGCTCTGATCTGCGCCGAACCTGCGCTGCCATAGTCCTTCACTAAGAATGACGACGTGGTTGGCTCCGACGCGATCATCCTCTGCTGTGAAGTCGCGACCCTTCAAAGGTCGAGCGCCGAGCATCTGGAAGAAATTCCCCGAGACCATGCGACCAGATAGACGCTCAGGTTCACCGACTCCTGTCAGGTTGAAGCTATCGCGGCGAAAAGCCGCAAGTTGCTCGAACGTGCGATTCTGGTCGCGCAAATCCTCGAAGTTCGGATAAGACACAGAAGTGTCCTGCTTCGGCGTTGTGTCCCAGAGGATAACAAGACTGTTCGGCTCCTTGTAGGGCAAGGGCCGTAGGAGCACGGCGTTGACTACGGAGAAGATGGCCGTGTTCGCGCCTATGCCTAGCGCAAGCGCAATCACGGCAACCACTGTAAACCCCGGACTTTTGACCAGCATGCGTAGCCCATAACGAAGGTCTTGCAAAAATATGCCCATCACGCGCCCTCCATATTTCCTTCTTATGCAGCCTCAGCACTCTCTTCTTCCTTAACAACGCGCCCGTCGAAGAGATGCACGGCGCGGTCTGCGTATTGAGCGTAGCGCGGGTCGTGCGTCACCATGCAGATGGTCGCGCCACCTTGATGAAGCTCGCGCAGTAGTTCCATCACGGCTTCGCCGTTGGTTGAATCGAGATTTCCTGTTGGCTCGTCCGCGAGAAGTATGAGCGGTTGGCCTGCGACTGCGCGGGCGACTGCGACGCGTTGCTGCTGGCCGCCAGACAACTGGCTAGGAAGATGTTTGGCGCGATGCGCCATGCCCACACGCTCAAGCGCTGCGGTCACACGCTTGCGGCGCTCTGCGGCGCTCAAACCACGATAGGTCAAAGGCAGTTCTACGTTCTCGTAGACGGTGAGGTCGCCAATCAGGTTGAAGCTTTGAAAGATGAAGCCCACTTCGCGGTTGCGTATTCGCGCGCGCTCTGAAAGTGAGAGGTCTGCTACGGGTTTGCCGTCTAGCCAGTATTCGCCGTCGCTAGGCGAATCCAGAAGACCTAAAATCGAAAGCAGCGTTGATTTGCCGCAACCCGATGGGCCTGTTATCGAAACATACTCGCCCGAATTTATTTCAAGATGAGTGCCGGAGAGCGCGTGCGTCTCGACTTCGTCCGTGTAGAAAACTTTGGTCACGCCTTCAAGGCGAATCAAGGGTTCGGTGGATTGGGTCATAGGTTTCTCCATAAGAGCAGTTTTAAGTTTTTAGTTTTCAGTTTTCAGCAAGAGACGAAATGCTCTTATCTGAAAACTGAAAACTAAAAACTTAAAACTGCTCTTATCAGTTCAAACGAATGCGGTTGTAGTTATCCCACTGCGAGGTGTCCGAAAGAATCACCTGATCGCCGGGTTGTAAACCTTCCAAAATTTCGACTGCGTTGACGGAACTGCGCCCCAGTTTCACCTGAACGCGAGAAGCCCCACGCCCGTCCGGGTCGAGTTTGAACATGCTGACGGCTGATTGCTGTTGGCCGAACGCAGGACGGCCTACGTACACAACGTCGCTCAAGCGTTCGAGCGTGATTGTTCCGTCCACGCTCAAATCCGGTCGCGCGCCCTGCGGCAACGCACCGTCGAGCGCAACGTCAACCGAGACCGTGCCTTGTTGCGCAGCAGGGTCAATGCGACTGACGTGGCCCGGTATGATTCCGTTGCGCGTGTCAATCGAAGCCTGTTGGCCCAACTGAATATCTCTGACTTGCGTCTCGGCTATTTTCAATTCGGCTTTGAGCTTCTGCTGCTCTGCTACGCGTGCAAGGTTAGTGCCCGGCTGAATCTGTTGGCCTACTTCAACGTCCATGCGCTGAAGCACGCCGGAGATGCCAGCGACCACGCTAAGGGTCTGTATCTGACTGTGCTTGAGTTCGAGCAGCGCGCGCAGTTGAGAGATGCGCGCCTGCTGCGCGTCTAGTTGCGCCTTTGCGGATTTCGCCGTTGCATCCAGACGGCGCTGCTCAATGGCGTAGCGGTTGGCAAGCTCGTCTGCGCGAACCTTTGAGAGCTTATAGTTAAGCGGAGCAATCAAACCGTCTCTGGCAAGCTGCGCGTCCGTGTCTGCCTGAATCTTAGCCTGCTCGTATTCGGCGCGAACCTGCGCGGTCTGCGACTGCTGAGTCATACGCTCGCTCTCCAGTCGCACCTTCATGTAGTTGTAATCGGCTTCGCCAGCCTTCAGGGCAAATTCAGCATCCTGCGCTTCCTGTGCAAGCTTAGGGTTGACGAGGTAGAGCAGCACAGTGCCCGGAGCCACTTCTGTTCCAGGCTCTACCAGAATTCTCTCGACGCGCCCTTCGGTTGATGCTGCGATAACGCGCACCTCTTCCGGGACGAGCGAGCCTGGGCCACGCACTTCGCGCAGCATTGGCCCACGCTTGACCGTATCAATCAGAACGGTCGAACGCTCTACCGAAGGAGCTGCGGGTTTAAGGCGCGAGATTCCGAAAGTGACAAGCGCAATGCAGGCGACCGCCAGGACAGCAATCGCCGCTTGGCGCACACGCTTGTTGCGCCTTGTCTTAGTTTTGCGAGGTACGTCCATTCGTGACTCCTGCACAAGTTGTAGCGACCCGCGTGCCATTCGAGTGATACAGGTTAACTGACCAAATAATTCGAGATAACGATGAAAGCGCGCCCCCGCTCTTTCCCCTAATTTCCCGCTTCCGGGAAAACACCGTCCGAAAAGAGGGACGCGGGGAGTGGGAGACGCGGGGACGCGGCGAAGAGAACGGATGAAAAAAGTGTTCGATAACTTTCTCTTAATCTTAGCTTGTTCTTCTCCCCGCGTCCCCGCGTCTCCCACTCCCCGCGTCCTTTTTCTTTCATCCCTCTTCCACCCACCCGTCAGAGAGCTTGATGATGCGATGGCCGTAAGCGGCGTTCTGTTCGGAGTGCGTGACTTGTATGATGGTCGTGCCCTGCGCGTTCAGCCGTTTGAAGAGTTCCATGATCTCTCGCCCCTGATCGGAATGTAGATTTCCCGTAGGCTCGTCCGCGAGAATCAATCTGGGATTCATAACTATGGCGCGAGCAACTCCTACAAGTTGCTGTTGCCCGCCAGAGAGTTGATTCGGATAAAGGTCTTTCTTGCCGACAATCTGAAAGCGGTCGAGAGTGTCCCCAACAATGCTTTCACGCTCTGCTTTCTTAACGTCTTTATATGAGAGAGGTACTTCCAGATTTTCGTAAACCGTCAGGTCATCCAGCAGGTGATAGCTCTGAAAGACGAATCCGATATATTTCTTATGAAGCTCAACGCGATCCTTACGACTCATCTTATGAACGGGCTGATCCATGAAGTAGAACTCGCCCGACCATGCGCTGTCTAACATGCCAAGTATGTGCAAGAGCGTAGTCTTTCCAGAACCCGAAGGCCCCATTATTGAAAGGAACTCTCCTTCACGAACATCAAACGTCACACGCCGCAGTATGAAAGTCTTCTGCGCGCCGTGCTCATAATATTTTTCAATGTTATGTAGTTGAATCATGTTTCTCTCCGATACGCTCGTCGGCAGTCGAACTCGCACGCCATACGCCTCTGTGTTAGCACGACGCAAAGGAATTCTCATGCCACTCCCAACCGCATCAGCCAAACCTTAATTAAGCTGGTTCAGACGGGCGCAGCCATTTCTTCTCTTTATCAGTTCTGGGACTGAAGTGTTCGGATTCGACAAGAGCTACAGGTGGCGAGCAAGCGGGCGCTCTTGATTTGGAAACATGATGAGGTAATGAATGATGGAGCCGAGGGGGATCGAACCCCTGATCTTATGCCTGCTGCTTCTAAGATCGAAGTTTATCCCATCTTTCCGCAGACTTTTCAGAGACCGTGACGTTTGTTTTAAGATGCCTTACTTCATCGAATGAGAATACATACGCCGTGTCGTTAAAAAGATAGTAGCCGACAATGAAATCAAATTCATCCTGTTTGTATCTTCTACGTCTGCCATGTCCTTCCGTACAGGTAAGCATAACATTTGGCAAACCGTGACGATTCGTCGCGTTTACGCAACGAACTTGCAGCTTCAATATTTTTCCGGTTTCAGGAACTTGAACTATCCAGTCAATTTTATCTCCGTCAAAGAAAGAGGAATACACATTGAAGCCGTGTAGAGCTAAGCGAAAAAGAACGGCTGCTTCGGCAATTCTTCCTTTGTGATAAGGCATAAGATTGTGCCAAACGACTAGACGGCTATGTTTTGATTCTTCGCCATGACTCTTCTTAGGCGGGATATACCGTTTAGCAAATTTGCTTCTCGCTTTCTTCTCCGCTTCGGTCAAAGGATACGGCTTTAACCACATGCTGAGTGAGCCTCTCGCTGCCCCTGTAAGAGCCTCAATCTCTCGCAGCGAGTGCCTCTTTTCAATGCGCAAGCGAATTGCTTCTGCCTTCAATTCAGGTTTAGCAATACCCATCAGGATTCTCTTCCACTCAAATGCAAGTCCAATGAACTCATGTCGAGTGCTCAGCGATCATCTTAGCGGAATGAGGGTCAAAAAATAGATGACGGATTAAATTAGGAGGGTGTGGGTGTAAAAAGTAGCGTGCAACCTTGCAATTACCCGCTAACCTAAAGATATTGATGGAGCCTAGGAGGATCGAACTCCTAACCTCCGCGCTGCCAGCGCGGCGCTCTCCCAATTGAGCTAAGGCCCCACAAGGAATCGTATCAACGATTAGGAATAAAAGAGTAGCGTAAAGCTCAAAAGCGCGTCAAGCATCTCACATAGGTTTGCGGCGAGCGGCGAAGAAGGCTGCGCATGCGCCGCAGAGTAGCATGATGAGGCCGCTCGTGACGCGCAGCATGTTCGGGTATTGATGTATCGCTCCTGTGCTCTCGTTAATGATGGCGGTCGCGCTCGGTTCTATGAAGAGTGCGCGATAGACTATGACGCCGCCCCATGCGGCGACGGCAAGACCGATGATGAGAGCAACGATTCTCATTTTGGATTTTAGATTTTGGATTTTAGATTGGTTTTGGTTTCGGATGTTGAGGGACAAAATTCGAGCTGAACAAGCTCTCAACCTTTAATCCAAAATCGCAAATCCAAAATCGAATCATTTTCCTTTGAACGCTGGCTTGCGTTTTTCCAGAAATGCGTTGACGCCTTCGTCTTTGTCTTCGCTTGAGAAGCAGAGCGCGAAGAGATCAATCTCGCGGCGCAAGCCTTCGTCCAGGCTGGAGCGCGAGGCGAGCTTTACGGCCTCTTTCGCCATGCGAAGCGCGATGGAGCTTTTCTCTGCGATGCGGTTCGCCACCTCCATAGTCTTCGCTTCGAGGTCTGACGCGGGCACGACCATGTTGACCAGTCCATAGCGAAGCGCCGTCTCCGCATTGATAATCTCGCCCGTCAGGATCATCTCCATAGCACGCCCCTCGCCTATGAGCCGTGTAAGACGCTGCGTGCCGCCGCCGCCGGGAATGATCCCCAGGTTGATTTCCGGCTGGCCGAAACTTGCCGCTTCGCTAGCTATGCGCAGGTCGCAAGAGAGCGCAAGTTCGCAACCGCCGCCCAGACAGTAACCGTTAACCATTGCGATGACGGGTTTCGGGAAAGTGTCAATCGCGGTGAAGAGCGAGCGCCCCAACATGATGGCGCGCTGCGTGAGCGCCGTGCGCCCGGCGAACTCGGCAATGTCCGCGCCAGCTATGAAAGCTTTGTCGCCCGCGCCCGTGAACACAACGACGCCGATTGAATCATCTTCGCGCAACTCTTCGAGCGCAGACGCGCCTTCTTCGCGCGTCCTTATGTTAAGAGCGTTCCTCTTCTCAGGACGATTGATCGTTATGATTGCGACGCGCTCGCGCCGCTCTACAAGCAAAGTTTCGTAAGATGCCATTTTGGCCTCAGTCACAAGTGACAAGAATCATTTTTAATTTTTAGTTGATGGATTTTAATAAAAGAGCACAGCTTCTTTCTTATGTATTGAAGAATAAGAGTTGAAAACTTAATACTGGATTAAAGATTAAAAATTCTTTCCTGCTCGTCACTTGTCACTCGTCACTTGTCACTGTCTTATCGTTCTCTGAACTTGCTGGCTGCTCGTCTGCGACCCAGGAGACGAAGAGGCGCAGCCAGTTCTCTGTGGGTTCGCTTATTGCGACGCCTATGCGCGCTGTGCCGTAGATGGCGGGCGCGACCCGTATGACTGTGGCTGTGGCTTCGATGGGCGAGCCGTCGGGTTTATGTGCGCGTATGTATAGACGCTCGCCGCGCGTGACCCTCTGGTTCAGATGAAAGAGCGCGCCGGAGGTTGAGATGTCGTCCGTCTCTGTTGGCTCGCTCCACGCAGCGCCGTCCTCGGAGCGGCCCGAGACGACTACGGACAGGCGCAGCGCCATGCGCAACGCGAATCTTCTCTCTGGCTGGTGCGGTGTACTCATCCGATTTTAGATTTTGGATTTTGGATTGGACTATTAGATTAAACATTAGCAGCTAAATCTCAACTAGAGAGATGCTAAATCGCTTAATCCAAAATCGGCAATCTAAAATCCAAAATTGAAAGTCTTGTGCCGAAAAATTTATTTCAAATGTGCGTTGCGCGCTTCTGCTTCGTCTTCCCATTTGTAAAAGCCTTCACCGCTCTTCTTGCCCAAACGGCCTTCATTCACCATGCGCCGCAGAATCTCTGGCGGGCGGAACGTTTCGGAACGGAGCGCGCCGTGAAGGTACTCGGCTATACGCAGCCGCACGTCCAATCCTACCAAATCCGTCAGACGCAATGGCCCCATAGGATGGTTGTAGCCGAGTTCCATAGCCGTGTCTATATCGCGCGCGCTCGCAACGCCCTGCTCCAACATGCGCATCGCTTCGAGTCCCAGAGCAACGCCCAGACGGCTCGAAGCGAAACCGGGAACGTCCTTTACGATGATAGGCTCTTTCTTCATTCGGCGCGCAACATGGCTAACGGTCTCAACAGTTTCGTCGCTCGTTTCGCGCCCCCTGACTATCTCAACCAGACGCATGATGTGTACGGGGTTGAAGAAGTGCATGCCAACGACCCGTTGCGGGTGGGCGGATGCAACAGCGATTTCTGTGATGGAAAGCGATGAAGTGTTTGTGGCGAAGATTGCATCGGCGCGTGCATGTTGCTCGACTTCGCGCAAGATTTTTTGTTTCAACTCCATAACTTCGGGCGCGGCCTCTATGAAGAGGTCTGCCCGAATGGTCTCTTCCAATTGAGTCGTGCCGCGTATGCCTTGAAGAATTAAGTCCTTCTCCTCTTCCGTGACCTTGCCGCGCTCAATCCCCTTGGCAAGATTGCGCTCAATCGAGCGCAATCCGCGCGAGAGAGCTTCGCGTTCCACGTCGCGCAGGATTACTTGATAGCCTGCCCGTGCAGCGACCTGAGCTATGCCGTGCCCCATCGTGCCCGCGCCGAGCACGGCGATTGTGTCCAGAGCGCGCAAGGCGCTAGCGCAAGTTTCAGTTTGATCCAACAATTGCACCTTGAAATTTTTGCGGCGAGTGTGGCGTCTCTTTCTGGGACATCGGTGGCGGTGGAAGCTCTCCGGGAAACGCCTGCACGCCCTGGCAAAACGGTTCGACTACTTTTGCAGGAGTAGTTATACAATAGTTGGGGCAGGCTATGCCAGCATGAAGTAAAGGCAAAAGTAAAAAGGTAAAAGGCAAAAGTTAGGATGAAATCGCTTTTCAGATTTAGAAAGAATAATAGCACTCTCTTCATCCTTATCCCTTTTGCCTTTTACCTTTTTACTTTTGCCTTTCCTTTGCCTTATCTTGCCAGTAGGTACAACAAGGCACTTGTTGTACTATAGTCGCAAACTAAAAGGCTATACAGGATAGTGAGCGGCGCGCTCTCTTGATGCGCGCTTGAACATACCGAAGGAGAGACAGAAAAGTTCGATGTCGAAAGAGATTCTTCGCAGGGAAGTCGTCATCATAGGCTCAGGCCCGGCGGGTCTGACCGCAGCAATTTACACTGCACGCGCCAATCTTCATCCGCTTCTGGTTGACGCGCCCGTTAATTCAGAGAAGCAGACCACTCCGGGCGGTCAGTTGATGATAACAACTGACGTGGAAAACTATCCGGGCTTCTCTGAAGGGATTCAGGGGCCTGAGTTGATGGAGGAATTCCGCAAGCAGGCCGAGCGATTCGGCACAGAGTTTCTGGAAACGTGGATAACGAAAATTGATCTGCGGGAGCGACCCTTCACGCTCGAAACCGAAGACAAGGCTATTAAGGCCGAAACGCTAATCATAGCATCGGGCGCGTCTGCAAAGTGGCTGGGCATTCCAGGCGAGGCTAAAGTTCCAGAGGGTTTAGGCGGCCACGGCGTCTCTGCCTGCGCCACGTGCGATGGGCCACTGCCTGCGTTTCGCAACAAGCATCTTGTGGTAATCGGCGGCGGTGACACGGCCATGGAAGAGGCTACGTTTCTGACGCGCTACGCCGCGCGCGTCACGGTTATTCATCGCCGCAATACACTTCGCGCGTCGAAGATAATGCAGGACAAGGCGTTCAAGAATCCGAAAATTGATTTTCTGTGGGATACTGCCGTCCAAGAGATTTTGGGGACAATGGAAGACGGCGTGACCGGCGTGCGAATTAAAAATCTGAAGACGAGCGAGTCGAGCGTCTTCGCTTGTCATGGAGTTTTCGTAGCAATCGGGCACAAGCCGAACACAGAACTCTTCAAGGGTCAGCTTGATATGGACGAGATGGGCTATCTCAAGACCAACGGCCACTCTATGGCGACGAATATCCCCGGCGTCTTCGCATGCGGCGACGTGCAAGACCATTATTATCGTCAAGCTATAACGGCTGCGGGCACGGGCTGCATGGCCGCTCTTGACGCCGAGCGATTTCTGGATAGCCTTCCGGTCACCATGCCCGCCGGAGACGAAATCACAATCGAAGGCGAGCACATCACGCCCGACCACGAGAAGATAATCATGCCCGACGGCGAGGTCGTGTCCAACAAGCCCGAAGGAGTCATAGCGGAGTGATAAGAGCAGTTTTCAGTTTTTAGTTTTCAGTTTTCAGATAAGAGCATTTCGTTTCTTGCTGAAAACTGAAAACTAAAAACTGAAAACTGCTCTTATCATTCTCTTAAATCATGCCCGTAACTTTCCGAGATGTTCTTCCGTTTGACGACGCTTTTCTGTACAAGCTCTACGCGACGACGCGCGCGGAAGAGATGGAGATGACGGGCTGGAACGCCGTGCAGCGCGAGGCTTTTTTGAAGATGCAGTTTGAAGCGCAGCGCATGCACTATGCAGAACATTACTCTCGCGCTGACCATAAGATTATTTTGGTGGACGGCAAGCCCGCAGGTAGAATCATGGTCGAGCGCAGCGACAAAGAGATCATTGGCGTTGACATAGCGCTGCTGCCTGAATACAGGAGCGGCGGGATAGGCTCTGCGATCATAAAAGATTTGCTGGACGAGGCTGTGCGCGAGGGCAAACCCTTTAAGATTCAGGTGGAAAAATTCAACCGCGCTCTGCGTCTTTACATGCGGCTTGGATTTTCGCTAACGGGCGAGAGCGCAACTCACTACCAGATGGAGTGGAAAGGCAGGGAGGATGGAAGGGATGAGGGCGGAGGGATGAGGGATGAATAAGAAGGGGTAATTGCGTCAGCATGCAATTAGCTAAATTCCTATTCATCCCTCATCCCTCATCCCTTCATTAGCTATGTCTGAGAATTTGACACACGCGGCGTTAACGGAAAACTTGAACACGAAGTTCGTCATACGCTACGGCGATGCGGATGCCCTTGAGTTGGAACTCACGGAAATCTCGAAGCCCACAGTAACGCGCAGGCAGGAATTTTTTTCGATTATATTCCGAGGGCCGCGCGATCGCTTTCTACCCCAGGGCACTTACCACATGGAGCATGATAAATTGGGCCAGTTCGATCTCTTCCTCGTTCCGGTCGAACAGGATCAGAACAGCTACTACTACCAGGCCGTCTTCAACCGCCTGTACCCAAGCCCGCCCGACGACGCGGCGCGCGCGACAGAACAAAACTAAAAAGATTGCGGAATGCGGATTGCGGATTTAAGAGAAGAATTAAATTCTTTAATCTGGGATTTCAAATCCAAGCTTTCCAATCCGCAATCCGAAATCCGCATTCCGCAATCGCTACGCCGGATCAACTCAGACGATTGATGATTGCTTCGTAATACTGTCCCCTCTTGCTTATATCAACGGGGACAACGAAGAGGGCGAACGTGCCTAGCGCGTCGTGCTTTATTGTGTAGGTGCCCTGGCTGAGAGCGTTTTTGCGGGGGCTGTAGAACATGAGCGAGAAGCTGTGTTGCCGGGCATCAACAACGGCAGCGCTCTTTTTCGTAGCCGCAGACATCGTGTCACCCACCTCGACCAGTTTCACGTCCACATCGGCTGCGCCGACGGGGCAAACCGTAAAGACTGTGTTCAGGTAGGGCGAGAAGCTATCCCGCACAAGGTAGAAGGTGGATTGAAGCTGGCTCTCATCTGGGA
This sequence comes from Acidobacteria bacterium 13_1_20CM_3_53_8, assembly GCA_001920415.1. Lineage (GTDB taxonomy): Bacteria > Acidobacteriota > Blastocatellia > Pyrinomonadales > Pyrinomonadaceae > 3-1-20CM-3-53-8. The sequence goes on along the minus strand of MNJR01000027.1, from coordinate 48,221 downwards.
ACCCCAGCTGCGACGCGGCGCGCTTCGGTGATTGACCCGGCGTCTGACCAACAATCGTGTCGGCAAGACTTAAAGATAGACTGGCTGAAACGGCGGTTACCGCGCCCGCCTTGATAAACTTCCGGCGTGATAGACTCATTAAAATCTCCTACGAGGAAAATTTTGGCTGCGTCCAAAAGAAGGCGGGGTTCTGGGCAGAACGCAATCTTAGTTTATTGTGTCTCCGACGAATTTACAATAGCCGTTTGCCGTCCGGGAAAAGATTTTCTTGAAAAGAAAGCTACTTAAGTTTACAATCGCTGGCCGTCGAAGCAATATGCAACAATCGCTAGATATCCGTTCTTTGCGAAACGAAGGAGACTCACTATCGTTTACACTCCCAACCGAACCATGCCATTTCGGTTCGATAAAGTAAACGGGACGCTCCTTTCACCCTATGACCCCTAACGCTTCACCGCTTAAAGGAGAAGAAACATGTCTGAACCATATCTTGGGATGATTATTATCGTTCCCTACAACTTTGCCCCCCGCGGCTGGGCCTTTTGCGCAGGCCAGATATTGCCGATTGCCCAGAACACTGCGCTCTTTTCGCTTCTCGGAACCACATTCGGCGGCAACGGGCAGACCACATTCGCGCTCCCAGACTTGCGCGGACGCTACCCGATTGGCGTAGGCCAAGGGCCTGGACTTTCAAACTATGACTTGGGCCAAGTGGCTGGAAAGGAAAACGTCACACTGACGGTAAACAATTTGGCCCCGCACCTGCACACCTTCGCACAGCCTTCTGCCAATGTTGCAGCCGACGCTAGTAAACCGAATGGCAATATACCTGCTAACGCTGTGCAATATACTGCACCCGCCAACGCCAATGGAGTAATGGGTGGGGGCAATACCGGTCTAACAGGAGGCGCTGCGCCATTCGATATTCATCCGCCGTACCTTGGGCTTAACTACTGCATTGCTTTGGAAGGCATCTTCCCGAGCAGGAACTAACAACTGCATCAATCTCGTAGTGAGACGATGCAAATTTCAAGTGAGAGTCTGATACTTTGAGATAAAGAGGGAGAGGGGCAGTGTGACTTCTCTCTCTTTCACTCAACTCGGCAAAGTGTTAAGCTGGCGCGCAAGAATCCAAGATTCGCCTGCGATACAAAACCTATTTTACAATTGGGCGGCGAGGTGGCTACCAAAGAAAAGGAGAGTTGACGAAATGTCATCCAAACAATCAAGAACTACTCATCGCGTGATCTTTATCTCATGCCTGCTTGTGCTCACGTGCGTTCTATTACTGGCGGCTGTCTTGCCTAAGGCGAGCGCTGACTCGTCTCAGCACACCTTCTACGGGACTCAAAGCATGTATGGGATAGAGAGATTACCTGGTGGCTTAACAGGTCGTTCTCAGAGATTCGCTGGCAATACCGGCACTCTACAACAACAGAGCGCGAACGCTGTTGTCTCCGTTGTACCTGACGCCTTCTCGAACTGTTTTAGCGGCAATATCGCTGCTAGCGACACTTTGTTTGACCACCCGGAATCTGTCTCTCCGACATGTAATCCTAGTGCTACGACTTCAAGGGAGGACCATTATCTACTGACTCTTAGCGGCTGCACAACGTTCCCCGCTTCCGTGACGATTTCAGCTTGCGGCCCCGGCGGTTGTGCCTTTGTTCCAGCAGGAACAGCAGCCCAATGTGCCGCAGAAACAGCAGGAATAAATGACACCACTATTTCCATTTACAGAAAAGGCGGAGCAACAGCGGGAACGGCTTCAGGGTCTGGGTTCAATCCGACTGATCCCTGTGGAACTACGAGCGTGCCTCAAAGATTAGTAGGGTATGCTGATGATACCGGAGGTTGCGGCACTGGCGGCACATTATCTTCGGTAACCCTGAGTCTGGGGGCTGGCGATTTTGATGTAGTTATATCCGGGTTCTCTGACCTTAGCTCTTGTGAAGGCCGAGGATTGTACAATCTTTCCGTGAGCAGCGCTGCCGCAGGCTGTACGCTGACGCAACAACCAACAGCCGCGCCAGCCGCAATCAGCGGGCGTGTAACGACGCCCGACGGCGCACCGCTCGGCGGCGTCTCCATTTTCCTGGACGGCGCACAATCGCAAACAGCCATCACCGACGCAAACGGCAACTATTCATTTGAGAATGCAGTGGCTGACCGCTTCTACACAGTCACGCCTGAGATAGCCAACTACACTTTCACTCCGCAGAACCGCTCGTTCTCGCTTCTGGGCAATAAGACGGACGCTACATTCACCGCCACGCCAAACGCTATAGCTACGCAGAATCCTCTTGAGACGCCCGAATACTTCGTGCGCCAGCAGTATCTGGATTTCTTAGGCCGTGAGCCGGATCAAGATGGGCTGGATTTCTGGGCTGGCAAGCTCAACGCCTGCGGCCCGGATGCTGCATGTGTGCGTCAAGAGCGCATAGAAATCTCTGCGGCCTTCTTCGCGTCTGAAGAGTTTCGGCAAACAGGCTCTTTCGTCTACCGGCTCTACAAAGCTGGATTGGGCAGAGAACTCAACTACCAAGAGTTCACAGCAGACAGAGCACAGGTTGTGGACAATGGCGCGCTCTCGGCCAGCCGTGATGCTTTCGCCAACTCGTTCGTTCAGCGTGCAGAGTTTTTGGGGAAATATAATGGGGCGAATTCTGCTTCAAGTTTCGTCAGCGCGCTTCTACAAACGATCCAGCAGGCTTCGGGCGTTGGTCTATCAGCAGAGCGTGATGCCTTGATTGCGCGCTATCAAACGGGCACGTCTATGAACGAGAGCCGTAGCCTTGCGTTGAGAGATGCGATTGAAGCGGCTTCGTTCAAGCAATCTGAAATGAACACTTCGTTTGTGCTGACGGAATACTTCGGCTACTTAAGGAGAGACGCGGACGCGGGCGGCTATCAATTCTGGCTGGATGTATTGAATAATCGCGTGGCCGGAAATTACCGCTCTATGGTCTGCGCCTTCTTAACAAGCGCAGAATACCAGAAGCGTTTCAGCCCTGTTGTAACTCGTTCCAACTCTGAATGCTCGCAGTGAAGACGCACTGCACTTTAATCAAATGAATAAGAGGCGACCGAAAGTTTGGTCGCCTCTTATTCATTATATGGCTAACGAGTCAGTACCGCCCTCTTAAGAAGTCAAAAGTAAAAAGGTAAAAGGCAAAAGGGATAAGGATGAAGAGAGTTCTATTTCTCTTTCTCTAAATCTGTAAAAGTGGTTTTCGGCCTTCCTTTTGCCTTTTTACTTTTACCTTTTGACTTTCCTTTGCCTTTTTCAGCTTGCGGTACTGATGTGTGCTCTTCACAACAGCACAATTGAATCGTCTTGCCTGCGCCTGACACTGGTCGTGCGCGCTTCTTCTTTTTGAAGATTATGCGGGCATGCGTCGCAGTATGAATCTGCTCTGGCTTTTCGATCCTCGCAATCGTTGCAATCAAGCGCCGCGCCTAAGTTCCTCAATGCATCCAGCAGAGGCAGCAGAAGGCGTCCGCGCTCTGTCAAAACATATTCGACGTGCGGAGGGCTTCCACCGAAATCGCGCCGCTCTATCAATTGATCGCGCTGCATGTCACGCAGGCGACCCACGAGCGTGCGGCTGCTGATGGGATGCAGCGCCGCTATCAACTCGGTCGTGCGCTTAGGCCCGGCCACAAGGTCGCGCACCACCAGCATAGTCCACTTGTCGCCAACCATCTGGAGCGCGCCCCAGACGGGGCAGCCATCGCCCTCGCGCCGTCGCAAAATCCTGTAGTCCCTCCCTTCGCCGCCACAGCTTATCACAAACAACCAGTTTGCGATGCCCATCGAATCTGTTTTAAGATTCAGCGACAAAATTTTCCGCGTCCTCAAACCCGGCCATCTAGCGCAAGCGGCGGCGCGGCTGCGGCGTAAGCGCCGAGTCACGGACGTTTCATAAATAGATCGTCACTGGATGAAAAAGCGCGAGACACATCAGCGGTCGCAAAAAGCTGCGCACAGAGAGAGCGCATACGAATTAAACGGCGTGGCCGTGTGGGCGCGCGCTCTTAATGACGCTGTGAGTGAAGAAGAGGTCTTGCGCTCCTTCCTACCAAAAATTTTCAATGAGCTTGAAGCAGAATCGCTCTACCTGGCGACTGATGATGGGAGGGGACACCAGCGAGTTCGTGCGCGCGTAGAGCGTAATAGAGAAGTAGAGATCATCACTGGCGGCGAAACAGTTTCGTCCACACATGGTATGCTCGCGCGAGCGCCAGCGCGTTTTGATAACCTTACGCACGAACTCGCACCCGACGAGGTTGCGGGCGCGCTCCTATGCCCCGCCGCGCAATCCGCGCTCGTCTTGCCGCTCGTCATCGGAGGCAAGTTGACGGGCGCGCTCGTGGCAAGCTCTTCACATATAGCAAGCTTCAAGTCCGAAGATGAAACAGTCGCGTGCGTAGCAGCAGACATGCTGGCCGCCACGCTTGAGCGAATCAATCTCTCGGAGCAAGCTCGAAGAGCGCGCGAGCAAGAAGCCGAAGCGAGACGTCATGCGGAGTTGATAGAAGAACTCAACAGCGCGGCGCGCTCCACGCTCGATCTTGATCGCATACTTCTTCATGCGATTGACGCGCTGGCACACGCCCTTCCCGCCAGCTTCATAGTTCTGCGCTCAGTCAGTTTCGGCGTGCCGGAAAAAGTTTTGCGCGCGTGGACTACGGGTCACGACCGCCCGCCGCTAGAAGTTCACGCGCCAGTGTCGAAACAGGAGCGCGCGGTTTACTCAGAGCAGCGCCCGGTTTTTCTTGAAGACCTGCGTGCCGAAAGAGGAGCGAGCAGCGATCTGGTGCCGCTCGCTGAAAGATTGGGCGCTCGCTCGGTCTATTTCGCTCCCGTAGTTTACGGCGGTCAAGTGCTGGCCTCGCTCGGACTTGTAGAGTCGGATGCGATGCGACGCTGGACTGCGGACGAGCAGATGCTTCTGGTGCAGGTTGCGGAAACCATAGCGCCACTCATTCTGAACGCGCAGCTTCACGCGCGTCTTCGGACTTACATAGAAGATTTGCTGACACTATTGAAGCTCGCAGGCGAAGTCACAACTGAAACAGACCTTGATCGAAGCTTGCGCGCGTCGCTGGATGCTTGGGCCAAGATTGCTGGCGCTGATGCCAGTGTAATACTGCGATGGGACGAAGAGACAAAGCTTTTGCGTCTAGCCACCTCTAAGCATCTGCCGACCGCGCTCCTTGAGCGATACACGCGCGGCGTCACTTTAAGCGATAGCGTTCTCGGTCTCGCTGCCGAAAAACGCGTAGGCGTCATCGTTGATCTTGCAAGCGAGGCTCGCTTCGCGGAGCTTTATTCTGCTGTGCGCTGGTCTGGGCTGCGCGGCGCGTGGGCTACGCCGATTACGGGCGTGAACAACAAACTGCTAGGCGTGCTCGTCACCTTCGCGCGCAACGTTGCAGAAGTTGCTGCAAGCGAACAGCGTCTGGCAGATTTATTCACACGCCCCGTAGCGCTCGCCATGCAGAACCTTGAATGGGCGCGAGAATCCCGCCAGAGCGCGCAGTCGGCTAAGACTATGCAGGAGAGTTTGCACAGTTCGCAATCGCACAAGACTGAGTTCATGTCCATCATGTCGCACGAACTGCGCACGCCTTTGAATGCAATCATTGGCTACGCGCAGATGCTTCTGGACGGTTTTTCAGGTGAGTTAAACGAGCAGCAGCGCGCTGACGTTCGCACGGTTCTTGATTCTGCTGACCGCCTGCTGCGCATGGTCGAAGACACGCTAGACCTTGCGCGCATGGAGCAGGAGCGTTTCCCCGTTTACATGGACACGGTCGCTTTCGATGAAGTCATACAGCGCGCGGTTTCGGGCGTGCGCGGCGCGGCGGACGTGAAGGGCTTGGACATCAAGACTATCATCGCTGAAGATGCGCCAGCAATCCGCACAGATCCTGAGCGCGTTCGACAGATTCTAACGAACCTTCTCTCGAACGCAGTCAAGTTCACCGAAACTGGTTTTGTGCAAGTAAGCGTAGAGCCTGCGGAAGCCGGAAGCGTGCAGATAAGCGTGACGGACACGGGCGCTGGATTGGACGTTGCGGCCTTTCCGCAACTCTTCGAGGAATTCCGTCAGGCCGATACATCGAACACGCGCGCATACAGCGGCACGGGGCTGGGTTTAGCAGTCTCGAAGCGGCTGGTGCAGCGTTTGGGCGGCAACATAGGCGTCACGTCCACGCCCGGCGAAGGCTCAACCTTCTGGTTTCGCCTGCCTCCCGAAATACCCGGCGCGGATTCTTGAGAGAAGCGGCGCGCGTCTTCGGATGATTGAGAGAGAAAAGATGTAATCGTCCGGTCGCTCAATTAGAATAAACCGCACATGAACTGAATCGTAGAAACCGGCATCAGATGAAAGGCTTGCTGTCTGAACGGAGGATATACAGAGAATTTTTAATCTTAAATTTCAAATTTGAAATCAGAAATCTTAAATATGAAATCTCAAATCTCAAATGTTTTATTCTTCTTCGGTGCTTCTCTGTCTCCTGCGGCGGTGAATCTTAGATTGCGCGCTCAACTGTAATATGATAGGTCAACAGCAAAGTTAATCACTCATGGTCGCTGAAGCAGCAAAATCTAACGGGACTATCCTGGTGGCCGACGACGAGCCTATCAACCGCGCGCTCATACAGCGCCGATTGGAGCGCGAAGGCTTCCATGTGTTGACGGCTGAGAACGGACAGCAGGCTGTTGAGATGAGCACGCGCGAGCGACCAGACCTGATAATCCTGGACGTGATGATGCCGCAGATGGACGGGCTGGAAGCGTGTCGTCTGATTAAAGAGGATGCGGAAACCAGCGACATCCCCATCATCTTCCTCTCTGCGCGCGACGAAACGGACGTGAAGGTAAGCGGCCTTTCCCTGGGCGCGAACGATTACATCAGCAAGCCTTTCAAGGCCGAAGAGCTTATGGCGCGCGTGCATGTTGCCATGCGCTTGAAGCATGAGCGCGATCAATTGCGCACGCGCGTAGAAGAGGCCGAAGCCGACAGAGAGGTCGCTGAGGAGAAGGCCATAAAAGATTCGCTCACAGGTCTTCTCAACCGTCACGAGTTGCTGCATTCATTAGCGCGCGAACACGCAGAGGCGCGACGCTACGCGCGCCCGCTCTCCTGCCTGATGTTCGATCTGGATAATTTTAAAGTGATAAACGACACATACGGACACGCCGCCGGAGACGCCGCGCTACGACAAGTAGCGAGTGTCTTGAGCGAAACCGTGCGCCGCTCCGACATGCTATTCCGCTACGGCGGCGACGAATTTCTTGCGCTCTTGCCCGAAACAGATTTGGGCGGCGCGGCAGCGCTCGCCGAAAAGATTCGCTCATGCATAGAGGCGCGCGAGATTGCCGATGGCTCATACAAATTTCATCTAACCATCAGCATTGGCGCGGCAAACCTGTGCGACGGCGAATCAGAAAACGATCTTGTCATACGCGCCGACGCCGCACTCAACAACGCCAAATCAGATGGCCGCAACACGGTTGCCGCCAACCCTTGCGACACACCGCTTCCTTACAAATAACCTTTGCGCTCTCGCTTTGCGACTTTGCGTGAGGATAGATTTCACGCAAAGACGCAAAGTCGCTAAGAAAAGGCGCAAGAGATTGTGTCTAATAGTTTCTTGATGAACTCTATGAACGCAGGCTGATGTTGTAGGTTTTGATTTTGGAATTGAGCGTGGTGGCGTTCATTCCGAGAAGTCGCGCGGCGCGCGATTGATGGCCGCCCGTTTGTTCCAGCGCGCGGCGTATGAGGTCAATCTCGAAGCGGCGCACCTCGTCGTAGAAATTTACGCCGCGACTGATGTCCAGTTGTGCGGAGCCGCTCGCGCCTTCTCGCATTAGAGCACGCGCTGTTTCAGGATCGCTGATTTCCGGTCGCAGGCATTCGCGCGTTACCTCGTTGCCCGGCGCTATAACGACCGCGCGCTCTATAGCGTTCTCAAGCTCCCTGACATTGCCCGGCCATGTGTAGCTTTCCATGAGCGCCAGAACATCAGGGGCTATCTGCTCGGACACACGACGAGCGTTCTCTTCGTTGTACTTTCGTATAAAATGCTGCGCCAGCGGCAGCACGTCTTCGCGGCGGTCACGCAAAGGCGGCAATTCAATCGGGACAACAGACAATCTGTAATACAAATCCTCTCGGAAAATTCCCTGCTTCACAGCCTCTTTCAGATCAATATTGGTTGCGGCGATGATGCGCACGTCAACGCGGCGCGGGCTTGTGTCGCCCAAAGGTGTAAACTCACGCTCTTGAATCACGCGCAGCAGACGAACCTGAGTTTCGGGCGGGATGTCTCCTATCTCATCAAGAAAAATCGAGCCGCCGTCTGCAACTTCAAACAATCCCTTCTTCGCGGCGACAGCGCCCGTGAATGCGCCGCGCGTGTGCCCGAAGAGTTCCGATTCAAGAAGCTCGGAAGGAATGTTGGAAGAGTTGACTGTGACAAAAGGTTTCTGTGTGCGCGTGCTAGCCTCGTGAATAGCTTTCGCAATGAGTTCTTTGCCAGTGCCTGACTCGCCCGTAATCAGCACGGTCGAGCGAGCGGGCGCGACCTGATCAACCAGACGAAAGACCTGCTGCATGACATCTGAGCGGCCTATGATTGCGCCACGATCAACAGCGCGGCTCATCGCGCGCCTTAAGGTCTGTCGCTCCTCCTCTTTGCGGCGACGCTTCACGCCCGCAGCGACTTGCCTTAGAATCTGCTCGTTCTGAAAAGGCTTGCGTATGCAGCCCGCAGCGCCGCGTTCCCAAGCCGATACAGCCGTGTCGAATGTGGCGTAAGCGGTAATCATTATGACTACGGCCTCCGCGTCCAATTTCAAAAACTCTTCGAGCGCGCGAAGGCCGCCCATGCCCGGCATGGAGACATCCAGTAGCACAACGTCATAAGCGCGACGCCCGTAAGCTTCCAATCCATCTTCGCCTGTCTTCGCCAGATCAACGCGATAGCCTTCCGCAGACAACAGCGTCTCCAGCACATCGCGCATTATCTCCTCGTCATCAACGACGAGCACAGAACCCTTCTTCGCCATTCGCACAGCCTTATTCATAACAAAACTCGCTGAGAAGGCAAAGGAAAGGCAAAAGGTAAAAGGCAAAAGGTAAAAGGAAGGCTGAAACCGCTTTAATTAAAATGCTTTTGTCCTAACTTTTGCCTTTTGACTTTTTACTTTTGCCTTTCCTTACGCTCGATTTGCTTTCGCCTAATCAAACCATGTGCGCGAGCTTGCTCATTATAACGGTTCGTGAGTGGAAAGGGAAAAGTGTGGGTTAGTGGGAGATTTTCATCAAGAGAGCAATTCAACACCTCTTTGCGTCTCGTCTTAGCGTCTTTGCGCCAGAGAGCGTGAGATGGTTTTTTCACGCCAAGACGCTGTAGAAGCTAAGAAAAACGAGTGAAAGATTTCAGATTTGTAATCTCAGATTTGAAATTTGAAATCTTTCACTCGTTCCTGATGAGACTCTTAATTCAAGCTTGCTCAGGCGCTCACGTGCCTGCGCCTTCTACGTCTGCGGTGCGGTCGTCGCGTGCGTCGTGTGGATTCGCGTGTGACGAGCACGCGGCGGTTAGAAGGAAATATTGCTGGGCGCGTCTTTTCCGCAGTCACGAACAGATTGAAGTCATCGAAGCCTGCGTTGTTCAGGCGAACGTAAATGTCACTGCCGTTTAGGCTGCGCGCCGGAAGGCTTCCCATGTAAATGGCGCGACCATCGCGCAAGCGACCCCACAAAACGTATTCGCTCGCGCCAAGAGCGGAAGGCGCAGGCAGATTTGCCAGACGCGCTCGGACGAATGCTGTTCCACCGATAACAGCAACGTGTGCAACGCCGCGCGCTCTCGGCAACATGGGCGCGCCTGTCAGAAATAGCGTGCGGCCTGAGCCGAGCGCAGCGTCTACAATCGAATAGAAATCGGTTGTGGGAACGTGAGCGCTTGTGCGTGTAGCTCGCACGTCGTTGACCGAACGCTCATGCCCTTGCCTTGCTTCATCGTTTGTGCTGAGAGGCTGTGGCGTTGAGACCTCGCGCGCGCGCGTCGAAAGAACAGGCACGCCCGACGGTCTGAGGGCGAGCGCGTTCTGTTCTGCTGTCACGATAACGCTGTAAGGCTCAAGCGCCGGTTGAACTGTGAACGCGAGCGCGCCGCCCTGTGCATCCGTCTTCAATTGTCCGAGCTTTAGGATCCGACCATCCGCGCCAACGGCCCAGACCATAAAGACGCGCGCGCGCGGGTCAAGCGATTCGGGGCGTGTGAGTCCATGCGTAGAAAGTCTCACCTGACGGCTGCGCGCACGGAGAAGAAGCGTACCCGAAGCGCCGGGAACAAGAGAGCGCATAGTAATCGTAACGCGCTCGCTCGCGCCCTGTTGAGCAACGGGCGCAATTCTCTTCGCGCGAACGCGATTAACGTCAACCACACACAAGCTCGCTACGCATAAAAAGACGCTTGTGACAAGCAAGATGCTGATTCGCTTACGCACCGCGCACGCTCCTTTCTATGCAAGAGGTAATGACAGGGATTTCGCGTGAGGAGTATACGCAAAGAAGGCAAAAGGTAAAAGTAAAAAGGCAAAAGTTAGATGCACGGACAAAGTGATATAATCCGAATTGAAAGGAAGAAGAGGATGCCTGTCATATCCATGTTTTAGGATTATTTATGACCAAAGCCGTAGCAGCAACGGCTAACGATGACTTCTCACTCGACCTGAAGTTTGACGACGGCAGTGTTAGAAGATTCTATATGACACCTTACCTTGAGCATGGGATTTTCACAGAGCTAAAGGATATAAACTTTTTCAAAAAAGTTAAGGTGGCATTCGGAACTGTGCAATGGCCCAACGAGCAAAACATCAGCCCGGAAACTTTATATTTAGAGAGCGTTGTTATTAGCGAATCAAGCTTCGCGTAGTTACGGACAAGGACGCCTAATAAGGCGTTAGACGCTAATTCCTAAACTACAATCTTCGTGAGGAACGATTATGGAATATGTCTTAACATTTCTCAGTAAGCCTATTATCTTAACCTTACTGACATTGACAATAGGGAGTTATCTTTTCACTAGACTCACGGAGCGCAGAGCGAAAAAAGACAAGATACGAGAAAAGTCACTGCAACTTCTTGAAGAGGTTGGGAACGATTTGAACTCTATCATATCAGTGATTTATGGTCACATTCGAAATAGTAATTTTGAAATCGACAAAGCCTCGCCAGCCAATGAGAAAAGGGCGGGAATGTTCACCAAGAGATTTACTGTCAGGATAAAAAGTCAAGCCTTTCTTCAATCCGATGAATTCTGGCAAAGGTATGACCAACTTACTTTTGAGATTGATAAGATAGTTAGGTTAATGATGTCGCTATCAGAGAATTATGACCTCGCAGAGGTAATTAAAAGGATTAAGGAGCATCAAGAGCGATTTGCTAAAGTCTGGCCATTTGAGGAAAGGTCTATCCACTCTCAGTATGTTCCGCCATCAAACGAGCTTGTAGTATGGACTAATATGGTGTGGGATAGAGCTGTTTGGTTACTGTCCAATAATCTCAACAAGCTTTTGAGATGAATAATAGTGAGCCGAATGCTCATCCATACCGCGTCTAACAACTCATTCAACCGGATGCTCGACTTGCGAGCCTTTCATTATTCATGATTGCGGCGGGGGTTGAATTATTGCTCTCGCGGCGATGAATTCAGGCGTTATACTTCGCCAGTTAAGTGCTGGTAGTAATCTCAATTCGAGGATAAACTTACTGCTTGGAGGTGCTTTTTATGAGCGTGACTAAAGAACAGTTTGTCGTGGATGAAAGCGGAAATCGCACAGCAGTATTGCTTGATGTGGAGCGATATTTTGAATTGCTCGAAGCGCAAGAGGAGCTTGAATCCATCCGTGCTTATGATGAGGCTAAATCATCTGGTGATGAAGCTATCTCTTTTTCCCAAGCTATAAAAGAGATCGAAGGCGCGCGTGAATGAGCTACGAAGTGCTTATCTAAGGCTTCATGCGCGGGGCGGATTCGAGCGTTAGACAAACAATTCTAAAGAAATGCCTTTGTCCTTACTTTTGCCTTTTACCTTTTTACTTTTACCTTAATCAGTCGCTCGCTGCTTGCAATCTTGTGCGAGCGTGTGCGGTGGGGAGAGTGATGCGGAAGATTGTGCCTTTGCCGGGCATGCTCTCGACTGTGATGTGGCCGGAGTGCTCTTGCACTATGCCGTAGGTGACGGCCAAGCCTAAGCCTGTGCCGCGACCTATGCCTTTTGTTGTGTAGAATGGATCGTAAATCTTCGCCACGTTTTCGGGCGCGATGCCTATGCCTGTGTCCGCTATCTCAATCGTAACTGAATCGTCATCTATATTCGAGCGCATTGATAGAGTAATGCGACCGCCTGCGGGGATAGCGTCGCGCGCGTTCAAGATGAGATTAGTGAAGACTTGTTGGAGCTTTCCTGCGTTGCCGAAAACTTTTGGCAAGCCTTCTTCATAATCTCGCACCAACTCTATCTGACTGCGCCGCAGTTGCGGCTCAAGCAGTTGAAGCGTGTCGTCCAGCACTCTATGAAGATCAACCTCTGTGAATTCCGTAGCGCTGCCCGTGCGCGAGAAGTTCAAGAGGTTGTTCACAATGTCTGAGGCGCGTTCCGATTGTAGCTTCACCTTTTCAAGCAGCATGTGCTTAGGGTCTGTTTCGGGAATCATCCCCAGAAGCATCTGCGTGTAAGAAGAGACTCCTGTGAGCGGCGTGTTCACTTCGTGCGCAACACCTGCGGCGAGCAATCCGATTGAAGAGAGTTTTTCGCGCTGTTGCAACTGCTCTTCAAGACGCGCGCGAGAAGTTACGTCTTCCAGAACCACTAGCGCGCCCGTGCGGTCGTTCGAGTCAGGGCGAAGCGGCGCAATCGCTATGTTCAGCACGAGCGAGCGCTCGCGCCGCGTGGCCGTGTGCAGCTTGTAGATGCTGCGCGCTTCTTCAATGCGCCAACCCGATTGGCCCAACACCTGATGCAGCGTGTCTGCGAAATCTTCCGCGAAGAGGTCTTCGACCTTTTCACCGACCGCTTCGTCGCGGCGCACGCCCAGCATATCTTCCAGCGCGGAGTTGCAGGCCGTCACGCGCCCGTCAAGATCAACTGCCAGAAGCCCCACGTTGATTGACTCGACTATGGATTCGTTGAATTCCTTCAGAAGCTCAAGCTCTGCTGCGCGCTCATGCTGCTCCTGGTAGAGCAGGCTGTTCTCGATTGCGACGGCGACGTAACCTGAAACGGTGCGCAGGATTTCAACGTCTTCGCTGGATAGAAGCGCGCCGTCTGCCGAGCGTCCCAGACCAATCACAGCGACCATGCGCCCGCGCACCACGCACGGCACGTAGTAATGAAGCGCGCGGCGAACGAACGCAGCCGTCTCAGGCACAAGGTCTAAATCATCCGCGCGCACTATCCCTGTTTCGGCAGATCGCACGCGTATCATCTCGCGGAAATCCGGCGGCACTATCATAGTCGGCGACAGCCCCACGACCCGCGCGACACGATAGCCCGCAGGCTCTCGCGCATCTTCTATAAAAATCGCCACGCGCTCTACGTCCAGAACTTGCTGAAGGCGACTGACGAGCGCGTTCAAGAGCGGCTCAAGCGTAGTCGTGGCCGAAAGCGTGCGACCGAAATCAAGAAGGCCGTTTCGTAAGTCGTACCGCTCGCCGTAGAAGATGCGGTCAACACGCTCCTGCAAAAAATGTTTGACGGGCGCGGCTATCATTACGACCACAGTCATCGCCAGAACCGTTATGACGACCGGCAGAGTTATCTCTTCCGGCACGACCGAGACGCCCAATGCGTAACGACCCGCGACGTAAACGACTACGCCAACCAGAACAGAGATGGCGAGCGTCGTGAGCGCGTAGACGGAGACGCGGCGCACGACCAACTCAACGTCCATCAGACGGTAGCGCACGACCGAGTAGCCGAAAGCGAGTGGGATGATTATGAGCGGGAGGATTGAGGCGTCCGTCAGCCAGCGCTCGCTCTCAGTCCCGAATATATAGCTCACGCCGTAGAGCAAAGTGAAAGGCGCAATGGCAAGAACCGAACCCCACACCACCCACTTCAATTGCTGGCGAACGACCGCAACTTTGCTCTTCACATAAGTGCGAATCAGTAGCGCAGCGCTTGCTACGAGCGCGAGCGTGAAATATATGAAGCTCCCTTGATAGAACCAGCCGACTGTTCTCTCAGGCAAGTGGAACGATGTAGAGTCGGGCACGAAATAGACGAGCGCGGCGAATGCCAGAAGAAAGAGCGATGGGACGTAGAGCACAACCGCGCGCCAACGCCGTTCATTAAAAAGATGCTGGCGCGTAGGATAGATCGCACAGAAATGCAGGAAGAGCGGCGCAAACAGAATGAATGCAGCGTTCTTTATAAAGCCAATGGCCGCGTCCAGGTCTTTGTAAGTTCCTACGGGCTTGTAAAAATGGAAGACGAAAGCCGCTAGACAGAGCGTCGTAAAATGTAGTACGAAGGGGGCGCGTCCGCCCTGTTTGAAGAGCACGAAGAAGCCTACGAGTAGATAGACCAGGCCGATTACATTCAGGTAAAAATCGCGCGGCGTCCAGTTCTCAACAGCACCTATGTTGTAAAGGTCTGCGTAGCGGTCGCGTATTCCTTCCGGGTTCGACGGTCGCTCTATTAAATATGAGAGATGTCCGCCAACTCCCGCGTCATCCAAATAAATCTGTATGTCATGATCTAAGATGACCTGCTCATAATCCGAGTCGTTTTCGCTAACGGCTATGAGGCGGTCGCCCGGAATTATTCCTGCGCGTGCTCCTGCTGAACCCTGCTCGACTGAACGGGCGACTATTCCTGCGCGCGTAGTAGTCCACTCGACTCCGTCCCAGGGCGGGGGTTTGTGCTTGAGGCGCTGAGCGAAGTTGAGCGCACCGGCAGTCGTGAAGAGCGCCGCCACTATCAGCAGCACCCACGTCCTGGTTGTCAGCACAGATTTCACTTGACTATTAGCCTCTCCACTAGACGAGCACACTCCAACCCGCGCTTCGTTTCAAGCAAGCAATGTTCCAAGCAAGCTATCATTAAATCTTCTACTTCCCGTGATTCTATGCGATTCTTAAAACGACCTTGACAACGCACCGCGCATAAGGATTTCGCCCTTTTCAGCCCGCTCTTAGCTCGAAGAGCGCGGCAGTCAAGTGCGCTTGCGCTCATCCAAGTTTTCGGAATTGTCCGAGAATTTGGAGGATGATCTAAAAGGGGAAAAGGGGAGAAGGCTAGAAGGGAGAGCTTCTGAGAATGCTCTTTCCCTTTCCACCTTTTCCCCTTTTTACCTAACCTTTTAGAACCTGACAGAGATTCCGCCGCGCAAGGAGCGACGCGCAGAATTTGTGAACAGAACCTTCTCGCCATCGTCTGCGCTCGCGCCAACGTCCAGCAGGTTTCGCGCATCAATGACTGCTTCTGCGCGAACGGGCAGCCCGAATCTTGGCAGCTCTTGCGTTATCAGAATGCTGAGCGACGGATCGTAAACCGCCAGGCGTCCCGCAAACGGATCAATAGCAAAGATTGTAGCGCGAGGGCTGAAGCGGAAGACCGTGTGAACGCGCGTGCCTGTGGGCAAGTCTGCTCCGACCTGAAGCGCTGCTGTCTGGAAGAATCCGTTGCTGAAAATTTCTGCGGGGTTTCTCAACCCGTTCGCCGAAAGGCTCTGTCCGCGTCCGAACGAGTAGCCTGCCGATGCGTTGAGTATACGGGTGATGTGGCGCGTGTAAACGACGCGAAGGCCGCGCGCATTTCCCTGCTGGTTCGCCACGTTCAAGAGCGCGTCACCACCCGCACCGTTCAGCGCGTTGATGGGAAGGCTTAGAAGCCCTACGCCGCGACCCGAAGTCGTATCGAAGAATGCAGTCGTCTCTATGCTCGATTCGTCATCAAGAACTCTTTCAACGCCGAATTCCAGACGGCGGCTGCGCTCCATCACCGCGCGACCGTCAACGAGCGCGACGGGCTGAGTCCCGGGTTGATTGAAAGCTATCTGCGAGTCTTCAAAATTGGCCAGGCTCTGTAGGTTCGTATTACCGCCACCGGGCGCGTATGCAGCTTTGAAGCGTGTGCGCGCGTTAGCGTCGAACTGAACGCCAAGGCGCGGGCTTATGGCGTGCGCTCCACTCAGTCCTACGAATTTCGAGTAGTCAAGACCGAGCACGATAACAACGCCGTCGCGCACAATCCATTCATCAACTGCTCGCACAGAGAATTGTCCCAGCGTTCCGTCCGACGGCTTCAGATTCGTAGCGCTGACGCGCATCCCGCCAGCGCTAATCGAAACGCTATGGCGCTCATTCACACGCACGCGCGCCAGGGTCTCAAGGCGCTGCGGCGCGTTCGGCCCCGCGCCTGTCTGCCCTGCGAAGACCAGATCAACTGTTCCGCTTACGGGACGCGAGACTGCGAAGTTCATTCCAGCGACGGGAGCGCCAACCGTAGCGCTTGAAGTTGCAACATAAGTTTCGACCACGCCTGTGGTGCGCGCGTTCGTCTCCCTGCGCTCTGAGTCCGCGTCAACCGCTACCGACTCAGGATAGTCAGCATCCCCCACGTCCTCGCCCAGAGCGACCTGATTGTCTTCGCCCTCCCGCATCTGGAAGATAGAGCGGCGCGCCTGCGCCCCGCGCACACGATAGCGCGGGTCGTTGCGATCTCTGCGCCTCTCAGGGACGGTGCGCCCCTGCCCTGCCGGTTCCAGATTGAAACGATAGACGAGTTCGTCGGAAGGATAGACCTGAACGGCTGTGAAGAGCGCGTCGTTGAAGCCATAGGCAACGGCGCGAAGGCTGTAGCGACCGGGCGCTACGCGTGTTGCGAAAGAGCCATCGGCGGAGCTTCGCGTCTGCCTGACCACCTCACCAGCGCCTTCCCTGAGCAGGGAGATTACTGCGCCCGCGACAGCATTGCCACGGCTGTCCCTGACCGTTCCTGTGATTGTAGCGAGGGAGTTGCGAGCGCCGCCAGCAAGAGCGTGCGGCGCGCTGGCCGCCCCAATTGCGGCCAGCACCAGCAGAGTCAAACTTGCGCGTAAAGCTTTTCTCATCGCGGCCAAACCTCCGAGCCGCGCAGACGCTACACCGAAAGCGCAACGCCAGCGCGTCCTCAAGCGAAACCGTCTTTCAAAAGCCACGTACAATTTTGGAGAGACCTTTATTTGCTATCTCAGATGACAAGTCAACGGGGATTTGGTTGCCTGCCACTGTTCCTGAGAACATCTATCTGACCCGTCGAACAGATACGCGGGCACACGAACAGCCCTAACCCGCTTGAGAACGGACATTTTCCGCCAATGTAGTGAAGGGTGTCAAGATAGTACGGCTGAATTTTATAGCAAGATGCAAATGAGAGCGACAAAAAGTGCAGTCCACTGCAAGCGTTCAAGGGGCGCTGTTCTCTTCCAATAGCATTTCGGTGTAGATGCCAAGGCTTCGATTTTATGGTACGTTAGCTCTCTCCCGAAAAATTTTATGCTTAATACTTCAAGATTAACAGCAATGCTGCTCGCGCTCGCTCTAGCGTTCGAGGGATTCGTTTTCGCTCAAGGGACTTCGCGCCAGAGAGTTAGAGTTGTAAATGCCAACCAGTATCCGGGCGCAGACATTGGCGCAAAGATTAACGCCGCAGATAGGGCATTGGGCAGCGCGCCCGGCGAGATAACTGTGAGCGGCGGAGGTACTATCTCCACGCAGGTCATTATCTCTTCGGATCACACCTTGCGACTGCTGCCCGGAACGTACGTTACAAGAACGACCGCGCCCCCGATTCTTCTAAAGCCGCGCTCTTCTGTCATTGGCTCTGGCTGGAATTCCATCATCACGGAATCAACCGCGCCCAGACAGTTCACAGTCATCATCGCTTTCAACCACTCGGTTCGCAATGGCGACGCGGACTCTGGCCTGCTCATACGCGATTTACAGATAAGAGGCGCGAACAGTGGCTTCGATTCCGCGCAGCAGGCAATCTCTCTGGGCAATTGTTCGGGTTGTACGGTCGAAAGAGTCTGGATCAACGGGACGCGCTCCATAGGCATAGCGCTCGGCGGCTCTTCATATTTGGGAAACCTTGCGGAAAACTCTAAGGTGATTAACTGCCTGTTCACGCGCGTTGCGTCGCAGAATCTGGCTGTGGTCAACGGCAGGAACATACTTTTCGAGGGCAACAAGTTTCTGGCTTCAGGCCAGAGGGGCGGCCCAGGCTCCACGAACATTGATCTTGAGCCGAACGAAAGTACGGATCATATTGAGAACGTTACAGTCAGGAATAATCTGATTGACGTAAGAGAGTCGGAGGTTCCTACGACCGGCAACGGCATAGTTGTGCAGTCAGGTTCAGGAACGCATTTCGTTGGCCCAATACTTGTCGAGAACAACACCATTATAGGCGGCACGAACCAGGGCACGGTCACAACCATTTTGAGCAACGGCGTCTACCTCATAGGCGTGACAATGCGTGATGTGACCGTTAGGAACAACGTCATACGGCGCACAGGGCAGGCGGGCGTCAACCTTGACGGTTGCTCGCACGTTACAATCGTTGACAACCAGATGACGGACGTAGGCGGCGGCGGCATTCCGGGATTCATCGTCAACAACGTCTCAGATAGCCGTATAGAGGGGAACACTTTTACTTACAGCGGTTCGGGTTCTGTTGATGCGAGGATAGTAGTTTCGGGAGCGTCCCGCAGAAACATTTATCGCAACAACAGAGGCTTCACGCTTGCAGGCAATACACAATAAGAGCAGTTTTCAGTTTTTAGTTTTCAGTTTTCAGAAAGAAGCGAGCAGGCTTTTAACTGAAAACTTAAAACTAAAAACTGAAAACTGTTTCATCGTTTGCCGCCAATTTTTCAGCGTGTTAGGATGTTTTCTCAAACGGCGTGAGCTTTTTATGAAATGCGCGCCTCTTTTATTCGCACCTTTTGATAGTAAATCAAGAAATGATAGATCAGGTTCAAGCTACAAGACTCCCGAACGGCGTCACAATTTTGTCAGAGCACATGCCGGGCTTGCGCTCGGTCACCATCGGCATATGGGTAAGGCGCGGGTCGCGCCACGAGACAGAGGATTTGAACGGCATCTGCCACTTCATAGAGCACGCTGTCTTCAAAGGCACAGAGCGACGCTCGGCGCTGGACATAGCAGTTGAGAGCGACCGATTGGGCGGGCACTTCGATGCATTCACTTCGCAGGAGATGACCGGGTTCACTATGAAGGTTGTGGACACTGCGCTCGAATCGGCGTTCGATCTGATAGCGGACATGCTGGCTCACCCGCGCTTCGTTGACGAAGACCTTCTGCGCGAGCAGCGCGTCATCATCGAAGAGATGAAGATGGTCGAGGACACGCCAGACGAATTCCTTGGCGAGCTTTTCAACGCAGCTTATTTTCCGAATCACTCCTTAGGTCGCCCGATTGAAGGAACGGAAGCAACCGTCTCAACCTTCAACCGCGAGAAGACCGCAAAGTATCACGCGCTCGAATATGCTGCGCACAATCTTGTCATCGCCGCCGCCGGAAACGTCACACATCAGACATTGGTCGAACTCGCCGCGCGAGTTTTTAACGAAACCGATTCGTCAGAAGCTAAGCCAACGCCGTTGGCACAATCGGACAGCCCCGTGCCCGCCGCGCCTATTATCATAGAGCGCAAGAGCGAGCTTGAGCAGGCGCACCTGATAATCGCTACGCCCTGGCCTGATGCCAGAAGCGATGAGCGTTACGCGGCAAGCATGCTTGGCTCAATCATTGGCGGTGGCACCAGCAGCAGACTCTGGCAGTCAATACGCGAGGAGCGCGGGTTGGCTTACGCCGTTGGCGCTGGCGGCAGCGCATTCTCGGACGTGGGCATTTTCTCAATCTACGCGGGAACTTCGCCCGCGCAATTGGACGAAGTTCTTGATCTCTCTTTGAAAGAGCTTCGACGAGCCGTGCGCGAGGGCGTGACGCAGGATGAGCTTCAACTCGTCAAAGATCAGACGATCTCGTCTGTGCTGCTCGGCCTTGAATCTTCCAACGTGCGCGCCGGAGCGCTCGCTCGCCAAGAGATAATTCATGGTCGCCGCATCCCGCCCGACGAAATCATAGCGCGCGTCGAAGCCGTCACGCCCGAAGACGCGCAACACATCGCGCGCACCTTTTTCAACTCTGAACGGGTCGCGCTCGCAGCGCTCGGCAACCTCAACGGCTTCAAAGTGGATCGCTCGCGCTTAGAAATATGAGGATTGGTAAATGGTGAATGGTAAATGGAAGATGAAGAGCTTGCTCTTTCTATTCATGATTTACGATTCACGGCTTTTCGTCCATTTACCATTCACCATTTACCATTTACCAAACTATGGAATCTTTCGCCTGCCCTGAGTGTGGGGCGTCCCTTCAGACCGAGCAATCCGCTGGAACTACCCTGAAATGCGCTTACTGCGGCTCGACCGTAATCGCGCCGGAGAGCATTCGACCGCGCGTGCCGCAACCTGTGCCTGTTCAAAAAGTATCTTCTAAGCCTTTTATAATTATCTTCAGCATAATAGGTCTGTTCATACTGCTGATGATTAGCATTCCTCTCATCTCTACCTTCCTGATTATGCGTGGCGTGCAACGAACAGTATCTAGCTTTGTGCCTCCCAGCATCAGGCCGCAAGCCTCTACACCGAAACCTAGCACGACGCCTAAAGGTGCGAACGCAGGCGCGCCCGTTCTTCTAAGTTTCGGGGGAGAAGGAACGGGCGACGGGCTTTTCAAACGCGCGGGGGCTATAGCCGTTGACGGCGCTGGCAACATATTCGTCGCGGACGACAGCCTGCGTATACAAAAATTCGATTCTCAGGGAAAGCTTCTGAGCGTGTGGAAGATACCAACGGAGACTCGCAATCACACGCGACTGCATGATGGGCCAACCCGCCTCGTTGCGGATCGCGCGGGCAACATCTACGCGGTCGTCGCCGGAACTTTCATGAAATTCGACGGGGCGAGCGGCGCATTTGTTGGCGAGGAACCAGGTGGTGAAGCCGTTGAAGATTGCGTGCTCATGTCGGACGGCAGCTACATGATCGTTTCATCGAAAAGCAACGATGATTTGATTCGTCTGGATTCGCATGGCCGACTGCTCAAGCGCACGAACAAATTTGCCAGCGCCGTTTTGGGAAAATCTGTTCCGCCTGAAGCTTTCCGACTTGCGGTTGATGGTACAGGCAACACTTTCGCGCTCTACGCGCTCGGCGCTCTTTACGGCATGCACTACTACGATGATGAAGACATTGCCGTTTACCGGTTCTCGCCCGACGGAAGATTTACAGGAAAATTCGGCAGCAGCGGCAACTCGCCCGGACAATTCAAGATGCCCAACGCAATCGCTGTTGATAACCAGAGCCGCATATACGTCAGCGACTCTTCCAGCTTCGAGATTCAAGTCTTCGCCGCAGACGGGCGTCTTCTCAAAACAATCAAAGCGCCGCACAGCGTCAACGCAATGACGTTCGACGCCGCCAACAATCTTTTCGTCCTCAGCCGAAACAAAGTCTCCAAGCTCTCGGTTGAGTAATTAACGTTTCTCATTTAAGCTAAAGAAAGTCTGGGGTCTGGAGTCTAGAGTCTGGAGTCAAAAGATAGAAAACAGTCTTTTGCTTTTGACTCCAGACTCTAGACTCCAGACTCCAGACTTTTTTATGCGATTTACAGTTCTAGGCAGCGGCTCGACTGGCAACGCGGTTTTAATCTGCGCGAATGAGACGCGCGTGCTCGTTGACGCTGGATTGAGCGCGAAAGAGATTGTGCGGCGTTTGTCGCTTGTTGGCGAAGATATATCAAGCCTTGATGGCGTGCTGATTACACATGAGCACAGCGATCATGCTGGCGGCCTGCGCGTTCTGTTGAAGAGCTTGAACTGTCCTGTTTATATCTCCGAAAGGACGCGCGAAGCTTATCTGGGCGAGTATCATCGCTCGGCTAAAGACGAACCGCGCAAGCGCGCAGACGCATTGCGCGACCGCGTAGAAGAGATTGAATCAAGCTGTGACTTTCGCATTGGCTCGATTGATTTTCATCCCTTCACAATCCCGCACGACGCAGCAGACAACTTCGGCTTCGTAGCCACGCATGAAGGCGTGCGCGTAGCGACCTTAATGGATTTCGGGCACATCACCACGCTGATTACAGAACGATTGAAAGACTGCGCCGCAATCGTCATCGAATCGAACCACAGCCGCGACATGCTAAAAGCTTGCGAAGTCTATCCTTGGGAACTGAAGCAGCGAATACTTTCTCGCACAGGGCATCTATCAAACGAAGACGTTGCAGACTGGCTGCGCGAAGGCTTCGACGGCGCTGCGCGTCACATTGTTTTGGCTCACCTCTCGCAACGCGCCAACAATCCATACGTCGCCAAAATCTCCGCAGAGATGGCGCTGCGCGAGCGCTCGCCGCTCTTTCAAGCCGAGACGGAAATCACACTCTCGTTCGCCAAAGAGCCTACGCCGTGGACAGAGATATAAAGGCAAAGGATGTGAAGGCAAAAGGTAAAAGTAAAAAGGCAAAAGTGCGGACAGGCTCACGCCTGATTATAAAAGCTTTTATCCTTCCTTTTGCCTTTTTACTTTTACCTTTTGCCTTTTTTACGTCTTGCACGCTCAAGGCGAGTCGCAGCGGCATACCGCCGGAGGCGCAGAACGCAATTGATTCGATAACGAATGATATGGCCGCAGGTCGCTTCGAGAAGATTTACGAAGAGGCTGCGGACGAGTGGCAGCGCACGACCACGCCGCAGAAGTCGAACCAATTTTTTCAGACCTTGAAGGCAAAGCTCGGCAACGTGAAGAACCGCTCGTACAATTCTGCGACCGAGCAGCACGCGACGAGCGGCAATCTGCCGGGGCACTCTTTCGTCATCACCTACCAGACGACGTTCGAGCGCGGCGAAGGCATGGAGACATTCACGATGTTGGAGCGCGACGGTCGCTGGCTCCTCGCTGGATATTTCGTAAACTCGAACGCATTAACGTCGTGACAGGCGACAAGAAGGTGGTAAGGGAAGCGGTGATAAATGATAAGAGAGTCTAAAGTCAGGAATCAAAAGATAAAAGCTGATAGCTATTAGCTGTTAGCTATCAGTTTCTATTCTTTCTTCTCTTTCTTATCACTTATCACTCATCACTTATCACTTCTTCTCTCCTGTCACCTGTCACCCTTTATGATTCAACGATACACCTTGCCCGAAATGGGCGCTCTCTGGTCTGAGCAGAATAAGTTCCAAAAATGGCTTGATGTCGAACTGGCCGTGTGCGAGGTGCACGCGGAGATGGGGACGATTCCGCGCGAGGTTTTTGGAGAGATAAAAGCTAAGGCGAAATTTTCTGTCGAGCGAATCAATGAGATTGAAAAAGTGGTTGACCACGACGTTATAGCCTTCACGACTAATCTGGCGGAGAACATTGGCGAGGCGGCGCGGTTCGTTCACTACGGGCTGACTTCGTCGGACGTTGTGGATACGGCAAACGCTCTGCTGCTGCGCGATGCCTGCGATATTCTGGTGAAAAAGATTGGCGCGCTGATGGAGGTTCTCAAAAGGCGCGCGTTCGAGTTCAAGCTGACTCCGCAGGTAGGGCGCACGCACGGCGTTCACGCAGAGCCGACTTCATTCGGCCTAACATTCGCGCTCTGGTACGACGAGATGCGGCGTACTCTGGGGCGATTGATGCACGCAAGAGAATCTGTGGCTGTTGGGAAAATAAGCGGCGCTGTCGGCGCGTTCGCGCATCTTGACCCGCAAGTTGAAGAGAAAGTTTGCGCGCGGCTCGGATTAGCATTCGCGCCCGCTTCGACTCAAATCATACAGCGCGACCGCTACGCTGAATATCTTTCGACGCTTGCTGTTGCAGCTTCCAGCTTGGATAAGTTCGCGCTCTCTGTTCGGCACTGGCAACGCACGGAAGTGCGCGAGGCGCAGGAGAAATTCAAGCGTGGGCAGAAGGGTTCGTCTGCCATGCCGCACAAGCGCAATCCAATTCTGTCGGAGAGAATCTGCGGCCTCGCGCGCGTTGTTCGCGCAAACAGCATGGTCGGTCTTGAGAACGTAGCGCTCTGGCACGAGCGCGACATCTCGCATTCTTCTGCCGAGCGCGTTGTGCTTCCCGATTCATCAATCGCGCTCGATTACATGCTTGAAAAGATGGCATCGCTCGTTGACGGCCTAGTGGTTTACCCGGAACGCATGCTCGAAAACCTGAATGCTACGCGCGGGCTTATCTTCAGCGGCCAGCTTCTTCTTGCTCTGGCTCGCGCTGGAGTTGCGCGCGAGACCAGTTACGAGTGGGTTCAGCGCAATGCAATGAAGGCGTGGGACGAAGGCTTTGACTTTCAGCAGCTTGTTTCCGAGGACAAAGATATTGCTGCGCACCTGTCGAAAGAGCAAATCGGTCAGGTCTTCTCGCTAGACACTTATCTGCGGAACATTGACGCGATTTTCGCGCGAGTGTTTGCCGGGAGAACGATGAGTGAACCATAGACGACGGACACTTTTGTCAGCGCGCGGTCGTCTATGGTTGATCTCAATTTAATTTATTACCTCCGTAGGCTTTAACAGCCGCATAGATAAGCGCTCCAAGATACAGGAGAACGAAAACGAGCCAGACCAGGCCAATCAGCATGCCGAACAGGCCGCCGATTGCACCACCACCGCCAGCCGAGCTTGCGGCGGCACCGGCAATGCCCACGACTATACCTAACACCGACAGCGCAATCGCCACCACTACAAAAGCAACATGGAGCAATATGGATTGAAGCGCGTGAAATTTAACGAAGCGGTTCTCCTTTTCGATGATCAGGCAGATGATCGCAATGATGCCTATAGGATAACCGAGCGCGGCTGCGATGTTTCCGTCAAGGCCAATAGAAGATTTGCCTGTGTCCATAAAGATTCCTCCTGTCGAGTTAAGTTATCGTTCCGGGTTGTTACTTGCGATTTACTTGGCTATGTTCTCTGCGATGTTGCCTATGATTGGCAGCTTGAACATCTTGCTCTGATACGCTTGAATGGCGGCAAAAACCAGGCCTACTATCAGGATTAAGAGGCAGAGCAATTGAATCAATAACAGTCCCAGCGATAGGATAGCCATGTCTGCGACGGCAAGGAGCGTATATAGGATTCTGAAAACTATCCCTAGAACGATCCAGAAGCCACCGAAGAGTAAGGCCTGCATCGCGTGGAAGCGGACTAAGCGGCTGACCTTCTCCGTTATGAAGAAGACAAGGCTGACGATTATGCCTAAGCCGCAGCAGAACATTGTCAGGTAACAGAGCATGGCTGCCAAGTTTTCGTCCAGGCCACCCAGACTCGTTTTACCGCCACCACCCGGCGGCATACCTGAAGGGGGGGGCGGCGGCGGCGGTGCGCCGTACTGATTACCGTAGCCATAGCCTCCTTGATTGGGGGGCGGCGGATTTTGCATTTTAAGTTTTCTCCTCTGTGCTAAAGTTTCTGGTTGAACGTATCGCGCTGCCTTCGGCACTTCGCATTTCAGTAGAAGGGCTGGTCGCGCGAGCTATCAGATAATCAAGAACGATTACGAATCTAAACGAGGAGCACGAGTGCCATCTACGCTTGGAGTCTGGCCTTTTCATGCAAGATTCAAGCGCGGGATGCGCGCATCTTAAGCCAGAGACTACACAACGCGCAACGCTTTGCCGTAAAATTTTGTTCCGAGGAGCGAGAAAAACAGTGAAAGCCAGAGTCTTCGTCACACTAAAACCGGGCGTACTAGACCCGCAGGGCAAGGCCATACAGCACTCCGTAGAGCTTCTGGGCTATGGCGGAATAGCAGACATACGGCAGGGAAAATATTTCGAGATAGCGCTAGAAAGTTCATTAGAACAGGATGAGGCGCGCGAGACGGCCACACGAATGGCGCGCGAAGTTTTGTCGAATCCAGTCATTGAAGACTACCGCGTGGAGATTTCAGAATGAAGTACGGCGTTATAGTTTTTCCGGGTTCTAACTGCGACCACGACGCTTACCACGTCATCTCTAAGCACGTGGGGCAGCCCGTTGATTTCATCTGGCATCGCGATACGGATTTGAGCAGTTACGACGCCATCATCATCCCCGGCGGCTTCTCCTACGGAGACTATTTGCGCGCTGGCGCGCTGGCGCGATTCTCGCCCGTCATGAATTCCGTAAAAGAGTTCGCGGCGCGAGGCCGTCTAGTGCTGGGCATCTGCAACGGATTCCAGATACTGTGCGAGGCTGGCCTTTTGCCCGGCGCGCTCATACGCAATCGCGGGCTGCACTTTATCTGCGAGCACATACGCGTTCGCGTAGAGACAACAGAGACTCCGTTCACAAACGCCCTGGAAGGTGGGCAGGTGCTGAAAATTCCCATAGCTCACGCAGAAGGAAATTACGTCTGCGACGACGCAACACTTGAAGAATTGGAGCGCGAAGATCGTATAGTCTTTCGCTACTGCGACGCGCAAGGCGGAATCACTGACGAAGCTAACCCGAACGGCTCGCGCGAAAACATCGCAGGCATCTGCAACCGCGAGCGAAATGTTCTGGGGCTTATGCCACATCCCGAACGAGCATGCGAAGAGCTTCTGGGTTCATACGACGGGCGCGACATCTTCCGCTCGCTCGCCGCTTCGGTTGCCGCACAGGTTTAAGTCAGAAGAGATGGAATCTTACCGAAGCAGCGGGGGCAAGCCCCCTTCCTGACCTTTGAGGTTATTAAAGTTGAATGGTTCGCCTCTGCCTCTCAAGCATAAAAATCTCAAAGGTCAGGAAGGGGGCTTGCCCCCGCTCTTTCATTTCTCAAGAAAATTTTGTTGACATTGTAGCCGAACTTGGACTAGAAGCACTGAGCTTCAAATCCACAGCTTCGAGGAAAAAAGATGAACACATTCAGAACCAAAAGCGCACGCATAGTTCTACTCCTGGTAGTCACAGCCCTTCTTTCCGCGAGCGTTCCAGCGCAGCGCGGCACGAGCATAGTCCGTCGCGTTCGCTTCGCGCGCGGTCGCACGTCAACAGTTCTGCGCGGCGTGCTGCGTCGCGGCGTGAGTCACGATTACCTATTGGGCGCGAGCGCCGGACAGACAATGTCCGTGCATCTGGCTTCGCCCGGCGGAATCACTTTCACAATCATTGGCCCATACGGCAGAACGCTTGCGGATTTCACCAGAGATTGGTCTGGCGAGTTGCCTGCGAATGGCGACTACCGCATAAACGTTTTGCCGGACACTTCCACTAATGCGGCTTATCCTTACACGCTCGAAATAACTATCCGCTATTAGCCCGAAGGCTTCCGGGGAAATTGATGGCGAAACGTGGCAGATAGAAAAAGATCGTAGGGATAACTCTGCTCGTAATCGTAGTCCTGCTCGCTGTCGGCATCACTGCGACAGATTTTCAATCGTCCCTACGGGACTCTACTCTTTTATCTTCGCACTGTTCCCAGCAATAAATTGCCGGGCTACTTTCATTCACCCCTAACGGGGCTGTTATAATTGCTCTCGATGACAACTCAACGGGCGCGAAAAAATAGGCGCGCTGATTCTCGCCGGAAAACTCAGAAAGCTGAGGCAAATCTTTCTACGCCGAAAATTCTCACATGGGCTGAAGTCAATCGCACGCACCGAATAAGAAACGGCGTCTATCAAAGTAACGGTCGTCTGGTCTCGCTGCTCACAGATTTCGGTCGTCTCAACCCTTGCTATCCTGATCGTATGAACGAATCTGGCGACACGATTCTTTACACGGGCGACGGGCGGCGCGGAGATCAATATTTGAATCCTGCCAACCGCGCTCTGCTCGCTGCTATGGAAAGCCGTCACGCCGTTCCGCTCTTCAATAAGCTGGGCGTGGGGCGCTGGCAGCACATGGGTTTCTGGCGCGTCACATCAGCCCGTCAGCGCTTCAACGAAACAGAACGGCGTATGCTCTGGGAGTTCACATTGAAGAAAGTGTGTCGCGCGCGCAAGCATTAATCAAAAATTTGCGATATAGTTTGCACAAAAATTTTCCTGAAAACTTTCGACGCAAGGTGAAAGATGAAAAGACTCTTTTTGCTTCTGGCTCTGGCGGCGGCTGGCTGTGTGACTCAACAGCCCGCGAGTAACACTATGAATAATAATCAGCAGGGAAGCGGCGATCAGGCGTTCAAGACTATTCACGACCGTTACGTGGTGGAGTTTTTGAAGCGCAACCCGACGGTCAACACATATCTGGGCGGCGCTGGACTTGACCCGTCGCTTAGAGAGACGGACGGCCAATTGCGCGATTACTCGCCGCAGGCTTTACAGGCAGAAGACCAGTGGCTCGCGGACACGCAGAAAGCTTTCGAGGGCGTTGACCCAAACACGCTTTCGCCCGCACGAAAGGTTGACCGCGAAGTCGCTCTCGCGCAAATTAGCTTTCAGCTTCATCTTCACAAGCAGCGACGCTATCAAGAGCGTTCGTTGGATTCATACACGGACGAACCCTTCAGGGCGATTGACTGGCAGCTTCAAGGCATGACGCAGACGGGAGCGGATACTTACGGCACGCCCGAAGAGTGGGCACAGGTTGCTCATCGTCTGGGAGAGATTCTGCACTACTTTGAGAATGCGCAGACGCAGTTGCAGAACGGACTAAAATCTGGCAACACGCCAGACCAGCGCATGCTTCGTCGGAACGGATTGGACTCGACGGAAGCGAACGCGAAATATTTTTCAAAAACTCTGCCAGACCTTGCTGCGCAGCGCATAGCCGCAGGAGCGCAGCACGACGACCTTGTGAATAGAGTCAGCACGGCGTCGAAAACGGCAGCCGAAGCCTACGGCAATTTTCATGATTTCATAATGAAGACGTTCTTCACGGGCACGAGCAGCGCACCACAAATCATCCAACAGTTCTCTCAAGATCATTACGCGCTCGGCGAAGAGGAGTACAACTGGGCGCTTAAGAATAATCTTCACTATGACCGCACTGCTGCGCAGCTTTACGACGATTCATGGGCTATCGTTCAGGACACACGCGCGCAGATAGTCAAGCTGGCTAGAGAGATTGGCACAAAACGCAATCTGAATTTGCCTGCCGATGACGATGCTGCTGTGCGCGCAGTGCTTGACGAGCTTTCAAAAGAGTATCCGAAGTCCGACGATGAAATGATCCAGTGGTATCGTGACACTGCGACGCGACTTGTTGATTACGGGCGCAAGAGTGGACTGTTCAACGTACCGGCAGATTACAAGCTAGATGTCGTTGTTACGCCGCCGCCTCTTGAATCATCTGTTGACGGCGCTGCTTATTATCCTGCGCCTCCTTTTAAGACAAGCGGGGTGGGTCGCTTTTATGTTACGCCCACGCACAACGATCCGGCGCAACTCAAAACCAACAATCGCGCGTCGCTGGCAGACCTTGCGGCGCACGAAGGCTTTCCAGGTCACGACTGGCACTACAAGGTTATGACGCAGTTTCGCAACGACATCAGCGGCGTGCGATGGCTCACGCCGGGCGAGGTCGAAGGCTCGTCTTCTATGTGGGAGGATTCTATGGCAGCAGAAGGCTGGGCGCTCTACTCGGAAGGATTGATGGCAGAGCCTGCACCGAACGCGCCCCAGGGCTTCTACACGCCCGAAGAGCATCTCTATCAACTTCAAGGCAAACTCTACCGCGACCTTCGCGTGCGCGTTGACACAGGAATTCACACGGGACGATTGAGCTACAATGACGCCGTTGATCTATTCTCGCAAACGGTTGATTTCCAGCCCGGCTCGTGCGGCGATGCGGCAGCACTGCAAACGAACGACTCGAAGCGCGCCAGTTGCCAGTCAGCCGAGCGCGCAATCTTCCGTTACTCCAAGTGGCCCACGCAGGCTATAACTTATCGCCTCGGCAGAGATCAAATCTTCGACATGCGCAACGAAGCCTCGCGCGTCTTGGGCAACAATTTTTCCCTGAAGACTTTTCACTTGCTCTTTATGAAGCAGGGCACAATCCCGCCAGCCTACTTCAGGGAAAATCTTTTGCGCGAGATTCAGGCGACAAGGTGAGGAGCAGTTTACAGTTTTTAGTTTTCAGTTTTCAGTCTTCAGAAGAAAACTGAAAACTAAAAACTGTAAACTGCTCCTAAGGAGAGAAGCATGAACAGCCCGTTAATCTTATGGCTCATTATCGTGCTGGCTCTGGCGTCGCCGCTTGCCTGCCAGAAGTCCGAGTCAGCTAATAGACAATTATCGTCAAACCAGAACGAGAGTCGTCCTGAAGCCAACCCTGAACTAAACCTGCTGCGCCGCTACGGGTGGACTGCCGAGGGCGCCGCAACCGAGAGCATGCTAGA
Organism: Acidobacteria bacterium 13_1_20CM_3_53_8; assembly: GCA_001920415.1. GTDB lineage: Bacteria > Acidobacteriota > Blastocatellia > Pyrinomonadales > Pyrinomonadaceae > 3-1-20CM-3-53-8. Next base: position 17,815 of record MNJR01000027.1, on the reverse strand, counting down.
GTTGCCCAACCCCGTCACCGCCTATCTTTCCACCAGGCGCTACCTTGAGGCGTCGAAGGTCATAGGCCTTGATTTCTCCGGGCACGCGGGACAGAAGTTGCCCATGAGAACCTATAAGGTCACCAACGAAGCGGTGCGCGGCTACGACCTTCGCGCGCATCTGCTGATCGCGGGTCAGGATATAGTGGGCGCGTGGCTCTCCGTAGTAGGGGACGAAGCGCCCGGCGTCTACCCGCTCAGCGCGCGCCCGCACCAAAGGCGTCAGTGAAAGGCAAAAGGAAAAAGGTAAAAGGCAAAAGTGATAAGGATGAAATCAATGCTATTACTTCTTACAAATCTGTAAAAGTGGTTTCCGCCTAACTTTTGCCTTTTTACTTTTACCTTTTGCCTTTCCTTTGCCTTTTATCTTTTTCCTTTTGCCTTATCGCATCCGTCTTGCTAATCTTTCCCTCTTCCGAAATTCTGTTTGCTAAGGAGAATCCCGAAGATGAAGAAGCAGTTGGCATTTGCTCTCCTCCTAGTTTTGTCTTTAATCATGAGCGCGCTGGCGCAGGGCGGCAACGGCGGCGGCACGACGAGCACGGACACGCCGTCGTCTGGTCTTGCAATTGGCTCGACCATTAACGATTTCGAGTTGTCGGACGTGAGTGGTCACAAGCACACGCTCGCTTCCCTGAAAGGTCAGAAGGGCACTGTGCTCATCTTCATTTCAGTTCAATGCCCGGTCTCCAACGCTTACAACGAGCGCATGGAACAGCTTTATCAGGATTACAACGCGCGCGGTATAAACGTCGTAGGCATCAACGCGAATGCGACTGAGACTGCGGATCAGGCCAAGCATCACGCCGAAGAGCATCACCTGACATTCACAATCCTGAAGGACAAGAATAACAAGGTCACGGACATGCTCGGCGCTACGAACACGCCGGAGGCGTTTCTGTTCGACGCGAATAACAAGCTCGTCTATCGCGGTCGAATAGACAATTCACGCAGCGGCGACACAATCTCGTCCAGCGATTTGCGCGACGCGATTGATGCTATGTTGGCTGGCCGCGCGGTCGCACGCTCTTACGTGCGCGCCTTCGGCTGCACCATCAAACGCTCTTCGGGACAGTGAAATTTTGGATTTTAGATTTTGGATTGAAAGAGAGCTTGTTGCTAATCTTCAACCCGTTCGCTAATCCAAAATCGGCAATCCAAAATCTCTTGGGGGCTTCGCATGAAAACCATCGTTACGATTCTGCTCGCGGCCTGTGCGCTCGCGTCTCTTGCCAGCGCGCAAGCTACTTCTTCATCTCAGAGTGCGCCAGCCGGTCAGCAAAACGCGGCTGCTAATTCCGCTCAATCTTCCATAGTCGTGCGCGAAGTTGACCTTGAAGGGTTGAAGAAAGTTTTGCGCCGTGAGGGCGAGCACGCACGACCCTTGGCTGTGAACTTCTGGGGAACATTCTGCGATCCATGCCGCGATGAGATGCCGGACTTAGTTCGCATCAACTCCGAGTTTCAATCGCGCGGACTGGAATTCATACTCGTCTCTGTGGATGACCCCTCAGACATCAAGAAGAAGGTTCCGCAATTTCTACAGCAGGCGGGCGCTACCGCAATGCCCGCCTACCTTATCAACGCGAGCGATCCCGAAACCATAATCAACGCGGTTGACCCGGCATGGAACGGCGGACTGCCCGCCACATTTCTCTACGACGCGCAAGGCCATCTGGTCTTCAAACACACAGGCCGCGTCAACCCTGCGGAACTTCGGCAAGCAGTTCAAAAGGTGATAAGTGATGAGTGACAAGAAGAGTTTTCAGTTTTTAGTTTTCGGTTTTCAGTTAAAAGCAGTTCGCTCTTTTCTGAAAACTAAAAACTAAAAACTGAAAACTGTTTCTTGCTCGTCACTCGTCACTTATCACTTTCTTATGATTTCTCCCGAAACAGTCACAGCGCACAATCTCTCCGCAGAAGAGTTCGAGCGGATTAAAGTGTTGCTTGAACGCGAGCCGAGCATGGTGGAGCTTGGCATCTTCTCTGTGATGTGGTCTGAACACTGTTCGTATAAATCCTCGCGCGTTCATTTGAAAAGATTGCCTACGACTGGAGAGCGCGTCATTGTGCCGCCCGGCGAGAACGCTGGCGTGGTTGACGTTGGCGACGGATGGTGCGCTGCGTTCAAGGTCGAATCTCACAATCATCCTTCATTCATAGAACCTTTTCAGGGCGCGGCCACGGGCGTTGGTGGAATTTTAAGAGATGTGTTCACGATGGGCGCGCGCCCCATTGCTTCTATGAACTCTCTTCGATTCGGCTCGCTCGATAATCCCGAACATGGAAGACGCAATCGTTCTCTTCTAGCTGGCGTGGTCGCGGGCATTGCTCATTACGGCAACGCATTCGGCGTTGCGACCGTTGGCGGCGAAGTCGCGTTCGACGATGCGTATGCCCTGAACCCATTGGTCAACGCATTCGCGCTTGGCCTTGTCAGACGAGATCAAATCTTCTTCGGCAAGGCTACAGGCGTAGGCAATCCCGTTCTGTATGTCGGCGCAAAGACGGGGCGCGATGGTATTCACGGGGCGACGATGGCTTCGGCTGAGTTCGACGAAGAAGCATTGGAGAAGCGGCCAACTGTTCAAGTGGGCGATCCGTTTCTGGAAAAGCTTCTCTTGGAAGCCTGTCTTGAAGCTATGCGCAGCGGTGCAATCGCAGGCATTCAAGACATGGGCGCAGCAGGTCTCACTTCATCATCATGCGAGATGGCCGCGCGCGCAGGCACAGGCATAGAGCTTGACCTTTCGCTAGTTCCGCAACGCGAAGAGGGCATGACCGCCTACGAGATGATGCTGTCGGAATCGCAGGAGCGCATGTTGATAGTCGCCCATCGCGGTCGCGAGCGCGAAGTCGTTGACATCTTTCGCAAGTGGGATTTGGATGCCGTCGTCATAGGCCATGTCACAGACGGACACAACATGCACGTCACACACAACGGCGAAACGGTCGCAGACATTCCAGTCGCAGCATTAACGGACGAAGCCCCGCGATATGAGAGGGAGATGCGAGCGCCAAAGAATGAGGATGAAGGGAATGCTATTGAGCCTCAGAGCGTGCGTGCGGCGAATAGCGATCCGACGATTACGGACGAAGCCGGAGCGACAATAGGCGGAGGGCTTGACGTTGTGAGTCCCGCTCCACCCACTGCTCCTATTTTTAACAACAGTCTGGAGTCTGGAGTCTGGAGTCTGGAGTCTGAGGTCTCAAGTTCCAAAGCTCAAGATGAAACCGGGACAATCGAAAATCCAAAATCGAAAATCGAAAATCAATCTGACTCTAGACTCCAGACTCCAGACTCCAGACTGTTAGTTCCAGACTCCAGACTTAATAACGAAGTTTTATTCCGTCTCCTCTCATCGCCGAACATAGCGTCGAAGGAGTGTGTCTTTCGTCAGTACGATCACATGGTGCGAACGAACACCGTTGTGTTGCCGGGCGCGGATGCTGCTGTGGTGAGAATCAAGGAGACGCGCCGGGCGCTTGCTATGTGTCTGGATGGGAACGGTCGCTACTGCGCAGTGAACCCGCGCGAGGGCGCGAAGCTGGTCGTTGCGGAAGCTGCGCGCAACGTCGTGTGCGTGGGCGCGAAGCCGCTTGCTATAACGAACTGTTTGAACTTCGCTTCGCCCGAAAGACCGGAAGTGATGTGGTCATTTTCAGAAGTGATTGACGGGATGAGCGAGGCTTGTCGCGCTTTCAAGACACCTGTTGTATCGGGCAACGTCTCTTTCTACAACGAGACGGAAGGGCGCGGCATTCGCCCCACGCCTGTCATAGGCATGGTAGGGATTCTGGAAGACGTGCGCCGCGTCATACAGCACGGGTTCAAAGTCGAAGGTGACTTGATTGCGCTCCTTGGCATAACGCACGACGACATGCACGCGAGCGAATACGCTGCGACAATCGAAGGCCGCAGCGTCGAAGAGATGATACGCACTGGGCGCGTGCCCGCGATTGATCTGGAAAAGGAGCGCGCCGTTCATGAAACAGTCCTTCGCGCGGCCAGTGCAGGTCTCCTTCGTTCTGCGCACGACTGCTCCGATGGAGGACTGGCCGTAAGCATAGCCGAATCCTGTTTCTCATCGCTCAACCGCGCGGCCATCGGCGCGGACTTATCCCTTTGCTCTGAAGCATTGCCGGTAGCTACATGTCTCTTCAGCGAATCTCCTTCGCGCATAATCATCAGCTTTGACGAATCGGCGGGCGACCGGATTCAAGAGATAGCTGAGCAGACAAACTGTCCCGTTACTCTTCTGGGTCGCGTCGGCGGGCGTCAATTGAGCATCAATGTCAATGGCTCGTCTGCTATAGAATGCGACATCAACGAACTTGAACCCGCATGGCGCTTTTCTCTCGAAAACAGGTTGCAGGCAGAAGTGTTGGCGGCTGGTGCGGAGTAAAAATGCTTCCTTGCGGGTTGAATGCAATTCGCCGGGGACAGCTTAATCTCAGTGATAGAGATTCTTAACCTCTTTACATAGTTGAAAATTCTCTGAACTTATCTTTCAATAGCCATTGGAGGTTGAATTATGAGCACGTCAGCGCAAAATCTTATTGAATCCTTTGATAAGTTGCCGGATGCGGAAAAGCAGAAGGTTGCGTCCGAAATTTTGCGACGCACAATTAATTTTGACATGCCTGCTCTCTCTGATGAGGAACTTGTTTTGAGCGCAGAAGAACTGTTCTTAGAGCTTGACCGCAGAGAGGCGGAAGATGCCCAATCCTAATCGTGGCGAAGTATGGCTGGTTGATCTTGGGTACGCAGCGAAAGTTCGTCCTTGCCTTGTTCTGAGCATTCCAGCGTTGGATGAAGATAGGGCTTTAGCTACGTTGGTCGCTCACACGACTAGCCCACGTAGTTCAAGATTTGAGGTTGATATAAAGGTGAAGTTCCTGCGTGCTGGTGTTTTTGATGCTCAGAATCTTGTCACAATCCCTCATGCTAAATTGATTCGCAAACTGGGAACGCTCTCTCCCACTCAATTATCTGAGGTTGAAAATATGGTGCGCTTTTGGCTTGGTCTTTAAGATTGAGCGGTTTTGTTAGGTGCCCATCTTATCTTTCTCCTGAAAGCAATATTGATGACCTGATTCGTCAAGGTTAAAAGTTTAAGGAGAGTTCATGTCAAGCAGTTCCGTTTATGTGCCCATACTCTTAACGGTTGTTCCGTTTGCCATAGTCCTCTTAATCGCAGGCTATATCGTCTCACGGCTCTTGCGAAACTCTGCGCGCAATCGAGCGCTGATGGCGCACGGGCTGATGGCTCCGGCGACGATTCTTTCGGCTGAAGATACAGGCGTGACTCTTAACCAGAGTCCGCAGGTGAGGCTGCAACTTCAGGTGCGGCCAGCGAATATACCGCCGTTTCAATCGGAGGCAGTCTTCTTCCTCAACCGTCTTCAGGTTGGCTTAATAGTTCCGGGCACGCCCGTTGAGGTGAAGTACGACCCTGCGGATTTGAGCAGAGTCGCTGTGGCTTCATTCGGTGATGTCGGCGCAGCATCGTTCGGCAATCCTGCGATGATGGCAGGCGGCGCGCCGTTCGTAGCTTACGGCGCGGATGTGAACGCTGTCTTAGGCAGCATACAGCAGCAGGTTCAGAGCAGTCTTCTCATGCAGGAGCAAGTTTACGAGCGCATTCGTCAAACAGGAGAAGAAGCGCAGGCGAAAGTCTTGAACATGATGGACACCGGCGTGCGCATTGGCGACAACGGTTCTATGCTGCGTTTTGGTCTGGAAATCTTTCCGCAGAATCGCCCGTCCTTTCGAACTGAGTCGCAGTGCGCAGTGTCTGATGCATCGCGCCCGAAGTTCATGCCCGGCTCGACCGTCTACGTGAAATTTGATCCCAAAAATCCTATGCAGGTCGCTATTGACCACGCGCCCGTTGAAGCGCCTCGCGCAAGCGTAATGACCTGTTCGGGCTGCGGCTCTGCGCAAACGGTTGGCGCGGGTCAATCAACGTGCGCGTATTGCGGCAGGCCGCTGAGTGCGTGAGAGAAAGAATTTGAGTTCGAGAGATTGTCGCAGTTGAAGACGCGCGCGATGCAGCATGACCCAGAGGTTGTTGGGCGAAATATCTAGTGCGGCGCAAACCTGCTCGGTCGCATAGGCTTGCCGCAGTAATCAAAACGAAAGTGAGAATGATATGACAAAAGAAAATAGAGCTTTGATTCATCGCTGGTTCGAGGAGGTCTGGAATAAAGGTCGCACAGATGCTATTGACGAGATGTTCGCCGCAGACGGCATAGCTCACGGTCTCTCGGATGAAAGCGGCCAGCCTTTGCGCGGCCCCGCAGGCTTCAAAGCTTTTCACCAGAAATTCCGCGAAGCATTCCCCGACATAAACATCACCATAGAAGACACTGTCTCCGAAAGAGACAAGATAGCCGCTCGCTGTCGTGTTCGAGGGAAACATACAGGCGACACTCTTGGCTATGCAGCGACTCACAAGCCAGTAGAGTTCACAGGCATAACTATCATCCGCGTCAGCGACGGCCAAATAGTAGAAGCCTGGAACAACTTCGATTTTCTGACCATGTACCAGCAGATGGGAGTCATATAAGAACAGTTTACAGTTTTTAGTTTTCAGTTTTCAGCAAGAAGCGAACAGGCTTTTAACTGAAAACTGAAAACTAAAAACTGTAAACTGTTCTTATAGAAAGGATGAATCTATGGCAGCACTTATTCCTATACTAATCTTCGGCTTCATCATTCTTTTAACGGTCGCTTTAGTGCTCTGGGCGCGCAAGAAGGCGAAGGAGCGCAGAGAGGCTTTGCAGTTGGCGGCTCAGCAGATGGGCTGGCCGTTCATGCCGGAGGCGGCAATGAACGCGATTCCTTATCTTGATCGCTTTCAACTCTTCAGTCGCGGCCACTCGAAGAAGATATTGAACATGATTTACGGCCAGATGAACGAGGCGCGCGTATCACTCTTCGATTACACCTACACGATAGGCTACGGCAGAAATCGCCAGACCTACTTTCAGTCAGTCGTCTATTTTGAATCGCCCAGACTGAGTCTGCCTTCGTTCACGCTCAGTCCCGAAGGTTGGTTTACTAAAGTAGCCACAGCGCTCGGCTATCAGGACATAGACTTTGAACAGCGCCCGCTCTTCTCGAAGAAATATCTGCTGCGTGGGCCTGACGAGCAGGCGATTCGACAGGCATTCAACGATCAGATTCTTGCCTACTACGAGGCCAACCAGGGCTTAAGCACGGACGGCGGCGGCAACCAGATATTTTTTTACAAGCACGGCTACAGAGTCCCGCCCACGGAGGCGCGCTCGTACATTGACTGGGGCGCGGGCTTGTATGCCATCTTCCAACGCCGTTACTAATTGCGAATTTAAGAGGAGGATTGAAGAACTTGAAGAGCATTCAAAACCTCTTAGCAAGCTTAAGCATTTCTCTTTGCGCCTCTGCGTGAACCTGCAGCTTTCTCTACCTTGAGCTTTAAGTGAATTGCTATTTCACGCAAAGGCGCAAAGGAAAAACTTAAGCTCGCTAAGAGTTCGACTCCTACAGGGTTTGAAGTAAGTTCTTAATCTGAGATTTCAAATTTGAAATTTCAAATCCGAGCTTTCAATCCGCAATACGAAATCCGCATTCCGCAATAAGAAGATGCACGCGCATATCATCTACAACCACAGGCTGCTGAAACGGGACGCTGCCTGTTTGCCAGCCGTCACCGCAGCGTCGCTTTACGGGCGCGGCGTTTTCACCACCGTAGCCGTTTACAAAGGCGCTCCGTTTCTCTGGCCTTATCACTGGCAGCGTCTTGTGAATCACGCAGAGCGCGTGGGCGTAGACACAAACGAGATTGACGAAGCGCGCGTGCTCGCATCGCTTAAGAAATTAATCAAGGCGAACGGCGTGACGACGGGACGAGCGCGCATCTCGCTTCTAAGAAACACTGAAGGCGGCGTATGGAAGATAGAGGAAAGCGAAAGAGCGAAAACAGACTTGCTCGTCTTCACAGCCGAAGCTTACGAGGTACGCGAAGACGGCCTTGCCATAACCGTCTCGCCTTTTCGCGTCAATCACATGTCGCCGCTCGCCGGAGTCAAGAGCGTAAACTATCTTGAGCGCGTGATTGCTTTGGAAGAGGTGCGCTCGCGCGATTTTGACGAAGCCGTAGTGATGAACGAGCAGGGCGAAGTTGTTTCCGGCACCATGTCTAACATCTTCTGGGTCACGCACGGCACGCTGCACACGCCCGCCATAGCAACGGGCGCTGTTTCGGGCACAACTCGCGCTCACGTCATCTCCATAGCGAGCGATCTTTCCATCCCACTGGTCGAGGGCGCATACGAATTGTCTCAGCTTGCGGACGCGGACGAAATATTTCTCACCTCCGCAGAGCTTGGCGTAGCGCTCGTGACCATGTTCGATTTCCGCCGCTACAGTTTTCCGGTCGGCAGCGTCTCCATACGCATGCGCGAGGCGTTTCGTGAAGAGACGATGAAGGCAACCGATGGCAAATAAGATTATGACGAGCAGCGACGAAGTCATGTTTTCAAGCGTTACAAGTCTTCGCGCGTGACGCCTTCAATCTGCAATATGAAATCTGCGCCGTAGGCTAGCGATGGCGTTTGATAGCCCGCAGTAAAATCTCCCGCTAACACTTTTTCGACAATCGCAAGCGCCGCGAGCGCCGTCAGCGTGTAGCCTTCGGGCGTGCGTAGCCTTGACGTGGCAGACCCGCCCGCGCCATCTTTGACTTCTCCCCACAGAAAGCTTGCGCCTCGTCGGCGCTCTTCGTCGCTTGGGCCTGCGGGCTGAGCCTTGATGCGTTTCTTCAGAAAGCGCTGCACAACGCTTGAGGCTAACAGAGAGCCGAAGATGCGGCTCGCCTTCATCATGAAACGGATTGACGAAGGAAGCGCGCTGTAGACTTCTATGTTCGGAATCCCTGTGCTGTAGTAGGCTGTCACCACGTCGCCCCAGGGAATCGTGACCGCCGTCCGCGCGCCATCGCCGTAATCAATCTCGCGCGTCTTCCATGCTGCGGGCACAGGAGTCAGTTTCCCATTGCGGCGAACCAATCCTCCGTGATGAATGTTCTCGACCATTGTTGTCGCTGTGCCGTGCGAGATTCTGGTTAGGCCGCGAATGGCTAACGCCAGATGAGTGGCGGAAGGCAAGCGGCGTTTGAGATGCGCGGCCAGGCAATCCGATGGAACAACGTCGAAGCCAGCGCCCGGCAATAACATCACACCCGCTTCTCTGGCTTCATCGTTACGCGCGTGCAGCGCCTCGAACACAGCCGCCTCGCCCGTGATGTCCAGGTAATGCGTGCGCGTTCTGATGCAAGCGTCAGCCATAGATTTGGACGTGCGCGAGAAAGGCCCCGCGCAGTGCAGCACTACTGCAACGTCTGCGAGCGCCGCGTCAATGGCCGTCTTGTCATCAAGAGAAAAAACGCGATGCTCGAATCCAAGTTGTTGGGCCAACTCGCCGACTTTTTCGGCATCCCGCCCTGCGAGAATCGGTCTCATTCCGCGCTCGGCTGCGATGCGTGCGACGAGTGCGCCCGTGTATCCGTTCGCGCCGTACAACAGAAAATTTGTTTTCATAGGCTCGAAATATTAGAGCAATTTTTAATTGAATGTAAGGAAAGTTTCTTTAACCATCGTAGGCCGTAGAGAATAATAGGGATAGAAAGAGAAAGGTTTTAAATTTAACGTAAGTTCGATATAAGACGAAGTACGAGCAAGTGAATTATCCACGAAACCACACGAAACTACACTAAACGAATCATCCTCTTTGTGTGGTTTCGTGTGATGCGCGTGGATAGTTCTCTTCCTTTCCTCTTTCTCTCTACATCGAACTCACGTAGTTTTAAATTTAAAATTTTCAAAATGAAAAGGCCACGCCAATTCATCGGCGTGGCCTTCTCGTCTCTTAATCAAGTTTCAGGCTGAAACTTTTCTCAACTTGAAACTTACCTTCTAGCCAGAACAACGGGTGTTTGCTCCGTTGCGAGTATTCTTTCAAAGAAGCTGCGCACCGAAGCATATTGATCCGTCGGAATCGTCGTAGCGTGCAAGGTGAGCGTGCGCGTGAAGACGAGTTGATCCCCTTTGACTTCGTAGCTGGCCGTGTAGGAGCCAAATGGGGTGTCCAGTTTCAGAGGGTCTGGCAGTTCGTCAACGTCAAAGTCCGCCGGTAGCTTGATGTGAACCGTCTCTGTGAGCGCGTAAGGCTCAAGCACGACCGGATGCTGGCGTGTGCTCTTTGTGAGTAAGAGCGATTGGCTGCGCTCCACCAGAACGGGCTTGAAGACGAGCAGGCGATTCTGCATAAGCTGCGCGTAAGCGGGCGAACTGAAATCAACGTCTAAAGAGAATCGCCCGTCAGCGCTTCCGTCCGCAGGCTCTATACGTGTGACGTTTGCGCCGCTCGCTCCGCGTGTTATCCAGCGCTCTATGACCTGCGTGTATTCGGGGCGCGAGACCTTGCGAAACAGTCGTCGCTCACCGGCAGCCGCCTGACCAATCGAGCGCTCGTGAACGCTCGCCGTAATCGAGCCGTTAGCGTTCAATGTCATCTCGGCCTGGCGCTCCATGTGGTTGGAATCGGGCGGCGTGACGGGCATGCGCATGAGCGAGCCGTTATCGCCCGCGACGACTAGAGCAAGACTGCCCTGCTCTGGAGCGGGCAAGTCTCCAACGGGAGTCATGTCATCCGTAGCATCGAATATCAGCAGGCGACCTAGCTTGGGACTCTGCACGACCGTAGGCGATTGCGTTTCGTCGCTCACTTTGACGGCGACTATGCAGTGGTTGAACTGGCTGGGCGAAGCCCATTCTTCTCGCACGTAGGTAGGGTCGCCAAGGTAGACTACGACAGTGTAGGCCGTGATGCCTACGGCCTTGAGCATGGCGCGCATCAAGTTAGCCTTGTCCTTGCAATCGCCGTAAGATTTGGCGAAGACTTCCGTAGCTGCGTGCGGGCGAAAGCCACCACCGCGCCCCAAGCCTATGTCTATAGAGATGTACTGCAAGCCTTGTACGTAGCGAGCTATGGCCTGAATTTTCTGAAGCTCCGTGTGCGCGTTCGCAGTTAACTGCATTGCCTTTGTAGCAAGCGCGTCGTTCACAGTAGCCTGCGGGTCATGCAACTCGCTCAACCAGCGTGATACGTCTGTCCAGTTTGTGAAAGTCTTGAGCGTCGTCGTCGCGCCCTGCGCGGGAACGTAACTGACCGCTAGGCGAGGCGCGATGTCCGTCACTTCCGGGCTGGCAGGCTCAATCTCTATGGGACGCAAGTTATCAAGTTCCCAACTGTAGCTAGTCCCCGTCACCGTCGGATCAATCTTAGCGTGATTGAAGACGATGCCCTGCGCGCGCCATCCTGTCGGAAGCGTGAGCGCGTAGCGAGCGACGAGCGTGGGCAATCTGTCTTGAAAGCTCCAATCGTCGTAGCCGAAGATAGAGCGCTCCTCAACCGTCGCCTGATAGCCGAAGACCGTCCCTGAATCCGCATCGTCCGCAGCCGGGATCACTTTGACGCGCACCTCGTTGTAAACGTCGTTCGGGTCCGAGATGGCGTCCGTCACGTAGTCGCTGCCGAAATGTTTTACCGTTCCACCTGCGCGTATGACCCAAGCGTTGATGTCGCGCACCTTGCTGGAATCGGTAAGGTAAGGGACTACGGCGCGTGCGAATTCACGCCCCTCGCGTCTGAGCACGCGCACGGCGTAGTAGGTCGTGGTGACTATGCGACCATCATCGCCAACCGTAGTGTTCTGCTCTCTGCGCAGCACAACCGCAGGCACGTCAGCGTCGTAGGCAGGGTTGCTCTGCGCTGCGGCGTCGCGCAGCCACGCAGGGGCTTCGTCGTTCCCCGCCAGAGCGGGCGCGGCCAGTAGGAGTAGAAAAAAGGAGCAGCCAATTAATTTCTTCAACATCTTCGTTACCTTCTTAAGAGTCTGGAGCCAAATGGATTTTCGATTTTGGATTTTAGATTTTCGATTGGAAGAAGCGGAGAGCTTTTAAATCGAAAATCGCAAATCGAAAATCCATCTGACATCTCTCTTTTCAGTTAGAAGCAGCCGTTGCGTTTTGCTTGAGCGCGAGCGTGTGTTCATCACTGGTGTGAACTGCGTCGAACACCTGCTTGAGCGCGCCGTAGCTAGATGTCGGAAAGACTATGTTCTCGCCGCCTCCGAAGAAGAATGTGCGGTGATAGATGACCGTGTGATTGTCCGCCACCTGAATCCTCACATTGTAGGCGCTGATGTTTCCCGCAGCCATAGGCGCTGGCGATTCTGCATGGTCGAGCGTGTATCCTGCTGGCAGGTCTATAGTCACATTGTCATCTTCAGACCAGGGAAAGTGAAAATAGACTGCGTACCTGCGCTCGCTCGTCTGAAACTGCGCGCCTAGTCCGTGCTGGAAAAATGCAGGTTGCAGAAATAATCGTTTACCCGTTTTCTGCGCATAGCCGGGAACTTTTATGTGGAAAGCGTAAGCGAACGGTTTCACAGGGTCTGTCACATTCTCTATCTGAATGTTCGATAGTTCAGCCGTGCTCATGTTCGCTTTTATCATGTCGCGCAGATTATCTTCGCGCTGCTGCGGCGAATCCTCATCGTTAGCCTCTTTCTTCTCTACGGCAAGGTGGCCTGTGTACTCTATGCGCACATCACCTTCGAGCGTGCCGTCTTCCGCCAGATGCAGTTTCGCAGTGCGTTTGACTTGTGATAGCTCAGGCGGAGACATTGGCGTCCTCACCCACAATGCGCCGGTTTCGCTTATTAGAAGCGCCTCCTCTCCCTCTTCCTGCCAGCGCAGCATCCCGAAGGGAAGCAGGTTATAGCCGGGGTTGAAGAAGCGCCAGATGTCACCGACTTTCACGGCAATACTTGATGGTTCCAGAAAGTATGCGTTGGCGAACTGCGGTTCGAAGAAAATCTCGCTACGGTCTGGGGCAAGGGCGACGCGCACCTCGAACCCGGCAGCCTTTGCCAGCGCGGCAAACAGAAGGTCAATGTCGGCCATCGTGCCTTGCCCGCGCTTGATTGTGTCGGAAGGCGACTTGTTGGTCTTCAGCTTCAGGCGGTCTTCGGCGGTCAGCCCCGAAGCATCGTCGCTCACGTTCTTGATATTCGCGCGGACGTAGTCGAAGATTTTTTTAAGCTTCTGCTCCGGGGTGGTCGCATCGCCAACAGCGGTTGCCGAGGTCTGTTTCACAAGGTTGTCAACCTTTATCAAAGGCTTCAAGATTTCGTTATAAGCTACGGTAACAAGCCCCCAGTAAATAATCGGGTTGGATGTTGGTAACGGCGTGTAGTAGATGAGCATCCACGTCTTGATCTGATCCCCGGGCGGCATGTTCGGCTCTTCGTGCACCGCCGTCATGTTCGTCATGGTGACGCTGTAAAAGCCGCTCCTCTCCTTGACGAGTTCGGGGCCGTTCCCGTGGAAGGTCTGCACGCGCATCGTCTCTCCGTTCGCGTAGGGCTTGATGTAGTACTTGACCGTGCGCACGGGGATGTCGCGCTGGAATTCCAGGCGAATGCCGTTCGCCATCTGGTTCTCGTGCACCTCGCGCCAACGGTATTCGATGATCGCACCCGGCTCTACGCCCGGCATTGCGAATGACTTGGCTTTAACTTTCAGACCGTTTGCCTTGACGATTGTTCGCTCGAAGATGTCTGTTTTTTTCAGTTCGATGATCGTCCCATCTGACTTGATAGTGCGCGCGGCGATGTCCTCTATTCTGATCTTGTAACTGGAGATTTTCCCAAAGGGGATGTCAACCTTACTCTGCGATTCGCGTCCGCGATCTGTGAAAATCTTTATGCGTATGTAGTGGTTGAAGACCAAATCCTCTGAACTGCTGTCGTCCATGCGGACTTCCCAGAAGATAGCCTCTGCATCTGCGTTAGGCTCTACGACGGGCTTGGTCGAAGACAATTCCGCAGGGTCAATCGGCTTCCAGTCGTTGTCGTTTGCGAAGGCCGATGTGGCAGAGAAAACGAGCAGGCACACCAATGCCAGGAAGAATGGGGAAAAGAATCTGGGGCGGAACATGACTTGTTTTCCTTTCGGTTAGGCTCGGCGAAGAGCTTAGAGATAACGCACGAGGATTAGAATCTCCTTATATAACTCTACTGTGAGTGCGTGCTGAGCTTCTATGATTTTAATCACACCCGTCTGTGACTCGTGTCACAGATTCTTGCGCCTTGCTTTGCAGGAGGAGTGTTCGTGGAGACCAACCCGGGTTCGTGAGCGACTGCTAATAACTCCTCGCAGCGTCGGGCTTTGAATTTATTTAGGCTTGCACTTGCATTGGTACTGAAAACAGCAGTTCCGGCTCGGTATTTATTGACCTCGATAATGTCAATGCGAATGCAAACCGTTATAGTTGCCCGAAGGCGCGAATTCGTTGCCTCCATCGGCCAATTTTTTCGCAGGAAAAGGGACGGATTTTTCAATTATACTGAATCCAGACGAACCAGCGCGGGACCCTTTTCGACTTGCCTCATATCGGTCGGGAAAGGCGAATGGGGATTTTACGATAGCCAAAAGATGAAACGCAAGATGGAAGGAGGAGAGACGCGGAGAGTGGGAGACGCGGCGACGCGGCGAAAAGAAAAAGCTTTTGTTTTATCCCCGCGTCTCCGCGTCTCCCACTCTCCGCGTCTCTCTGCCCCTCATCCCTTCGTTATGCTATACTCTGCGGCAAGAACAATCCCGGAATTTCGCGTCTTTAGTAGTCTCTTCAAGCTGTAGGAGGAATATTTGAGAATGGCTACCGAACTGAAACGCGCGGACAGCTTAAGCCGCATAGAAGAGTTGTTAGGCGCGGACGCGCGCACTCTGTTGGATCACACTTCGCAGACCATATCGAAAGAGCACATTCAAGTGCCCGGCCCGGATTTCATTGACCGCGTCTGGGCACAGTCGGACAGAAACCCGCGCGTCTTGCGTTCTATACAGTCGCTCTTCAATAACGGCAGGCTTGCTGGCACGGGCTATCTCTCTATACTTCCCGTTGACCAGGGGATTGAGCATTCCGCCGGAGCGAGTTTTGCGCCCAACCCGCAATATTTCGATCCCGCAAATATAGTTCGTCTTGCGATTGAAGGCGGATGCAACGCTGTCGCTTCCACCTTCGGCGTGCTTGGGTTGATGTCAAGAAAGTACGCGCATAGGATTCCCTTCATCGTTAAGATCAACCACAACGAACTCTTGACCTACCCGAACAAGTTCGATCAAGTTCTCTTCGGAACCGTTGACGAAGCGTTCGACATGGGCGCAATCGCAGTTGGCGCGACCATCTATTTCGGCTCTGAAGAATCAACACGCCAGATAAAAGAGATAAGCGAATGTTTCGCCTACGCGCATGAGCTAGGCATGGCTACAATCCTCTGGTGCTACCTGCGTAACCCCGCTTTCAAGACTGACGAAGGCGACATGCACGCGTCGGCTGATTTGACGGGTCAGGCGAATCATCTGGGCGTGACGATTCAGGCGGACATAATCAAACAAAAGCTTCCAGAACGAAACGGCGGTTATCTGGCCTTGAATCGTGACGGAAAATCTTACGGCAAGACCAGCAAGCTGGTTTACGAGAAGCTTACCTCAGACAATCCGGTTGACCTGGTTCGTTATCAAGTTGCGAACTGCTATATGGGTCGCTGCGGATTGATTAACTCCGGCGGCGAATCCAAAGGAGCAAGTGATATGGCCGAGGCAGTACGCACAGCAGTCATCAACAAGCGCGGCGGCGGCACGGGACTGATTTCGGGACGCAAAGCTTTCCAGCGTCCCATGAACGAAGGCGTAGAGCTTCTGAACGCGATTCAGGACGTTTATCTTTCGGAAGAGATAACGGTAGCGTAATGGAATGAGGGGGACGCGGAGACCGAGGCGAAAGAAGATGTAGCAAGTCCCGGTCTCTTATCTCCGCGTCCCCGCGTCCCCGCGTCTCCGCGTCTCTTCTTCATCCTTGCTTTTCATCTGTGCAACGGCCTCTGCGAGTTTATTCAACTCGACTGGCTTAGCCATGTGCATCTGATAGCCTGCCGAAAGAGAGAGACGGACGGCTTCCTCACCCGTATAGGCCGTGAGCGCAATTGCGGGAAGAGTTTGTACGCCATCTTTCGCCTCAATCCCGCGTACCAGTCGAATCATCTCGTAGCCGTCGCGTACGGGCATTCCTATGTCAGACACCAGCACGTCTATCTTCTCGCGCGCTAGAATCTCAAGCGCCTCTGTAACGGAAGCCGCCTCGTGAACTTGTGCGCCGTACTCTTCCAATCCCGCATGTATCATAGCGCGCGCGTCCCTTTCGTTATCAACCACAAGCACGCGCACGCCCGCAAGCGATGCGGACTCTTGAATCTCCGTTCGTGTAGCGTTTTCCTCCCACAGCATATCAACTTCGCTGACACGCTCGCGCAACGCCATCACAGGCAGGCACACAGTGAACGTTGCCCCTTTGCCTTCGCCCTCGCTCTCTGCCTCTACAGTCCCGCCGTGCATCTCCACTACGTGGCGCACGATTGCAAGTCCCAGTCCCAGCCCACTGTGCATGCGCGTCGTGGAGCTATCGGCCTGGCGGAAGCGGTCGAAGACAAAGGGAAGAAAGTTGCGGTTGATGCCGCAGCCCGTGTCGCTCACACGCACCTGAACGCACAAGCCAGAGCGCTCAAGGCTGACTTCTATGCGCCCGCCCTGCGGTGTGAATTTCACGGCGTTTGACAGAAGATTCCAGATGACCTGTTGAAGTCGCGTAGGATCGCCGGAGATAATCCCTGCGCGAGCATCAAGGTTAAGCCGAAGGTCAATCGCTTTGGCTTCGACCGCAGGGCGCACTGTGCTCACTGCCGATCCTATGATCGTAGAAAGCTCTACGGGCTGCACGCTCAAGTTGAGCTTGCCCGTGATGACGCGCGACACGTCCAGTATGTCTTCGATTAGCTGCGCCTGCGTGCGCGCGTTGCGCTCTATGACTTCAAGCGCCTGCGCGCTCAACCCTTCGCCCAGATTCCCTGAGCGCAGAAGATTCGTCCAGCCCAGCATTGCTGTGAGCGGCGTGCGTAGTTCATGCGAGAGCGTTGCCAGGAATTCGTCTTTGGCTCGACTCGCGGCTTCAGCCTCCGCGCGTGCTTCAGTCTCACGCTCGAAGAGACGCACGTTCTCTATAGCCACTGCCGCCAGATTCACAGCGACGCGCATGGCCGTCTCGTGCTCCGCCTTGTATGCGGCGAGTTCGTAAGCCTGCACCTCTATTGTGCCGACCATGCGCCCCATCACAGACATAGGCGCTGCCATAGAAGAGTGCGGCATCAGTCCGTTGTCAACTCCGACCTTCACGCCCGGATGACCTTCCGTTGCTCTCAAGTAATCGTCCGTGATGATTATTCGATTCTCTCTGACGGCCAGGCTGTTCGGCCCATCCGTTATAGGCATAGGCGGAAGAGTCGAAACGTCAACCTCCACGCCTTCACCCCAAGCATACTGAGCCGTGCGCACGTCGCGCTCCGCGTCGTAAAGCGAGATGAAAATTCCTATGCACGGCATGGAGGCTACGCAGAAGTCGCGCAGCGCTCGGAAGATTGCCAGAAGATCGCGCGCAGTTCCCAATGCCTGCGCCAGAGGAGCTAGACGGTCAAGCAGTCGCTCGTATTCGACTATGGCGCGTTGATGATCGGCTTCGCGCAGCGCGGCCTCCGTGCGCTTATGCTCCGTAGCATCAACCGACACACCCACGACGCCAATCAGCTCTCCCTTTTCGTTATGAACCGGCATG
>MNJR01000032.1 GCA_001920415.1 Acidobacteria bacterium 13_1_20CM_3_53_8 | reverse complement strand
AATTTGCTCCTCAACTTCTGCTATACTCAACCTCATTACGATAGGCTTTGTTCCATCAGTTGCAAATACTCTTGAAGTCACCTGTGCGGCTCTTTTGTTACTCTAACCAGGGCGTTCGGATGGGAAGTCCATCCGGTAAAAGTTAGAACGCTGAATGAGAGAAACAACCATAGAGTAAAGTAAGATTGGTATGGGATTACATGGCATTGGTGCGAATCCATAGAAGCTCCTTCCTTCTGGTAGGGGAGTAATCACAATTGCGCTGCTTATACAAGTATTATAGAGTACGCGGCTATGAAAGTGCTTCTAGCTTTGCTCCTACTCTTTCCGGGCTTTCCGCAAGACGCTGGGCAGGCTCAGCCGTCGGAGCTTATAGGTCTTCATCGCATCTTTGTTGACATTGGTGCCAGCGGGAATGCCCACAACCGCGAGAGCATCATCAATGCTATTAAGAAAGCCAAGCTCAACCTCGAAATCGTCTCCTCACAGGATGAGGCAGAAATTGTGCTTTTCTTCTCTACGACTAAACCATTAAGAAGAGAATACGGAACAGGGCGGCCAATAGATAATGTAACGCCCGAACGCCTGCACCCGATTGAATATGCAGAAGATGCTGTGGGTTATGTCTATGTAGGTCAGCACAGACTTTCTATGTGGGTTGCTCACAACGAAGACGCTGGTACGACAGCCCATAAATTCGCCACATACTTTCTCAAGCAATACAAAAAAGCCAACCATATCAGATAACTTGCGTCCACCGAAGTTGCCGGGCGACTTAGAATCGGGATAAGCTTACCAACTTTGTCGCGCAAACGGCACAACCGTTGCGGTGTCAAGTCAGTATCGCCTGCTTAAGAAGGCAAAAGTAAAAAGGTAAAAGGAAGGCCGCAAGCCAATTTTAATTAAAATTCTTTTGTCCTTATCCTTTTACCTTTTTACTTTTACCTTCTTTAGTAAAGGAGTTTTGGAAAATTGTCTGCAACGACGATGCCTGTCGTAACAGCAGGGTTGAGGCCGGAGTTGTTCGCCGCGTCGGGCGAGCGCGTCATGGGGCGCACGCTGTTGACCGTGAGCCTTGCAGTGCTGGTGCTCTTCGGGTTCTATCTTCGCGCAACGCGCCTCGGCGCAGAGGGCTTAAGCGAAGACGAGTTGAATAAGCTTGAAGCGGTTGAGGACTATCGCGCGCATGGATTGACGGCAGCCAACGGCGAGCACCCGTTGTTGATGAAAGCCTTGCTGACTGTAAGCATCGTCGCTGCGGAGAAGTGGAACGCGACCAATTTCGTCGCGGCGCATCCTGATCTGCAAGTCACAATTGAAACGGCTCTGCGTCTGCCTTCCGTCATCTTCGGCACGCTCACCGTTCTGGTGCTCTTTCTTGTCACGGCGGAACTTTTCGGCGTAGAAGTCGCGCTCATCACGGCGGCGCTCTGGGCTTTCGATCCGAGCGCCATAGGATTCAACCGCATAGCAAAGGAAGACACCTTTTTTCTCTTCTTCTTCCTTCTGGGAAACGTCTTCTGGCTTCGCAGCCAGCGCATAGCCGAGCGCGGTATGGGAAATCCTGTCATCTATTACTGGGCTGCGGCTGTTAGTTTCGGCGCGATGATGGCGTCGAAATATTTGCCCGGCTATTTTGCTGCGAGCATCGCCTACTATCACATCTTTCAAGAAATCAAAGCTACGAAGTGGAGATTGGGTAAGCCGCGTTTTCTTCTCTTCTTCGGCATAATGGGCGCTACGTTCCTGCTTTGCAACTTGACTATCTTGCTGCCGGGCACATGGCGCGCAGCGCTCACCTTTGCCAGCTACAAACATGTGGGTCATAACGGCTACGAATTCATTGGCACTATCTACAGACACAAATTGATGGACTGGTTCAAAGGCGTCCCCTGGTACTTCTATTTCGTTTTCATGGCTGTGAAGCTGCCCGTCGCAACCATCGCCGCGTTTCTAGTTGGCTTGCCGCTTCTGTTCAGAAGAAAGCTGGGCGACGGTCGCTACTTCCTGCTCTTCTGGACTGTAATAGGCTTTGCGCCGTTCGTATTCGTAGGCGGCAAGTTCACGCGCTACTTCACGCCGGAACTCCCCGTCGTGTTCATCACCGCAGCTATAGGCGTGCAGTTCGTAGGTCGTCAGATAGCGCGATTTCTCGCCAAGCAGAATTTGAAATCTTACGCTGTCACTGCGCTGGCTTTGCTGGTCGTCTTCTCGTCGGTCTGGGCATCGGCCAGCGCTGCGCCTTATTATCGTCTCTACACGAACGCGCTCGGCGGAGGCGAAGAGCGCGCGGGCTATTATTTTCCGCAGGACGAATTTTATGACGCTTACCTGCGCGACGTGATGAAGGGGATTGCTGCGCGAGCCAGACAGGGCGCGCAGGTTGCGAGCGAGACTCCTACGGTCACGGCCTACTACGCGCGGGCTGCGAATCGTCCAGACCTTATTTGTGTTGCGCTTTCTGACCCGGCGGCTGTGCGGGAACTCGGCACAGGTGATTTCGTGGTTGATGCGCGTGGTCGGCGCTATTTCACTAACGACGAGCTTTTGAAAAATTTACGTCAAGCATCCGCGCCCGCGTTCCATGTACAGGTAGGCCGTGTGCCTGCGGCTGATGTTTATGAATTGGATGAGAGATCGAAATCGGTTGTTGCCGCCGCTTCAGAATGAGGTTCAGGCTTATCGCTTCGGTCGTCAAGACGATTCCGGTGAGCGGTTCAGATTGGAATTGAGAGTGATTGAGAAAGAATTAACCTCAGAGGGAGCAGAGACAGCACGGAGAATTTCAAATCTGAAATCTCAAATTTGAGATCACGAAATTCTTTGTGCCATCCTTGCGCTCTCTACGGTCTTCGGTGTCGAGTCTCAACGATCCTCGTTTCTCAACTTCAAATTGACCCGCTCGATTTCCGCTCCGAAAAATGGATTCAAGTCTTCCTAAAATCCCAAAGGTAACGCGCCTCTCCCGCATTGCGCGTTACCTGATCCTAAAATCAATCCTTGACGTGATAATCGTAGGCGTCTTCGCAGTAAGCTTCTATTACTCCGCGTTCAACCCGCACTTTCGCGGATGGTTTGACGAGGCGGGCGAGCAGGGAATGAAGGGATGGGTGATAGACCGTTCTCAGCCGGACAATCGCGTAGAGGTTCAGCTTTATGTTGATGATCATTTTGTTGAGAGCCATGCGGCAGATTATCCCAGACCAGACTTGGTGACAGCAGGCATGAGCAGAGATGAAAGACACGGATTCTCTTTCAACGCGCCACGCCTTGCGGCAGGCGAGCACGAGGCGCGCGTCTATGCTGTACATGCTAGCGGCGTAGGCGCGCGACGCGCTTTGCAGATGATTGGCGTGCCTATCAAGTTTAATGTCGGGCGATAGATTCGTCCGAAGTTGCATGCTGGAGAGAGCAATAGTTTGAGTTTTCGGGAAACAGTCAAAGAAGAGAAGCTTCGCGCCAATGATAAGGGCGAGGCGGTGAGCGTTCTATCCGACAGACTCATAGCCGCGTGGGAGATTGCTTCTGTCATAATCTCTTTCATGCTTGCCGAGTGGGTCGTTCGACCTCAGGCGGGCGAGAGCAAATTAATCGGCGCAGTGCCGCTCAGCCTAGCGTTTATCCTGATGTTCCTTTCTCATCGTGCGCGCGGGCTTACTGCGCGCGATGCTGGTTGGCGTCTAGACAATCTCTTTGCGGCTGTTCGCCTGCTAATCATCCCGACCATCTTCGGCGCGCTTCTCATCATACTCATTGGAAAACTGACAGGCGGTTTTAATTCGACCAAGCCGCGAGATTGGCAATGGGTTCTGTGGCTGCCCCTGTGGGCGCTCGTGCAGCAGTACGCGCTGCAAGGCTTCATCAACGCCCGCGCGCAAATTTTGTGGGGCAGAGGATGGCGCAGCATTCTACTCGTAGCCTGCGCGTTCGCGCTTCTTCATCTACCGAACCCCTGGCTCACTCTGGCGACTTTCGCAGGCGGTCTCATTTGGGCTGCCATATATCAACGCGCGCCGAATCTTTTCGCTCTTGCACTCTCTCACGCCCTGCTCTCATTGCTGATAGTCTGGGCGCTGCCCGCTTCCATCCTAAACAGCCTGCGCGTAGGTTTCCGTTACTTAGGCTAAAAAGCTCGCCGCGTATGGTAGCTGCAAGCTTTCATGGCGAGCTATGTTTTCAAGCCGTCTTATACCAAGATGCAATGAAAAGAGAGGAAAAGATAATCCACGAATCCATACGAAACTACACGAAAGAGCCTGTGGTCTCGTGTGAATTCGTGGATCGCCTCCTTCCTCTTATTTGATTGCGACTTGGTGCTATTATTTGAAGCTGCTAATTAGAATGAGGTTTTGGGTTGTCGAGTTACTTTCACCTTCTATCGCAACCAAGGTGCTGGAATCCGCAGTCATGCTGACACCTTGATAATAGCGTAAATCGCCCGTAGTGATTCTTCGCACCTCGCCGCCCGGATACCTGACTAGAAAGATTTCCGTAGCGCCGATCTCACCCTGTATTAATAGTCCACTGCCGTCCGGCACCCAGGCTGCCCTGGGAGGCAATTTAGATGAGCCGGTAAAGTACAAGTTTTGAGAAGTAAGCGGGGATTCTGACCAATCATCCGCTTTTGCTATCTTCAGTTCTGCCGGGAACAGACCATAGATCAGTAGGAGTGATCTACCATTAGGCGACCAGACGTAGCCGCTAAGCTCTGCTGATTGAGGCGAGAAGAGTTTGTGCTCATTCGTACCGTCTTGGTCTACTACTCTCAATTCAGTTGTAGAAGTTCCACCCGAGCTACTGTTTTCTATAAAAGATATTTGCTCACTGCCTGGCACCCACGCGATTGTCCTTATGGTGGTGCCACGACTGAACGACGGTTTACGCAGTAAGACATGTTCTTCCGTGCCATTAGCGTTAACTACGACCAGTTCGCCATGAGCAATATCCGCATCACGATAAAAAGCTATTCGTGAGCCATCGGGCGAGAGGCTAAATTGTGAATCCCCAACTGTAGCACCCGCAGTGTCAAATAATGTAACAGTCTGCGCCTGACCTCCTGTAACGGGTATTCGATAGATTCCTATCTCCCTTCCTCTTCCTCCTTCCGGGGTAAACGAGTAGTAATAGATGTATTTACTATCAGGAGAGAACGTTACCTGATTGTATGAAGATACAAAATCATACTTCGGTTCCAGAGGCGGAAGTAGCTGAGATTTCTTAAGAGTGGCTGTCTCCGAAATCCATAGACTCCAGGGGCCTTTGCTGGCCGTCGCCGTCTCATAAACCACATACTTGCCGTCAGGTGAGACGACCGGATGGCGTGCGATTATAGAGGTGGCGAGTTCAGTTACTTTCAGACCTGAAGCAACCCTTTTGCTCCCAGACCGGCCTGCGAATTTGTAGAGCGCTACGACCAGCGCCACTCCTATCAGGAGTGCGACAAGAAGAGCGCCAATCCACCATAGCGCTTTTGACTTTCGCGCGGGCTGTGGCGTGGGCGCGAGCGGCATTGGGAGAAACGGAGGCGCGGCGTCGGCTGCGGGAGCAGGAAACTTTTCCGCCGCCGCAATGGTCACGCTCGGTTCTTCGCTTCTTGCCGCATGAGGGCTTGCGATTGTTGGTCGCGGCGCGCTTGCAGATAGAACTTCTGTCGGCGCGGGATGGACAACGGTCGGCGGTAACGTTTCTGCTTTTGCCTTGTTGACAGATGGCGCAAGCTGCTTTCCCGCTTCACGTAAAGCTTCACGCATCTCCGCTGCCCTCTCGAACCGTCTGTTGCGCGCAACCTCCATAGCTCTCTTCAGCACTGCGGAGACTTCGGGCGACACTTCAGGGTTCAATTCGTGCGCGTCACGCAAAGGGTCTGGATTTCCTTCAGTCGTGGCTGCGATGCGTGTGATGACATCTGGCGGCGCGTTGTTGGTCAACAGATGATAGAGGGTTGCGCCTAAGCTGTAGAGATCGCTGCGAGGGTCTGTGCCTGTGCCTTGAATCTGCTCAAGGGGCGCGTAGTTCGGCGTGAAGCCGAAGACGCTTGCCGACGTTGTGACGCGAGAGAGTTGTCCAGCGAAACCTTTAGCGAGTCCGAAGTCTAAGAGGACGATTCTGTTTCTTTCCGAAAACTTCAGGTTATGCGGCTTGATGTCACGGTGTACGACCGGCGGCTCTTGCCTGTGTAGGTAATCTAGAGCGTCCAGAAGTTGATCTGCCCAATCAAGCACTTCATCTTGCTCAAACGCGCGCCCTCTTCTCTCTAGCATCTCCCACAAATCTTCGCCAGCGATAAAATCCATAACCAGAAATAGACCGCTGCCCTCGTCGAAGTGGTCTATGACTCTGGGCAGAGCCGTGTGACGCAAAGAGGCAAGCAGTTGAGCCTCGCGCTCGAACTGCTTGCGCAATCGTTCGTCCGTGAAATGAGTCTCTTTGAGCGCAACCGTTGTGTTAAGGCGAAGCGCCCTTGCCTCGTAGACTGTCCCCATGCCGCCTGAGCCAAGCTGCCTGATGATGCGATAACGATTTTGTAGGATGGTATCGGGAGCGAGCATGGGAAGAATTTTTCGAGTTAATCCTGAAAGCGGCTGCATATTACCCTCGCCAATTCTCTCTTGCAAGCCGTTTGACCTGAGACCCGAGCTGCGCCGACCAAAGGGCTGTTTCATACTCGCTTGCGACCACTATTGCTGCCCGCTTGAAATCTGTTACTATGCCCGCGTCTGCTTTGGTCTTTATGCCCTTTCTTCGATAGTCTTTCTGCAAACAGAGAGCTTTAAATCATGCGAACTGCCCCGTTCAAAGTAACCCTCTCTTTGAGCACGACCTTTCTTGTCTTCGTCATCTGCGGCGCGCTCAATTCCGTATGGGCATCGCCCGCACGCCCCACACTTCTGAGCGAACAGACTTCAACGCGCGCCGTCGCGCTCGAATCCGTGACCTTAAGATCAGGCCCTTTCCCACTGAATTCGCCAGTAACTTTCGGCGCGGACAATCGCACGCGCGTAATGATCTTCGCAATGAACATATACACGTTCGCGGGCGAAGACCTTAGAAATTTCAAAGTGGATGCAGAGGACGCGCAAGCTAAGCATCACCAGTTGCAAGTAGAATTCGTGGGACAGGTGCCGGGCTTTGAAGGAATCACTGAGATAGTCTTTGTGCTCGGCGAAGATTTGGGCGATGCTGGCGATGTGCTGGTGGGTCTTAACCTGCACGGTCTACAGACCAATCGCGTGCGCTTGAGCGTAGGCCATGCGGGCGGCGGCCCCTCGGATGACGCGGGCGCTGTGCCGACGCCAGCGCCAGCGATTCCACCGGCTGCCATCCCGCCGCTGGATACTTACACGGGCGCTGCTACCGGCGCAGACACAGTGCGTTTCATGGAGCAGGCCACCTTCGGGCCAACGAAAGCGGATGTCCCGCGCGTGCAGGCTATGGGTTTTCGCGCCTTTCTGAACGAACAGATGGCTTCGCCTGCGTCCAGTTATACGAGCATGCCGCTATATCCTCTGGACGATCAGGTAGGTTGTCCCGAAGACCCTAACAACAGGTCGAAGCGCTTCGACTGTCTCCAGCAGAACTACACGACCTACCCGCTACAGCTACGCTTCTTTAAGAACGCAATGTCTGGACAGGATCAACTACGCCAGCGCGTGGCATTCGCGCTTCACCAGATATTCGTAGTCTCAGGCCGTGACCTTATACAGCCTAGCTGGATGACTCCTTATCTTCAAACGCTTGACCGCAACGCGTTCGGAAATTTCCGACAGCTTCTCTACGAGATAACATTAAACCCTGCTATGGGTCGCTACCTTGACATGGCAGGCAACAGCCGCGTCAACCCGAATGAAAATTACGCGCGCGAGATTCTACAGCTATTCACAGTTGGCCCAGACCTCTTGAACATAGACGGAACGCCGAAGCTGGACGCAAGCGGCAACCGCATACCGACTTACGATCAGGCTACGATTACAAACTTCGCGCGCGTCTTCACGGGCTGGACGTTCGCGCCGCCGAAAGTCTGGTCGGGAGACAATAGAACGCCCGTAGTGAATTACGTTGACCCTATGGTTGTGACGAACAACACGAGCGTTCACGATGTGAACGCGAAGACGCTTCTAAACGGTGTGGTGCTTCCTGCGGGTCAGACCACAGAGCAGGACTTAAACGCTGCGCTCGACAACATCTTCAATCATACGAATGTGGCTCCATTCATAAGCACGCGGCTGATTCGCTCGCTCGTCACCAGCAACCCCGGCCCGGCTTATGTAGAGCGCGTTGCCGTCGTCTTCAATAACAACTGCGCTGGTCTTTACCCAGAAGCGCAATGCACGGGCGAGCGCGGCGATTTAAAAGCGGTCGTGCGCGCAATACTGCTAGACCCGGAAGCTCGCGGCGATGTCAAATCTGACCCAGATTACGGGCGATTGCGAGAGCCAGCCGTCTTCATGGTTGGCGTCTGTCGCGTAATCAACGACACGATGAATGTAAGCCTCTTTGATTTCGTCACTCACGCCGAGCGCATGGATCAGGATGTTTTCAAACCGTCATCAGTCTTCGGCTACTTCCCGGCGGATTACGTTGTGCCTGGGACGCACCTTGCTGGCCCTGAGTTCGGCACGCTCTCGGCGTCATCGTTCTTCAAGCGCATGGACGCTTCTTACGCTCTGATCTACCGTGACGGCTTGATCTACGGCGTAGCTGACCCCACCAATCAGTTTTCGCTT
>MNJR01000003.1 GCA_001920415.1 Acidobacteria bacterium 13_1_20CM_3_53_8 | reverse complement strand
AAGGTAATCCCGCTAGATTGAAACCTCTTTGTCGCTTCTTCGGCTTCCTCTCTTCAAACTTGGCGCGAAGGAAAGTAAAAGCAGGCTACACGAAAGCGCGCCCGGCCTACAGCGTCAACTCCCAGTTTTGTCCTACTAGGTCGTGGCCGAAACTGTGGTGCGCTTCCTCATTTACAAGGCGGAAGCCAGCTTGTTCGTAGATGTGACGGGCTGCATCGAGCACGTCGTTTGTCCAGAGCATAATCTTCCGGTAGCCTACCTGGCGTGCGAAGCGTATGCACTCATCAACCAGCCGCTTGCCTATGCCTAAGCCACGCGCCTTGGGTTCGACCAGAAGTAGACGCAGTTGCCCCACCGTCTTTGATTTTTTAACGAAGAACACCGAACCGACGATCTCGCCATCGCGCTCGGCTATCCAGCAGCGCTCGCGCTTCGGGTCGTAGTTCTTGATGAAATCTGCGACGATTTGTGCGACCAGTGCTTCGAAGTGCTCGTCCCAGCCGTACTCCTGCGAATACAGGACGCCGTGGCGGTGTACGACCCAGCCCATGTCGCCGGGGTGGTGGGGCCGTAGGACGTAAGGGACTTTTCGTTCAGGCTGCGAGTTGAGCAATCCGTGAATAGTTTGCATCGCCCCGATCAGACGGTCGTGCTCGTGCGGGTGCAGCTTATTCAGCAGCGCGCCCACCTCGTCGTTCTGGCGCGCGTCGAGCGCGTCGAACTCTTTCTGCCCTTTCTTCGTCAGTCGCAGCAGGCACAGTCTTCCATCCTCCTTCGAGGGGCGCTTCTCGACGAACCCCTTTTTGACGAAGTCACGCAGGATGCGGCTCAGGTAACCAGCGTCTAGCCCAAGGTCTTTGCTCAGTTCTGCCGCCGTTGGCTCATCACGTCGCGCGATCTCGTAGAGCACGCGCACCTCAGTTAGCGAGAACGGACTCTTTAACAAACCCTCGTGCAGTATGCCGATCTGCTGCGTGTAAAACCTGTTAAAGTGGCGCACGGTCTCGACGCGCCGGACGAAGTCTGGTTCAGCCACAGCTAATACGCCCTCCTGTTAGATTACTTGCTAATATCAAATATTAAGTTGACTTTGTCAAATAATCCGAGTCTGGCAGCTTTATTGATGAAGAGCGGTGGTAAGCATTAAGAGTCGCGTATAAGCGAGCAACGTGGTCTCTTACGCCGAGCTTAATAAAATGCTCGTACAGGGTTGATGCTGGAATATTAACGCCGTTTCCCTATTTACCGTAACTTTTCAGCGTTCCGGCAGTTTATATAGTTAGAAACTGGGCGATGGTGAAATCGCATTGAAAGCAACTGAAGAAAAGGCGGCTGAGCGGCTTCTGATAGAGGCGGCGCAGAAAGACCCTAGCCGCTTCAGCGACCTATACGAGCAGAACTTCGAGCGCGTTTACGCCTTCGTCGCACGCCGCATTGGCGTCCGCGACGAGGCCGAGGACATCACCGCAGAGGTCTTCTACCAAGCGCTCGCTCATCTCCCGCGCTTTCGCTGGCGCGGCGTGCCGTTCTCTGCCTGGCTCTTCAGAATCGCCGCGAATCTCATCGCCGACCGTTGGAAGCGCGCTGCGAAAGAACAAGCCATTTCCAACCTGAATAATCTGACTGAAGACGATGTTGAGGAAGCGCAAGAGCGCGCACTCCTCTTCAGGCTTGTCGGAACTCTTCCACCTGCCCAACGGCGGGTCATAGTAATGCGCTTCGCCGAGCAGAGGAGTATACGCGAGGTCGCGCAAGAACTCGGGCGCACTGAAGGGGCCGTCAAACAGCTACAACTGCGCGCTCTCGAAAATCTGCGGAAGCGCATGGGTGAGACGAATGGTTAAGCGAAGCTTGAGCGAACAACTAGACAACGCGGTGGAGGCAATCATCGCCCGCGAGAGTTCCGCGCGCGTGGCAGATGACCCGAAACTTGCCGCGCTTCTAGGCATTGCCGCCAGCTTGCGCGATCTTCCCCGCGAGGATTTCAAAGCAGAACTGAAGGCCGAATTAGAGAGGAGAGCTATGATGAGAGACAAAGCGAAAGCAGTGCCGGAAGGTTACCACACGGCTACGCCCTACTTAATACTCAAGGATGCGGCCAGCGCCATAGAGTTTTACAAGGAGGTGTTCGGGGCGACGGAGTTGTCGCGCATGGAGATGCCCGACGGCAGAATCGGGCACGCCGAGATCGAGATAGGCGATTCGCGGATTATGATTGCAGACGAGTACCCGGAGATGGGCATCCCCAGTCCACAGTCGCTCGGCGGATCTGCCGTGATCATACACCTCTACGTAGAGGATGTGGACGCGTTGGTCGAGCGAATGACTAATGCTGGCTCGAAGCTGCTGATACCGGTGGCAGACCAATTCTACGGCGACCGGGCTGGTAAACTGGCAGACCCGTTCGGGCACGTCTGGATTATCGCTACTCACAAGAAGGACGTATCACCTGAAGGGGCATAGAAACATATAGACGGCAAAGATTATGTACATCGTTGCCGTAAGCGCATCTTCAGATCGCCCGTCCGACAGATAAACTGCTGCCTTGTCCAGAAGGTCTAGGTAACCTTTCACCCCTGAGTTGGGACTTTACTGTAGAAGCTCTTGGGCAAAAGACCATAAACCCGTATGAATAGCTTAGAGTCGCTAATCTTACGCGCGCGCGCGGGCGATGCGGACGCTTACGGTATGGTGGTCTGGCGCTTCCAGGACATGGCCGTCGGCTACGGCTACGCTATCATGCGAGATTTTCAGTCGGCGGAAGACGCCGCGCAGGAAGCGTTCCTGGAAGCGTACCGGACTCTTCACAAGTTGCGTGACACGGCAGCTTTCCCCGGATGGTTTCGACGCATAGTCTTCAAGCACTGCGACCGTATGACGCGCGGGCTACGCTTAGTGACCGTTCAGCTTCAATCAGTTGAGGACCGTGCGTCGCAAGTGTCAGATCAAGCGGAAGAGATGGAACACAGAGCGATGAAAGAAAGACTCTGGGAGGCGATTGACTCTTTGCCCGAACACGAACGCACCGCGACTGTGCTCTATTACATCAGCGGGTATTCACAGAAAGAGATCGGCGCTTTCTTGGATACGCCCACGACAACCATCAAGAAGCGACTCTTCTCAGCGCGCAAGCGTCTGCGCAACATGCTCTTCGACGTGCTAGAAGAGAGTCTGCGAAACGAGCGCCCCTCGCGCCACGAGACGTTCGCCGCAAGTGTAATGCAGATGCTCAAGGCGGCGAGGACAGGCGACGCGGCGCGCGTCAAGCAACTTCTAGAACGAGACCCGCGCCTTCTGCGTGCGCGAGACCGGCTCGGCAACACGGCTCTAATACTTGCGGTGGATTCCGGCCACACGGAAGTTGCAGAACTGCTTTTAAGTTCCGGCATACAGCCGGACATCTATGAAGCGGCGGCAATCGGAAGAACCGATTTGGTAAGGAAACTTTTGGGCGGGAACGGCGCGCTTGACTCTTATTCGCCGGAGGGCTTCACGCCTCTAGCTTTGGCAGCTCATTTCGGACACGCAGAAGTGGTCGAATTTCTGCTCGCTCGCGGAGCCGACGTCAACGCTGTTTCCAAAAATGAGTTAGAGGTCACTCCTCTGCACGCTGCGTTATACGGGCGCGAAGTGGAGACGGCGAGACTGTTAATAGAGCATGGGGCGGACGTTAATGCCAGGCGGGGCAGTCAAAACATGCCGCGCGCCGGATGGACGGCTCTGCATTACGCTGCGGGCTACGGGTTTGTAGAATTAATCATACTTTTGCTTGACCGGGGTGCTGGCGCGAACGCTCACGATGATGAAGGCCGAACGCCGCTACGCGTGGCGATGGAAGAGGGACAAAAGGAGGAGGCGGAAATTCTTCGTCAAATGGGCGGCGTCGAATGAATGGAAGTCTTCGGTGAAGGAGATAACGATGAAAGGGAGAACGTGCAGAATTATCAAGACCATTTTAGTCATCTGCTCTTTGTGGTCGCTCTTTTACGCAGGCCAAGCTTACGCACAACGACGGGAAGATAATGTGGACATGAAGCAAGAGTTCCTTAAGGCTGTAACTGACGGCGATGTGGCGAAGGTGCGGGTTCTGCTCAAGAAAAAGCCTTCTCTCGCTACAGCCACAGATCAGAACGGCGTTTCGGCTCTGCTACTAGCGGTCTATCACGGTCGTAATGAGGTAGCCAACTTGCTACTCGCTTCGAGGATTGAACTCAACATCTTTGAAGCGTCTGCTACAGGACGTACAGAGCGCTTGCGCGCTCTCCTCAAAAACAGCCCTGACTTGGCGAACGCCTTCGCGCCGGACGGTTTTACGCCGCTCGGTCTCGCGGCCTTCTTCGGCCACAGGGAGACTGTGGAGGCTCTGTTGGACGGCGGTGCGAAAGTCAACGTCAGTTCCAGGAATGTGCTGAAGGCTGTGCCTCTGAGGTCAGCCGCCGTCGCCGGGCACCTAGATATAGCTCGGCTGCTAATCGCGCGCGGGGCTGAAGTTGACGCTCGCGGCGAAGGCGGGTACACGTCACTTCATGAGGTCGCGGGCGGCGGTCGAATCGAGTTCGCAAAGCTCCTTCTGGATCACGGGGCCGACATTAACGCTAGAGGCGATGACGGAAAGACTCCGTTAACCATCGCCATGGAAAGCAATCAGACCGAGATGGCAAATTTCCTGCGCGGGCGCGGGGGCGTACAATGAAGAGCGCTTCTTAAGTAGCAATCTGTTTCTAGGAGTGTTGCGACATGCCTGCTTACATCGTGGTCGAAATAGAAGTGCTGGACAAGGAAAGATACGAAGCTTATAAGCAGATGGTCCCGTCATCACTCGCAGCCTACGGCGGAAAATTTCTGGTACGCGGAGGCCAAGTGGAGGCGCTTGAGGGTATATGGTCACCAAGACGACTTGTAATTCTGGAATTCCCCTCGGTCGAGCGGGCTAAAGCGTGGTGGGAATCGAGCGAGTACGCAGATGCGAAGGCTCTGCGTCAGGCGACAGCGCGCACGCAGATGATAGTTGTCGAAGGAGTGTGATTTGCCACGATTGCGTCCTAATGAGTAGTTTAAAAATTCAGTAAGCTAATTATGAAAAGACTTTTCATTACCGTTCTGCTTCTGCTCGTAACAGGCGTGGCGCAAAGCGCGTACGCGAGCGCACAACAGTCCCAGAGGGAAGGCAAAGTTGCACGCGATGGTTTTGATCTTTATTACAGGATCGTAGGGAATGATGGCCCTTACGTGCTTATCCTGAGCGGCGGCCCCGGCGAAGAGGTACGCTCAATGCAGGCGGTCGCCGATGAACTCAGTAAAAAGCATCAATGCATCATGCTTGAGCAGCGCGGCACGGGCAGGTCTAGACTGAGCCGTTACGACCCTTCGACGATCAACCTAAACGCCTACATAGAAGACGTTGAAGCTCTGCGTAAGCACCTACAAGTAAATAAGCTCACGCTAGTAGGAAACTCTTGGGGCATGATGCTGGCGCTCGCTTACGGCGGCACGTACCCTGAAAGCGTCCGGGCTATAGTAACCATCGGCTCCGGCCCTATCACGAGCGAATACTTAGCCGTTTTCGTCGAGAACCTGAACACGCGGTTGTGTTCGTCCGACATGGAGGTAGTTCAGTACTGGTCTGAGCCGTCACGTCGCGCCGCCAACTTTGAGCGCGCCGAATTCGAGCGGGTGCGAGCGACAGCGCCCGCCTACTTTTATGACCGCAGGGCTGCCTTACGGTTCGCCATGGAACTTACCCCGGATGAGTTTAATCCTCACGTAGTGCCCGCTTTCATCAGGGCAGAGGGGGCGTTCGACCTGCGCCCGAAGTTGAAAGCCATTACCGCGCCCGTGCTACTTGTACAGGGACGCCAAGACTTAGCGGGAGAGGCGAACATCTACGAGGCGCACCTGCTGATTAAGAATTCTATACTGAAATTCATCAACAGGTGTGGGCACATGCCTTGGCTCGAACAGCCTGAGCAAACCTGGAAGATAGTAAATGAGTTCTTAGACGGCTTGCCAAGGTGACATCTGCACGCTACTGACCACCTTCTCACACTTGGCGTGAAGTTGGCGTGATGATGTGACAGAAATTGCTAAGATAGGCTATGCTTTAAGAGCAGTGACAAGTGACAGGTGACAAGTGACGAGCAGGAATCACTTTTAATTTTTCATTTATAGTGATAAGTGAAAGCAATTAGCTTATTTCTGTAAGCTGAAAACAATTTGAATTAAAGATTAAAAATTCTCTCTTGCTCGTCACTTGTCACTTGTCACTGCTCTTAGGAGAGGTGCAGGAGTGGTTTATCTGGCAGCACTGGAAATGCTGTGTACGGCAAAACCGTACCGTGGGTTCGAATCCCACCCTCTCCGCCATTCGATCTTAGATTGCGGAAAGAAAGAATTGATTCATTTATTCATTGGCTCATTGAATCAATGAAGAAATGAACCAATGATTCAATTCTTTCTTTCCGCAATCAGAAGGGTGAAAGGATAAAATGATGAGCAGACGTGTGATGTTGTTATTCATCATGACAGTAATCCTAGTCACTTCTCTGGTCGCAGGTGTGGACGCGCAGCAGAGGCGCAGCGCCACGAATCGCCGTAGCGTTATCTGCGGCGATCCAATGGCGCGATGCCCTGTCAATAGCGATTGGTTTCAGCCATATGACCTTCAGTTCAAATTGCCCGAAAGATTCGGCATCATAGAGACGCAGCCCTTCTATGCCGTCATACTGAAAAGCTTGAGCGACCCTAATTGCAACGCTAATTTTTCGGAAGAAGAGCGACAGGATGCGCAAAGACTCTTCCCGCATCGCAAAGTCTTCGCTTCTAAGTGCGGCGAGCCGGGCACAGTCTATTACACGAGCATCGCGCACGACCATCAAATCATGGCCGTTTATGCGGGCGAGACTATGGCAGAAGCGCAGCGCGTGCTAAACGAGGTCAAGGCCACAGGAAGATTCAACGGCGCGAACATACGACGTATGCGCGCTGGCTTCAACGGAACTTAAAGCCGAGAGCGCTCGTCGAGGCAAATTGCGCATGACGCGTCTATTAGGTTAAAGTGTTAGTTGTCTGAACAATTTTATCAGCAGCAATCTTGATTTTTCTCAATTTATCAGACTTCGGGCTCCGCACAACGCCTGCCCTGTGAACCCCGCCAGGCCGGGAACGGAGCAACGGTAGCAGTGGCCGCGTGTGTTGCGGGTCAGTCCGGAGTCTGGCCAATTCACGAGTAAATGGTGAATGGTAAATGGTAAATGGACGGAAACGTCTTGACACCATTTACCATTCACCATTTACTATTTACCCACATGTCTTACCAAGTTATCGCCAGAAAATGGCGTCCACAAACATTCGAAGAGGTCACAGGCCAGGAGCCTATAACGCGCACGCTCAAGAATGCTATTGAGCACGAGCGGCTTCATCACGCTTATCTTTTTTCGGGAGCGCGAGGTGTGGGGAAGACTACGACTGCGCGCCTTCTGGCGAAAGCCCTAAACTGCCATAAATCTGAAAAACCTACGGCGACGCCATGCTCTATGAACGACCCGACCGCGTGCGCTTCGTGCAGCGAGATTGCCGAGGGGCGCTCGATTGACGTGATGGAGATTGACGCGGCGTCGAATACTGGCGTTGACAACGTGCGCGACGCGATTATAGGAAACGTTGCGATTGCTCCGGCGCGCGACCGCTATAAAGTCTTCATCATTGACGAAGTTCACATGCTGTCGGGCGCGGCCTTCAATGCGCTACTGAAAACTTTGGAAGAACCTCCGCCGCGCGTAGTCTTCATTATGGCGACCACAGAGATTCACAAAGTCCCGGACACTATCTTGTCGCGCTGCCAGCAGTTCGAGTTTCGCACGATTGCTACGGCGAAGATTGCCGAAGCGTTGCGACGAATTGCCAGAGAAGAAAAGATTGATGTTGACGAGGACGCGCTTCGTGAGATTGCGCGAGCGGGCGAAGGCTCTATGCGCGATGCGCAGTCGGCTTTCGATCAGGTCATAAGCTTTTCGGGCAAAAAAATTAAGGCGGAAGATGTCGAGACGGCGCTGGGACTGGCGGGCACTGAGGTGCTTGCGCGCGTCGTGCTTGCTATCGCTGAACAAAGGGCGGCAGAAGCGCTCGCCGTCGTTGACGATCTTGTGATGCGCGGGCAGGACTTGCGCAACTTCTGTCGTGATCTTTTGGCTCACTTGCGCGACCTGCTCGTTGCTAAAGTTGCTGGCGATGCAACGGGGCTGCTCGATTCGTCAGCTACGGAGGAATCTGAAGACTGCTGCGCATCCTCGTTACCAACTGGAAATTGGTCTGGCGAAATTGATGGAGATGCGCAGAGTCGCGCCGCTCAATCAGATTCTCGAACGGCTCGCTGCGCTGGAAGAATCTATGCGTACGGGCAAAGCGCCTGTGGCGGGAGGCGGCAGTCTTCCGCCTGCTGCGGCTGCTGGCGGCGGTTCGCAACTTAAATCAACTAAGCCTAAGAGTACGGCTAGCAACTTCCAGTCGCGCGCTTCTGCGGTTGAAGTTGAGAAAAATGCTGTTAATGATGTACAGGCTTTTTCAGAAGAGCCACCGTTCGGCGGAGTTGGCGGCACAACCCAGCGCCCTCCTCTCACGCTCGTTCAGAAAACTCCCGCGCCTCCTCAAAACTCTTCATCAGCATTCACTGAGGAAGCGCCCTTCGACTTTTCTACTGAGCCTGAAGACGCAGTTGGCACGAGCGCTCCTGTAATGGCCGCCTCGTCAAATGATTCGTTCGTTGAAAAATTGAAAGCGGCTCTGGAAAAACGAAGGCGCATGTTCTTGGCCGTTGCGATTGAGGGCGCCCGACGCTCCGCTTTAGAAGAAGACGAGCTTTATGTTGAGTTCGCGCCCGGCGCAAAACACCTGCGTGACACGCTATCGAAGCCCGACAGCATCAAGACGTTGCGCGAGGCGTGCCGCGAACTGTTGGGGCGCGATGTTAGCGTTCGCATTGTCGTCAAAGAAGTGGGCGCAGGCGATGACCACGCGATTTCAAAACAGGAAGCCGAAGCGCGCGAGAAGCAGCGGCTGCGCGAAATAGCCGAGAAGAATCCAATGGTTCAGGAGATGCTGCGCACATTTCGCGGCGAGATAGTTGACGTGAGAAGAATTGACGAGCAGTGATGAGTGCAGAGTGATGAGTGATGAATAATAAGAAATTGTCTTTCATTCATCACTCATCACTCTGCACTCATCACTAAATTTTTATGAACCAACACTACGATCTCATCGTATAGCTCGCTCGGAGGTCTTTATATAAAGATGCGCGATCCATTTGTTGCAGGACTTTTGAGTTTTCTCATTCCCGGATTGGGGCAAATCTACAATGGCCGAATTTTAATCGGCATCATCTGGCTGATTGTGACCGGCTTTTCGTGGATAGGCTCGGCGGGCACGCTCGGCTGGGTCATGCACATTATAGCGGCCTACTGCGCCTACTCTTACGCGAAAGAGCACCGCGTTCGACTGTAGCCGTAAGCCTCTAAAAGCAAAGCTCTTTCGTGTTTTCCTCTCATCCTTCCGTTCCACCTGCGTACCTTTTCGTCCAGGTTTTCATGCTTTCTTTCTGATTTCAACTACCTCTGCGCCGCCAAGATTCTCCACGGCCCGGCGTCTCTCTTCCATGCTCGTATGAGAGTAGCGGGCGCTCATATCAACCGTAGCATGGCCTAACAGGTCACGTCTCAGGTACGGGTCTGCCGGGAGCCGTGACGCGAACGTGATGAGTGCCAGGTGCTTTGCTACAACTGCAATCAATCGAAAGCCAATAGGCCATATTGTGAGCATCAGAGACGCGCGGCGTGAGCGAGAGACAAGTCTTGCGCTGCGCTCCGGTTGAAAGAGTTGTCGGTGTGCGCTCTCCTCTCAGCCCTGCTATGGGTTGAGCGATGCCACTTGCTCAACCCATGTTGTAACCAGATTCCGTCAGAACGCGCACGCGCATTCAAACTTCAGTTCCGCGTAGAAGTAACCGGCGCCCGGATCGCCTCCGTCATAGGTGACGAGACTATTCCTTGCGCGCAGGCTGTCGAAGAGGGATGGTTGCGACCCTTGAGAGCGCGTGCCCCTGTTGCCTGAGCGGTTATCGCACCCGACGGTGATGCGTAGAATGATCTGGCCCACAACGTTGTCGCCAACGATTGACCCCTGTACATGCACGTGCGTTTCCCTCTCCGAGCCAGGCTCCTTCACCACCTGCAATAAGACCCGGCGGCCTGCCAAAAGAGTTGTCACTTCCGGTTCAAGTGTAGAGAGCGCTCCTGTGGTGACATTGAGCGGGGCGACCACGTTCGGCTTATTGTCTCTGAGCTTGCGCGTGCGAACGTGGCGCAAACAGGCTCGCTGCGGGCTGCTGCGGAGCGGGAACTTGAAAGGGAAATGGAAAATCAAGTCGCGTGGCGCTTGCGACCAAGTGTTTTCGTTGTTGTCGCCGCAATGCGGAAAGCTATAACGGTTTGAGTCGTCCTGAAAGACTCCGAAGACGAGGCCGTTTCCCTCAGGATGACGCCACCAAACGGCGTCGAACGGGTGAATCTCAGGCCGGTCATGAGAGGGATCAGGCGAGCAACAAAACTCTCTATGGCTGGAAGCGGAGTGGTGTGGGCCATGATCAATGGCATAAACGCCGTAAACGCAAACTTGCTTGCCCGCCAGACCGTCGGCAGGCTCCAACTCCGATTTGCAATCCCAACTGCTCAGACAATCCAGACATTTCGGATTGCCGGTCGTACTAGGGAACGCACCGGGCACGGCCCCGCAAGCAAACGGACTTCCCTCAATCGGCAGAAAGCGTGCGTCTTGTCCGTAGAAGTGTTCGTCTGGAGTCACCTCGGCGTGGATGACTTTACCAGATATCTGTGGGGCCCTTAGACGACATTCCTGCGGATCGCAACGGGTGAAACCGAGGATGCCCCCGAATCGTAAGAGATCATTGCCCTTCAGGGGCGTCTCTTCTGTGTTCACGAAGCCTGCGACGAAATCAGTATATGGAGCCTGTTGCGGAAGGATATTGAGCATGATGTCGCGCGGGTCCGCCAACTCGTCGTTAACGCCGTATCTTGTGACCGTGCCGCAGAACTTCCTTCTCAGCGGCAAACGGTTATCAGCTTCACGCGGCAACGGGCCATTAGGGGTGGGCCGCAAAGCCTCAAGCACCTGCTCTTCGCAAAGGACACAGCAATCGGTGAAAGCCGTCGCCTGCTGCACGCGCGGCTCCACTGCCCGCACCTCAACGGCTTCTGTATTCATCGCCTCAACTTGAGAGGGATCGCTGACGCCCGGCGGGGGCAAGCATTGACCGCCGAAGCAACTCTGCGTTCCGCTGCAGCCCGGCGTGAGGTCTGTACAGGATGTGCCGTCAGGTCGAAGCTGACTCCTCTGTTCGCATCTTCCCGTCGGCGAGCAGCGCGCAATCGTACATGGACTGCCATCTGTGTCAGGGCAAGTTCGAGCATCAGTCACAGGCACAGCCTGGCATGCGCCATGATGACAACGCCCCTCCGCGCAGGCCTCGCTTGGCTCTAGGCTGCAAGCCGTTCCGTCAGGTCTAGATCTGCAAGGTTCGTGTGACACGGAATTTGAGTTGGAGGGAGGGAGTTGCGCCCTGATGCCTGACGGGATAAGCCAAAGCAAGAAGAGCGCAGAGACACAAAACGCAACCGCTACAAAAGGAAGCGACGTTACTCTAAAGGTCTTTCTCCAGAACCGATGCTGTTGGGTCTTTACCTGAATCATCGTCTATGCCTCCTGCTTTCTGATTTAACAATCGTACTGATTAGTAGGCCAGCACTGGCATGATGCCAGTTAGACAACGCGTGACGGTAATTTCCTTTTTTGAAAGGTGCGAGAATTAAAAGCTATCTGCAAGGTCTAAGGACTATGCAGAAGTTTGAGACGCGAGAGACGATACGCCGAACTTTAGGCTTGAGTCAATCTTTTCTTGAAGGGAGTTCTAGTCCATGCTCTGCTCGCTAGCTTTACCTCTGGCTAGGGATTAGAAGGGAATCCGACACGCTGGCTCATACCATCCATGACATACCCCCACCAGCGCCCGCCGAGTGTCCAACGCCAACGCCACCTGCAACAGAAAGCGCTAGCTGGCTCAAGAAGGACGGCCTACGAGAATTCCTGTAATTAATGTAATTCTGGAATTGATCTTGCGCGGATTTATTAGCAAGGCTCGCAAGGAATTGATTGCGCTGATGTTTTTAGACGGAACGGGAAAGGATGAGAAAAGACAGAGGCCAAAGAACATCGAGTCAGGGTCTGAAACTCAAGGCGAAAGTAAAAAGGTAAAAGGCAAAAGTTAGGAGGAAGACTTAGATTTCTTCCTGAACTTTTGCCTTTTTACTTTTACCTTTTGCCTTTTCTTTGTATGCTTGTCTCCTCAAAAAAAAGAGGAGATGAAGCATATGAGCAGCACGCCGAGGCAGGGTGAGGTTATCGGTTTTCAATCTGTTATAGAAGATGCGCTCGTACGCGCCCGTACGGAAAGGTTCGCCGAACGCATCTGGGCTAAAGATGCGTCGTTCTGGAAAACGGAAGGTGCGCACCAGAAGATTATAAGGAATGCGCTCGGTTGGCTTGACGTTGCACGCACTATGAGCGAGCGCGTCCACGAGCTTGAAAGTTTTGCTGGTGAAATTCGTGAGGCGGGATTTACTCATCTGATGTTGCTGGGCATGGGCGGCTCAAGCCTCTGCCCGGAAGTCTTTCGGCGTACGTTCGGCCGTCAGGAAAATTTCCCGAAACTTCTTGTGCTGGACACGACAGACCCGGACACCATCGCCGCTTTCGAGCAAAAAATCGATCTCTCCAAAACTCTCTTCATAGTCTCATCAAAATCGGGCACGACCATAGAGCCGCTCTCCTTCTACAGATATTTTTATGATCGTGTGCAAAGGGAGAAGGGCGAACGTGCTGGCGAAAATTTCATAGCCATCACAGACCCCGCGACGCTTATGGAGCGGCAGGCGACAGAGCATGGATTCAGGAAGATTTTTCTGAACCCTGCGGACATAGGCGGGCGTTACTCCGCGCTCTCCTATTTCGGCATGGTCCCGGCTGCGCTGATGGGATTGGACGTGCGCGAGTTGCTTGCGCGCGCTGTGCGTGCCGTAGAAGAGTGCGGCGCGTCGGTTCCTGCAAATGAAAATCCGGGCGTGCGATTGGGCTGTATCCTGGGCGCACTGGCAAATGTTGGACGGGATAAGCTAACGCTCATTACTGACGGATCAATCTCATCGCTCGGCCTGTGGGTCGAGCAACTGATTGCGGAGAGCACAGGCAAAGAGGGAAAGGGCATTGTGCCGGTTGCGAATGAGCCTCTGGGCGCGCCGAACGTTTACGGGTCGGACAGATTATTCGTGGCAATTCACGCAGGCGCTATGAACAAAGACACGGACGGCGCTCTGCGCGCTATTGAATCGGCAGGGCATCCTGTGGTTCGTCGCTCGCTGGATGATGTTTATGATCTTGGCGCAGAGTTTTTCGTCTGGGAGATGGCAACGGCTGTGGCCGGAAAATTTTTGGGGATAAACCCGTTCGATCAACCTAACGTTCAAGAGAGCAAAGACAACACGAACGCGCTGTTGGATGAATTTAAGAAGACGGGCGCTTTGCCGGAGACTGCTGCGCTCGTTACGGAAGACGATCTAAAAATCTACGTTACCCGTCAGTGGGCTGAAGAGAAATTTTCTGACGCAAAGACAGCAACGCTCTCATCTGTAATCGCTGCGCATCTTGCGCGCGTTCATGCCAACGATTACATAGCGCTCCTAGCTTACATTCAGGAAAGGGACGAGCACGATCGCCTTCTTCGTGAGATTCGCACCGCTCTGCGCTACAAGTTTCACGTAGCAACGACCACGGGTTATGGCCCACGATTTCTACATTCGACGGGGCAACTGCACAAAGGTGGCGCTGGAAACGGCGTCTTCATTCAATTGACGGATGAGGATTCTACAGACTTGCAGATTCCGGGCGAGCCTTACTCGTTCAGCGTGCTCAAGCAGGCGCAGGCGCTCGGAGATTTTTCGTCACTGGAAAAACGTAACCGCCGCGCAATCCGTTTTCATTTAGGAAAAGACGCGACGGCTGGTTTGGAAAAATTGCTTGAGCTTGTGCTAGAAGCTACAGGCGCGGCTGAAAGTTGAGCGCTGTTCTTAGCGCCTTTGCGTGAGAATGATTTTACGCTGGAGGCGCTAAGAATAACGCAAAGGATTGTATTATTTTAGGAGTTACGCAGTTGAACGAACAGGTCAGTACCGCCTGCGGTAGCGGGCGGGTCTTAGATGCGGCTACTACCCGCCCGCTACCGCAGGCGGTACTGACAAGGCTTGCGCTTTTCTGTCAACTGCGTAACTCCTATATTCATTAACGGGAGAAATTTGATGCCTGAATCGGACATAGGCATGGCTGGCGTGGGCGTGATGGGTTCTAATCTTGCGCTCAACATGGAGAGTCACGGTTTTTCTGTCGTCGTATGGGATCGTGATCCGTCTTTCGTCGAAAAGGCTATGGCTCAGGTGGGAGAGGGTAAACGAATCACACCGACTAAAACTCCTGAAGAGTTCGTGCGCTCTATCAAACGACCGCGCAAGATAATGATTATGGTTAAGGCTGGGGCGCCTGTTGACTGGACTGTCGAGCAGTTCAAGCCCTTTCTAGACCATGATGACATATTGATTGACGGCGGCAACTCTTTTTTTGAAGACACGCGCAGGCGCGAGGCCGCGTTGAAAGATGAAGGTTTCAGGTTCATAGGCTCTGGCGTTTCGGGCGGTGAAGAGGGCGCGCTGCATGGGCCAAGTCTGATGCCGGGCGGAGCGCGCGAGGCTTACGAAGAGATTCGACCAATCTGGGAGGCTATAGCGGCGAAGACTGAAGACGGGGCGTGCACCACCTACGTTGGCCCAAACGCTGCGGGGCACTTCGTCAAGATGGTTCACAACGGCATAGAGTACGGCGACATGCAGCTTATAGCCGAAGCTTACGACATCTTGCGCCGCGTGCTTGGCATGGAGGCCGCGCAACTCGCAGATGTTTTTGCGAAGTGGAACGAGGGCATTCTTGATTCTTATCTCATACAGATAACTTCGGAAATTTTTCGTGTCAAAGATGAAGAGACAGGGAAGCCGCTCGTTGATCTGATTCTGGATAAGGCCGGACAGAAGGGGACTGGCAAGTGGACTTCGCAAACAGCGCTTGATCTGGGCGTGCCCATCTCTACAATCGGCGCGGCGCTAGACGCTCGGTTCATGTCGGCTCTGAAAGAGGAACGAGTTGAGGCGAGCAAGCGAATCAAGGGGCCGCAGGTTTCCACTTGGAGCGGCGACGGGCAGTA
The DNA here is from genome assembly GCA_001920415.1 of Acidobacteria bacterium 13_1_20CM_3_53_8. Classification (GTDB taxonomy): domain Bacteria; phylum Acidobacteriota; class Blastocatellia; order Pyrinomonadales; family Pyrinomonadaceae; genus 3-1-20CM-3-53-8. The sequence continues at coordinate 17,673 of MNJR01000003.1, read as the reverse complement.
TTTAATCGCGGCAGTTCACGATGCGCTCTATGCTTCAAAAATCTGTTCCTACGCTCAAGGCTTCAACCTCATACGCGCAGGCTCGGATGAATGGCAATGGAACATTGATTCGAGCGAGATGGCGCGAATATGGAAGGGCGGCTGCATCATACGCGCGAAGTTTCTGGACGGAATCAAAAAGGCATACAAGCGCACGCCCGATCTCAAGAATCTTCTGCTCGACGAAGAGTTTTCAGGGTGGATGGAGGGCGCGCAGAAGAACTGGCGCACTTGCTTGAGCGTTGCGCAGCAGCACGGCGTTGCCGTCCCGGCGATGGCCGCGAGCCTCGCATACTTTGACAGCTATCGCACGGAACGACTTCCGCAGAATCTAACGCAGGCGCAGCGCGACTTCTTCGGCGCGCACACCTACGAGCGCGTTGATAAGCCTCAGTTGGGAGCGGTTCATACGAAGTGGGAAGAGGAAGTGGCTAAATCAGGTAAGTAACTCGTGTTACGTAGCCAAAAATTTTAAGCCGTCGAAGACGGCGACAGAGTAAAGCCCAGTGCGTAAGCGCTGGGTTAGGAGTTAAGTAATGAAAAGCAAGCTATCGAAGACGAGCGACAGCCCTATGATTATCAATGCGCTATCGCCCGCTCACGCGGGCTTTGATAATCTTTATTGCTATTTGTTCCCAGCGCTAACGTACTATGCTCTATTCTGTCGCCCGCTTGCGCGGGCTGGAAACAAACTTTCGCGTAAGGTGAGACAAGCAAACTAGTGGCAGTTTCTCTTACTGAAAATCCGTTGCGCGCAGGAATGCGCATTGAGCGTGCAGCGCCGCCGTGCGCGCTGGTCATATTCGGCGCGACGGGCGATTTGACTAGAAGGAAGTTGATGCCCGCGCTCTATCGTCTAACGCAGCAAAGATTGATTCCCGCGGAGTTCGCAGTCATAGGCACGGCGCGGCAGGAGATGAGTGATGAAGAGTTTCGCGCCGAGATGCGTAAAGCGCTTGAGGAGTTCGGCGAAGACAAACAGGTTGATGATGCTGTGTGGCAGAGTTTTGCTGGCGGACTCTCTTATGTTTCGGGCGAGTTCGGCGACGATGGAACTTACAATAGGTTGAAAGATCAGCTTGAAAAGATTGATAGAGATTGCGACACGCAGGGCAATCATCTCTTCTATCTTTCGACCGCGCCGCAGTTCTTCGGCGTCATTTCTGGGAAGTTGGGCCAAGTCAGTTTGAATAAATCGAAGGGCTGGACACGCATAATCGTCGAAAAACCTTTCGGCCATGATCTTGAAAGCGCCCGCGCGTTGAATCAGGAGTTGGCTAAAGTTTTCCATGAAGAGCAGGTCTATCGCATTGACCATTATCTTGGGAAAGAGACTGTTCAGAATCTTCTGGTCTTTCGCTTCGCAAACAGCATCTTCGAGCCGCTGTGGAATCGCCAGTACATTGACCACGTGCAGATAACGAATGCGGAGGCAATCGGTGTCGAAGGGCGCGGCTCATACTACGAATCGGCTGGCACGGTGCGCGACATGATTCAGAATCACGTGTTTCAGGTCGCGTCCTTGATTGCTATGGAGCCGCCGGTCAATTTAGGCGCGAACGCCGTGCGAGATGAAAAGGTGAAAGCTATGCAGGCCGTTCGCCCAGTCCCGCCTGATCGCGTTGACGAATTCGCAGTGCGCGGGCAGTACGGCGCAGGCTATGTACTGGGCGACACTGTTCCTGCTTACAGAGAAGAACCCGGAGTTGATCCTAATTCTTCGACCGAAACTTTCGCCGCTCTGAAACTCTACTTCGACAACTGGCGATGGGCTGGCGTGCCGTTCTACATTCGTTCGGGAAAGCGTCTTGCGAAGCGCGTGACGGAGATTGCTATTCAGTTCAGGGACGCGCCGCTTCGTCTGTTCACGCAATCGGATGCGCCCGTAGAGCCGAACGTGCTCGTGATTCGCATTCAACCGAACGAAGGCATCACGTTGCGCTTCTCGTCTAAATTGCCGGGCCAGGCCATGCGCATACGCGCGGTCAACATGGACTTTCGCTACGGCTCGTCGTTCGGCGTGCCCGCGCCCGAAGCATACGAACGCCTGCTGTTAGACTGCATGCTTGGCGATTCTACTCTTTACGCGCGCCGCGACATGACGGAAAGAGGCTGGGAGATTGTTACGCCCCTACTCGAAGCCTGGAAACACCTAGCGCCCGATTTCCCAAACTACGAAGCGGGCACTTGGGGGCCGGAAGAAGCTTTCGATTTAATAGAACGAGACGGAAGACACTGGAGGAAATTGTAATAACAGTCTGGAGCCTGATTGATTTTGGATTTTAGATTTTGGATTTTGGATTGGCGGACAAGGTTCAGTTTAACTTAGAGGCCGCCTTTCAATCGAAAATCTAAAATCTAAAATCTAAAATCTAAAAATGGAACGCACACATCATCAACAGATTCCGGTTCCCGCTACGCTGGATGTTCAGTCAGTTGAGCGCGAACTGAATGAGTTGTGGAAAAGGCAGAACCGAGAGGCGCGCGATGATGACAATGAAGGCGCGATGATGCGTGCGCGCGTGCTCAACCTGATGATTTATGTTTCCGGGGAAGATGCGTTAGACGAAATTAACGAGGCGCTGGCCGAAGTCGCCACGACGCATCCGTGCCGCGCGATTGTGATGTGCGCGCTTCGCGCTGGCGCGGACAAGGACATAGAGATGTTCATCTCGGCTTTCTGTCAGGAGAGAGAGGGCGAGGCGTCGGAAAGACAACTCTGCTGCGAGCAGGTGTCGCTCATCGCGCGCGGTCGCTTCACGGTTGAATTGCCGAGCGCGGCTGTGCCTCTGCTTGTCTCAGACCTGCCAACTTTTCTTTACTGGCACGACGAGGCGCGCTTCACGCAGGAAACTTTCAAGCGACTGAGCCACGAAGCCAGCCGCGTTGTGATTGACTCCGCTATGTTCGGCAAGCCGCACGAGAATATGCTGGCGCTGGCCGCGTTCATGGAAAAAGATTTGGACGAGGGCGCGGCTGTGAGCGATCTGAACTGGGCGCGCCTCACAGCATGGCGTGCGCTCCTTGCAGGCTTTTTCGATGCGCCGGAGAGTCGCGCGCATCTTGAGCGAATAACAGGCGTGCTGGTCGAATATGTCGCGCACGAAAGCGCGCAGGAAGAGATTGCGCCGCAGGCGTTGATGATTGTGGGCTGGCTCGCAAGCCGTCTTGGCTGGCGCGCTAGCGATGGGAAGATTGAAGACGTTGACGCTGTGACGAAAAGAGTTTCTATCACAAAAGATGGCAGAGTGATTGCGGTCGAGTTAAAAAGCGTCGAGCGGCCTGAGATGCGGCGCGGGCGTCTTGCGCGCGTTCGGCTTGAGACGACCGATGACACACGCGCGAGCTTTGAAGTTCTAAGGAGCGAAGACGGTGTTTATCTTGAGACGTGCGCGCGTGAGCGTGAGGAGTCGCGCGGCGAGCGCGTGTTCAAGGTGAGGAACAGGAGCACTGGAAATTTATTGGGGCGCGAGCTTGAGATTCCTTCGCAAGATAGAATCTACGAAGAGGCTGTGGCTGCTGCTGTGGAGTTGATACGAGCGGAGTGAGATTTCTGGAGAAGAGAGGCGCGCGTGTTGAGGTGCTGCGTGATGCGGAGGAGTTAAGCACGCACGCAGCCGCGATTTTTCTTTCAATCGCTCGAAAATCAATCGTGACGCGCGGCGATTTCATGGTAGCGCTTTCCGGCGGCTCTACGCCGAAAGCTCTGTACGAGCGGCTGGCGCATGAGGCTGCGAATGATTCAATCTGGCCGCGCACGCAGGTTTTCTGGAGCGACGAGCGATGTGTTCCGCCCGATGATGAAGAGAGCAATTATCGCATGGCGAATGAAGCGCTGCTCGCGCGCGTCGCCGTTCCCAGGGAGAACATTCATCGCATGCTGGGCGAGGACAATCCAGAAAGAGCCGCTGCGGATTACAGCGCCGCCATAGAAAAAATCCTTGCGCCGCGCGCTCTCAAATTCGATCTGATTCTGTTAGGATTGGGCGAAGACGGGCACACAGCTTCGCTCTTTCCACATTCGCCAGCGTTGGAAGAGAGAGAGAAGCTGGTCGCTACGAACCGTGTTGAAAAGCTCGCGGCCTATCGTTTGACTTTCACAGTGCCGCTGATAAATCGAGCGGCGAGCGTGGTCTTTCTTGTCTCAGGTGAAAAGAAGAGTGCGGCTTTGCGCGCTGTGTTGTCGGATGAGGCAGACCCGCGCGAGTATCCTGCGCGTTTCGTGCAGCCTTCAAATGGAAGCTTGAACTTTCTCGTTGATGAAGCGGCGGCCAAAGAGTTGGATGAGAGAGAAAGCTGAATTGAAAGTTTGAAAACCTTAGCGAGCTTTGCTCTTTTCTTTGCGCCTTTGCGTGAACCATCAAGTTTCTTAGGAAGTGAACTTAATCAGAGTTGCATGTTCACGCAAAGGCGCTAAGATAAAAACTTAAGCTCGCAAAGAGAGTTGAATTCCTGTTTGCGACACTATAATTTTTTAGACCTTGCCTGTTGTCTCGGAATTAATGAAGCGTCTAGTTCAAATCTTTTCGGTTGTTCTGCTGATGCTGCTATCTGCGTCCGCGAAAACGGTGATGGCGGGCGAAGTGTGGACGAAGGTCGTCTCGAAAAATTTCACGCTGATAGGCAATGCTGACGAGCGGGAGATTCGTGAAGTGGCTGCGCGCCTTGAACAGTTCCATGAAATCTTCTCGCGCCTTTCTGGAAATTTGAGGACGCTCGCGCATGTGCCCACGACCGTCGTAGTCTTCAGAACAGAAGAGTCGTTCAGGCCGTACAAGCCGCTCTACAGAGGTCAGCCTGCGGACGCCACAGGGTTCTTCCAATCCGGCGCGGACACAAATTACATCACGCTCTCTACGGAACATAGCGCTGGCGAAGCTTACCGAATTATTTTTCACGAGTACGTGCATCTTCTGGTCAACAACACTATGGGCGATGTGCCCACGTGGTTCAACGAGGGGCTGGCCGAATACTACAGCACGTTTGATGCGAACAATGATGGCACGCGCGTGTGGTTGGGCTTGCCCGTCAGAAATCACATGGCCTGGCTTCGCACAGAGAGCTTGATTCCGCTCAGAACGCTTCTGGCGGTCGAGCAGGATTCGCCCTACTACAACGAGCGCGACAAGAACGGAATTTTTTATGCGGAGTCGTGGGCGCTAGTTCACTATCTGCTGCACGCGAACGATGGAGCGCGCGCGCCTCAACTCTATCGCTTCATTGATCTGTGCGCATCAGGCAAGCCGCTAGATGAAGCATTCACACAATCGTTCGGGATTGGCATTGATAGTCTGGAAAGAGAATTTGCCGAGTACGTGCGTCGCGGTTCTTACGCTGCGCGCGCCGTGACGTTTCCGAGCAGAGTGGAGTTTGACGCAAGTGTTAGGAGCGCGACGATAACGGAATCGGAAGCGCTGGCGCATCTGGGAGATTTGCTGCTACATCTCAAACGCACGGATGATGCGGACGCGCGATTGCAAGAGGCGCTAAAGCTCGATCCAGATTCGGCGCTGGCGCACTCTACACTTGGACTCGTGCGCGCAAAACAGAAGCGTTACTCGGAAGCCCGAGCGCATTTGAAATTGGCTGTCGCTGCGAGTCCAAATGATTACCTGCTACATTACAAGTACGCTTACGCGGTGAGCCGCGAAGGAATGGATGACGACCAGACAGCTTACAGCTACAACACCAACGATGCAGAATTGATGCGTGCCGAACTGCGACGCGCAATAGAACTAAGGCCGGACTTTCCAGAATCTTACCACCTGCTTGCGTTCGTCAATCTAGTGCGCGACGAGCAGGCTGATGAATCCTTCCGGCTCATACGCCGCGCCATAGAGCTTTCGCTAGGACGCGGCGAGTTCGAGCTTGTGCTGGCGCAGCTACACATGCGAAGAAGCGACTGGGCTAGCGCCCGCGCAACTCTTGAGCCAATTGCACGCAACGCCACGAACAGACAAATACGCGCACGCGCCGATGCTCTGCTCAATTCAATCAGGAACACTGAAAACTATCTGGCGCAATTGCAAAGGGATGATACGGTGAGACGTGAAGGCGCTGCGCAGGCTGAGAACACGGAAGAGCATGACCCGGTTGCGGAAGCAACGGGTTTGCCGCCTGATTTAGTAAGAGGGCTGAGACATGCTGAGAACGGCGAAGCTCAGGTGCGCGGGTTTTTAATCAGAATAGATTGCGCGCAAGCCGCGCACGGCGTCATCATTTACGTTCAGACGCAAGGGCACACGCTACGGCTTCACAACAACAACCTGCGCGAGATACGCTTCAGAACATACACAACCGAAGTGCGCGGAATGATGACCTGCGGAGCGCGTGAACCCGCCAACGATGTCTTCGTCACCTACCGACCCGCGCCCAACTCGCGGCTCAATACAGCAGGCGAAGTCGTCGCCGTAGAATTCCTTCCCAGAGAAATTTTGCAGACTCAGTAGACAGCGCGCGGCGGTACGAGGTTTCAAAAAAAGCTTTTCAGAGATTCAATAGAAGCTTCGATATTTAGCCAGCGTGAGTTCGATATAAGTGTTCAGAAAAGATGAAGGGGAGAACTATCCACGCGCATCACACGAAGCCACACGAAGAGAAGAATTCGTTTAGTGTAGTTTAGTGTGATTTAGAGCAGTTTGCGTTTGTGTTTATCCCGTTACGTTTAGAGGAGGGCTATGCCCGCCGGTTCTATCTGCGATGTAATTCGTGGCGGCTGGCTATGCACGCCTCTAAACCAAGGGTGAATTGATTAGCACACTGCTCTAGTGGATAATTCTCTCTCTTCTCGTTCTCCTTCATATTGAACTCACATTAATCAAGGCCGCGACGGGGTTCTGCTCTGCTGCGGAGGAACAGCGCGCGGGATGTCGTCGTCAATGGTTGGGGGCGATTGTTGTTGAAGCTTTGGAGCGCCGCGAAGTACGGGCGGGACTCTGGGCTTGGGGATTCTGACGGTGGCTATATCGCCTGAGCGACGAAGGATTGCGCCGCCGCGACCAGCGACCCATGCGTCTGAGCCGCCGCGATAGGCTACGGCAAAGAGAGGTGAACTGGTGATGGTTGGCTGTAACTCCCACGTCTGGCCGCCGTCGCGCGTTCTCAACACGCGACCCTGATCGCCGCAGACCAGCACGTCGTCGCGGCTGGCCGCAGCGACCGAGAAGAGATTTGTCTTAACGCCGCTCTCCAAATCTTTCCACGTCTGGCCTCCGTCATCCGTGCGCAGGATTATTCCGTTTGCGCCTACGACATAGCCGCGCTCGGCATCTGCGAAGGTCGCGCCGTAGAGCCATTCACGAAGATTCGTCTTCATCTGCTGCCACGTCTCGCCGCCGTTTTCGGTGCGAAGTATTGTGCCCTGCGAGCCTACGGCTATTCCGTGCTTATCGTCCGTGAAGCGCACGTCTTCGAGCCAAGACTGCACAGTGCTGTGCTGGAAATGCCACGTCGCGCCCGCATCGTCCGTGTGAATGATCGTGCCGCGCGCGCCAACTATCCAGCCGCGCTCAAGTGATGTGAAGAAGAGACCAAAGAAATCTTCATGAAACTCAGTCTTCACTTCGTCCCACGTCACGCCGCCCGTCACGGAATGAAGAATTGTTCCTTTCTCACCTACGGCCCAGCCCTCTCTCTCGTTGACGAAGAAGATAGCGTTCAAGCGCGCGGTCGTATTCGACGGGCGCACAGTCCAATTTCTGCCGCCCGTGCTCGTGTATAGAATCTTCCCGCGCGCTCCTACAGCCCAGCCGCGTGCCCCGTCCAGAAAGAAGATGTCTGAAAGATCGTCGCGCCCGCCTTCCGTCAATCTACGCCACTGAAAGCCGCCGTCGTCCGTGCGCAGCACAAGCCCATCATTGCCCGCAGCCCATCCCGTCTCCGAATCCGCGAAGAAGATAGTCGAAAGACGCGGGTTAGTCTTAACGCTGATGGGAAGCCACGTCTGGCCTCCGTCGCCCGTTGCTAAGATAATGCCGCCATCGCCAGCGACCCAGCCATGCCGCTCGTCAGCGAAGAAAACTGTGAAGAGGTCTGTGTGAATAAGATAATCATGCGGCGTCCACGTCTGGCCTCCGTCTTCCGTTTGTATGATTCGACCGGAGTAGCCAACTGCAATCGCGCGTTTCTGATTGATGAAAGCGATGCTGGATAGAGGTTGATCGCTAGCGTCGCCGCCGACAACGCGCGCTTTCCATGTTGCGCCGCCGTCATCTGTGACTAATAGCGTAGCGTGATCGCCTACGCTCACGCCCACTTGCTTGTTAGCGAACGAGACTGCGAAGAGATGAGCGCGCGTGTTGCTCTCTTGCGCCGTCCATGTGCGCCCGCCGTCGCTCGTCCTGATAATCTGCCCGTAGCTGCCGACAGCCCAGCCGACGCGCGCATCATCCGGCGCGAACGTCACAGCGTAGAGATGGTTCTTCATCCCTTCGAACGTAGGGCGCAGCGTCCAACGCACGCCGCCATTGTCAGTAGTAAGCACAATGCCGCGCGCTCCGACCGCGACGGCTCGCTTCATGTCAATGACGTGAAGCCCGTAAAGCGTAGTTGCAGAGGGCGCGGCCTGCGGCTCCCACGTGAATCCGCCGTTGCGCGTGTAGAGTATAGCGCCGTCGCTGCCTACGGCCCATCCGTGTCTCTTATCTCTGGCAAAGCGAATCGAGTAGATGGAGTTGCCCTGCGGCAAAGGATTCTGCCAGAGCCAGCCGCGCTCAGGCGGCAGAGGCCTTCGCACCTGCGCTAACGTGACGAGCGCGCAAAGGCACGCGAGCAGAACAAGGCCGAGCGCGCGTGCGAACTGCTCGCTCCGCGAGGCGTGATGATTTTTGCTGAGTACACTGGGCATTTTCGGAATTCCGCGCAGGTCGCCTGGAACTTGTCCGCGTGAACTTTTAATCGGGGAGAGGGAATTATAATGGCTGTGCTGGAAGAAAAGCGAATCACAAAAGAGCAGATGCTAATCGAGAGTCTGGTTGTTTTCGATTTTAGATTTTGGATTTTCGATTGAAAGAAGCGGAGAGCTTTTAAATCGAAAATCCAAAATCTAAAATCGAAAATCAATCTGACTCCAGACTTTTCTTACATCTGTTTTATTGCGTCTGTGCTTCTATGCGACTCAACTCTGCTAGCGCCAGAGGGTATTCAACAAAGTTTCTGTTCCCGTTCTCTCTGACCCATCGCAAGTGCTCAGCCGCACGCTCTCGGTTGCCGCTCAAAGAGAGGTCAAGCCCTATGTAGGCGTGCGCTTCCGTCAGCTTGTCGTTGTCTGTGGCGAGCGCCAGAAGCTCTTCCCCGGAAAGCTCGTGCCGCAGGTAACGTATGACCGGATAAGGCCAGGCGGAAGCATCAAGTTTGGACGCGGCCTCTTCCAGCATATGATCGGCGTCAGTCGTCTGTCGCGCCTGCCTGTAACCGAAATGCGCCGCAAGCGCCATGTAAGCAGAATGGTCGTCCTGCCAGCCCACGTGACGTATGTAGATTAAGGCGTTAGAAGCGGCCAGCAGCCCGCGAGCAAGTTGCAAATAAATGTAACTGCGATTGCGGTAGATGCTGTCGTTGAAAGGGTCTAATTGCGTCGCGCGATTGAGCGCGGTTATAGCTTCATCGTCGCGTTTCAAGCGCAGATAGATATAACCCATCTCTGCAAACACGCGCGACGAATCCCCGTTTAGTTGCGCCGCCTGCTTTAATAATTTAACTGCCTCTTCATACTGGCCGTCCGCATTGAGCATTAAAGCGTAGTAGTAATAGCTCAGGTAGTTTTGCGGGTCTACCTTGATTGCGGTGTCGAACAATTGGCGGGCGTCGGCAAGCTTGCCCTGTCGCAGGCGAAGAATGCCCATGGAAATCTGGCTTGGGGCAAAGTGGTCGTTGAGCGATATGGATTTTTGCAGGTGCGCTTCTGCGTCGTCCAGTCGCCCTATATGAAGAAGCAGGTCGCCCGCGTAGTATTCGGTTTCGGCCTCGGACAGTTGGGCGCTCTCTGTCTCGCGCGAGAAATCAAAAGGCGTTCGGAAAGTCAGCGTCATCACTGGGAAAAGCATCTTGGTTACATAGCCGCGCAATTCGTCCTCTATGGTTTTGTAGTCGGCCTGAAACGACTGGCGGAAATTCTCTTCGAGAGATATGCCGGAGTTGAGTTGACTGATGAAGTGCGTGAGTTGGTCGCGGCGCTTTCCTCCGTTGCCAAGCATAAGGTAGTGCATGAGCGCCCAAGACTCAGCATAGAAGACTCCTATCTTGCCGCTCTCGTTGTAATAAGGCGATCTTTCGTTCACGGTCAGCAGAGTTTTGAGCGGCAGCAGAGGGCGTTCTCTCAAATAATAGATGTGCCTGGCAATCGGATCCCCTAGCGTAGCTTTCTGCCCATTGTCGCTAGACTCGAACGTGCTATAGAACTCTGCCAGCCCCTCGTTCAACCATAGTGGCGCTCTATGAAGATTGTTGCCTGTAACGAAGTGCATGTATTCGTGAAAAATTACTTCGTACGGATTTAACCCTTCCGTCGCAGTTGAGAGCGCTATGTAGTTCACGTCGGCAGATGTGGTGAAATAGGCTGCTACCAAATCCTGTGTCTTACCCTTGTACTTGGGCTTGAATGGGCGTAACGCGTCGTCGGATTTGAAGACGACAACGGTCGTGGGCACGCTTGCTTCGATTCGTGTGCGCGGGAAGATAACGGATAGCGTCTGGCGAAACTGTTCAAGCCTGACGGCGACCTTGCGCATATCTCCCTGGCTGGCGTTGCCGACGAGCTTGAAGTTTTTTGTGCGAATGCTATTCCATGTCTCCTTTGCAGAAGCTGGAAAGGGAACTAGAAGAAGTGAAGTGAGCACTAGAACGGATATGAGAGAGTTTCGTTTCATTGCGGTTCCTTTCGGAGTCGTGAGTATTAAAAGGCAATTTCAGAACATTCTTTGCGAGCTTAAGTATTTCCCTTTGCGCCTTTGCGTGAAACTGCAATTCTCTTAGTTCTTAAGAATTATGTGAATTGCAGGTTCACGCTGTAGAAGCAAAGATAAAAGACAAGCTCGCAAAGCGGGTTTTGAAGTGCGCTCTAAGTCTAAGCTTCTGCTGTGCCGATGCTGTCAACGGCGTCGCGCAGTATGCTTTCGTCAACTCTTCCGAGTTGAGCTATGCGGCGCGCGGCGCGGTCTGTCGCTTCTTGAATCACATGACCTGCGTGGCCTTTGGCCCATTCCCATGTAACCTTGTGCGGGCGCGCGGCCTCGTCCAATTGCTTCCACCAATCTTGATTAGACTTTCGCTTGAATCGCCCGCTCATTGTCTCGACAACGTAGCGCGAGTCCGTGAAAAGATGTACGCGGCAAGGCTCGCGCAAAGATTCAAGGCCAAGCGCGGCTGCTGCTATCTCAGCCTGCTGGTTCGTGGCCTCTCCTAGAAAAGTTCCTACTGCACGCCAAAGCCCGCGATAGCCCAGAAGAGCGACCGCAGCCGCGCGCGTAGTCTGAAGTCCGTTGCCTAGACTTGAGCCATCGCAGTAAATGGTGACTTCTTTCAAGCGACCGCTTCCTGTTGGACTAATCCATCTTCGGGAACGTGAACTGTGTGGTCAACTGCTTCTGCGAAAGTGTCGTCGTGCGAGATGACGAATAGCTGGTCGAAGTGTTTGATCTGACCTATCTGCTGCGCCAATCCTTCGCGCCGCCGCTGATCCATGTTAATCGTAGGCTCATCGAAGAAGGCCATGCGTATGTCCGATAGCTGTTTCAATAGAGCAAGTCGAACGGAGAGAGCAGCGGCCATCTGCTCGCCGCCGGAAAGATTCAGGAACGAGCGCTCGTGTCCCTCCTCTTCAAGAACAATCTCGTAATCGCGCGACCAACGAAGCGAGCGCAAAGCGTCTCCAGTGATTTCACGAAAAAGTTGGTTCGCTTCAATCGAGACATTGTAAAGATAGCTTTCTGTAACGCGCGGCCCTGCTTCGCGCAGCACGTAACGTATAAAGTCAGTTGCTTGATCTAATCTTTCGAGCCTGTCTCTTTCCAGAAACTCTTCGCGCATACGGTCTCTTATCTCCGACAATCGCGCTATCTCGGCAACAAGACTGGCCTCCGCGTCCAGCGCTGCGCTCAGTTGAGCGGAAGTTGTCGCGTCACGCTTCGTGGCTTCGACAAGCGCGGCGCGCTCCGTCATGTGGCGTTTTCGGTCATAAGCTGCTGTGGCTTTATCGAATTCGGCGCGCGCAATTTCGGCTTCACGCGCGGCGCGTGAAGCTTCACTTTCCGCTTTATCAAACTCTGCCTGTCGCGCTGGCAGCGTCGCGGCCACGCCAGCGCTCGCCACATACTCGCGGTGCGCGTCCATCGTGCGGTCGCGCGCCGCACTTGCCTCTTCCCACTGCGCGTCCAACGCCGCGTACTGCCGTATCTGTTCGGCTATGACCTTAGCCTGTTTCTCAAGCGCGGCCTGCGCATCACGCGCGCCCGACATCTCTGCACGCAGCGCGGGTTCGCGCTCTGCCTCAACGCGCAGTGATGCTGCTCGACCACGCGGGTCTTTGAGCGCGCGCAACTTTCTCTCGACTTCCGCGAAATCCTTCTCCAAGCTAGCGAGCGCGTCCGATGCAGCAGCCGCTCCGGCGCGTTCATCCCTTTTGCGCTTGCCCTCCTGCTCTATCTCTTCAAGGCGCTGGCGCAACGGTTGAAGCTCTGCGAATCTGAGCGCGGCATCGCGCACAGTCTTCAGTTCCGCGTCAATACCAAATAGTTGAGGCTTCAAATCCGAAAGACGATCTTTGCTGCTAGACTTGAGCGAGGCAATCTCTTCGTCAATCTTCGCGAGCGCAGATTGGCGCTCGAAGAGAAGCGCGCGGTCTTGAGCGAGTTGCTGGCGCACGCTTTCGAGCTTGGCAAGATGCTTCTCGGCATCGCGCGCTTCGCGCACTGCGACACCGATTGTGGCGCGCTCGCGTTCCAGCTTTTTGAGTTGAAGCGTATTCCCCGCCCTGTGATCTTGAAAGTAAGTCTCCAGCGTCTCGCCTTCGCGCAGGTTCAAACATTTTTCGGAGAGAATCGGGCAGAGTCCGTTTTTGACTTCGCTGTGAAACTTCTCGTCGCGCTCAAGGCTGGCGTTCAGGCGCGCAAGCTTTTGAGTCAAATCATTCTCGCGCGCAATTAAGCGTTCGGCCTCCGAAGCTTTAATAGAAAGTTTCTCAAGACGCGCAACCTCTTTTTCGCGCGCACTGATTTCGCGCCCCAGTCGCTCGATTTCGCGTACGCTTTCGGCGCGCTGGCGTCGCAGGTGCTCTTTGCTCGTAGCGTCCTTTTCGGCCTTGCTCAAACGATTTTCAATATCAACCCGCTCGCTCTCCAACCGTTCCGCGCGCTCCTGAGCGTCGCGTCCAGCCTCCGCATCCTTGATTCGTCGCTGAGTCTGCGCGTGCTGTGACCGCAGGATTTCAAGTTCGCCGTCTAAGGTAGCAAGCCGCGCTCTCTCGCTCATGGCCTGCGCTCGAAGGTCGCGCAAGCGCTCTCGCTCTCTTTCAAACTCTTCCTGAGTTTGAATATCATCTTCCAGGGCTTTGATAGAGGTCGCAGCCTCTACTGCACGCGCAAGAGAATCTTCCAGACGTTGCAACTTATTTGTCGCAGAGGCGAGCTTTAGAGTTATTTCCTTCTCTTCGGCGCGCAAGCGGTCGCGCGCTACGCGCGAAGCTTCCAAGGCGCGCAGCCGTTCGAGCGATGAAAGATGCGTTCGATAATCTGCTTCCACCGCGCGCTGTCTTTCCAGAGCCGCAGCCGCCACGTCTCGCTCCCCTCGAACATCTTCTACGCGACGAGACGCGGCATCACGCTCAACCGCCAGACGATCTGCGCGCGCGCGCGCGTCGTTCAAGAAAGCTTCTGCGCTATCCATCTCCATTACAATTCGCTCGCGTGTTTCAATCTCCTTCTTCAACTCTTGGAGCAATTGGGTCAGCGTCTTAACGCGCTCGCTCACCTCTTTGTGTTCCGCCACGCGCTCGTCGTATCGCACAAGCTCGCCTTCAGCGCCAGCTATGCGCACAAGCACTGCGGTTCTTTTTTCGCTGATGAGCTTGACCGTATACAGTAATCGCTCTGCTCCCTCACGATACTCTTCAACTTTCAGCAGGCGATCAAAAGCGGCTTTACGTTGAGTCGCTGCGCGCAGGAAGTCTGCTGTGAAAGTGCCTTGCGGAACGCCTATGGCCGAGCGAAAGAGCGCCTCTACATCTGTGCCAGCCTCTATGCCTAGAAGCTCGCGAAGCTTGGCAGAGACATCAAGCTTCTTTTCAGCAATCTTCTGGCCCAAGCCCGGATCGAAAATGTAATAACCCTGCGCCGTATCTCTATAGACGATGTACTGCCGTCCATCCACTTCAGGCGACGTTTCAAACGATACACGCACGTTTCCACGCTTCGCGCCGCGACGAAGAAAGTCCTCTTTCTTATAGTCGAGCGTGTCGAAGAGCGCCCACGCGATGGCTTCCAGTATAGTGGTCTTGCCAGCGCCGTTCTCGCCCGTGATTGCGGTCGTGCCACGCCTGAACTGAAAGACGGCATGAGGGTAAGATTTTATATTTTCGAGTTCGACGCGAGTTATATGCATTTTGGATTTTAGATTTTGGATTTTAGATTGGAGTAGCAATCATGTTGGATTTTAATCTTAAGCATTCAACTTTCCCGAAAGGCTCAATCCAAAATCCAAAATCTAAAATCCAAAATCGCTTCACATTTCTTCAATCTTAAGCTGCGTGTCGGCGCGCTTCCATGCATTGTTGAATTCCGTTTCAAACGCCCGCGCCTCGTCCTGTTTGTTCTGCGCCTTTAGGCTTTGCATTAAGCCGAAGAGGGAACGACCGTTGTGCGGGTTTCTGGCTAGATCATCTCGGAAAACTTTTTCGGCTTCACTGTAACGCCCGCCGAGCATCAGCACTGCGCCCAGAGACTCGCGTGAAGGCAGATACCAGGGGGGCGGCTCGTCGTAAGCAAGAGCGTCTTCCATCTGCACAGCCTTTTGCAAGAAGCGCGCGGCCATCTGATAGTCATGCCGTGCGCTCGCAATACGCGCGTTAAGTACGTTCTCAGCTATTGCGAAGATGTCTGACGCTTTGTTCAATCCAGCCTGTGCGTCTGCGGGCAGACGCTTTACTGCGCCGCGCTGCAATCTTAATTCGACTCTGGCTCTCTCAATTTGTCCAGTAGAGGCCAGAGCCATCCCGCGCGCCCAGTGCCACATTGCGTTCGTCATAGGCGTCCTGGTGGGATAAGTCGCAGGCGCTCTCAAGATTTCATCCCAACGGCGAAAGCGAACGAGCACCATAGGCTTGTTTATAAGAAAGCCTTCCAGCGGCGGAATATTTCTGACGTAAGGCGCGACGTTCGCATCCAGTTGGTCAATAGCGCGCCGCGCGTCCCTGTAATCTCCCATCATGCTGTAGGCTACGGCCAGAAAATGTAGATTGTGGCTGTAGTAGCCCGCGCCGTAAAAGCCCTGCACGCCAGTCGTCTGAAGATAAGCGCGGTCAACCGCAGCGGCATGCTCGTTCACATCAACGACAGCCGCGTAATCGCCAACGCGCATGTATATGTGGCCGGGCATGTGAACCAGATGCCCTGCAGCCAAGATGTCTCTACGCAAAGTGTCCGCGCTAGTCAAGCCCCTCTCGGGATGAGGCGAAGCTTCTACGGCGTGAATGTAGTAATGATTCGCTCCGACGTGATTCGGATTGCGTTTAAGAACGGACTCCAGAACAGAGACAATCTCTTCAGTTCCTTCAGCCGGAGAGCCATCCTGATTCCACAGTTTCCACGGACGCAAATCCATAGCGCTCTCAGCATAAAGCGTCGCCGCATCCAGATCATCCGGGTAACGGCGCACGAGCGCACTCATAGCATTCTTATAATCAACAGCCAATCTTTTAAGATCAGCCTGCGGCGCAATCGAATATCTTTTCGCCAGAGCTTCTATATAAGCACGCTCTTCATCCGAAGCGTGCGACCGAAGCGCAAGCGCCGCAGCTTCCGCCTCGTAAGCCGCCTTTTCTCTATCCGGGTCAACATCCAGATTGATGTTCGGCCCAAGCGCCAGCGCCACGCCCCAGTAAGCCATAGCCAGATTCGGATCAAGCTCCGCCGCGCGCTTAAAAGACCGAACAGCTTCGTCATGATTGAACGCATAGACCAGCAGCAAGCCCTGATCGAAAAACTTCTGCGCCTCCGCGTTCTGCGTCGAGACCCGATGATGGTTCTCGCCAATGCCCGTCATCAACGCGACAGGCTTAGGATTCGCAGGCATCTGGTGACGATGCTGCGCTAGGATGGGAAGTGAACTTGATAAGAAGAACAAGACAAGGAGGAAACGCTTCATCAAACTTCTCCTCAGACTATTTATTTCGCAGCGAGTTCGCGCTTGAGTTCAGCAAAGGCCGCTTCTTCCAATTCGATTCGCTCTTCAATAACTCGCGCCACCCAATCTTCAACGCTCATTCCGCGATGCAGGCGAGCGAAAAAGGCCGCGCGAGCAGCAAGCTCAGACGGCAACTCGACATTAACAGTCTTAGACCTACGCACGCGAACGGGCTTCTCCCACGCAGAATCATCATTGGCCTGAGCGGTTACGATTTCGTCAATCTCCACCTTATCGTGTGATTCAGGTCTGGTGTTCATTTATTTCAATCGGCTTGCAATTCTGTCCAGACCGCACGCGGAATAATAACGTGCCCGAAGAGCCGAGCCAGTAATCCCTGCTGCCCAATCAAGACCAGATAGTTGAGCGGTGTGGTATCTGAAATGACGATCATTTCGCCAATATCCGTTCAAGCGTCTCACGATCTCGCTCCAAATTTTCGACGGAATATTCCAGATAAACACCGTGCTGCTTCAAAAAAGCATCCGCTTCCATACGCGTCTGAAACCCAAGCATTCGGCGCAACTGCTCCAGCGTGAGCGCGCCTGAGCGATAGCCTTCGAGTGCCAAAACTTCTAACGCGCGGCGCGGCAGATTGCTCCACTCCGTTTTAAGTTGCTGCTCTATCTCTTCCGGCAATTCTATCGTTACTGACATAGCTCGTTCCTTTGCAATTCTACTCGTTCACTTTCAGCACAGCCAAGAAAGCTTCCTGCGGAATCTCCACGCGGCCAACCTTCTTCATGCGCTTCTTGCCCTCTTTCTGTTTCTCCAGAAGCTTGCGCTTGCGCGTGATGTCGCCGCCGTAGCATTTCGCCAGAACGTTTTTGCCAAGTGCTTTGACGGTTTCGCGCGCGATGACTTTGTTGCCTATGGCGGCTTGAATGGGAACTTCAAAAAGCTGGCGCGGGATTAGCTGCTTCATCTTTTCGGCGAGCGCTCGACCTCGCTGCGGCGCGTTTGCGCGGTGCAGGATGATTGAAAGAGCATCAACAGGTTCGCCGGAAACCAGTATGTCCAGCTTCACGAGATCGCTCTGCCAGTAGCCAGCGAAATGATAGTCGAGCGAAGCGTAGCCGCGCGAGACGGATTTCAGCCGGTCGTAGAAATCAAGAACGATTTCATTGAGCGGCAGTTCATATGTGAGCATCACTCGCTTCTCGCCTATGTACTCGAACTTTTTCTGCACGCCGCGTTTCTCTTCCAATAGCGGGAGGATGCCGCCCAGAAAATCGTTGGGAG
>MNJR01000099.1:23656-71281 GCA_001920415.1 Acidobacteria bacterium 13_1_20CM_3_53_8 | reverse complement strand
GTCTGCTATGAGAGAAAAGAACCAGAGAGCTATTGGGAATGGAATGAGCATCGGATGTATGGGATGTCCAGCGATGCTTGCAGGACTTGACATGGTTATCTCCTTCTTTAGCACTGACTCTTATGAGAGGGGTACTAACTTTGATAGTGCCTCCTCTCATAAGAGAAAGAGTTTCAGGTTTCAGGTTTCAAGTTAGGAAAGCTTCTTTAACTTGAAACCTGAAACCTGAAACTTGAAACTTGAAACTCTTTCTCTTATCACCTGAACTTGTTTGGAAACTGCTTGATGATTCCGTCGCTGAGCATGTCGGCCATGAGCAGAATCTGCTGATGCACGTCGTCGTAAGCTTTAACGTCACCTGCCCAGTCTCCGTGCAATCGCGCTACTGCCTCGTTGGTAGTAAGTTTGAGATGGTCGTGCATCATCGTCCTCATCTCACCATCCGGCCAGTTCTGCGGATTCGCCTTGTTCAAGAAATCCGCAATCTGATCGGCGTTGGCGAGCCAGCGACGATTCGCGTCTGCGAGCTTCGCCTGATCATTTGCCTTGGCCGCAGCGACCACATCCGCCGATATTAAGATATGATCTTTCAGTAGCGCGGTCAGTTGGTTTCCAGCCGCCTCGCCATAATACGGTTTAATCGCGTTTCCGATGTCAACCTGATTCTGCAACAGGCGTTGGGTCGCTGCATCTCTGTCGGGCAGGTCTGCTGCGGCGCTAATAATGAACACCCGCGTCCACGTGATGTGATCCTCCCAGAGCTTGCGCATGGCGCTGCGAAAGTCTAGCTGCTTCATCTTAGTGTTCTGCTCTGACAGACTCGGATGTGCAGCCGCGCGAGTCATAGACGAGTTTCCCGTTGCGTTGGCGAGAAGACCAAGCGAGAGCAGAAGCGCGATTGCCAGAAGCAAAGTGATTTGACGTTTCATATCTACCTCCTTTTGAGAAGAATTGCCCAATCGCGAGATGGCGCTCGCGGGAGGGCGATTGGTTCTAGTGGAAATGGTATCGAGGGGAAGTATTTAGCGATTCCGTTGAGATTAAATGGATAAAAGTTGAAGGAATAGGTTTAGCGGCCTCGGCCCAAGCCGTTGCGCCCCGTTTAGTGCTATATTCTACCCCAGACCAACACATCAACATGACGGTTACTTACCCACATGTTATTAGGGGAATTAGGGTCAAGGCTAACTGCGTGTTAGGATACAGCCTAACACCCAAAATGTAAAGGGGTGGAAAATGACGGTGCCGGACGGATTCCGGGAGTTGCGGTTCGCTTGTGAGTGCGTGTCTGCGAAGGGGGAAGGCTACAGCGACCCGTGGGCGGCCATAGCGCAGAAGAAACTTTTGATAGATGGGACGAAGGAAGAGATCATCAACCTGGTGGCGCGCGAGCCGCGCACGATTGCGCAACTCGCTAAAGAGTTGAACATCTCTAAACCCAGCGTCCACGCGCACATCAATGAGATGGTCGGGAGCGAACTTTTGCGAGAATCAGAGGAATGGGAGAAGCGCTATCCTACGGAGCGATACTACGAATTAAACTTTCCCGTCATAGGGCGCGACGAGCGCAGCGAGTTCCAAGCAATCTGCGAAGAGATGGCGGAGCGCGTTGCAAGCCTATTTGAAAGGAAGCGGGCGCAGCTTGAGCGCGCGTTCGACAGAACGGATTTGGCCGAGCGCGGATGGGAGTTCGCAGACCTATCGCAGTACCTTTACGCCATCGTCCAGCGCCGCGCGCGCTCTCTACTGGAAGAGCGCGAAGTTCTTGCAAAGCGTGAACGCCACCGCAACGGTGCGGCCTGGGTCTTCTGGGCCGAAGAACCTGAAGCTGCCGGAAAGAAAAAATATAAAGACAGTGACAAGTGACAAGATGAGTTTACAGTTTTTAGTTTTAAGTTTTAAGTTAAAAGCTTTCCGGTTTTCTTCTGAAAACTGAAAACTGAAAACTTTTTTCTTGCTCGTCACTCGTCACTGCTTTTAAGTGAGGGAGCTATGAGCGAAGAAAGTGAAGTTGAGAATAAGACCGACTCAGGCAGCACAGTATCAGTCTGGATGGCGACCGTTGATGCGCGCATGGAGACCGCGCCGCTTGAAAAGAGTATCGAGGCAGACGTTTGCGTCGTAGGCGCAGGCATTGCGGGCATGACTACGGCTTATCTGCTCGCGCGCGAAGGCAAGGCGGTCGTGGTGCTAGACGATGGGCTAATCGGCGGCGGCATGACGGGCAGGACTACTGCGCATCTTGTGAATGCGCTCGACGACCGCTACTTCGAGCTTGAGCGGCTTCATGGCGAGCGTGGCGCGCAACTCGCAGCCCGTAGCCACACGGCTGCGATTGATCGCGTTGAAGAGATTGTCTCAGAGGAGAAGATTGATTGCGACTTCGAGCGAGTGGACGGTTATCTGTTTACTCCGCCGGACGAGTCGAAAGAGATTTTAGAGAAGGAACTTGATGCAGCCTATCGCGCTGGTATCGTTTTAGAGATGGTGGAGCGCGCGCCGATTAAAGATTTTGATACGGGCAAGGCTCTGCGCTTTCCGCGTCAGGCGCAGTTTCATCCCTTAAAATATCTTGCGGGGCTGGCTCGCGCGATGGGAAAGCACGGCGCGGCTATCTTCACTAGCACGCATGCGAGCAAGATTGAAGGCGGAGAACGAGCGCGTATTGAAACAGCAAGCGGCGCAGTCGTCACAGCAGACGAAGTTGTGGTCGCAACGAACACGCCCGTCAACGATCTCATCGCCATTCACACCAAGCAAGCTCCTTATCTCACTTACGTCATAGGCGTGCGCGTTCCCTCTGCTTCAGTTACGAAAGCGCTCCTTTGGGACACGCCCAACCCGTATCACTACGTTCGCATACAAAGCGGGCCTTTTGAAGATGGCGATTACGACGTGCTGATTGTCGGCGGCGAAGATCACAAGTCTGGTCAGGCGGATGACGCAGGGAAAAGGTTCGCGTATCTTGAAAGGTGGACGCGCACGCGTTGGCCTCAA
The DNA here is from genome assembly GCA_001920415.1 of Acidobacteria bacterium 13_1_20CM_3_53_8. Lineage (GTDB taxonomy): Bacteria > Acidobacteriota > Blastocatellia > Pyrinomonadales > Pyrinomonadaceae > 3-1-20CM-3-53-8. The sequence continues at coordinate 68,284 of MNJR01000099.1, read as the reverse complement.
GCGAGCGAGATTCTCTATCGCTGGTCGGGCGAGGTGATGGAGCCTGTTGACAGCCTGGCCTTCATTGGCCCAAACCCTATGGACGAGGAGAATGTCTTCATAGCTACGGGCGATTCCGGCAACGGGATGACGCACGGGACAATCGCCGGAATTTTATTGACAGACCTCATAATGGGGCGCGAGAACGAGTGGGCAAAGATTTACGATCCGTCGCGTAAAAATTTGCGCGCGTTGCCGCGCTTTGCTGGCGAGAATTTGAACGTCGCAGTGCAGTACGCTGATCTGGTCACGCCGGGCGAAGTTGATTCCATTGATGAGATAAAGCAGGGCGAGGGCGCAATCATTCGACGCGGATTACAGAAGGTCGCGGTTTACAGAGACGAGTCTGGCGCAATACACGAGCGCTCCGCGTTCTGCCGTCACCTGGGTTGCGTCGTTGACTGGAATTCGCTGGAAAAAACTTGGGACTGTCCCTGTCACGGCTCGCGCTACGATGCTTACGGCAAAGTCATCAACGGCCCGGCCAACAGCGATCTTTCAGAAGTAGAAGAAGAGGATTAAGAATACTCAACCCCTTTGCGAGCTTAAGCATTTTCCTTTGCGCCTTTGCGAGAACCTTCAATTCATATGATTCTTGAGCTAAAAGAGAATTGAGGGTTCACGCAAAGGCGCAAAGATAAAAGATAAGCTCGCTAAGAAGAAGAGAGCTTTGGGAAATAAGAAGCGCAGTTTTGTTGTTCAAGAGCATCACGCGAGCCATCTTCATTGGGATTTCCGATTGGAGATTGGCGGCACGCTGAAAAGCTGGGCTGTGCCGAAAGGCCCTTCGCTTGATCCTACAGTAAAACGTCTGGCCGTAGAGGTCGAAGACCATGCGCTATCTTACCTGAAATTCGTAGGCGAAATTTCTGAGGGACATTACGGCGCAGGCCAAGTCTATCGCTGGGACATTGGAACGTTCGACGTGGAGGAGGGCGAAGACCCATTGGCCGAATGGAATAAGGGCACGCTCAAGTTCACGCTTCACGGCGAGAGATTGAAAGGTGCATGGCGTCTCTTCAAGATGAAGGGACGCGAGGAGCGTGGCCGCCCGCAGTGGCTCTTGCAGAAGGTGAAAGATCGCTACGCAGTTGCGGGACACATAGCGGAAAGGCAAAAGTAAAAAGGTAAAAGGCAAAAGTAAGGAAGGAATTCAACCTCCTTCACTTTTGCCTTTTTACTTTTGCCTTTCCTTTGCCTTTTACCTTTTTACTTTTGCCTTAATCACCAGAGGCGTGCACGGGTTCACTGCTTCTGCCGATTTGCAGTTGGCTTGCGTCAATCATGTTCAAGCCCTTGATGGTCTCGAAGCCGGGGAGTATCTCTTTGTCTAGCGGCTTCATACCGGCGTGGTTGCGCGGGCGGCCTGTGAAGTCAAGATACATATGCTTGCGCATGAAGCGGTCTGGCACGCCTGCGAATCGCATCAATGGATACTTGATGCCGTTGCCGAACAATTTCTTGCCGAGCATGTTGTAGTAGAGCGGCATCCCCAAAGAGAACTTGAAGTTCGCCTTCGAGCCGCCGTACCAGAATTCCAGATTATATTTCCAGCAGGTGAAGAAGAACTCCCACTGAAGGTCTGTCATCTCAATCAGCTTCGCGCTGGATTTCTTCTCCATACGCGTGTTCTCTAAGGGCACGAAGAATGTCGGCACGAACGTTCCCTTCGCGTCGCGCAAATCCGATAATAAATCCAATGACTGTTTTGTGTCCTCGTCCGTTTCGCCCGGCAATCCTATTATGAATGTGCAGAACGGGAACCAGTTGTGGCGGTTCAGAATCTCCATGCCTTTAACCACAACGTCGCGCCACTGGTGAGATTTGTACGGATAACCTTTGCCCTTCATGAAGATGTTGAAGAGGCGCGGGCTTCCCGTCTCCAAGCCGATGATAGGATCAATCATACATTGCTTCGGGTCTGTTGAATCTTTGTGATGAACGTGCGAGTAGGGCACTATGTAGGGCGTCAGTTGCTCTATGATAGAAGGGTCTTTTACGACCGGAGCCATAGTGATGTGTGATGTCTGAATCGTTTCGATGCCGGGCACGCTCTTGATGCCTTTGAATAGCTCTATGAGCGCGGGCACGTTCGGCGTGAAATTCGGTAGCTGCTCGTAGAGGAACATGTCCTCAGAAGCGATCATTATCTCGGTCGCGCCCTCGCGCGCGTTCATCCTTACACTCTCCATGATATGAGAGAGCGGGAACGAGCGACCGACTTTTGTAGCGGGTGAGCAGAACTGGCAGCCACGACCACAGCCGCGCGTAATTTCCACGACCCCGAAAGTGGAACGATGACGAACTACGGGGATGTCTTCGACTGCGGGTTGCTTATCCTTCGGAATTTTGATGATACGCGGCAGAGTCGGATCATTCTGGATTATGCGCTCGAAGAGTTCTGTAAAGACCATCTCTATCTCGCCGTCAATCAAGTAATCAATATTAAATTCGTCCAGGCGATTTGCCTTCTCAAGCTGCCACGCGCCGGGGCCGCCTACGATTATCTTCGGCCTGTATTTTTTGATGACCGGATGCGTGATGATTTTCAAGAATTCATACGCGTTCAGTGGCATCAAATTCTCGCCAGCGAGTTTCGAGTAAACGTCCGTAGCGTAGGAGATGCCCAGAGGGTTGTGCGCGTGAATGGCTAAGGCTTTCGTTTCGGGGCCTACGAATTTTTCCAGGTTCTCTAGATAGCAGACCACCACATCATCTTCAGAATAATTTCTGAGCAAGAGAGTTTCGACCATTCGCAGGCCGTTCGGAACGTACTTGGCTCGACCGTCGGGCCAGGATTCATTCTCGAACGAGACTTGGCTGAAAAAAGTCTTGCTGTATTTATGAGGGATGGTCGCAGATAGCATCTGTTGCCAGATGCTGTGCTTGTATTCACTGGCTTCCGTGTTGGAAGCCGTCAAAACTATTAACGGTGATCCCACGCTTGATTGCCTCCGCTAAGATTACAGTGGTGAATTATTTTCAGGCACTAAGGAGGAGACCTGATAAACTTATCTTTGTCTGCCAATGAGCGATGTTGGCCGATGGTCAAGCTAAAAGCCCTGCGCTCAGAAAAACGGTTCCGGTAAGAAAAAGCTTATAGAACGGTCAGAATTTAAAGCTTAAGCTCGTAAATATCAAGCGATTTCGCTCAAAGATAGTTGTATCATCGCCGCAAGCGCCCGCTTATTCTATCTTTTACCGCAGCGCGGGAAAGCCTCTGTATGACAGTTTCCACAAAAGTCTGGCGCGCGGTTTGTTTGCGCAGAAGATTTTTCGGGCGAAAGGATTTTCCAAGATGGTAATCGAAGCCAGGAGCATAGAGCCGCTGCCAGCGCCCCTGCCGTCTGCGCCGGAAAGGGGCGCGCTAAGCGTGGTAGAGCGCGGCGCGCGTGCGCGATGGTGGCGAAGGCATGGCTCGAAGCATAGAGGCTTCTGGTACGAGGATGCGAAAGGCAAACGTATAACGGACGCAGAACAGCTAGAGCGCATACGCGCGCTCGTCATCCCTCCGGCGTGGCGACATGTGCGCGTCTCGCCGTCTGCGCGAAGCCGTCTTCAGACCGTAGGCGTGGACACGGGCGGGCGCACACAATACCTCTATCACCCAAGTTACAGAGAGAAGCAGCAGCGCAAAAAGTACGACAAGATAGTGCGCTTCGGCGAAAGTTTGCCCGCGCTTCGCCGCAAGACGAATGAGGACATCAACCTTGAAGGCTTCCCGCGCGACCGTGTGCTGGCCATAGTGGTGCGCTTCATCAATGACCTTTACTTTCGCGTAGGCTCTGAAACGAGCGTCAAGCATTATCGCACCTATGGCGTCACGACCTTGCGCAATCGTCATCTTGAGATCAAGCGAGGCGGTCGTCTCTGCTTCAATTTCGTAGGCAAGCATCACATACGCCACCGCGTCGTCTGCGTTGACGAAGAACTCGCAGAGATTATGGCCGACATCAAGAAGATAGGCGGCGCAAAGCTTTTTGAATACTACGACGAAAACGGAAAGGTGAAAGCCATAAGGCCGCGCGATGTGAACGAATACATAAAGGCTGCGACATCGCCTGAGTTTTCCGCAAAGGATTTCCGCACGTGGGGCGGGACGCTGCAAGCCGCGATTGAGTTGGCCGAACTCGGTGTGGCTGAAGACGAGAAGCAGGCGAAGAAGAATATAGTCAAAGCTGTGAAGCATGTTGCAGGGCATCTGGGCAACACGCCTGCCGTTTGCCGCGACTGCTATATACATCCGCGCGTGATTGAGAGCTACATGGAAGGGCGCACGCTCGAAGAGTTTCGCCGCAAAGTTGAGCGCTCTATCAAACGCATAGAACCTGAGTATGAGGCGGAAGAGTTGGCGCTTCTCAAATTGCTGCGCGCTCAACCGAACGGCACGGGCAAAAGCTAAAGTGAATTGCAGTTGAACGTATGGAAAAGATTATTCACCACCGCAGACCGGAGAGAACACGTAGGAAGCACCGAAGAATTTTTTAATCTTTAATTTCAAATCTGAAATCTCAAATATTTTATTCTTCTTCGGTGCTTCCTACGTGTTCTCTGTAGTGAGTCTTACTCTCCATACTCAAACGCAATCTATCCTATCGAGCGCTATTTTTATGCTCAACTATTTCTGAAGGCGTGGCATAATCCGCACATGCCGAAACGCCCAAAAATCTCTTCTCAAGATAAATCTTACAGAAAATTCCTGCGCGATTTCTCAACAGAAGACCTGCTGCTTTTTGGCGCAGGTCTGGTGCTTGCGGTCATGGTGCGCGTGAGCCTCTTCAATTTCCAGAGCGGCGATTACGTTTCGCACATGACGCACTGGTACGATTTTATTGTGAGCCATGGCAGCTTTCGCGCGCTCGGGTACAATTTTTCCAACTACACGCCGCCATATCTTTACCTGCTAGCGCTCGCCACGAACCTGCCCGTTCAGAAGCTCTACGCGATAAAAATTCTTTCCATCATTTTCGACTTCCCGCTCGCGGTGTTCGTTGCTCTCGTCGTACGGCTCAAATATGAAGATAAACTGGTGTGGGCGTCTGCGTTTTTCGTGACGCTCTTTGCGCCGACCGTCATCTTCAACAGCGCGCTCTGGGGACAGACGGATGCGATTTACACAATGTTGCTGCTCGGCTCAATCTATTTTCTGCTGAAGGAGCGCCCCTTTGCCTCTATACTGTTTCTCTCAATTGCATTCTCTTTCAAGCTGCAAACGATCTTCCTGTTGCCAGTCTTCTTCAGCCTCACGTGGCGAAAGCGGATTCACCCAAAAATGTTTCTGCTCATCCCGGCGGTTTACATTCTGATGATTTTGCCTGCGTGGATGGCCGGAAGACCGCTCGGCGAACTTTTGGTCATCTACATGCACCAGGGAGACGTGAACTATCAGGCGCTCACATTGAATGCGCCGAACTTTTATCAATGGCTGCCTGACAGCAGCGAGCTTTTCGGAAAGTTCGCGCTCTTTTTCGGCTGCGCCATGATCTATCTCTTCTGTCTCCTCGCAATCAAGAGCGAAGAAGTTTTGACGGACGAGCTAATCATCAAGCTATCGCTTGTTTCCCTGATACTCGTGCCCTTCTTCCTGCCTTCAATGCACGAGCGCTACTTCTTCCCCGCAGATGTGTTCGCAATAGTTTACGCCTTCTACTTTCCAAGATATTTTTTCGTCCCACTGGCAGTGATTCTCTCCTCTCTCCTCAGTTACTTCCCTTTTCTCTTCGGCCAGCCCGTGATCGAACTGCCGAAGGTCGCAATACTCATGGGAATTGTTTTGACCTTTGTGGTCACCGATCTGATTAGAACTCTTTATCCTGCCTCAACGACGGAAGAGCACCTATGAAAGAACTCGGCACAAACTCCGCCATCACCTCCTGCTTTTACCGCAACATCAGGGAATCCGGCTTCAGATACGAAGAAGTCAATATAGGCGACATCACTTTCAAACCCGGACAGAATGAGTCTGTTCATCGTTGGTATCGTTTGACTCCAAGCTACTCTCCCGGTCTGGTTCGATACCTTATTCAAGAACTCGCCGTCACAAAAGATAGCTTTGTCCTAGACCCTTTCTGCGGAAGGGGAACGACCATCATAGAGTGCCAGAAGCTTGGGATTCCGGCGCTAGGCATAGAGATCAATCCTCTACTTCAACAGGTCAGCGACAGGTCTCTGCTGTGGGAGACTGGTCATCTAAAATTATTTGGAGATTACATTGCCGAGCTAGATTGTTTATTGAACGAACATCAGAAAGATTCGATTGATTCAGTTCTTCTGAAATTCAATGCGAGGCTGCCCTTAATTCATAATGTGTTTCGTTGGTGGAAGCCCGATGTTCTGAAGAACTTGATAATCTGTCGCGAGTTAAGTCTTCTGGGAAAATATTCTTCTATCTCAAATTATCTGTGGCTGGCTGTGAACAAAGCCGCTCTCGATTGCGCCAACATTCATAGGAATCACCCCACAATCACTTTCGATGACAACCATCAGAGGAACATTGATGTCTATTTCGAAGTGAGCGAAAATCTCAAGACGATTTCTAAAGATTTGGAGAGTCTAAGCGATGAGGAGATTTGCAACTCCAGACTGAACTCCGTCCTGCTTGGTAATTCGACTCGGAATTTAGAAGAGCTTTTGAAACGTTCCGTTGGTCTTGTGATTACATCTCCGCCTTATCCGAACCGCTATAGCTATGTACATCAAACCAGACCACAGCTTCACTTCATGGACTTGCTCGAAAACATTCGACAGGCGACCGAGATAGATTTGAACGCAATCGGCGGAACGTGGGGAAGAGCCACTTCAATACTGCAAAATGAGTTGATAGAAGTGCCCGCAGAAATCAGACCTTATCTCTCATATTATGATGAGCTAAAAGATAGAAGCGTTCTGATGTGTAACTACGCCACCAAATATTTCATTGATTTGTGGCGACACATCAAGGCGCTGAAGCGTTGCGTTTCAAATGATTTCAAGGGAGCTTATGTCGTAGGAAACTCAAGGCTCTCAGGTGTAGAGATATTTACTGAAGCTATTTTCGGCAAGATTTGTGAACGAGAAGGTTTCCGTGTTGAGAAGATAATCTCTTTTAGAAAGAGAGGCGGACGCCAGCGTTTGTACGAGACGGCAGTCTGTATTAAAAGGCAAAAGTAAAAAGGTAAAAGGCAAAAGGGATAAGGACTAAAGCCATTTTTAATCTTTAATTCACGCCTGCAAGGCGTGTCCACACTTTTGCCTTTTTACTTTTACCTTTTTACTTTCTTTTGTCTTTTTACTTCAGCGTGATGCTAGTAATGCTCCTCCGTTTTTCTTTTTGACCTTGCGCCTCTCTTCCTTCTCTTCATCTTCCGCTCGTCCACGCCTTTGAGCGAAGCGAGCGGCCAGAGCTGATGTTCTATCTCTGCAAGGCCAGCTTCAACCACAGCCTGCACAACTTCCGCAGAAGGTTTGTAGCACGGCGCGGCTTCATCTAGCGGCACGTGGCCGTCCGTGTTCACCAGAATTCCTGCGGCAGCGTACTCGTCATCCATCGCGCGCTGCGAGAGCGTGCGCATGGCCTCGCCACGCGACATGCGTCGGCCAGCGCCGTGATTGACCGTGTAGCCGCTGTTCACAGCATCAGGCAAAGGACGAAGAATGTAGCTGTAATCCTTGTTGCTTCCGGGAATCAGAACCGGATGCCCCGTCGTCTCCCAGACAGACCCTTTCAAAAAAGGATGGCCTGCGGGAAAAGCTCGCGTAGCACCTTTGCGATGCACCCACACTTCGCCGAAATTTGGGTTCCACTCCTTCTGCACAAGGTTATGGCTTATCTCGTAAATCAATTCCAGATCGTCCCCGAAAACTTTTCGGAAAGCTTCTGCGACCTGCTCGAAGATTATCAAGCGATTCAAGATGGCGTAGTTGCCGCCAGCCGCGACCGCATTCAGATAATCTTTGTAATGACGAGAGTCCGGCGTGAAGTAGCCCAGGTCAATATCCCTTATCTCGTCGGGTCTTTCCTCGCGCGCCATCTCGAAATAGTTCGTCGCAAGGCCATGCCCGAACCCACGGCTTCCAGTGTGAACCTGAACGAAGAGCGTGCCTGTTTTTTCAGAGCACTGCAATTCAATAAAGTGATTTCCCGATCCGAGACTGCCTAATTGCTCTAGTCCACGCTCCGGCCTTCCTTTTCCGCCCCAAGGAATTTGCCAGTCATCGTCAACCGGAATTCGATGACGTTCGGCGCGGCTGCGATCAAAAGTTGCTCCATATTTTTCCACATAATACTCAGCGCCGCCTCGCACCAGATTCTGAAATTCGCTTTCTGAAACTTTTCCAAGCCTGTGGCTCTTACCGCCATAGCCCATCTCAACGCGACTCATCACCTCGCGGTTGAACTCCAATTTTCTTTCTGGCGTTGCTTCATCAGCAGGAACATCAGACCTCGCGCTCATCATCCCGCAGTTATGAACAAATACCCCTGCGTCGAGCGCAAAGTTTCCGTATTCAGGAACAGTCAAGCAATAGACATCCGCGACCTGCTCCAAAGGTTCTACAGAAATAACTTTATGATTATAACTGTAGCGAGCTACGGGCTGATTACTCAACTCCGGCTTCTTGAACGCATAACTCTCTGCATGAAAGGGCATCAGAGATGTCTGGGCTGTTAAGTGCTGAGCCTGTCGGAAACTTCCATCGCGTAGCATGAATTCGTGATCTGGCGTGCAGAAAATCTCTCTCCCATTGTCCAGCATAACTTTAACCAACGTGGCACGGGTTCGCGTCCTTTTAACCCTCGCTTTTGCGATGACAACCCTTTGTTCTGTAGAGAGAGCGTAAACAAATACCTCTTCATTAGATTGGGCCAGCACGCCGATTGGATAAGAGTTGCCGTCAATCAAAGGAACTAGCGTATCCGCCGTGAAGCATCCAATATCGTACCCCACAGGCCCCATCGCAATCGCGCCGCTTTCCGCGTCTGTAATCAACGCGCAACCCACAGGCACACCGTAACCGTAATGTGCGTCGGGTGTGATTACTACCATCTTCACGCCGGGAAAGCGTGTGGCGTTTATTATCTGCTGATAGAGAATCTCTTCCGTAGCATCCAGCAGAGATTTCGTCAGGAAGAGGCGGACTGGAACATCGCCTGTGTCTTCCGTCTGAAGCTCGTAATAGCCTGCACCGTTCCAGCGCGCAAGATGTTTCCAGTTGTGTGCGTTTATCAGTGTCTTCGCAGTCTTCAACGCTTTCGCGTCCTCTATCTTCTCGCTCATCGCTTGCTCCCTCTGGAAATTTGACAATCCACCGAATGAAAACTCTAACTTTTCACGAAGCTTTCGCGGCGCAATGCACGTTCTATCTCGCCGGAAATCTCTTCGGCGCTCCTTTCCGCAGCCATTTTTATGCGCAACTGCGCAAGCTCGTATTGCGGTCTGCGCTTCAGGTAAAGCTCATGCGTGCTCTTACGGTCGAGCGCGAGCGGGCGCAGGACATTTTGATTCGTAATTCTCTGCCAGCACAATTCAAATGGAGCATCCAACCAGACTGTGATGCAATCGTGTTCGGCAACAAGCGCGCGGTTGCCTGAAAGTGTCCATGCGCCGCCGCCGAGCGCTACGACGCGCGCCGCTCTCTTCTCCAGAACTTCACGCAGTGTTTCGGTTTCCGCTTCACGAAAATTCGTCTCACCTTCTTCGTTAATCAAATCAGGAATCGTGCGCTTCTCACGCTCTGCGATTGTTTCATCAAGGTCTAGCATCTCGCAGTTCAATCGTCGCGCGAGCGCTCTGGCGACTGTAGTCTTGCCAGCGGCCATGAAACCTGTGATGACGATCATGCGCGGCTCGGAATCACTCATCTTTCAATCACAGATCTGAACGTCTGAAAAAATTCTGGAAAAGAAACCTTCACGCAATCTGCGCCAGCCAGATATGATTCGCCTTCGGCTATGAGCGCGGCGACCGTGAATGCCATAGCGATGCGATGGTCGCCGTAAGAGTTTAGCTTTGCCCCGTGAAGTTGCGTGCGCCTCTTAATGGTCAAACCGTCCTCGTGCTCTTCAACATCCGCACCCATCGCGCGCAAATTCTCAACCGTCGCGGTTATACGGTCGCTCTCTTTAACGCGCAGTTCGCTTGCATCTTTAATCGTGAACCCGCCTAGAACCTGTGTGCCCAGAACGGCCAGCATGGGCAGTTCGTCTATCAACTGCGGAATTAATGCGCCGCCCAGTACGTTCGAGCGCCCTTCTTCGGCGGGAGCTAACCCGGCGCCACCCGAAACATCAATCGCTCCGATTGGCTCATAAAAGTCTTCGGCCACAGAGCTTGATCCTGCTGGATTGATTCGTAGGCCAGCGCCTAACGAAGTGAGCGTAGAGAAGAGGCTAGCGGTGCGCGTGATGTTAAGCCCTACGTTTACTATCTTCAATTTTGATTGGGGCAGAAGCGCTGCGGCGACTATGAAGAAAGCCGCAGAGGAGATGTCGCCCGGAATCATTCCGCCCCTGTCTCTTAACCGCGCCAATCCATCTACTGAGACGGATACGAGCGTTCGCCCATCACGTTCGACCTGCTTCTGCTGAACCGAAGCGCCGTAGTATCTGAGCATTCGCTCCGTGTGGTCGCGTGTGGAAAGTGGCGGCTCAAGAACTTCTGTGCGACCCTTTGCGTTTAGCCCCGCGAGAAGTATGCATGATTTCACCTGCGCGCTCGCCACAGGCATGGCGTAGCTTATGGCCTTGAGCGGCCTGCGCCCCTTTATGCGTAATGGCGCGCGACCGTCCACAGAAGAAACTTGCGCGCCCATCAATTCGAGCGGCTCTATGACTCTTCTCATCGGACGCGAGTTGAGCGATTCATCTCCCGTCAGTTCAGAAACGAAATCCTGTCCCGCCAGAACTCCCGCGAGCATGCGCATGGTCGAGCCGCTGTTGCCACAATCAAGCGGCTCGGCGGAAGGCCGCAAGCCCGTTCGGCCTACACCCTGAACGTGACAAACGTTCCCGTCTCTTTCTACAGTCACGCCCAGACGCCGCAAGCATTCGAGTGTTGAGGCGCAGTCCGCGCTCGTTGAAAAGTTATATAGGCGCGAATCACCTTCAGCCAGCGCGGCCATAATCGCCGCGCGATGCGAGATAGATTTATCGCCGGGCACGGACATCTGTCCCCGAATTCGCCGCGCTGGTCGGATAATCATGGGGAAATCATACCAGAGAAGAGGTGAGAGCGACGCGGAGACGCGGGGACACGGCGACGCGGCGATTAGAAGAACCTGATTCATCCTTATCCGTGTTTATCTCCTCGGTCGCCGTGTCTCCGCGTCTCCGCGTCCTCTATTCCATCCCTTTCTTGACATGCGGGCTTCGGGCGTGTTAAACGTCCGTACTTCCGGTTAGATTTTTTTCGCTAGATTTTGGCCGCGAACCGCATGGCCGGGATGGCTTTGGAAAGGCCACGTTTGCCGCTGTGACCGAAGAGACGACCGAACTCGTGTTGCCAAGCCGCATAGAGAGCATAGCGCAGGCGGCGGACGAAGCAGCGAAAGTCGTAAGACGCGCCGGACTCAGCAGCGACGCAGCCTTCGGCGTTGATATGGCTGTGCGCGAGGCCGTTACGAACGCAGTGCTTCACGGCAACCGGCAGGACGAGACCAAAACGGTCGAGGTAGAGTTCCGTAGTTCGTCGCGCCAACTAGTTATCATAGTCCGGGATCAAGGCGCGGGCTTCGATCTTGATGAGATCGCAGACCCCACGGATGCGCAGAATCTTTTGAAAACTTCGGGGCGCGGCATCCTTTTCATGCGCACCTTCATGGACGAAGTCGAGTGGTCGCAACATCCAGAAGGCGGCACTGTGGTGCGAATGACGAAGAAAAATAATTGAAGTTTCAAGTTTCAAGTTTCAGGTTTCAAGTTGGAAGAGCGATAAAACTTGAAACTTGAAACCTGAAACTTGAAACTTGAAACAAGGAGAGTTTCGACAATGGCTGAACTTAATATCAAAGAGCGTCAGGCCGGGGACGTTGTTATCCTGGATATGGGCGGCAGAATCACAATCGGTGAAGGCAGCGTCACGCTTCGCACGGCGATTCGCCGCCTGCTCGAAGAGGGCAAGAAGCGCATCCTCTTGAACCTTGCGGGCGTCGGCTACATTGATTCGAGCGGCATAGGCGAACTCGTCTCCAGCTACACTGCTATAGGCAAAGAGGGCGGCCAACTTAAGCTGCTCAACCTGACGCAGAAGCTTCAAGACCTGCTAGCCATCACCAAGCTCCTGACCGTCTTCGACGTTTACGAATCGGAAACCGAAGCGCTCAACAGTTATAAGTGAATGGTAAATAGTAAATGGTAAATGGTGGTTGGATGCCAATCTTCTTCCATTCACCATTTACCATTGACCATTTACCAGCCGCTTATGCTTCGCGCAACTGTCCGCCGTCTGCTCGCGATTGATGACCCGCCGGAGCGTACGGCGCTTGCTTTCTCTGTAGGCGTCTTCATAGCGTTCTCGCCATTTCTGGGCTTGCACACGGTGATGGCGACCGTCATAGCCTTTCTGTTCCGCTTCAATAAGATTGCAATCTACGCGGGCACTTTCGTCAACAACCCTTTCTTCACGCTCGTGCCCATCATTCTTGCCTCTTACGCAATCGGCGCGTTTGTTATGGGAAGACCGCTCTCGCTCTCGCACGAATACCTTGCGCTCTTGAAGGAGCCGCATCTTTTGACCGCCACTTACTGGCGAGAGCTTTTCCATCACACACGCGACGTGCTAGTGCCTTTCGCCATAGGCGGACTCACGCTCTCCGTCGTTTGTTCGCTCGCCGCATATCCGTTAACATTAAGGTTGCTGCGTAGAAAGAGAGGTAAAGAGCAGGGATGAAGGAAGAGATGCTAGAAAAAAGTCTGGAGCCAAATGGATTTTCGATTTTGGATTTGCGATTTTCGATTGGAAGAAGCGCAGGGCTTTTTAAATCGAAAATCTAAAATCCAAAATCTAAAATCCCCAGACTCCAGACTTTCCCGACATCTGCTTTTCGCTTTCTCCCTTTCCCGGCAATGATTCACGCTTACTTGTTTCAAACTCTATGAAAAGATTTTTTATCGCTATCGTATTCATTCTCTTAACCAGCAGTTTTCTTCTGGCGCAGCAGAGGCCAAATGCTTCTACGACACCTACGCCTGCGCCGAATCGCGCGCAAACCGCTAGACCGCAACAGGCCGCTTTCGACCTCACACAGTACGGCGTGCGCATACAGCCAGAGCCGCGTCTCGTTGTGATGATGGCCGCGCTCGACGCAGCAGGTTTCGACCCCGTGCCGCACGGCGAAGAACCTTCGCCCTTTCGCGCGCAAGTGAGGCGCGACCAAATAAACCTTGATCCTGAGCTTCGCGCGCGCATGAAAAAGTTTTTCGAACTCAATAACAGGCAGCTTGCTACTGCCACGCCCGCCGAGCAGGCCGCGCGCTACGTTTCCCTGGCTTACGCGCTTGGCCCAGTGCCTAACTTTGAAGCCCCCGAACGAAGCATAGAATTGCCCGGAGGGTTGTTGGAAGTTCTGGACTTCGTGCCCTTGTTGCGCGAGTTTTATCAAAAGTCCGGCATAGATGCGCGACTGCCCGCTTACCTGAGAATGTATCAGGCGGAGGGCGACCTGTTGCGACGCCCAACCATTGAGATGGTCAAGAGCGTGCTCTCTTACCTTCACACACAACCCGTCACCACATACAGCGAGCGCGTCGTTGTCAACGCCCCTGGCTCGAACAATTCAAGAAGAAGCACAGGGAGGCAGAAGACCTACACTTTTCGAGAGCACGAGCGCCGCTTCTTCATCGTCCCTGACCTTCTGGCAGTGCCCGGCGCAATTAACTTTCGAATCATAGCAGACGATTACTACGCAATTGTCCCGCAGGGCACAGACCCAACTTCGTCTGAGCTGAGACGAGCATACATCCAATATGCAGTTGACCCTGTAGTGCTTCACTTCAACCGCGAGATAGCGGCGCGCCGCACGCAGATCAAACAACTCTTGGACGAGCGCACCAGCCACAACCAGAATATTTCTCCAGACATCTTCATTGCGGTCGCTCGCTCGCTCGTAGCAGCAGCCGAAGCGCGCCTTGATGTGTCAACCGAGATAGCAGCTCTGACATATCAGACGCGCCAGCGATTGGCCGGGACGCAGGACGCAGCCGTGCGCGCGCAATTGGCGAAGCAGTTTGAGGTGCGCAAACAGGAGATAGAGGACGAAGGCGTGGCCGAACTCGCAGACGCTTACGAGCAGGGCGCTGTTCTGGCTTTTTACTTCGCGGATCAACTGCGCAGTTCGGAAGAGTCCGGCTTCGATATAGCCAATTTTCTTGGCGACGCAATCAACACGTTCGACCCCGCGCGCGAAAGCCGCCGACTAGATGAGAACGCGCAGGCTCGTGCGCGTGCCGTTGCTGCGCGGCGTGCGCGCGCAGCAGCGCGTGCCAACGCTGCCGCCAATGAGACTGGCGGTGATGCGGAGAATGTGCGCCGAGCAACGCTCGTTAGAAAGCTGAGCGAGGTGGAGCAGTTGCTGCGAATCAAGAATTACGAAGAGGCCGAGAACCGTCTGCGCCAGATGTTGACTGAGTTTCCGGGCGAGCCTCGCATCTTCTTCGCGTTGGGTCAGACGGCTAGCCTTTCGGCGCAAGACGCAATTGATGAGAGCGTGCAGGCGCAACGACTCGAACGCGCCCTCTCCCATTTTCAAATGGCCGTCCGCGCCGCATCCACAGACACGGATCAAGCGCTACTCTCACGCGCACACACTGCGATGGGACGCATACTAGCTTTTCTGGAAAGACGGCAAGAGGCCATAAGGGAGTTTGACGAAGCTATAAAGATTGGCCGAGTTGACGGCGGAGCTTTCAACGAAGCAACGGAAGCTAAGCAAGCGCTGGTTTCGCAACCGTAAAAGAAAGGCAAAAGTAAAAAGGCAAAAGGAAGGCGGAAGCCGGATTTAATTAAAAATTATTTCTTGTCACTTGTCACTGCTCTTAAATCATGCCTTCGGGACGCACGCACGACCGCTTAACTTTTCTGCTGGCAGCGCCGACTTTCGTTGTGGCGTGGGTGCTGGCCGGAAGCATTGCGCTCGCCGTAGTGGTGACGTGCGCTATGCTGTTTGGCGGGTTGATGTTCGGGCCTGATCTGGATATTCAGTCGCGCCAATACACACGATGGGGCTTCTTCCGCTTCGTCTGGTGGCCTTATCGCGTGGTCTTTCGACATCGCTCACGTTGGTCGCACGGCCTACTCTTCGGGACGATTATACGCGTGCTCTACTTCACAGGCATGATAGTTCTTCTGGCATCCGTAGCGGTCTACATCTACGCGCTGGCAACAGGTGTAGCTGCGCCGGGTTTTATGAAGATGGCCGAGACGTGGCGAGCTATAGAAGCCAGCGCCGCGCGCAGCATCGGTCGCCACGTCGTCTGGGCAGTGCTGGCAGGATTGTGGTGGGGCGCAGCCAGTCACACGCTGACCGACGTTGCATGGTCAATGCTGCGAAAAGGCTCGGAAATATTTTAAGAGTAAGAAAGAAGACGCGGAGACGCGGGGACACGGCGACGCGGCGATAAAAAGAGCAAGAGCCGCTTCAACCTTTTCTTTCGCCGCGTCGCCGCGTCTCCCACTCTCCGCGTCCCTGCTTTTCACGTTCGCTTTCCGGCTATCAGACGATAGAGCGCCAGAATGATTACTGCGCCGACGACTGCTATGGCTAGTTGAACGAAGAAGCCTTTGCTTCGTATGCCCGCTTCGCCGCCGATCTGGAAAACGTTTCTTGCAAGAAATCCTCCGAGCGTAGCGCCTGCGATTCCCAGCAAGATTGTTATGATGCAACCGCCGGGGTCTCTTCCCGGCATTAGCGCCTTTGCGATTGCGCCAGCTATCAATCCGAAAATTATCCAGGCAATCAATGCATATAGCATGCTGCTCCTCCTCAAAGCCAAGGTCAGCGCCGCCTGCTTCAGCTCAGGCGTGTGATTGGCGCAGTGAAAGCTATTCAGCTAAGTGTCCGACATCTTGGAGACGAAATGAATAGCTCAACTCCTTGCGAGCTTAAGTATTTCCCTTTGCGCCTTTGCGAGAACCTGCAACTTACATGATTCTTGAGCTTTGAGATAATTGCAGGTTCTCGCTTGAGAAGCAAAGAAAAGAGCAAAGCTCGCTAAGATGGTTTTGAATCGCGCTCTTAAAAATTTGGCGCGATTCTACGGGTGCTGGCTTACGACTGTCAACAAGGTTTCAGTGACCCGTGCGCGTCGCGACGAGCCGCTGAGCCTGTCGTCTGACCGCTTCGGAGACGTTGCGGTTCTGCGACATGTTTTGCAGGTCTTTGGTGAAGAGGCGCGGGAGTATGCTTATGGCCGTAGGGATAGGCGCACGCGGATTGCGCGCAAGGTTGTGTATGATTGGATAGGAGCGCGCCCACGCGCGGTTCAATGCGATGATGCGCAAGACCTCGTTCGAGACGGTTCGCATGGAGGCTATGTTCTCAACTTCCTGATCCGTGATGCGCGGGTTGTTGATGACGGCTGTGGAGACTATACGGTTCGAGTCGCGTATGAGAATGCTGCGAGCCTCGCGGTCGCCTTTCATGCCTAGCTTGATGCGATCGCGCACAGTCATCAACATGATGCGGCGTATGAGCGAGATTCTTTCTGGTGAAACATCTCCATCTGTGAGGCGCGCGTCCGCTATGATGCGTTCGGCCAACGCCGTGCGCTGCTCAAAGCTTTCGGGAATTATCTCTTCAAATCGTTCAAGCGAGAACCATGTGTCGTCAATGTCTGCGTCGGAGACTTCTATGTGCTGAGCTATTAGCCAAACGTCTTCGACCGTCAGGCTCTCGCCCGCAGCGAAAGTCTCAGAGGTGGCGAAGAACTCTGCCGCCGCCGTGTGGCCGCGCACGCGCATCTCTTCCGCAATCTGCTGCGCGCCGCGCTCCTTCTCGAAGAACTCGCGCCGAGTCTCACGCGCGCGTCGCTCGGCTTCAGGCGTGTGCGCTGGGTTGTTTATTATCGCGTCAATGATTGCAGGCGCGCGAATCAATCGCTGCTGGTTGATTGCTATCAACTCCAGCAGCGATCCGTCTGCGGTCGAACGTGCGAGCGCAGCTATTGCTTCATCAGGCGTTTGAGCATTGAGCGTGACCGCCTCGTAAACATCGCGTCCCGCCTTCGTGTGCGTTGCCAGGAATGCGAGCACAGACGGCGCAGCGTCATTCGCTTTCGCAACTGCCAACAAATCCGTCGGCGATTGTTCATCAAGCGTGGCCTGAGCAGCGCCGGCAATCTCCGCATCATTGCTTGCGCGCAAAGCCACCAGCGCTTCCATCAGATCGGCCTGTGCGAGCGGCAGAAGCCCACGAGCCGCAGCCATGCGCGCAGCCTGCGGCGCAGTGCCCGCTACGATTGCCTGCACGACCGGATTGGTTGATGTGACGTTAGCGCTCATAGAAATCTCGAAATGCCTTGAATCAGGATAACATTCTCGACAACTTTTCAAGTAAAGAAGTGAGCGGCCATTAGAAAACGCTAAAGTTGTACTCAATTTGGATGAACTGAGAAACTGGACGACCGTCTATCGTGGCTGGTTCGAACTTAATTTTACGCGCTGCCAAAATAGCCTGCTCTGTTAAGCCGTATGGAAGCGACTGGATTACAAGTATATGCTTGACCGTTCCGTCCGAAGCCAGTACGGCACGCAAGACTACCGTTCCCGAAACCTGCCCCAGACGAGCAGATGTTGTGTACTGAGCCTCCGGCTTAGTCAGAATACGCGCTCTGGTTGTCACTTCTAAGGAGGTGAATACGGTGCGCGTTGCGTCATCGTCTGCGTCGCTCTGCGAGTAAACATGTAAAGTTTCGAGTTGCTCACGCCAAAGCTTAGCGCTCGGTGTCGTAGGATCAAGCTGCAAATATCTTTCTAAACTTTCAGCCGCATTTTTAAGGAGTAGCGTAGCTTCCCGCCTTCGCAGTTGACGAGTCTCCGCAGAGTCTCCCTCTACGAATGCTATTTTCTTAGGGTACATGGCAACAAGAATTTGGCTCTTTAAGAGAAACGCTGCGGGGAAACTGGAATTAAGCTTTAATGCCGTCTCAACCTCTTCCAGAGCTTGAGGCAGCGATTGCTCCTTCATATAAATTGCACTGATGATGTAATGAGCTTCGGCGTTCTGTCCGTCAAGAGTCAGCGCATACTTTGCCTCACGCAAAGCGGGCTGCGTCTGATTTTTGAGAAGCATTATGTAAGCTAGCCCTACGTATGGGCCAGCAAGATTAGGTTGCAGTCTTATAGAGTTCTCAAACGCACTCCGCGCCTGCTTTAAGTTGCCGTCTCGGTTATATGCCAGTCCAAGGTAATACCATGCGGTCGCATCATCCCTATGATGCTTCGTGGCGGACTGAAGAGCTTTGATAGCGCCTTTAATATCTCCTTGCGAAAGAAGCGCAGCACCGCGCGTCGCCTCTTCGGAAACGAGCGGTGATGCTGTTTGCTGTGCACTAACTGCGCAGACAAAAAACTGCGAGCACAGCAACAGGCTCGCGGTGATAAACGATAGAAAGTTGAGGCGAGGGTTCATTTTAAGTTTCCTTAGAATGCTGCGCCGCGTCACACGGACGCGCCGCAGCATTTTTTGTACTTCTTGCCTGAGCCGCAGGGGCATGGATCGTTGCGGCCAACTTTGGGTTGATCGCGCGTGACGGTCTTGACCTTTCCGGCCTCTTCGCCCGCCGCCGCAGCGCCCTGATTCGGGCCTGTGAAAGTCATGCGCGTCTGGCGACGCGGAGGCCGTCGCTGCTGAATCTTATCGCTGGATTCTTCGGACACGACTTGCAGGTTGAAGAGCGAGCGAATCGTGAAGGTGTCAATGCGGTCTAGCATCTCTTGGAAAAGATCGAACGACTGCTTCTTGTATTCTACGAGCGGGTCTTTCTGTCCGTAGCCTACGAGACCAATGCCCTGCTTCAAATGGTCTAGCGAGAGCAGGTGATCCTTCCACTGCGCATCAATGATGTTGAGCATGATGATGCGCTCGTATGTGCGCATTGCCTCTACACCAATCTGCTCTTCTTTCTCAGCGTACCTGGCCTTTAGACGTTCCCAGACATCCTCTTCCACCTCTGGCGAGGTCATCTTCGTAAAATCAATGCCCTCTGCGTCCGCGTCAAAGTTGTAGACGGATTTCAGTTGAACCTTGTAGTTCTCTGTATCCCAGTCATCCGGGTCAACATCCGGGTTGAGGTATTGCTTCGTCATGTCTGCGAGCAGGTCGCGCGCAACGCCCGTGTCGCCCAGAAGGAAATCGCGCTGGTCGGGCTGCTCCATCAACTGGCGGCGCAGGCCGTAGATGGTCTCGCGCTGACGATTCATCACGTCGTCGTATTCTAATAGGTGTTTACGAGCTTCAAAGTTGCGCCCTTCAACAGACTTTTGCGCAGCCTCTATTCGCTTCGACACCATCTTTGATTCGATGGCCGTGCCCTTCTCCATTCCCAAACGCTGCATCAAGGCTTTAACTTTATCGCCAGCGAAGATGCGCATCAGGTCGTCTTCGAGAGAGAGGAAGAAGCGCGAAGAGCCTGGATCGCCCTGGCGACCCGAACGACCGCGAAGCTGATTGTCAATGCGGCGCGATTCGTGGCGCTCTGTCCCAAGAATGTGCAGACCGCCGATTCTGACAACCTCTTCGTGCTCGTCTTCAACAATCTGCTTGGCCTGCCGGTAAGCCTCTTCCCATTGCTCGTCCTTAACCTCGTCCGGGTCAACCTCCTCTTTTTTGAGAAACTCGCGCGCCATGAAATCAGGATTGCCGCCCAAGAGAATGTCAGTCCCGCGCCCGGCCATGTTGGTCGCAATCGTGACTGCGCCTTTGCGTCCGGCTTGAGCGACAATCTCCGCTTCGCGCTCGTGGTATTTCGCATTCAGGACGTTGTGCGGGATGCGCTCGCGCTGCAAACGTCTTGAAATCAACTCCGAATTTTCAACCGAGACCGTGCCTACTAGAACGGGCTGCCCCTTCTCGTAGCAATCCTTAATCTCTTCGACAACCGCATCCCATTTTTCTGGAAGCGTGCGGTAGATTACGTCTGGATTGTCCGTGCGAACCATAGGCCTGTGCGTAGGGATGACTATCACGTCCAGTTTGTAGGTCGAGTGAAACTCTGCGGCTTCCGTCTCGGCAGTACCCGTCATACCAGACAATTTTTCGTAAAGACGAAAATAGTTTTGCAGCGTGATGGTGGCGAGCGTCTGGTTCTCTTTCTCAATTTTGACGCCCTCTTTCGCTTCGACTGCCTGATGCAATCCATCAGACCAACGGCGGCCTTTCATCAAGCGCCCCGTAAAATCATCAACGATGATGACCTCGCCGTCCTGCACTACGTATTGATGATCCAGCCTGTAGAGCGTGTGAGCTTTCAGAGCCTGTTCGACGCAGTGCAGAAGCTCCATATTCGACGGGTCGTAGAGGTTATCAACGCCTAGCAAGCGTTCTGCTCTTTCAACACCCTCTTCCGTCAGAACAGCCGTGTGCTGCCTTTCGTCAACGATGTAATCTCCGGTCTTCTTACCGTCTTCAATCTCCTCGCCGCGCTTGAGTTGTGGGATGATTGTGTCGGCCTTGTAATACTTGTCGGTCGCTTCGTCCGACGGGCCGGAGATGATTAGAGGCGTGCGCGCTTCGTCAATCAGGATTGAATCAACCTCGTCAACGATTGCGAAGTAGTGGCCGCGCTGAACGCAGGTCGCAAGATCAAACTTCATGTTGTCGCGCAGGTAATCGAAGCCGAACTCGTTGTTCGTTCCGTATGTTATGTCCGCAGCGTATGCGGCCTGCCGCTCGAAATCATCCATGTCGTTCTGAATGCAGCCGACTTCCAGACCCAGGAAACGATGAATCTGTCCCATCCATTCGGCGTCGCGCGAGGCCAAGTAATCGTTTACGGTAACGACGTGAACGCCGCCGCGTCCCGTCAGAGAGTTCAGATAAGCTGGAAGCGTTGCAACTAGAGTTTTTCCTTCACCGGTTCGCATCTCGGCTATCTTGCCTTCGTGGAGTACAAGGCCACCGATTAATTGCACGTCAAAGTGGCGCATGCCTGTTGTTCGCACGCTGGCCTCTCGCACAGTGGCAAAGGCTTCGGGCAACAACTCATCCAAAATTTCACGCTCGCGCCGCTTGCGCTCTTCCATGTCTTGCGCGTCCGCGACGGCCTGCGCGACTCTTTCTTTGAACTGAACGGTGCGTGCGCGCAGTTCTTCGTCAGAGAGTTTTTGCACCGAAGGCTCAAGCTCGTTGATGCTGTTAATGATGGGCTGAATTTTCTTCAGGTAGCGCTGATTTTCGCTGCCGAAAAGCTTTGTTAGAAACTTGTCAATCATTGTCTTTCCTTCAATTTCCAAAAGCCTGACACTGCAAGGTCAAGCAACCTCAAATCACACAGGTTTCCGGGCAACCTGTGATTGTAATAGAGCGGTTTGGCTAGAGGCAAGCTAGTGGGTTTTCGCGGAAACGGCCTGCCCATGATTGAAGGGATTCAATAAATGGCTAGCATTCTTGAGAGCAGCGCCGTGAATGTGTCGCGGCGCATTGCGAAAGTCTCGACGTTCTCGTTATTTGCTGCGGTTGTGATGTTATCTGAAACAGATGCTTCGTCGCGTCCCTGCTTTAGTATGCCGCCTGCATGAAAGAAGTTGTTGCGCGCGATTGCCATTTGCGACGAGCGCTTGACCGGTTTCCCTTTGAAGTAAATCGCGGAGGCATCTGTGTTCAGGCTAGCTAAGTTCAAGCGAGGTGATTGATTCTCACGAGCCGTCTGCGAATAAGCATCGAAGGCCAGCAGACACACAGAGACGCCAACGAAGATTGTGAAGAGTGACGGAACTGTGTTGCGCTGTGTCTGCATAAAAAAGTAACTTTAGCTCGTTGGCTTCTTCGACAGTTTTGCTATTTTAGCGCCGAAGTCAGCGCGCGGCATCTTGAAGTTTACTACTATCTGCTTGCCGCTCGCCGCGATATTCGTGCTATTAATAAACGCCTCTACATCCTGCCCCTTCTTTTTCAACGCCGCAAGAGCCAGCAGGGTGTTCAGACCCTTTGACATTTTTACAGCGCGCTCTTCCGAAGGAGCATCGGACGTGATGATGATTAAAACATCCGTATCATTCGCCACGAGTTTTAGTGTCAGGTGCTTTAGCTCGTTGAGTTGCGCCAGAACATGGCTATCGCTCAAAGAAGCAGTTGCCTTTTTAGCCAGTTCGATGAGTTTCGCGTCGCCCGTCTGCTGCGTGACTACGGCATTAGAGAAAGTTCCATCCTGATTTATATCCGCCTCTATGGTCACGTCAATTGCGCCGCTCAGATTGATCTCGCCCCTATCCTGCATCTGCTTCACTTCATCGTAAAGGTCTGTGAAAGGCTTCGTGTTTATCTGCGGGAAAGGGGCAACGCCGTTGGCAGCCGCCGCCTGCTCCATTCGCTGCGCCTCTTCGTCTGCATTGGGCGACGGGCTTGGGCTTGGGCTTGCGCTGGCGACAAGCGGGCTGGGCGCGGGCGAAGCCGCAACGGTCGGGCTTGCTGAAGGTGTTGGCGAAGCTTGTGGCCTGCCGACCCAGGGTGTTCGTACACGCGGCGTGCGCTGTTCAGGCTGAGCCATTGAGACTATCTGAACATCTGGCACAGGCGCAGGCGGCACGACGGAAGTCGCTGGCGGAATCATTTCGCCGTTCATCATGGCGAAGTAGCCTTCCGGGTATTCAAACCGGTCATGCGCCAGATCAATTATGGTCGCGCGCTCGCCTATCATAGTTTTTCTGTAATCACGGCTCACGTAACCCGCGCCGCTGTACAAGCTTGCTATATAAAGCGCGTCGCGCAGGCCGGGAATATAGACCACAGCCACGGCTACAAGCAGGTGGAAGACTATTGAACCAGCCAGTATGCGCGACAGACGCGGCCAGATGGATTCCCTATTGATTTCTATGTCAGCAAAAAGCTCTGCCACTTTTTCCTCACCCTTTTGCGCTTACATTAGCACTATAGCCAATGCTCTTGTCAGTACCGCCTGCGGTAGCGGGCGGGTCACCGCGTCGCATTCGTTACCCGCCCGCTACCGCAGGCGGTACTGACCTACCCTTTAAGCGCAAAATACCTTGTCTTAGACGCTCGCAAGCCACGAAAAGTTGCGAGTAACATAGTTTCAAGTTTCAGGTTTCAGGTTTCAAGTTAAAAGCTAAAGAACCTGAAACTTGAAACCTCTTCTAAGGCGGAAACTTTCTCAATATCTCGCGGTTAAAATCAGTTCTATGGTACGCTCCCGCGAAAAAAATCGCCACCGCAGAAGCCAAAGGGTTGAGTCAAGAGAGCAGCGAGAGGGCAAAGGGCGTAAGTGCATAAAAAGCGGGGATGATGAGAAGGAGCGCGCTTCTCGTCAACGTGAAGAACCATTGCGCGCTACGGGAAGGGCTAAGCAAGATCGCATTCTTAATCGCCTGCTCGCTGGCATAGGCGCGCCAGAGCCTGCGCCCTTTCAACCTGATCCTTTTCAGTTAGAGGCGCTCGCAGCGCTCGAATATGAAGACGTGCTTGTGACCGCGCCTACTGGAAGCGGTAAGACATGGATTGCGCGCGAGGAGATTCGCAGGCTCCTTGCTGCCGGTAAGCGCGCATGGTACACGACGCCGCTAAAAGCTCTAACCAATTCCAAGTACCAGGAGTTTTCTGAGGAGTTCGGCGCGGAAAACGTAGGCGTACTCACTGGCGACCGCAAAGAGAATGGCGGCGCGCCGCTCATCGTAGGCACTACGGAAATCTACCGCAATCAACTCTTCGACTCTCTTCGCAGTGGCACGGACATTCGCGCAGACCTTGTTGTGCTTGACGAAGCTCATTATCTTGCAGACGAAGATCGCGGCCACGTCTGGGAAGAGGCCATCATCCTATCGCCGCCGCGCATACGTCTTCTTCTGTTATCTGCAACCATTGGCAATGCCGCAGAGTTCGCAGCATGGATTGAAGAGGTGCGCGGCGTTCGCTGCGGCATAGTAGCTCGCCCCGGCGCTCGACCCGTTCCCTTGCGCGCAGCCTTTCTCTACCCCGAAGGCCAGCTTACGCCGCTGCTGGACGAGCGCGGGGGACTCAATCCTGAGATTGTGCGATTGATTGAAAGAGAGAGGCAGGAACGCGAGGTGCGACGAGAGCGGAGCGGCTGGAGGTACAGAAGAGGAGGCGGGCGTTGAAGCTCAACATGCCGGAGTTGCCGCCCGCGCAGCTTCTCTCGGCGCTGAAAAATTACAATCTGCTTCCGGCAATCGTCTTTCTGCCTACGCGGCGCAAGTGCGATCAATCCGCTAGCGAAGCCGCGTCTGCGAAGCGCGATGACCAAGGCGGACGACGAGATGCGCGAAGAGATTTTCTGCGCAGCTTTGTCGAAGAGCACCCGGAGGTTCGCAATCACAGGCACTGGGACGCAATCATAAAGAGCGGCGTGGCGTCGCATCATGCGGGTCACACGCCAGCCTGGAAGCTAGCCATTGAAAAATTGATGAGCGCAGGATTGCTTGACGCCATTTTCGCGACGATGACGGTAGCGGCTGGCGTTGATTTTCCGGCGCGCACTGTCGTTGTCACCAACGCGGATGCGCGCACGGGGCACGGCTGGCGCTTGCTCACAGCTTCCGAATTGCAGCAGATGACCGGGCGCGCAGGCCGACGTGGGAAAGACCGCGTGGGCTTCATAGTGGTCGCGCCCGGACTTCATCAAAACCCCGCGCTCATTGCAGAGCTTCTTCAATCTCAGCCAGACCCGCTCGAAAGCCAGTTCCGCGCGACCTACTCAACGCTTCTTAATCTTCTGGACGCTTACCAATCTTTCGCTCACGTGCGCGAGATTGCCGAAAGAAGTTTTGCTCACCGCGATATGGCGCGACGCATCAACCGACTTGAAAAAGAGATTTTAGGGAGCGAGCGCGAGATGAAGAGGAAGCTGGAAGAGGCCGGGTGCGATCTGCCAATTGAAGTTGCGCGCGGGCTTGAGCGATTAGCGAGCGCACGCTCGCGTCTTCTTGAAAAACTTCCTCAGACCCGCGCGGAAGTGATGATGAACTGGCTGGATGAACAGGTCTTGCCCGGTCGCATAGTCGCCACTGGCCGCAGAGGTCGCCGCCTGGTGCTTGTCATACAGCGGCGCGGCCAGAATTTCGCAGGCATGCGCGAAGACGGTCGCGGCGTCAACCTCTCGCTTGACCGTGTGGCGCGCGTTTTTGGAAAATTCTACCCGTTAAAAGAGGACGCAATCGAACAGGCTTTTGATGAAGTGAGAACGAAGGCGAATGAGTTGGCTATTGAAGAGCCGAAGCTGAAGGATGTCAGGTCGGAAGAGGATGATGCTGTAGAGATAATCAACAATATGATTGACCGCATCACACCCGGCCACATTAACGAGAAAGATAAACAGAGATGCGCAGAGGCTCTCTGGTCTGTCATCGCGGACGCAGAGGCAGTCGAAAAGGGCGCGGTACGCATCGAAGCTCTGCGCAATGAAGTGTGGCGTCCGTTCGAGCTTCGCGCGCGCGTGCTAGACCACTTCGGCTATCTTGATTTCGCGGGCGAGCGTGTAACGGAGCGAGGCAAGTGGCTCGCTGACTTGCACGTTGACAGAACCCTGCTCGTAGGCGAGGCGGTTGACAAGGGGCTTTTCGATAAACTCGACGTACCGCGCGCGGCAGGTTTGATGGCCGCTCTCGCAGCAGACGAAGACCGCGACTACGGCGAGCTTGAGTTGGGCGATTCTCTGGTGACTGTGCTTGCGCGATTTGATGAAGTTGCTTACGCGGTTGCTACGGAAGAGTGGAGGCAAGGGCTTGAACCTGCGCCGGAGATAAATTTTTCGGCAGCCGCAACCGCATCCCGTTGGGCTGGCGGTGCGGATTGGACGAAGCTTGTCGAAGAGACTCGCGCCGAAGAGGGCGATTTGATACGAATGCTCTCGCGCACGGGCGAATCTTTATTGCAAATCGCAGGTCTTAAACATGCGAAACCCGTCGCGGCGCGCGTCGCATCGCAAGCGGCTGAAGCTACTTTACGCGAGCCTGTCAGATGAAACGAGCAATGGGAGAATTTTTAGTACATGAATTTTCCAAAAATTACAGGGCGCGCAGTTGCCCTTCTCATCCTTTCTACAATCTTTCTAACCGCGTCCTGCGGACTTTCGGGAAATAAGCTGGGGACTGTCTTGGTGAATAACGAGCAATCGGGCGCGGTCACTTACGTTGCGCTTGGCGATTCCACAGGCGTAGGCGTAGGCGCAACGCACGGTGGCTACGTCGCGCGCATATTTGAGCGAATAGAGCACGAGCGACCGCATTCTAGTTTGAGCAATCTCTGCGTTAGCGGCGCGACTACGGAAGATGTGCTGCGCGGACAGGTGGACGCGGCTGTTGCAAAGAACCCCACGCTGATTACGCTCGGCGTAGGCGTCAACGACATAGGTCACGGATTTTCGGAAGACAAATTTGCGCGCAATTATGAAGAGATTCTCAAACGCATACGTGCCAAATCGAATGCGCCTATAGTTGTCACTAACATCCCTGATGTTTCGCTCGCGCCCGTCATCCCGCCTGCGATGCGTGCCGGAGTTAATGCTCGCGTGCACGCATTCAACGAAAAAATAGAGACGCTGGCCGAGCGTTATGATCTTCGTGTTGTTGATGCTTACACTTCAACACATCAACTCGTCCCGGAGCATCCTGAATTCTTCTCTGCGGACGGCTTTCATCCTTCTGATATAGGTTACGAATACTGGGCCAAGATGATGTGGCCTATTGTGAAGAGCGCGATTGGAAGATGAAGAAGGCAAAAGTAAAAAGGTAAAAGGCAAAAGTGAAGGCCGCAGACCATTTTTAATTTATAATTCACGCCTTTAGGCGTGTCCACACTTTTGCCTTTTTACTTTTACCTTTTGCCTTCACTTTTGCCTTCTTCATCCGGGGTTAACTGAGAGGATCATTTGGCAAGAGTTCTCTTCTTCTCACCGCACCGTTCTGAACTAATCGTGCTCCGTCCCAGTGGTATTCAGTAATCTCCACATACTCAGGACAGCACGCTCCCTGACCGCCTGCGCGTTCGACAATCAATATTCCTCGTTTGACCTTTGCGCTCTCGATGCCGCCCTGTGCGCGGTCTCCGCCCTCGAATTCTGTGAGAAGCAATGGACGCCCTCGTCTGAGCGTGTAAACGAAGCCGTTGGAGAAGTAGCCCGTGCCGCCTGCGCTGGAGCGTACGACGATAATAGCTTCGTCGTGGCCGTCGCCCGTCAAATCGCCGTAAGTGACTTCCACTCCGTCAATGTCGAAATCATCGTCGTTGCGTCGCCTGTGCCTTCCGTTGCGCACGCGTATGGGCGGCAACGTGCCCAGCCTGTAAGTGAAGTTTCGGAAATCAACGTGACGTATGCTCGCATAAAATCTTAGAGAACCAGCGTGCGAGCTTCCACGCTCGACCGCCTGCGCACGAACAGCGAATGGCAGAGCCAGCAAAATTATTACTGCGACTGATGTTCTTTTAATCATCCGGTCCCATGTAAAGAAATTTGTATTCGCCGCCTTCAAGACCGAAGTAGTAATCCATGCTGTGGCAAGTGACCATGTATCCGTCGTCAGTTTTCGCCGGGCGTGTGCGCGCGAAGCACCTTCTGACATTGGCTGGAAAGATTCTATTGAACGACTTGAGGAAGTCCGCACGCGCGAGCTTGCTTAGGCCATATTCAAAAGGGAGTTTGGTCATAGAGGCGACCGCTTCTCTATCACCACTGACTACCGCCGCTTTGAATTTCGTCCAGAATGGAGTGAACTGAGGCGCGCCCGTCGTGTTCGCGTTCTGATATGTTGCGCGCCCGGGCGCGAGCGTTAATAGAATCAGAAACGTTGTGGCGAGAAGTTTCATTCAATCTCTCCTGTATTCAGAGGTTGCCCCTGCTTTTGAAAATACATTTTGAATCTAATAGCCACTTCATTGATGAATACTTTGACAAAAACAGATTGTGTATTAAGAAGTCATTTCAAAAGCCGTAGCATCGCACGACCTTGCGAGCTTAAGTCTTTAACTTTGCGCCTTTGCGTGAAACTATAACTCTCTCTAGCTTGAGCTTAGAGAGAATTGCATGTTCTCGCAAAGGCGCAAAGATAAAAGATAAGCTCGCAAAGGGATTTTGAAATATGCTCTAAGTCCTCGGTCATCTTTGATTGACTTCGGCATTCGGACTCATCATAACGGTTTTATAATCACAATGTAATACTCTCAGGTGAAGAAACAGGGTTATCATCTCGTCGGTTTTTCGCGTAAGCCCTTGCCCATTGAGCTATCAGGCGAAGAATCTCACCTCACATCAAGCATGAGCTTACAGTAATGGCTTGTAACGACTGGCCGGGTTGCCGTGTGTAGTCTGGTATTCGCGCGCCGTCGCACGGGTTAATACAGATAACTTAATAAGACCGGAGGACGAAATAATGTTCAGAATGGGAAAGAACGCAAACGCTGCGGAGCGCACGGAAGATAAGGAGAGAGCAGTTAACCGCACGCAGGACGAAGGCGCGCTCAGCACTTACGCTTCAAACGCAACGCCTTCACAGACCGCAGACTCTCAGGCACAAGCGCCCATTGAGCGCACGCCTGCTTCACCTCGCGCAGTCTCTGAAACGGAAGCGCTCGCGCGCGACATCAAAGAGGGGAACGTGAGCGGGTTCGTCGGCAGCGGCACGATGCTCAACGGCGACCTGATTTTCAAAGAGATGTTAAGGGTGGACGGCCATCTTTCGGGGCGCATCACTTCGGACAAAGGCACGCTGATTGTTAGCTCCGGCGGGCAGGTTGACGCAAGCATAGAGGTCGGCGTGGCTAAGATTAACGGCACGATTAACGGCGACATCGTCGCAACCGAGCGTGTTGAGTTTGGGCGCGCAGCTAAAGTTAAGGGAAATATACAAACGCCCGCGCTTGTGATTGAGCAGGGCGCAATCTTCGACGGCAGTTGCCGCATGACTCAACTCGCCGCAGCCACAGACACCAAGCGCGACGAAGAATCAAAGAGCACACAGGTTAAAACGCCAACACTCGTCACTCGAAGCGCTGCGCGTAAGTATGCGACTGCAAACGAGACTCAGATTGCGGCGGAGTAGTTAACGCGAGTTCGATATAAGCGTTCAGAAGATTGAAGCCAAAAGTTATCCACTAAATCACACGAAATGATTTGTTCCCTTCGTGTGATTTAGTGGATCGTCCTCACAGCCATCGCGTGAAATAGGGATTCTCATATTGACTGCGAGTCCGCCGCTCGGCGCGTTCGTGGCTATCACAGTGCCGCCGTGCAGGCGTATTGCTCGCGCCGTAATCGCAAGACCTAATCCTGCGCCGCCAGTCTGACGGTCGCGTGCTTCCCCCACGCGATAGAAGGGTCTGAAAATTTCCGTGAGCGCACTGGCGGGCACTCCCATTCCGTGATCGCGCACGCTGATTTCGGCGTGAGGCTCGTCACCATTTTGCTCGCACTGGAGATTAATCTCGACTTCCGTCCCTGCGGCAGTGTGTCGCACGGCGTTGCGCACTACGTTCTCTACGGCGCTGCGCAGCAACTTCTCGTCGCCTGTAACCACAGCGTAGGCGCTGCACTCGTTGACGCGCACTGCACGATTTCTGCTTTGCGCCTCGAAGTCTGCGTCGTCTGCAACTTCGCGCACCAATCTTTCAAGATCAACTTCGCTCCGCCTCAACTCGCCCGCGCCGCCTTCCAGTCGAGTGATAGTTAGCAGTTGGCCTATCATTTCGTTCAGGCTCTCAGCCTCGCGCTCAATTCGGTCTAGCGAGGCGGTCGCATCATTCCCTGCTCGCTGGCGTGCAAGCTCAAGCGCAACGCTCAAGCGCGCGAGCGGCGAACGCAACTCGTGCGAGATGTCGCCTAGAAGTCGTCGCTGCGCACTGACCAGCGATTCAATACGCTCGGCCATCACGTCGAAGTCCGCGCCAAGGGTCGCAAGCTCGTCGCGGCGCTTGCCCATCATGGGACTCACGCGCGCCGACAGATTCCCTTTCGACAAAGCTTGAGTGGCCGCGCGAAGGTTCGCCACAGGAGCGGTTAGATAACGCGCGAGCAGATAGCAGAGCGTTCCGCCTATCAGCAATATGGCGCACAGCCGGAAGATTTGTTCGCGCAAGGCTGGAGGCATAAATCCCGGCGGCATGCGCGCGACCATCACGTAGCGATTACCCGTCGAAGTTTGAACTGGACGAGCTTCCAACGGGCCGAAGCGCGTAGCGCGTCCCTCTGCCAGACCCGTTTCAATAGCTCTTTGGCCCAACTCCTGAATCTCGTACGGCACGGCTCTCCCAGAAACTTCCGCGCCCCGACTGTTGAGCAGCGTGCCCCTTATGCCCGACGCCCTATCCATCTGCTCAACGTAAGACGCCAACGCTTCCCCGCCGTCGCGCTCGTAGGTTTCAGCAGCCGACACTGCAAAACTCGCCAGCACCATGTCTCTGGGTCCGCGCATCGGAGGCCCGAACGAATCTGGTCTTGTCAACTCAAGAGCCACAAACGTCGCCACATTGACCAACACCATAGCCAACCAGAACCACAGGAAGATTTTTAGAAAAAGACTACGCATATGAAAAGCAGTGACGAGTGACAAGTGACAGGTGACGAGCAAGAGAGAATTTTTAATCTTTAATTCAATATTAGTTTTCAGTTTAAGTAGAAGCTCTCTCGCTCCTTTATTAAAATAGAGAATGAAAAATTAAAAATCCTTCTCGTCACTTGTCACTTGTCACTGTCGTATAGATGTACCCGACGCCGCGCACAGTCTTGATGCGTTCGATGCCTTGAACCTGATGGCCGAGTTTCTTGCGAAGGTTGCTGACGTGCATGTCAAGGCTGCGGTCGAAGGGCGAGAGACTGCGGCCTAGCACGTCTCTGGCAAGCTCTTCACGCTTGATGACTTGCCCTGCCGAGCGAAGCAGTTTTTCCAGAAGGTCGTACTCGACCGCCGTCAACTCCACCACGTCGCCATCGCGCCGCACCACGCGCGTGCCTATGTCAATCTCAACATCTCCGACCGAGAGAGTTTTACGCGGCGCGCTCTCAGCAGTCTCTTCGGGTCTGGCGCGGCGCAGTATTGCGCGTATGCGCGCGGCCAGTTCGCGCGGGTTGAAAGGTTTTGGAAGGTAATCGTCCGCGCCTATCTCAAGACCTACTATGCGGTCAACGTCGTCGCCGCGCGCTGTGAGCATCAGAACGGGAATGCGTGATGATGAACGAATTCGACGCAAGACCTCGAAGCCGTTCGCGCCGGGCAGCATCACGTCCAGCACGACTATAGAATGCTCGCCATGAAGCGCTCGTTCAGCACCACGTTCGCCATCGTGAACGGATTCCACACCGAAGCCCAGAGGCGTAAGGTATTCCGTCACCAATTCGCAGAGCGCAACGTCGTCGTCAATGACAAGTATTCTATCTATCACGATTCACCGCACTCCATTGTATTCCAAAAGCGACGCGGCTGTTCGTAAAGAAATGTAAACGCCCGGAATACTCTGGCTTACATTTCTTTACATGAATATAACCAACTCTTTACGTCACTGGATTTCTAAAGAGCGTATAAGTTTGCGTAACAGAATCGGTAGCCGGGCGAATTAGCCCAGGCTAAATTGAATTCAACAGTATCAGGGAGAGACGAAAAGAAGATGCTCCACGAAGCCACACGAAGCGACACGAAGAAATTTCAGGCAGTTTCGTGTAGCTTCGTGTGGCTTCGTGAATAGTCCATATCTCGCGTGCTTCGATTTAGCTGAATCAAAGAGAGGAGAGACCGAACGATGAGAGATCGCATAGCAATCATTTTGAGCATAGCCGCGCTGGTCGTGGGGCTGGCGCTTTTTACAGAAGCTCAAAACAGACAGCAAGGCGCTAATGCAGCGCAGCAGGGAGAGCGTCGGCCTCCGCCGCCTCCGCCGCCCTTTGCCCTCCCGCGCATTGAGCATCTTGCGCACGACCTTAACCTTTCCGACGCACAAGAGGCGCAGATTAAATCAATCCTGGATATTGAGCGTCCCGTTGTTGATGCTCTCATGCGTAAGTTGGACGATGCGCACAAACAGATGGACGCGGTGACGGCCAATGGACAGTTCGACGAAACGCAGGTTCGCGCTCTAGCAAACCAGCAGGCGCAGACGGTTGCGGATTTGATAGTCGAGCAAGAGCGAGTCAAATCGAAAATCTACACGGTGCTCACGCCTGAGCAGCGCACAGAGGCCGACGAGCGACACAGGCGCGGTGGCCCACATCCCTGTGGCCCCGGCGACGAACCGCCTCCGCCACCTCCGCCACCTGATAATTAATTTCCGCCGTCGGATGGTCGCGCAGTTCGAGATGTGCGACGGAAGAGCAGGTAATAGACTGGCAATCCGGCAGCAACTACCAGGACGCCTCGAAGCGCCTGCGTTGGATTATGACCGCCGAGCAGAACCAGAAGAAGAACGGTCAGCAGCAGGAAGATAATTGGCGTTAAAGGATAACCCGGAGTTAAGTATTTCGTTTCGCCCTGCTTTCTTCGCCGTAACACGAAGAGCGAGGCAACGGTGAGACCTATGAAGACGACTACGACGAAGATGAAGTAGGCGATTATGTCGTTGAATGTGCCGAGCACGACCAGCAGCGATGCGAGCGCAGCTTGAAGAGCTATGGCGAGCGCGGGCGTTCCGAATCGCGTATGAAGTTTCGCAGCGGCTTGAAAAAAGAGTCGGTCGCGCGCCATTGCGAAATAGACGCGCGGGGCCGAGATGACAATGGCTGCCAGACTGCCTAGCACTGCGACGATTACAACCACAGAAAAAATCTGTCCTCCCACGCGACCGAATAGAGCTTCACCCGCCTGAGCCGCGAATGTCTCGCCCGAAGTCACACGATCAACGGGTACTAGGTAGATAAAGACTGCGCTGGTCAGAATGTAAACGAGCGTGACCGCCATCACGCCTAAGACCAGAGAGCGCGGCAATGTGCGAGAAGGTTCGCGCACTTCACCCGCTAGCTTGCTCACGTCCCACCACCCGCCGAAAGAGAAGAAGGCTGCGACGATACCTCCGGCCAGAGCAGCTATGAGTGGCTCGGAGCCTGCTCGTTGAGAGATGAACGGTGTGAAGTTAGACCAACTTCCCAGTTGAAAACCGAATCCCCAGACGAGCACGAAAGCTAGCAATCCCAATTTTAGAATCGTCAGCCAGCGCACCATCCACGCGCCCAATCTCACGCCGCGAATGTTCATAGCCGCGAGGATTACGATTGATGAGATTGCTACTATCTTAATTCCTATTGCCGAAAGATTGAGGCTGTAGCCCGCGTAAGTAGCAAGTCCAACGGCGAGCGCCGCAGTGATGCCGGGGTCCATCACCAGAAAACCCATCCAGCCATAGAGAAAGGCTAGCGGCGCGCCGTAAGCTTCACGCAGGTAAACGTAACCGCCGCCCGCTTCAGGAAATTTCGCGGCGAGTTCTCCATAACAAAGCGCGCCGCAGAGAGCCATAGCGCCCATCAAGAGCCAGACCATCAGCACCAGCATAGGCGAGCCGAGAGATTTCGCCATGCCTGCGGGCGTGAGGAAGATGCCAACGGCTATGACCTCGCCCAAGACCATAGCGGTCGCCGTGCGCACGCCCAATTGACGTTTGAGTTTGATGGGTTCGCTCACTCGGCTTCTGTTCTTTAGAAGATGACACGCGCCGCGAATTGGAACGCGCGCGGGCCGCCTGAGCCGAACACGCCTCCCGCTGTGGTTACGGGTCGCCCGAAGCTGGAAGAGCGCAGAAAGCCCGGATTGCTTGGGTCGTTGCTGTCGCGCACAAGCACGTTAGAAAATCCTGAGTAGTTGACGTTCGATACGCCCAGCACGTTCGTCGTGTTGAAGAGATTGAAAACTTCCGCAATCGGCTCGACGCGCACGCGCTCGCCAAGGTTGAAGATGCGCGACAGTCTCAAGTCAAGCGAGTTAAAGCTATCGTTGAATCTAGCATCGTTGCTCACAAGCGGCAGCAATTGACCATTCACACCGCCCGCAGCGTTCACTTTCTGGATGAATGCGTTAAGCTCTGCGCCCGTGTGGAACAGACGGCCTCCGGCGTTGCGCTGTAAAGAAGGGATGCGCGAACTTCCATCGGGAAGGAGAATGTCCATAGGCACGCCGGAAGCAAGCGTGAAGATTGGAGCGAGGACGAAACCTTTTGGAAGATCGAAGACTCCTGAAAATGTGAAGCGGTGGCGTTGGTCGTTCGGCGTTGGCCCATACTCTAATCGAAGATTGTTCGGATCAATTGGCCCATTCGAGAATGGAATCTGATCGTCGTTCGCGTAGTTGAAAGCTTTCGACAAAGTATAAGAGGCTCGGAACTGAAGCCCGTGTGCGAAGCGTCGCTCGAAACTTAACAGTAATCCGTCATACTTCGTCTTCACGCTCGATTCAATATTCTTCACAAGGTCTGGGCCGCCGACCACAGGATTGAAGACGCTGCCAATGGTGCGGCCAATGATGAAATGCGTGCCGTAGTTGTGCAGGTAATCTGCCCGAAAAACGTAATTGCCCGAAATCTCTCGCTGAATTCCTAAGTTCATTTGCTGAATCATAGGATTTTGCAGGTCGTTGGCGATGATGTTGATGCCGCCTGCTCCTGCGCCGGGCAGTATGAAGCCAGTGAACGGGTTCGCAAGCGTAGGCGCTGGCGGCGGGAACGTTCCGCACGCTGGATTGAAGAGACATTGCGGCTGTATGAAGAAGACGTTTCCTGCTCGGACTTCAACGGGAAGCGCACGACCGTCAAGGCCGCGCTCCAGCGATTGAATCTCAAGCGTCACGCGGTCGTAATAGATTCCATAACCGCCATGAATGCTCGTGCGCCCGTCATTCGTTGCATAGTTAAACCCGACGC
Source organism: Acidobacteria bacterium 13_1_20CM_3_53_8 (assembly GCA_001920415.1). Classification (GTDB taxonomy): domain Bacteria; phylum Acidobacteriota; class Blastocatellia; order Pyrinomonadales; family Pyrinomonadaceae; genus 3-1-20CM-3-53-8. The sequence continues at coordinate 33,265 of MNJR01000099.1, read as the reverse complement.
GCGGCCCGAAATTGTTCGTGTCTCTTCCCCTAGCGCCGTGAAGGAAAGGCGCTACTAGCGGGTTGATTTCATCAATGCGGCTGACGTTCTTAACGTCTGTGTCTAACTCGTAACGCAAGCCCAGATTCAATGTTAAGCGCGGTGTTGCGCGCCAGTCGTCTTGAATGAATGTGGCGAAGTAAGTATTGTTGGCGTCAGGGATGATGAGCGGGCGGTCTGGGAAAGCGCTGCGCAAAGTGACTGCGAACAGAAGGTCGTTGTCATCAACGCGCCCGTCGCCGTTGCGGTCGAAGTCTGGAAAATCTTCTATGAATTCTATGCGCCCTTGCTGAAAGACTCCCAGATTGAAGTCGGAATTCACGCGCTGAACCTCGCCGCCGAAATTCAATGTATGGTTGCCTCTAACAGTCGTGAAGTTGTCTGTGAACTGAAGCCTGCGCTGGCGTGTCTGCTGCGGCACGCGGAACGATGCGCCGTCTTGAAGACTTGGGAAAGTTAGCTGAGGCCCAACGGTGACGGGCTGCGTATAGTTCGCCAGAAAAGATTGCGTGTTATTGCGGCTCGATTGGCGTTGCGATGCCGAGCCGATTGAACGAATCAACGTGCTCGCAGCAACGTCGTCCTCGCGTTCGAGTGAATAGCGAAAATGTAGATGGCCATTACCATTAGGATTCCAATCAATGCGGTTGGTAGTGAGCAGGTCGTTGAGCGGAGCGGGCGCGAAGCTTCTTGTGATCGAGCGCGATGCCAGATTGCGCGCGCCTGCCAGCACGGCGCCGTCTTGATTACGATACTCGAACGAACCGAAGAAGAATGCCTTGTTCCTCTTGATTGGCCCACCCAACGCAAATGCGTACTGCTCGCGGTCAAAAGGCGGCGTTTGACTAAGGCTTCTGTCAAAAGTGGCCGGTAGTCCTTGCAAGCTTCTATTGCGGAAATAGAATGAGCCTGAGCCATGAAACTCATTCGTGCCTGACTTGGTGACTATGTTGACGACTGAAGAACCGGAGCGCCCCAACTGCGCTGAGAAACGATTGGTCGCAATCTGAAACTCTTGAACTGCTTCCTGCGAGATGTTCTGCACTGCGCCGCCAACAACATCATCGTTATCATCAGCGCCGTCAACGGTCACGTTTCCACCTCGCCCCAACTGTCCAGCAGAAGAGATAACGACCGTGTTGGTCTTCGTCGGGTCGAAGTTCGGCGCTGGCGAGTTGCCGGGAATCAGCAGCGCGAGTTCCAGAAAATTGCGACCGTTGAGCGGCAGGTTCTCAACTTCTTGGTGATTAATCACGCTGTCAACCACAGACGTGCTGTTGTTAATAAGATCAAGCAATTCATCGCCAAAGTTGTCAACAATAATAAAGGACGCTATATCTAGCTTCATATCAAGCGTCATGGTTTGTCCGACTTGAAGAGTAACGGCAATGACCTTTGTCTTAAAGTTCGTTGCCTGTGCTACCACTTCATACCCTCCTACGGGCAGATTCGGGATTACGAACACTCCCTCGTCGTTAGTCGTAGTTTCGCGCTTCACCCCAGTTGCCTTTTGCGTGGCCGTAACCTGTGCGCCCGGTATCACTGCGCCGTTCGGGTCTAAGACTCTGCCGCTCAGTGTCGCGGCTGCTGGCTGCTGTGCGAAAAGGTTTGGGGTTAAAAGGAGTGCGAGCGCAAAGCAGGCCACCGATAAAGCAATTGGTCTCAATTTAATTGCTCCTTGAAATTTTATGGAATGCAGGCAGGTGAAAATCTCTGAAAACTCGGTTCTTTTTAAGAATTCAAAATAAGAGCTTGGGCGCGATTATAAACCCGAAAGCACGGTTGCAGGCAAGTGAGAATTTTTTATGTTGGGCTAATAAAGTAGTTTTCAGTTTTTAGTTTTCAGTTTTCAGTTTTCAGTAACCGCCGACGCCGTGTTTTCGTAAAGCCATTCGGAGACCGTTTTCGGTAGCTCTCGGCCAACACCGACTTTGGTGAGGCTCGTGTGTTAGAATTGATTTTTGGGCGGAAGGCTCTTTCCGAAAGATTACCTTGGCTTTCCGTAAGGAGGTTTTTGAGAGATGACGGACGAGAAGAACCCGCGTTACAATACAGGCAATCCTGTGTGCGACGCCGTGCATTTTATTAACGACACAACATACGCTGTACTGCCACAGGACATAGCGCACAAGCTTGCTGAGGTTGAAAAGAATTTCTGGGGCTGCGTCAGATGGTTTGCTGATAAAGAACTGGGCTGGATTGAGGAGCGCGTCAATGCTTCAGATCGCCTGCGCGAGGAGTGGCGGCAAAAGTGTGAGAAAAGCTCTGCCACTTCTACAACGACTGAAACTTCTGCTGACGCAACATAAAAACAGATGCTGGTAAACAGTCTAGAGTCTGGTTGATTTGCGATTTTCGATTGAAAGCTTTGCGCTTCTTCCAATCTAAAATCCAAAATCGAAAATCAATCTGACTCCAGACTGTTTTAACGTCTGATTTTTGAAGGAAAAGTATGGAAGTCTTGTTAGCTGAGGAATATGGTTTCTGTTTCGGTGTGGAGCGTGCCGTTGACATGGTTGAAGAGGCGCTCGCCGAAGGCTCTACCGTGCGATCTCTGGGCGCGCTGATACATAACTCGCAGGAGATGCAGCGCCTCGAAGCCGAAGGCGTGAGGACGATTAACGCGCCCGGCGAGGCTAGCACGGATGTGACCGCGGTGATTCGCGCGCATGGCGTGACGCCGGAGGTTCAGCGCGAGCTTGAAACGAGAGCCGCGCGCGTGATTGACGCGACCTGCCCATTCGTGACCAAAGTTCAGAAACTGGCCGAGCGCGCGGCTGCTCAAGGGCGCGACGTTGTGGTCGCGGGCAATCCAGATCATCCTGAGATGATTGGCGTCATAGGCTACGCCCCTAGCAACACTTACGTGGTACGAGATGCTGGCGAGGTCGCAAACCTTCCCACACTTCACGCCCCGATTGTTCTCTCGCAGACAACGCTCAAGCTGCAAACTTTTCTTGATGTAGCAGAGGCCGTTCGCGCAAAAGCTGACGCAGAGCCGCAGGTCATCAACACAATCTGCTCTGCCACGCGCGACCGTCAGGACGCTGCGCGCGCGCTTGCGGGCGAGGTTGACGCCTTCTACGTCATAGGCGGTCGCCACTCGTCCAATAGTGTCAAGCTGCTTGCGGTCTGCAAAGAGCAATGCGAGAAAAGTTTTCTAATCGAGACCGCAGCCGAGATCAACCCGGAAGACCTTGAAGCGGTAGAGCGCGTCGGCGTCACAGCAGGAGCTTCAACTCCGAACTGGTTAATCGAGCAGGTCTTGGCGAGATTGCGAGAGATAGGCCAGCGCGAAACTGCGGCGGTCTCTTGAAAGGTTAGGTAAAGAGATGGCGCGAAAAAAAGAGGGTACGAGTTCTAAGAAATCTAATTCATCGCGCAACGGTGCGAACGGCAAAGGCACAGGTAAGACTTCAGCTTCCAAACGTGGCCGAAAAAAGCGTGAACTGACGGCTGAAGAGTTGACGCTCATCGCGTGGAAGAAGACTTATGAGAACCACCACCAGCGCGTGAAGAATTGAGCGTATGCCGGGAATAACGTTCGATACATCCATTTTCATTGCATACAGACCGGCGGAAGTTCCCGCCGGTTTTATTATGTCTGCGGTTGTCCTGCAAGAATTAACGGCAGGGGCACTAGACAAATCTGAATTGCAGCGTTGGGATGCAGCGCGACACACATATGAAAAAACAGGAAGATTACTTGTACCTACGGGTGAAGATTGGTGGCTGGCCGGTAAAGTTCTAAACTCATTGCTGCGTGGGCTGAAATCAAAGCATGGTGGTTTGACGCCGCGACTTCCCGCAACAGAGAAACATCGCATTGTTCGTGACGTGTTGATTGCGCGGACTGCGCGCCGTGCTGGAGCGTTGTTGGTAATGGATAACGTTAAAGATTTTCAGATGATTCGTCGCTTCTGTCCGGTGCACATGGTGCGAGGCTCTGATTATTTCAGACGTAAACGCTAGAACGCGATATGAAAGTTTTGAGTAGTAAGAAAGGCTGGCGAAACACGAATCGCCAGCCTTTATTCTTTCATCATTAAGTTTAAAAACCTGAGCCGCCGTTTCAGAAATCCTCTTCGGCTTCCATCTGTTCCAGCATGTTAAGGAACTGGCGCGCGTCTTCCGAGTCAAACTCAATGGCCTGGCGCTCAAGCGCCTCGCGCGCGATGACTGCATCAACAGGGTCTGCCAGAAGAGCAACGAGCGCTGCGGTCGGAGCTTGCGCGAGGGCTTCGTGAGCCAGTGCGCGCGAGACCGCGCTGGGCTGGCGCGCCAGTTCGCAGATTTCGCCGGGCGCGAAACGAGCCGAGAGCGCGTCGGCCAGACGATCAACGCGCGCGTAGTCGCGCCGTCGCACGGCGCGCTCCACGAGTTGCGCGAAGACTTCCGCAGATTGCGCGCGCTCCTGCAAGACTGCGGCTGTCGTCTCTGCCATGTGTTTGAGACGACCCGCCTGCTCAGTGCTCAAAGAAGACTCGTCGTCAGCCGCTCGCGCGTCGAGCGCTGCAAGCAGGCGGCTCAACTCCCAGTCGGAGCGCGCGTCATAGACCGCGCCGCTGCGAGTCGCCGCGTTCGCATTCGCGCTAGACGATTGCAAGGCGTTGACGATAAGGATGCGCGTAGTCGAGCGAAGACCTTCCCAAACGCTCACAACTCCCGCCCCGAAATCTTCCATCGTCATTCTCAAAGTTTTCTCTCCCGAAAAGATGCGCCCCGTTAGACGGGCGCAAGCATTTCTGCCAAGATAATTGTACTATAGCAAAAGCCGGATTCAAGACAAATGATGAAGATTGATTCATTTGCTCGTTGTTTCATTGATTCAATGGATAAATGGGTCAATATTTCCGAGATAGCGCATGAAGTGGGAAGAGATTGACAGGGAAGCGCTGATAGCTGCGATTGAGACGGAATTGCCGGAGATCGGCCAGTACTTCGACTTGAAAACGGGCGAGGTGCTGACTATCGTTGGGACTGTCTGGGTCGGGACGGAAGACGACGGCGCGCTAGACCGTATAGCCCGCGCCAACCGCGAACTTGCGCACCAAGTTCGCGCCGAACCCTCTCGCTACGAGTTGCTGCCTTCTATAGCACCCGAAGCAGCCTTTCGCTGGATGCAGGAGTTCACCGCCACGGTTAGCGACCAACGCCTGCGCGCTAAACTTCAGAAAGTTTTGCACGACTGCACGGACGATTGCTTTCAGGCTTTCCGCCGCGCCCTCTTGCGCGCGCCCCTAAAGGAGCGCGAACGCTACTTCGCCTTCCGCAACGAGAAGATTGCCGAATTCATAGACACATGGCTGGAAGGAAAGATAGGAAAGGCAAAAGTAAAAAGGTAAAAGGCAAAAGTTAGGACAAAGCGCTTTAATAGAAACAGGACAAGCTGTCTTTATTAAAGGTGGTTTCAGCCTTCCTTTTGCCTTTTACCTTTTTACTTTTGCCTTTCTTTTTTTCACCCGTTTCCCTTCGCCGCGTCTGCCGCCGGGTTATGGTCAATTATCTCTATGATGTCTGTGAAGTGAATTTTGATTATCTCGCCGTCGGCGCGCTCCATCTTGACGCTGGGTTTTGTGAGCGCCTGCGTGGTCTTCATACTGCGCACTATGCCACGTATGCGCGTGCCGTTGCGTGTTATTACCTCCACGTTGTCTTTGCCGTAAAGCGGTTGCAATGCTGCGAGGGCTTTTGTTACTTCCACCTAATTTTTTACCACGCTTTCTTTTAGAAAATTCGCTACGCGCCGAACGAGAGGGAGTTAACAGCCAATTTCAAACCCGTAACATCTGCTCGCTTGCTTTTCAAATAAATTACGCGCTGGCGATGATGCTTCGGCATTCGAGCAACGCTGGAGCTAGCATCGGGCATCTATTCTCGTTCGCTAGCACGCTTCGTGCCGCACTTCGGCCTGTAGCCTCTGAAGCTTTCCGACACTATATTTTAGCTGTAATATACAAGGGTCTGTGACGGAAACGGAAATCACAGCAGGGCATCAAGTGCATGCAACCACGCCGCGCCTACCGACGTATAACGATACAAGGTAGAATTGAGCGGCGCAAAAGCTCTCGCGCCCTTACTGAAAGTTAATAATCTTATGCAGCCAGAATCCCAACAAGACGAGCGCGGCTCTTCGCAAACGCAGAGTTCGACCAACACTTGTCCGAATTGTCAGGCGGCGATGCCGCCAGAGATGCGCTTCTGCCGACAGTGCGGGCACAGGTTAGGCGAAGGCGTGGCCGAATATACAGAGACCGTACGTCTGCCCTACTCGCAGGCGGCTGGTCGAGCAACTGCAAATCCGCAGAACCGGACGCAAGCGCCTTTCGAGATGCCGTACTGGGGCGCTATAGCAAGAGACGCGCGCGGGCGTGCTATCAATGGTACCGCGACGTGCGCAGAGTGGCCTGCTTACAGGCGAAAACGCCGCCGCAGGCCCTGGTTCATCTGGCCTATAATAGGTGTGGCGCTCGCAACGATGGCGGGCGGAAGCATTCTACCGCTTCGCGTAAACTTGGGAGGGCGTCGCCCCGCAGCAGTTGCCAGCGCGCCCAGATCATACGCAGGCGTCAACGAGTTCAAGAACGCTGATGGCGGCGGCACATTCGACTCAATATCGCCGCCGGGTTCCGCCGCAGACAGAGCCGGTCTTGTTGGCGGCGACATCATCACAGGCTTCGATGGCCGCACGGTCAGGACTGCGGATGAGATGATTAACCTTCTCACCATGACGCCAATTGGAAAGAGCGTTGATGTGACTTTCATACGCGATGGCGAGACGAAGACTGCGAAGATGACTACTGTCTCGCAGGAAGAGAACAGCCGTCTCGATGCTGTGGCTAGCAGCCTGCCGAAGGGTTATCTGGGCATCTCTGATTTCGACAGGGTGCAGATTCCCAACTCGAACACTTACGGTATTCAGATAGAGGTCAGGCGCAACCGTCCGGCTGACATAGCAGGATTGCGCGACGGCGATATAATTACAGATTTTAACGACACACCGATTCGTACAACCGGTGAATTAAGAGCGCGCATAGGTCGCGCCGCGCCCGGAAGCACTGTGAAAGTTGTGGTTGTGCGCGACGGACAGCGCATGGAGATTCCCGTCAAGATGGGTCAGGACGACTGAGCGCGCCCGGCTGCATAATCTCTGAGGCGCGCTTCCATCTCGCGCCTCATGTCTTCTCTATCCTCTTCGGCCTCGTCCTGCTCGAACGTCTCGAAAAGTGCGTAAGGCGGCTCTCCCATCAGCCGCAACTCCCAGGCCTCGCGCGTGCCATGCGATGCTCGCGCAAACCAAAGCGCATCAATATCAGCATCCATTTGGCTCGCGTCATTGAAAAGCTCTGCTGCTTCGCCGCTCAATCGAGCGCGCGTTTCTTGGCGTAAGAGCGCACGTTTCAACTGCCACCCGTGCTTGCGATACATGGCAATCGTCTCGCTGAATAGCCTGGACACGCTCATAAGCTTTCAGATAATTGTAACTCAGGCGAGCGCGTCCCGTCCTATGAAATATCAATCGCAGTCTCTTATCAATTTCCGTTCTGACTCTTCGCTTGAACTCTGGTGCGCGTTGACCGCGCGCGATGCGAGCCTTTATGATGCGCCTCGGCGGATTCATGGAAATTGTTTGAGCGCCGTTTGATGTACGCTCTTGATTTTCAAGCAGTCCGAATAAAATCGGAGATTCCAGATTGCCGTCTAAAAATCTGCGCACAAGTCTGAGGCTCCCGCTTCCCCTTAAGGCGCGAGCATTGCTCTTTTTTAGCGCATGCGCGCTCGCAGCCTGTGGCGCGTGGGCACGAGTCGGGCAGGTTCAATCAGACGCGAACTCTACACGCGAGCGACGCGTGGGCACGAGTGTATCTAACAGAAATGAGAATGCGGTGGGCGCAAACAGTGGCGCAGCGAATCCCGAAACGATGGGGCGAGGCGTGACGGAGACGAATTCTCCAATGGCTTTCGGCCAGCCGCGCGCAGCGCTCTTCTTCACGGCACTTGAGCAAGCGATGAGGTCGCGCGGGATGCGCGTAGAGGATGCTTGCCCGCGCGAAGATGCTGTGGCGAGCCGTATACTCAGAGAGTACGGCGCAATATTCATGGCGACACAGAGCGTGCGCGTTCCGCCCGTTTGCATGTTCACGAGTGAAGTGGAGGTCGCGCGTTTTCAGACCGATGCGCAGCCGGTTTCTGCTATAGTCGGTGGAACGCGCATAGAGTTGCAGCGCGCTGCTATGGACGCGCTCGTGGCCGCGCGCGAAGATGCTGCGCGGCAAGGCTTGACCATTACGCCTCGCGGCGGCTCTGAAGCTGCGCGAAGAAGCTTTCAGGACACTGTAAGATTATGGAACTCGCGCTTCTTTCCAGCGCTTGAATACTGGAGAGGGCGCGGGCGTTTGAGCGCTGAAGAGGTGAATCATCTTCGCGCGCTTCCAATTCACGATCAGGTTGCCGGGGTTCTACGCCTTGAAGATCGTGGTATCTTCTTCAGCCGCGATTTTTCAAAATCAATTCTCTATTCCGTGGCCGCGCCCGGCGCTTCGCAGCACATCTCTATGCTTGCTCTGGACGTGGCCGAGTTTGGAAATGCGCGGGTGCGGCGCATACTGGCAGCGCACGGCTGGTTTCAGACGGTCAAGAGCGACATGCCGCATTTCACTTTCCTCGGACTGAACGAAAGCGAACTGCCTTCGCGCGGTCTTCGTCAGGTGACAGTTGACGGCCAGCTTTTCTGGATTCCTAACGTGGCGAATGAATAGATGAAGTAGACGGTAGTCAGTAAGCAGTGAGCGGTAAGCAGTAAGGAAGAGGTTGAGAGGCTTGCTGGATTGAATTGGATTACTCAACCATGAACGCTCAATAAATCTACTGCTCTCTGCTCACTGCTTACTGCTCACTTTTTTCAATAAGGAGCAACTCGACAGATGATCTATTGTACAAATTGCGGCCAGCCGAACGACGATGCGGCTCGCGTGTGCACTAATTGCGGAAAACAGTTTGGCGGGCAGGCAAGCTCGCAGCCCTTTGCTACCGCGCCGCCGCCGGGCGCTCAGGCTCCTGGCGGTTACGCGCCTCCGCAGAATCCGCCTTACGGCGATCCCTCTTACGGAATGCAGTATGCGGGCGGAGGAGCGCGCGCTGGACTCTACGCAGCAGGCGAGAATCGAGACCCCATCATGGTGATAGTATTCTCTATAATCACCTGCGGTATCTACGCTATCTGGTGGTGGTACACCATCATGACCGAGATAAAAAATTCTCTAGGACGCGAGGACATCAATCCGGGGCTTGACCTCGTGCTTGCGCTGGTCACATGCGGACTCTATCTTATCTATCTTCACTACAAGTACCCGCAGTTGATGTTGGAGATGCAGGATCGCGCGGGGCTGCCGCGCAACGACATCTCCGTAATCTCGCTCGTCCTGGCGGTCGTAGGACTTGGCGTTGTAAGTCTCTTCATGATGCAGACCGAACTGAACAAAATCTGGGACGCTGCGGGAAGAAGATGAGCGCGAACGTGCAGAACGAGACGCGGAGACGCGGGGACGCGGAGACGCGGAGACGCGAGGG
>MNJR01000099.1:0-23623 GCA_001920415.1 Acidobacteria bacterium 13_1_20CM_3_53_8 | reverse complement strand
CCCCGCGTCTCTTTCTCAGAGACCGAGCGCGCGTGGCTCTTACTGTTCGGCATGTCTGCTATCTTCATAGTGAGCGCGCTATGGCAGCCATCGGACGAAGCTGGTCTGATACTCTGTCCGTTTCGCGCGTTGACGGGGCTTCGCTGTCCGGGCTGCGGCATGACTCACGCATTCTGCGCCATAGCTCACGGGCATCTGTGGCGCGCAATCGAATACAATCCGTTCAGCCCTCTGCTCTTTTTGGCAGGCGTGCTGGCGTGGGCCAATGCGGCAGCGACGCTGCTCCGGCTAGATTTCATTCGTCGCGGGTTCGCGCGCCTGCGCCTGACTAAGGAGATGACGTGGTGTTTGCTCGCGCTCGTCATGGTCTGGTGGGTTGTGCGCCTCGTAAAAGGAATCTGAATTGGAGTGAGGAGTGATTTTCAGAAGGCAAAAGTAAAAAGGTAAAAGGCAAAAGGAAGGCGGAAACCGTTCTTCCTATTAAAATGCTTTTGTCCGAACTTTTTCCTTTTACCTTTTTACTTTTGCCTTTATAGAATGAGACGCTGCCCGAAATGTCAGAGCACGTACACGGATGACACGCTGCGTTTCTGTCTTCAGGACGGCATGCCTCTCGTCGGTGTGAGCGGACATGACCTGGAGGCTACGGTCATTAGTTCTCAGAACGAGCCGCCGCCGACCGAAGTGATGCCGCCATCTGCTCCGCCTCCCACAACTCCGTCTTTCAAATCAGACCGCATAAAAGCTGCGCCAGTAGTACCGCTGCCGCCGCCCGTTTTGTACCAGACGCCAGCACAACCGCAGGCAGCGCCTCGCTCCTCGAATCGAGGCATAGTCATAATTCTCTCCACGCTCGTCATCATTCTTCTGCTGGCTCTCGGCGCAATCGGCGCGTGGGTCTATTTCAGGGAGAGCAATCGCGCAGCCAGCAGCAATCAGAACGGCGCAATGAACGCGAACGGGCGCAACGTGACGAACGCAAATACGCGCACCAGCCCTTCGCCTACACCATCGCCCATTGATGAGGCTGCGATACGCCAGCAGGTCACTGCGACGCTGAATAACTGGGCTGCCTCGACTAGCGCGCGCGACATAGGCGCGCACATGAGCTACTACACTGACACGCTCGAAAGCTACTACCAGCTATCTAATGTCAGTTCAAGCCGCGTGCGCGCGGATCGTCAGAAAGCGTTCGACGCTTACGACTCGCTCGACGTGAAGCTCAGCAACATAAAGATAACGCCAGACCCATCGGGCGAGCGCGCCACAGTTGTGTTAGATAAGACGTGGGAGTTTTCGGGCGAAGAGAAATATTCTAATGGCTCAGTCCAACAGAAGCTCACGCTCGTGCGCGTGGGTGGGCGCTGGCTCATCACTGGCGAAAGAGATTTGCAGGTCTATTACAAGAACAGCAGCCAGTGAGGACAGATTGAAATAAAGTAGTTAAGAGCAATTGCGTAGAGCGGGGGCAAGCCCGCCTTCCTGACCTGTGAGGTTATGAAAGTTGAGCGCTTTGATTTCTGCTACTCAACTATGAGTGTCTCACAGGTAAGGAAGGCGGGCTTGCCCCCGCTCTTTGATGATCTATCGTGCGGCGAGCCACGTATCGCGCGAGATGCCGTAGATTAAAACTCCTATTCCGCTCACCTCAGTCTCGCCTTCCGGCTTCTCGCCCAACCGCTCGGCCACTCTGATTGAGTTCTTATTCTGCGGGTGAATGAGGCTGATGACGTGTTCTCTTCCCATCTCTGTGAACGCATATTCGAGCGCGCGCCTTGCTCCTTCCGTAGCGTAGCCTTTGCCCCATGATTCTCTAGCCAGCGTCCAGCCTATCTCGAACCCCGGCCAGCCTTCCGGGTTGAGGAATCCTATGCGCCCTATGAGTCTTCCGCTCGCCTTCTCTTCAACAGCCCAGTGGCCGTAGCCGCGCAATTGCCAGTGACCTATGATAAAGGCCATCTGCCGCCACGTCTCTGCGCGTGTCAGCGTCTTGCCTTCCGGCGAGAGGTAGCGCATCACCAACGGGTCTGCGCACATCTGCGCGTAAAGGTTCAGGTCGCTCTCCTCGCGCCACTCGCGCAACAGCAGCCGCTCTGTTTCCAAGCTCATCATCTACCTTGTGCCGTTCCAACTGAAGCTGCCGTCATGGCCTTCTATCGTGTAGCTGCCTTCGAACCTCGCGTTGCCTGTTAAGGTAAACTTAAACGTTCCTTTCTCGCCTTTGGCATTCCACCAATCTCCAGACCATGTTTTCCCATCGGTCGAGAGTTTGCCCGACATCACTTCGTCCGGGCCTTCCATTTCTACAAGTCCGTCCAGCGCGTTGGCACCGGACGAATCCGTTTTCACTATGACAGGCGCTGAACCGGTGCGCCCGTCAACGTTTTTCCAGGTCGTGCGCCATGTCCCTATGAAAGAGGTTCTAGGAGCAGAAGTGGATGCTGCCAGTGAAATTTTCCCGTTCATCAATGCTCCGCCTATAGAGGTGAGCATTACTGCTGCTAACGAAAACGCCAGGGCTAGCCTTAATCTCATCTTGCTTTAGCTCCTTTCAGTTTCGATTTAATTCCAGCATTATAAATATCTGGTGCGAATAATCTGCACGTGATGTGTTGCGTGCCCGGCGATGATGTAGGCAATGGCGCGCACGCTCACCTCCATTTCATTCGCCACGCCGCGCCGCAGCCATGCGTCCCGTTCCAGCGAGCGAAGCAAGCAAAGGTTGGAGCGCCGCACCTGCTCAAACTCATCCACCAGGTCGCTCAGTTTACGATTGCCGAAATTTGCTGCGCGAACATATTCGTCCTGATCGAAACCCGGAAGCGGCGTCGGATCGTTTCGCGCGAAGCGGAAGGCGCGCTCGCTGAAGATTCGCTCGGTGTCTATCACGTGGCCGACTACCTCCTTGACGCTCCACTTGTCGGGCGCGTAGCGCGAGTCTGCCTGAGTTTCCGACAGGCCGCGCAAGAGAACAAGCATGTCGTCTAGCTGCTCAGTCAGAGTGGCGACGACATCGCCTTCGGGAACAAGCACAATATATTTTTCATAGTAGGGCGCGTGTTCTGTAGCAGCGGGTCGCGTGGCAGTTACGTTAGACAATAGAATTCTCCTTCACTTAATTATTGGTAAACTGCTCAACTGGAAGCAGCCTTCTCAACTCGATCTTACAGTCGGCACTCAGACTATCTGGGTGAAGGGCTGGGCGAAGGTTGAAGCGAGGGCGATGGTCTGGGCGCTGGAATGTTTCCTACAATGCGTATGCTATTGCGAACTGTGTCCCATGCGCTGGCTACCTGTTTGATAGCCTGATCCGGGCCGAAGATGGTCAGCACGACCAGACGCTTGTTGAGCACTAGCCAGTAGATACCGGCTTCTCCAGGCTCATTCTCCAACACGGCGCGTATGTGCACGCCCTCTGCCTGTGCACCACCTATCTCAAGCGTGGCAGGCGATTGCGTGGGGTGCGCTCCCATCTGCTCAAATTGTCTGGACATGTAGGCTATGTACGGGTCAATGAGTTTGGTTTTCGCTTGCGCCACTTTTTCTGGCGTGTCAACAGTGCCTCTATGCGCGAATAGAGTGATCTGCGCCACGCTATCATTGCGTGACAGAGTCAACTGCTGCGCGTCCGAACTGCTGTGGTCATCTAGCGTCCATCCATTCGGGTAATCGAACGACAGTCCGCTATTGTCGAAGTGCTTCAAGTTTCCCGGCACTTGCGCGAGCGCCGTCAGGATGCAAACGAGCATGACGGCGACTATCTTGATGCTTCTACGTGAATATTTCATCTGATCTCTTCTTTCTCGCTTTAGCGCATAACGATCATAAGATTAGACTGGAAAACATTAGAGTTATACCAGAGAATTCACGGATTCTCATATACTAACGCAAGTTCGATATAAGCGATGAAGAGATAGGAGCGAATGAATTATCCACGCGCATCACACTAAACGACACGAATAGAACAGCTCGTTTTCGTGTAGTTTCGTGGACATCTCTCTCCTTTTCGTCTTTCTCTTTCTTATATCGAACTCACGTTATACTAGAATGCGTTCGTAGGCATCGCAGACGCTAGAATCTGTCGAACGCTTTCGCGCAGGTGCTCCGTAATAAACTTGACTGGACGATGAAAGGCTTGCTATCAGAGACGCGGCTGGCCTTGGAACAATTCTTCAGGCGTGACGCGCCGCTCGATGAGCACCAAGTTCTTTTGAGACCGACTCGTACTGCGACAGCCACGCTTTGATTACTTCAATAACGTAACGCTTCTCTTCAGTCGTTAGCTCTTGCCCCTTCGGAATAGCGTGCCACTTCTGCAAACAACCTCTGCAACAGGTCGCCGTCGCGTGTTGCGCCACGAACACCGGATGGTTGCGCCAAGGCGTCTGCTTCCCATCATTGACAGGCGACGCGGGCGCTAGCCGCTTTTCGATGAATTCCTCTGCATGTTTGAGAACGGTGCCCAGCCCCTTACTGTTTAGATAATCCAACTCCTTCTTACGCAGATGCACGCGGCTGCGGAATTCCGATTCGCGCAACCGCGCCAGAACTTCCTGTACATCTTTCATTGGAAGATTGTAAGACTTGGTTAAGGTATTCTCAAAACAGTCATTCTGTGGCGAACAGAATACACGCTTGAAGACATTCAAGCGTTAGCCCTTCATACTCTTCTAAAATTTCTTAAGGGAACAGTGATTTAAGACAGGTCGCTCTTTGGATACTACCTCAATTCATTATTCAGAATGTTTGCCAGCCGAGCACCTGCCAAGGCAACGCGTTGCTTCGCCAACCTGAGGGCAGCGTTGCGGTACGCCGCGGTTATTGTAAATGGCCCCGCTCCATTCCCAATGGGAGGATTCTTGTAGACCTGACTTTTAGCTGCCTCGAAACTTTCTGCTATCCAAGTTGCTACGTCCAGATTACCGGCAAGATTTGCAGGGGCTTGTGGCAGGTTTTGCCCTACTGTTATAGCAGGAGCAGGATTAGAACTTGTCCCAAACAGGTCATCCCAAAAAGAATGCAGATTTTTTCCACATTGGGGGTTGCATACTTTAACCAGATTGCCGCCATTATCACCGTTCGGCTGGCCGTGACTAAATCTATTTGTGCAGTGTAGCGGTTGATGCACATCGCCCATCAAGTGCAGAAGCCACACCAGATCATATGACTTTAATAACTCCGGGCTATTGGAGGACAGGACCGCACGAAAGGCTGTAATCTGAGTCTCTGCGTTCGGCTCAGGCGGGTTCTGTAATGGCGTCCCATCCTGCGAAAAAGGTTGATCTATGAAATGCCAGTACTTGTGCATTGCCATATCTGTGTAGCCAATATTCTGTGCAGCCGTACCGTCATTTGGAGGTCTGTCTCCGCCATCCGGCCCGTCAGCATGATGCTCATTATCGTGCTTTATCTGATCAGCCCAAGTGGCCGCGATCATAAAAAGCATCATTCGCTTTTTAGCCGCGGGAGTTCCATGAGGAATCATTGTAAGCCATATACTGAATCTAGGGTTCAAGCGTACAAGCGCATCTGCTCGACTGCGTACTTGCGGCGTGAGCTTCTGATATGCAACAAACGCCACTGCCATATGTCCTCCGTTGCCCCACGCGTATGAAGGCACGTTAAGAGCAACTATTAACAACAAAGTTGACGCAATCAGTTGAAGCCCTTTTTTCATTTCATCACCTCGATTAGATGTCTTCCTACTTGAGAATGAGAAGATCTAGAGAAACATTTCATGCATATTACCGCTTGAGGCGCGGGACTATATTCTAATACGTTAAGCAAATCAATCTGTTTTTAGCGATTGACCTTTATAATTGACGACATGGAACGTAGAGCTACCATTGGATTTGTTATAGCTATACAAGTTCTAATCATAATCATCCTGCTTATCTGGTATATATATCACCTCATCTCTGCATTCCACGCTAACGAATCATGACTTTTATTCAACAATGAAAATGAGGTGGCGTGTCATTTTCACTATTGAACAAAATATCTATGTGCAAGCACTCAATCTCTTTGCGCTCCTGATGAAAATGACCCATTACCAAAAAACTTGCTTGATATGGCAAAAGTGATAAACTGTGCAGGCATCCGGGTTCGCCGGAATTTTCCCTCTCCCAAAGTTCACGAGTTAGAGAATCAATCTGAAGCCGCACTGTCTCTAGAAGGCGCGTGCCTACTGAGTTTTCCCTCGCCCGCCACCAAGAAGCGCAAATCGCAGAGAGACAGCACGTGCTCGCCTTTCTCTCCCGAAAGAAGGTTTTCAGTCATGGAAGTCCCCCAGATTATCGCCGGTCGCTTCGAGGTCGAACGCGAAATCGGCTCAGGTGGCATGGGCGCTGTTTACCTTGCAAGGCATCTTGGCCTGGAACGTCCCGTCGCAATCAAAGTTCTCAAATCGGAATTCGTCTCAGACCCGGACGTGACAGACCGCTTCATGCGCGAGGCGCGTACTATGGCGAAGCTGCGTCATCCGAACGCGGCCATGATCTTCGACGCAGGGGTTCTGCCCGACGGGCGTCACTTCATTGTTATGGAGTTCGTAGAAGGCTCTACGCTATCGGAAGCTCTGGCGCGCGAGGGGCGATTCACGCCTGAAAGAGCCGTGCGAGTGGCCGGAGAGATTTGCGATGTGCTGAGCGAAGCGCACAAGCTTGGCATCATTCACCGCGACTTGAAGCCGTCGAACATAATGCTCACTGAAAAGGGAGTGTGCGTGCTCGATTTCGGAGTTGCCAAAGTTCTCGCCTCGACAACTTCGGAAGTGACTGCGACGCACGCAACCACTGGCTCAGGCGTGATTGTTGGCACGCCGCGCTACATGTCGCCGGAGCAGTGCATGGGGCAACGTGTGGGCGCGCAGAGTGATCTTTACAGTCTCGGCGTTCTGGTTTACGAGATGCTCACAGGTCGGCCTCCTTTCACAGACCCTTTGCCGTCCGCCGTTCTTGTCAAGCAGGCTACGGCAGCGCCTCCGCCTCTTCCGCGCCTTCGTGAAGACGTGCCGCGCAAACTTGCGCTGGCCGTTCACACTCTTCTTGCGAAGCGACCGACAGACCGCCCGCGCGACGCGGCAGCCGCGCGCCTGCTTTTAGAGCGAAGCATAGTTGTGCCCGAACGCGAGGTCGAAGAGATTCAGCCTTTCGCTTCTATGGTCGCGTCCGTCACCAGCCGACGCTCCCTTGTCTTCCGCGCCGTCACTCCGCTCATGATGATAGCCGCGCTAGGGTTGCTCTTCTTCGTCTGGGGCAGAAGCGGCGAGACAGCGCGCCCGACGCAAGCCGAGACCGCAGAGCAAACTGTTGCTTCTAACGAATCGAACGCGACGGCTGACTCAGCGACAGCGACGCCAGCGCCAGCGAAGCCTTCTGCTTCCGCTCTACTCTCTCTTGAAAGCGCACGACGCTTTGTTGAATCGGTTTCGCATCATGGCGCGGTCAGCGATGTGCGCGTGGTTAGAGATGGAAACGATTCAGCGATTGTCGCGCTGCATGATGAGAGAGAATCTGGCACGACTCATCTTTTCGAGATGGAGCGACAGGGGCGCAGCTATCGTGTCTCTGCACACGCGCCTCTGGACATTCCAAATTTCAATGGCGCGAAATGGAGTTCGGAGACTGTTGACGCGGATGCTGACGGCTGCGAGGAAGTTCTATTCACAGGCACGCGTGCGCGCGGGGATGTATCCGGCTTTCGCCTGGTGCTCTACTGCCCGCGCACGCACAAGACTTACGTGATGCGCGTAGAAACGGAATCGCACGGCAGACGATTACAGCAACCGCGCGTCACATGGTCGCCGAGCGCTTCCGAACGAAACGCCCAAAACTATCGTGCTGCGCTCATGACACGCGCGCGAGCTATTTTGTCAGGAGCAACGCGCGGGGGGTGAAGCGCAAGGCGGAAGTAGTAAGACGACATAAAGCCCACGAAAGTGGGCGGCAGAATAAAGCCCAGTGCGTAAGCACTGGGGATAGCGTTGAAAGAACAAAATAGAGCTATCGAAGATAGCGACAGCCCTACGGTTACCACGCTCTGTCGCCCGCTTACGCGGGCTTGATTATCTTTTTTGCTAACGCTAA
The DNA here is from genome assembly GCA_001920415.1 of Acidobacteria bacterium 13_1_20CM_3_53_8. Taxonomy (GTDB): domain Bacteria; phylum Acidobacteriota; class Blastocatellia; order Pyrinomonadales; family Pyrinomonadaceae; genus 3-1-20CM-3-53-8. Next base: position 15,536 of record MNJR01000099.1, on the reverse strand, counting down.
CCCAGCGCTAACGCACTGGGCTTTATTCTGCCGCCCACTTTCGTGGGCTGAAATCTAGATTCCGCGTAAGATGAGTTGAATGATTACATTTTCATCCTTCATCCTTGCTCTTTATCCTCTTTCATTTCTCTTTCTTAAAAATTTAATTTGCAGTTTGTGCCTCTTTGGGAGTTAAATACCTGCCCCAATGATCGGCCAGACTCTCAAGAGCTATCGCATCACTCAAAAGCTCGGCGCGGGCGGGCAAGGGACTGTTTACAAAGCAACAGACCAGAAGCTAGGCCGCACAGTGGTCGTCAAAGTTCTGCCGCAGGAATTGACCGTCAAGGAAGTTAATCTCAAACGATTTGAGCGCGAAGCCAAACTCGCTTCTTCACTTGACCATCCCAACATCTGCACCATCTTCGATTTCGACGAAGTGGACGGCAAGTATTTCATAGTCATGCAGTACGTAGCTGGCCGAAACGTGCGCCAACTTGTAGCAGGCCGCCCGCTCGAATTAAAGAGTGCTCTTTCGCTTGCGATTCAAACCGCCGACGCGCTCGTAGCCGCGCACGCCCAGGGCATCATTCACCGCGACATCAAGGCCAACAACGTGATGGTCACGGACTCAGGCCAAGTGAAGATTCTTGATTTCGGCCTTGCAAAGCTTCTTGATGAAGAGAGCGCGCAAGCCGCCGCCATTCATCACACGGAGTTGACGGAAGTCGGAGTGCCTTACGGTACGGCCACGTATGCAGCGCCTGAGCAGGCGCGCGGCGATCGTGTTGATTCGCGCGCGGACATTTTTTCTACGGGCGTGCTTTTATACGAGATGCTGACGGGCACGTGGCCTTTTCACGGCAAGACGAGCGTGGAGGTTCGCTACGCCGTGATGCATCACGTGCCGAAGCCGCTCGCTGAGGCTCGTCCGACGCCTGTGCCGCCGCGTCTTCAACAGATTCTGGATCGCGCGATGGCTAAGGAGCCGAAAGATCGTTATCAGAAGATTACGGAGTTTCGTGACGAGTTGAAGAGCGTGATGAATGAAGTGAGCGCGGGCGCATTTACGGAAGAGGCCGCGCCGTTCGCGCCGCGCCATCTGGCAAGCTCGAATCCAGTTTCTAAAGCTGTCAGGTGGCTGCGCTCAATCACAGGCTCAGATTCCAGCTCGCCCACAGAGGTCACGCGCGCAGCCTCCGCGCAGCATACTTCGCAGGAACTTCACCTGACGCCCATGAACACAAGCATGGGCACTAGCATAGAGAAAAAGAGCATAGCAATCTTACCTTTCAAAAATTTGAACAACGACCCTGCGTCCAATTTTTATGAATTCTCTCTGGCCGATGCTGTAATCACAGAACTTGCCAGACTGCGCTCGCTCGTCGTTCGTCCCTCTTCCGTCATCGCTAAATATCAGGGACAGCCCGTTGACCCGCGCGATGCAGGGCGCGAATTGAACGTCAACTCAGTTCTATCAGCAGGCTTCATGCACGCGGGCGAGCGATTTCGCGTCACTGCGCAACTGCTGGATGTTCAGAGCGGAGACATTCTCTGGAGCGACCGCATTGACGCTTCTGCGAGCGACATCTTCGTAGTGCAGGACACTATAGCGCAACGTATTGTTGACGGCCTTCGTCTTGAATTAAGCCCTGACGAACAGGAGCGCGTGGCGAAACCATCAACGCACAACGCAGAAGCTTACGAAGAGTTCTTGCGCGGGCGCGACCTATTCGCGCGCTTCATCTTCCGCACGGTCTCGCCGGAAGATTGCGACGCGGCGATTGCTCATTTCAAAAAAGCGATTGAGCTTGATCCTTCGTTCGCGCTCGCTCACGATGGATTGGGCGCATGTCACGTCAATCGCGTCTTCAAAGGTTTCGGCGGCGCAGAAGATTTTGCGCGTGCGGAAGCGGCTTTCAACCGAGCGCTGGAGCTTGACCCGAATCTAATTGAAGCGCGCATGCTGATGATCTTCGTCTACCTGTGGCGCGGCGAGAAGCAGAAGGCTCGCCTTGAGGTTGCGCGCGCGCGACGAGATGCGCCGAACGAGGCCGTAGTCTATTTTGTCAAAGCGACGCTTCATCGTCTGGACGGAGAATATGAACGCGCGCTTCGCAGCTTTGATCGTCTGGTTCAACTAGACCCTGCGGCTCACGTCGTAGTCAGCTACAACCGCGCGCTCATCAATCTGTTCAAAGGCCAGTTTGAAGATGCGCTCAGTGAGCTTGACCAGACGGCTAAGAGCGAACCTGACAACCCGCTCGTACAAACTTTCCGCGCTCTCTCAATCTATTATCTGGGCGACGCTCGACGGGCTGCCGATTTGATGAGAGAAGTTTTAGGGAAACATCCGAACCTTCATGGCGTTCGCCCATTCTATGCAATGTTCCTGAGCGCGACGGGCAATCATGAAGAGGCTCTGGCGCAAGTGACAGACGAAGTGAAACGAAACGCAGAGGTTGATCCAGACATCTCTTACGCCCTCGCCTCTGTCTACTCGCTCGAAGGATTTCGGGACGAAGCTTTTGAATGGCTCACGCGCGCAGTCTCTCTTGGCAACGAGAACCGCCCATGCTTTGAGCACGACCCCAACCTGAAAAACTTGCGCGACGACGCAAGATTTCAAGAACTGATGAGCAAGCTCACCTCGCCGCGCCAGATGTAATACAAAGTTGCAGAATATAAGAAGGGATGAGGAACGAGCGCGAATCTTATCACCAAATCCGCGCTCGACCTAATCCTTTACTTTCAGCCATCCTAACTTGCCGCACGCCGTCAAGCCGTGCAAAGATAAGCGCCGCGATGAAAAGCAAGTAGGAAGATGGAAGGATGAAAGATATGCTATTCAAGATGAGTAACTGCTCAATCCAAAATCTAAAATCTAAAATCCAAAATCTCTAGATTTCCCTTCATGGCCCAAACAGAGTTCGATCAATCCGCTTGTGACCAGTTGGCTCAATGCGTGCGCGACATTGAGGCAGAAACGGACGCAGAGATTGTCATAGTCGTGCGCGCTCGCTCAGGCTCGTATCGCCACGCAGACTATCTAACGGGTGCGCTCGTGGCATTCGTGGCTCTTCTCTTCCTGCTCTTCTTGCCCGTAGAATTTCACCTTTACTGGATTCCGCTTGATGTTCTGCTCTTCTTCATTCTGGGCGCTTACCTCTCTTCGCGCACGAGCGCAATTCGCAGGTTGATGACGACGAAGAAATTCCGTGCCGACGCTGTGCGCGAGGGCGCGGCGGCGATGTTCTATGAAGCGGGGATTGCGAACACCGAAAACGAGATGGGCGTACTCATCTATCTGTCGCTGCTTGAAAGGCGTTTGGAATTGATTGCGGATCGCGGCGTGTTGAAGGCCGCGCCGCCGCTTGAATGGAACGAACGCCTTTTCGAGTTAAGACAGGCGGGTCGTCGCCCGCAAATGAAAACTTTGATTGAATCACTGCGCGCGATGGGCGAGTTGCTGGCGAAAGTTTTGCCACCGACGGGCGAGAATCCGAACGAGTTGCCGGACATGCCGCGCTTCGATCTGAAATGAAACTTCTGCGTTCAGAGAAGAGAGATTTTTTGCGTGGTCGCGTGCTCGCATTATCAACGCGCGCGGCGCTGGCTACTTTTGCGCTCGTCGCTCTCTCTTCGTTCTCTGAAACTCTGGCGCGCGTAGGCGGCGGGCAATCTTATGGCGGAAGCAGCGGAGGTCATAACGGAGGCAGCGGAGGCGCAGCAGGTCTTGTCTGGCTAGTCTTTCGTCTGCTCCTATGGCTGACGATTGAATATCCGGCCATAGGCATCCCCGTTGACATCATAGTCATAGGCGGTCTCATATACTATTTTGTTAAGCCCACGAAGACGCCTAAGACCACATGCTCGTCCACTGCGACAGGCATCACGCCGACACTCGACTGGGGAGGAGCAGCAGCAAGCGCGAGTCGTCGCCAAGGATTTCAGCAAGAGTTCAATCAACTGCGCCGCTTCGACCCGAACTTTTCCGAGATCATCTTCACGGACTTCTGCTACGCGCTTTACGCCAAAGCTCACGACGCGCGCGGTCATGGGAAGAATGCTCTTGACCTTTACTCGCCATACTTGAGCGAAGAGGCTCGCGCCCAGCTTCTTCAACGCAACCCGCCTGGCCTGCAATCTGTCATAGGCATCATAGTAGGCTCCATGCAGGTTGCGGACGTGCGGGGGCTTGCCACTCCGCTAGTAGAGATTACGGTTGAGTTCGAGGCGAATTACACGGAGGTCACAGAGCAGCAGGGCAGAAAGTATGGCATGGCTTACTACGTGCGCGAGCGCTGGCTGTTGGAGAGAAAACGCGACGTGCTCTCGCCCACACCTCAACAGGCAACGGCGCTACACTGCCCGCGCTGCGGAGCAGCTTTGCAGCAGGACACTACGGGGGCGTGCGCCTTCTGCGGCGCGAAGATAGAATCGGGCGAGTTTCAATGGTACGTGCGCTCCGTTACGATGGGCACGCGCGAATCTCGCGGGCCGCTTCTGACTTCTGATGTGCCCGAAGTCGGGACGGATTACCCGACCGTTATACAGCCGAACTTTGCAACCGTTCGCGCCAATTTCGAACGTGAGCACACGGAATTTTCATGGGGACAGTTCGAGGCTCGCGCTCGTCTCATTTTCGGCGAATTGCAGGCCGCATGGTCTTCTTTGAAGTGGGAGCGCGCTCGTCCATTCGAGACAGACAATATTTTCCAGATGCACCGCTACTGGATAGAGGCGTACCAGCGCCAGGGGTTGCGCAACGCACTCGACCAGCCTCAGATACTCTCTATGCAGCCCGTGAAGATCAAAGAGGATGCGTTCTATAACTCTATAACCATGCGAATCTTCGCCGAAGGCTACGATTACACTGTAGACCAGACGGGCAAAGTCGTGAGCGGGTCGAATAGAAACTTGCGACGATGGAGCGAATACTGGACTTTCATACGAAGCCGAGAGGCCAAGCCCGCAGCAGCACGCGCTGATTTGAATTGCCCGAACTGCGGAGCGCCATTGAAAGTGAACATGATGGGCGTCTGCGAGTTCTGCGGCGGGAAAGTTTCTTCCGGCGATTTCGATTGGGTGCTGTCGAAAATAGAGCAAGATGAATCTTACGCTGGCTAAGAAAAGGTAAAAGTAAAAAGGTAAAAGGCAAAAGTGAAGACAGAGCATTCATCTACGATTTTTAATCTTTAATTCACGCCTGCAAGGCGTGTCCACACTTTTGCCTTTTACCTTTTTACTTTTGCCTTCTTTACATCCCTTTCCTGATTTATGACATCGAAACGTTTCGGCTATAAAAGGAAGGGAGCGCGTGCGCGGGCGGCTAAAATTAAAACTTTTCCCGGCTCTCGTTCGTTAAATACCCTGCTTCGCTATTTTCCCGGCTCTCTGGTAGATTTATTGTCTCCTCTCAAAACCAAGAAAATGGAGTTTTACGTGAAACGCAATCTCTCTGTCTTTGCAATACTGCTCTCGCTCTTGATGCCATTGGTGGCTCTGGCCGTTGCGCCGCAGACAGCGCCGCGAACAGCTACTGCGCCCGTCGCAGCTACGGCACAACAGCCGTCACTGCTCGTCAACAAAGTTCTATCAAACGGCCTTGAGGTCATAGTCCTGCCGGATCACTCCGTGCCGATTGTGACAGTGGAGTTGGCCGTTCGTAACGGCTCTATGACTGAACCGCCAGAACTGAACGGACTGTCGCACCTTTACGAGCATATGTTCTTCAAAGCCAATCGCGCCGTTGCGAATCAGGAAGAGTACCTGAGAACCATCGGGCAACTTGGTATAGCCTACAACGGTTCGACCACAACGGAATTGGTCAATTACTATTTCACTACGACCAGCCCAAATTTTCAGGCAGCCATTCGCTTCATGCGCGACGCCGCGCGCTACCCGCTCTTTAATCAGCAGGAGTTCGAGCGCGAGCGCCAGGTCGTTATTGGCGAGATTGATCGCAACGAATCCGAGCCGGGCTACTATCTTGGTCGTGAGATGAACGACCGCCTGTTCTATAAATATCAGAGTCGAAAGAATCCTCTGGGGAATCGGCAGACGGTTGCGACCGCTACGACAGACATGATGCGTCTGATTCAGGGTCGCTACTATGTGCCGAACAATTCTGCTCTGGTCATAACGGGCGACGTTAATCCTGATGAAGTTTTTCGTCAGGCGCAGGAGCTTTTCGGCGACTGGGCGCGCACCGAAGACCCCTTTATCAAATTCCCGCTCGTAGAGCACCCGACGCTTCCACACAGCGAAGGCACATTCATCAAGCAGCCCGTTCAGACCACCATCCTCTACATTGGATGGCAGGGGCCATCAATCGGGCGCGACAACGCGGCCACCTACGCCGCTGACGTTTTCTCGTTCATACTTCGTCAGCCGAACTCTCGTTTCCAGCGCGCGCTTGTGGATAGCGGTCTTGTGACCGGAATTGATTTAAGCTATCTGACGCAGCGCAACGTTGGGCCAATCACGCTCGGCGCTCAGACCACGCCTGAGAAAGCTCGTGCGGCTTTGAAAGCCATCTACAACGAGATAGCGCACTTCGCCGATCCAGACTATTTCACAGACGACCAGTTAGAGACGGCCAAGGCGCTGCTCGCGGCTGATGATCTTTACTCGCGCGAGAAGCTGAGCGACTACACGCACACCTTGAGCTTCTGGTGGGCTTCGACCGGATTGGATTATTTTCGTGGCTATCAGGATAACCTGCGCCGCACCACGCGCGCGGACATTCAACGTTACGTGCGCACATACCTACAGAACAAGCCGCACGTTGGATTGGCTATGCTCTCTCAGGATGCGCTTCAGCAATCTCACCTGACAGAGAATGACCTTACTGGACAGGCGAGCCAGACGGCCCACCACTCAAGGTAAAGTAGGAGAATTTTGGAATGATTGTTAGCAACAGACACAAGATAGAAGAGAACAGAATTGAGTTCAGAAGGTTTCTTATCCTTTTCTGCCTTCTGCTTTCCGCGTGCAGCGTGAGCGCGAGCGCGCAAGCTACCACTACGACGCAGAATCAGAAGACGGACGAGGCCACAAAAGCGCATCGCGTCGTAGAAGAGCAGGCCGCGCTCGTCACAGAATTTGACGTGAACGGCCTGAAGGTCATCGTTAAAAAGCGTGCTGGCAGCCAGACGGTCGCAGCAGGGCTTTTCATACGTGGCGGCGCGCGCAACATCACAGCGCAGAACGCTGGCATTGAGCGCTTCATGTTGGAAGCCGCGCAGGAAGCTAGCGCGAGTTATCCGCGCGAGCGCATGCGAACCGAAATCGCTCGTCTTGCATCGGTCATAGGCGACGGTACTAACTACGATTACTCTGCGCTCACCTTGGGCAGTACGCGCGCAAACTTCGACCGCTCGTGGGACATCTTCACAGACGTGGCGCTCCATCCGACTTTCGCGCCCGAAGACGTAGAGATTGTCCGCCAGCGCCTTGTGCTTTCCTTGCGCGACGATACGGACGATCCAGATACTTATCTTGAAAGGCTCGAAGAGCAAGTGGCTTACGCGGGACATCCTTACATTAATCGCCCGCAGGGGACTGCTGATTCAATCAGTCGCATCACGATTGCAGACCTGAAGCGTTACCACCAGCAGACTATGGAGACATCGCGCCTGCTGCTCGTAATCGTTGGCGACTTGGATGCTACGCAACTCAGACAGCGCATAGCCAACTCGTTCGGGAGACTGCCGCGCGGCACGTATCGCGCGCAGCCCGTTCCACAGCTTTCCTTCAACGCTTCGACCGTTGACATCACGCAGCGCGGGCTTCCCACTAACTACATTCAAGGCGTTTTCACCGCGCCTGCTTTGACCTCCGACGACATAAGCGCTATGCGCGTAGCTTCGTCACTGCTGCGCGACCGCGTTTTTGAAGAGGTTCGCGTCAAGCGCAATCTCTCTTATGCGCCGAACGCGTTTCTGGGAAGTCAGGGCGCGAATATTGGCGGCATTTACGTCACAGCCGTTGACGCTAATCAAGCGATTCGCGTGATGCTTGGCGAGATCAACCGTCTACAGCACGAGCAGACAGACACGGACGAGATAAACGGGATAGTGTCGCAGTATCTGACGACCTATTATCTTGGACAGGAGACGAACGCTGCTCAGGCGGGCGAGCTTGCACAGTATGAACTGATAGGCGGCGGCTGGCACAACTCGCTTGAAGTCATAGAGCACCTGCGCTCTGTCACACCCGCGGACGTGCAGCGAGTCGCGCAGAAATACATGCGCAACATTCGCTTCGTAGTCCTAGGCGACCCCACACACATTGATCGCGGAGTGTTCACACAGCAGACAGGGGAATAAGGCAAAAGGAAAAAGGTAAAAGGCAAAAGTGAAGAAGGTTGAACGCCTTCCTTACTTTTGCCTTTTTACTTTTTCCTTTTGCCTTTTTTCTATCTTTGTATTTCGCTCATCAGCTTCTTATAAAGCTTAGCGTCCAGGGGTTGAAGAATGCGGCTCTGTTCGAGCGCCGCTGTGTGGTCGCCGAGTTCCAGGTAGGTCATGCCCAGATTGTAGTAGGCTTCGGGCTGTTCGGGCTGTAGCTGCGTTGCGCGTTTGTATGCTTCTATGGCTTCGTTGAAGCGGCTCGAATAGTAGTAGGCGTCGCCCAGCTTGTTATAGGCTTCTACGGAATTTGGGTTCAGACGAAGCGCCTGCTGAAAAGCTTTAATCGCATCAGCGTTCCTGCCCTGCTTGACCCTGCAATAGCCCACTTGAATCCATGCCTCTGCGCGCGCAGGATTCTTGTTCACGGCATTCTCGAAATTAGCCAGCGCGTTCTCGTAGTTGCCCAGCCAGAGCGAGTCAAGCCCGTTGCGATACCAGAGTTCGGCTACAGCTTCCGCTTGAGAAGAGAGACGCGTGCGCGCGGCCAACTGTTCGAATGATATGGGAGTGGTTGTGCGAAGTTGATTCACGCGGGCAGAGCCTAGCGCAAGATTTATATTCTCGCCGTTCGTAACACGGATCGTCACAACGCCAACGACCTGCCCCTTCATGTTAAAGACGGGGCTGCCGGAGTTGCCATGCGAAACGGGCGCGGTGATCTGAAGAATCTTTCCTATGCCGGGCACTTCGCGCACGGCTGAAACTATGCCATTTGAGACAGAGCCTTCCAGTCGCAACGGATTGCCTATGACGAAAATGTTCTCGCCCTCTTCCGGCAGGTCTTCCGTGATTTCAAGAGAGCGCGCACGGCCTTCGGGCAAGCTCACGCGAAGCACTGCAAGGTCGCCCTCCTCGTCTACTCCCAGAATTCCTGTGACCGGGTAAGTTCTGCCTTTACCGTCGAGCGTTCTTATCTCTGCGCGTTGCGCGCCCGCTATGACGTGCAGGTTAGTGATTATCTGGTTCGGGCGCGTGAAAAATCCGCTGCCGCTCAGCAGTACATCGCCCCTGGAATCGTAAGTGATGATGGAGACGACGGAGGGTTTGACGCGGCGCACGAGTTCGGGAAGAGTTTCCTGGGCAGAAACTGCTGCGCAGGCCGCCAGTAGTACGACGACGGATAGCCAACGGGGGAGATGGCGTTTCATCATTTCTCCTATACTTTCTTTTGCGTGCGTTCGGGATTTGAATGCACAGAAGAAGGGTTAGCTAGGAATACCTTCAACGATGATTTGGAAAATGAGCGCAGGAACTATGCGCTTCGTCTGAATTTCGGCGGGATTTCTGGAGACTTACTCGGACGCCCGCTCAACATAAACCAACTTGCGTTGACCGGCAGGGGCTGAAGATGCGCGTTTCGGGGGACGCCCTCGATTTAGCCGCTCATCCGGCTAAAGCAAACTATAACACATTATCGAGGAACGAAAACAAGAAAGATTTGGTACAACAAGTCAGTACCGCCTGCGGTAGCGGGCGGGTAGTAGCTAGATAACCAGCTTGCTGTCTGAAACTACTACCCGCCCGCTACCGCAGGCGGTACTGACTGCTTCACGATTTAGTAGCCGTAAAGCTCCGTAATCGCCTGCGCCACGTTCTGCGATTGAGGCAGGATAGTGTCTTCAAGTTGCGGCGCGTAGGCTACGAAGGTATCCAATGCTGCTACGCGAGAGACTGGCGCGTCCAGATATTCGAACAGTTCATTGGAAATTCGCGCGGCTATCTCAGCGCCGTAGCCCCACGAGAGCGTGTCTTCGTGAGCGACGATGACCTTGCTGGTCTTCTTCACAGTCTCTGTAATCGCGTCCCAGTCGTAAGGCGCAAGCGAGCGCAGGTCAATAATCTCTACGCTGATGCCAGCAGTTTCGGCCTGCTTCGCAGCAACCAGCGAGCGTTGAACGAGCGCGCCGTAGGTGATGATTGAAAGATCGCGCCCTTCGCGCACACGCTTCGCTTTGGCGAACCGGATCATAAAATTTTCGGGGGGATACTGCGATTTATTGTAAGCCTGACGATAGAGATGCTTGTGTTCTAGAAAAAGCACTGGGTCGTCGCAGCGAATCGCAGTGCGAAGAAGCCCGTTCGCATCCAGAGCGTTTGAAGGATAAACGACGCGCAAGCCCGGTATTTGAGCAAAGAGAGAGACGCCCGATTGCGAGTGATAGATGGCACCGCCTTTCAAGTATCCGCCGATGGGAACGCGAATGACTAAGGGGCACTTCCAATCATTGCCGGAGCGCCAGCGCATCAATGCCAACTCATTTCTTATCTGGTGAAAGGCAGGCCAGATGTAATCGAAGAACTGAATCTCGACGACGGGTTTCAACCCTCGCGTAGCCATGCCAACGGCGCGTCCAACTATGTTGGCCTCTGCAAGCGGCGAGTTGAAGACGCGCGCGCCTCCGAACTTTCTTTGCAGATTCGCAGTGACTTTAAAGACGCCGCCCTTACCCTTCACACGCTCAAGATATTTTTCGCGCGAGCAATCGGCAACATCCTCGCCAAAGACCACTATTCGAGAATCGCGCTCCATCTCTTCATGCAAACAACGATTGATTAAATCAACCACTGTGCCCGCATTGCCTGTTAGTTCCGCGCCCTCTTCCGTGTCGAACTCTTTTGAGGTCGGATCAACGTCCGGCGAATAGACGAACTGCGTAGCGGTCTCAGGCTGAGGCTGCGGGCTTGCCAGAGCAGCATCAGCAGCCTCAATAACTTCGCGGTCAACTTCGTCTTTAATCTTCTGTAACTCTTCCTGCGTAACCAGCCCTTCATCAACTAGAAGCGCGCCGAAACGTTTTATCGGGTCACGCTCTGCATCAGAAGTTCTCTCTTCGTCCGAGCGATACAACTTCTCGTCGTCGGAGAGCGAGTGCGAATAGGGACGAATGACTTTCGCGTGAACCAGCGCAGGGCCTTTGCGCTCGCGGCAATAATCTACGGCGCGCTGCACTACTTCGTAAGATTCAACTGCGTCCGTACCGTCACACTTTTCAATGAAGAGGTCTGGAAAGCCCGCTACGAGTTTCGAGATGTCGCCGCCTGCTGTCTGAACTTCTACGGGCACGCTGATGGCATAGCCGTTATCTTCAACCAGAAACAGAACAGGCAGTCGAAGATTGCAAGCGGTGTTGAGCGATTCCCAGAACTCTCCTTCGCTCGTCGTCCCGTCGCCTAGCGAAACGTAAACAACCTCGTCTTCGTGAAATCCCGCGACGCGATTCTTCAATTCCTCAACGAGCGCCGCGCGGTATCCTGCTTCCGCACATCCGACCGCCTGAAGGCACTGCGTCCCAGTAGGCGATGACTGCGATACGATGTTCAGTTTTTTATGTCCCCAGTGCGAAGGCATCTGCCGACCGTGCGAGTTCGGGTCAGCCGCAGCGCCTACAGCCGAGAGAAGCTGTTCGAGAGGAGTCATTCCCAATTGCAAACACAAGGCTCGGTCGCGGTAGTACGGATAAAACCAATCGTAACCGGCCTTCAAAGCCATGCCAGCCGCTACAAGCACGGCCTCGTGCCCCGCGCCGCTGATTTGAAAGAAGATTTTGTTCTGATTCTTTAACTGAATCTCTTTGTCATCAATGCGCCGCGACAAATACATAGTGCGGTACATCTGAATCATCTGCTCACGATCCAGCCCTCTGTAATCGTGAGCCACGGCCTCCGCAAGCGAGCCTTCGCCTTCCGGCTTCTTAACCAGTTTTAAAACTTTCGTCTCAGTCTTCATTTAATCTTTCCTGCAATTCAAGCTAAATTCAGGAGAACTGTTTGTGGCACTTGTCCCTCATCGAAGTGACAGTGCACTGCGTCGCGGACTTGCTCGCGCAGGCTTTCAAGATCGTCAGCCTCTGTGAAGATAGAAGCACCAAGCGCTCGCGCTGTGTATCCGCCTTCCGCCGCGTCTTCGACTAAGAAAATCAATTCATCCATGACTATCAACCGATAACTAATCCTCGTAATCGCTTTCCAGCGTCATTCTATAATCTTCAGCCATAGAAGGATGACCGTGCTTCTCCGCAGCCTCAATCCCACGCATCAAAGACTCGCGCGCCTCTTCACGCCTCCCCAACTTTTCAAAGGCGCGCGCCAGCATACCGAACGCCGCGCCCTCGTCATCCGCGCGCCGCAAGTAATCATTGAAAGCCGCAACAGCCTCTTCGTATCTCTCGGCCTTCAGATACTCGTTCGCCAGCCCGAAGCGAACCAGAACATTCTCCGGCTCACTCTCCAACATCTGCCGAAATGTTTCTATGCGAGAAGCTGCCATCACGAAACCTTTGCCGCGCATTCAACGCGAATTGAACAATCAGTGAACGTTCGGATTATCAACCGACAGCCCTTCTGCTACTGCTGCCGTGTTGAGCGCAGCGTCGGCAGAGATGAACGTGGGCAACGTTAAACCAGCGAGTCGGTGTTCGCTGTAAACTTCTAGAGCCGCTGTCAACTGCACTGCGTCGTAGCCACGCAACGCATGAGATTCAGCCAGTGCCATTGCATTCGAGACAAGATTCTGGCTAACTTCAACGGGAAGATAGATGGTTGCCAATTCAGAGCGAAATCTTGTTAGAGATGCGCTCATATCAGAAACCGAAAGATTGCCCGCGCGCTGGCGTCGCACAATAGCTGAAACTACTTCGACAGCAGCTATGCGCATAATAAAAATGTGATTTCCTGTTGTCGGATTAATCAGGCTTGAAACCCATCCTGAGCCTGCTTCCGTTACGTATCTTTTGACCAGCGCGCTGCTATCGAAGAAGTAGTTGTTCACCTAGCGACGTTCCTCAATAATAGTTTCAGAAATGGGCTTGCCAGTGACTTTGATTGGTTTGAAGTCACGAAAAGCCTCGATGTCTGCTTCTGTTGGCGACGGAATTTCGCTGATGATGCCTTTTGCAAGCAGATGCTGCATAAACTCTTCTTCTGTTATTTGCGGTTTCGTCGTCTCCGCAACCATCTTCTCCAAAGCCGCACGCACCTGTTGTTGCTCTTCCGGCGTGAGAGCTTTGATTTCGTTCAGCACTCGTTCGACATCTGCGCTCATGCTCTTACTTGCCTCCGATGATTAGCTTTGCAATCGTCTGCAACTGCATGTTCGACGTGCCCTCGTAGATTGCGCCGATCTTGGAATCGCGCCAGTATTTTTCGACCGGGTAATCTTTGACGTAGCCGTAGCCGCCGTAAAGTTCTATGGCTTTGGATGCGATGCGCTCGGCTGCGCGAGACGAATAGAGCTTAGCCATCGCGGCCTCTTTGACGAAATTCTTTCCAGCGTCTTTCATGCGCGCGGCGTTGTAGACCATCAGGCGCGCGGCCTCCAATTCGGTAGCCATTTCGGCAAGTTGAAACTGCACGCCCTGAAATTCGTTTATGGCTTTTCCGAACTGCTCGCGCTCCGCCGTGTATGAGAGCGCAGCTTCCAGAGCGCCGCGAGCAATTCCAATCATCTGCGCGCCTATGCCTATGCGCCCCTCGTTCAGAGTTTCGATTGAAATTTTGTAACCCTTGCCCGGTTCTCCCAGAACATTCTCTTTTGGCACGCGGCAGTCTTCCAGAATCAACTCGGTCGTTGAAGAGGCGCGTATGCCTAGCTTGTTCTCCTTCTTGCCTACGGCAAACCCTTCGAAACCTTTTTCGACGACGAAGGCTGTGATGCCGCGATAGCCCGCTTCTGGGTTCGCGTTTGCGAAGAGGACGAAGATTTCGGCCTCGTTGCCGTTGGTTATCCAGAGCTTGCGACCGTTCAGGATGTAATGATCGCTCTCATCGCGTGCGCGCGTCTGCATGGCGAATGCGTCCGAGCCTGAGCCAGCTTCGCTCAATGCGTATGCGCCGATCTTTGCGGACGCTAACTGCGAAAGATATTTTTCTTTCTGCTCGTCGCTGCCCCAACGTATGATGGCGTTATTGACGAGCGTGTTCTGCACGTCAACGAATACGCCAACTGATGCGTCAACGCGGGAGAGTTCTTCGACGGCCAAGATAGCAGTGAAGAAGTTTGCGCCCGCGCCGCCATACTCTTCAGGCGTTTCAATGCCCATCAATCCTAGATCGAAGCATTGCTTTATCAAATCGGGGTCGAGTTTTCCGTGCTCGTCCATCTCTTCCACGCGCGGGCGAAGCTCGCCCTCTGCAAACTCGCGCACGCTCGCGCGGAACATCTCTTCGTCTTCGGAAAGAGTGTTTAGAGGACTGTGTTTCTCTTGTTCGATTGCGGCCTGGCTCTGGCTCATCTTATTCATCTCACTTGGAAAGTATTTTGGGGTTTTGTGCAAGCAGCATCATAATCCGGGACGATTGACAAAGGCAAAAGCCGGACGGCCAAAACGAGACGATTCATTCTCCGTCCGTGATGGCCGAGCTATCGAAAGACAACCGGATGATTATCCACGAAGCGACACGAAGGAAAGCTCAAGCAGTTTCGTGTCGCTTCGTGTGGTTTCGTGGATAATCTCCTCTCCGTAGAGAATGAATCCTCCCTAGGCCAAAATCTCACACATCTTGCGGCGGCCAAGAAGATGACAGTTGTCGTAAGAATGCTGCCCTTTCGAGAGCGCGGCTTCGACCGCGAGACCGGATTTCGCGCGAAGTTAGCGGGGCACGTCCTTTGCTCCGAGTTGAGTTACGGGGCGCGAATAACGTATCTTCTATTTTTCGTCCATTCAAATTTTTAAGAGCTTGCACTGACGGACAAAGGCTATTGAATTGAGCGAACCTGCGGGGAATAAGACTAAGAAATTTACGCCAGCCGGAATTATCTTTGCCGTGCTAGGGCTGATGCTCTTCGCCTACTTCGTGAAAAAGGCGGGCGTGGCAGAGATTGTTGACGGCATCAAGCGACTGGGCGCAGGCTTTCTGCTAGTCCTTCTAATCTCTTCTGTAAGGCCAACGGTGCGCTCGCTCGCATGGACGCTCTGTTTTGAGAAGCCTCACACTCTAAGTTTCTTCAGCGCACTGCGCGCCTACATGGTAGGGGATTCAATCGGCACGCTCATTCCGCTCGGCATAGTAGTGAGCGAGCCTGTCAAGGCTGCGCTTGTGCGCGACCGTGTGCCGTTCGCCATAGGATTCTCTGCGCTCGTCGTCGAAAATCT
Source organism: Acidobacteria bacterium 13_1_20CM_3_53_8 (assembly GCA_001920415.1). Lineage (GTDB taxonomy): Bacteria > Acidobacteriota > Blastocatellia > Pyrinomonadales > Pyrinomonadaceae > 3-1-20CM-3-53-8. Next base: position 49 of record MNJR01000099.1, on the reverse strand, counting down.
TTTCTACAGCCTTTCGGTCGCGCTCTTCATACTGACGGGAACGCTCGCG
>MNJR01000141.1:65043-90635 GCA_001920415.1 Acidobacteria bacterium 13_1_20CM_3_53_8 | reverse complement strand
GGTTGAGTGAACGTACCAAGCTTCGGTTGCTCGATTACTTCGTGCTCGGTGTGCCTGCCTACAGATTGCGCTTTCGCGGCCCAGCGTCGCGTGCCGCCACCGAAAAGTTCTTTCACTTGATTCGTCAGGTGATGAGCTTGGCTGAAGATAGCACCGCGCCGTTTGAAGGTGCTATCGAGTGCGATGAGACGATGTTTGGCGGCAAACGCCCTGGTAAACGTGGCTGGGGTGCAGCAGGTAAAGTGATTGTGCTCGGCATTCTTCAGCGCAACGGTGTGGTCAGAGTGTTTCCCATCACTGGGCGTTCGCGCAAGATCATTGAAGGACTCGTCACTGAGCACACCAAGCCAGGCAGTCTTTATTACACGGACGATTGGCACGCTTATGCTTCTTTGAGCGTGCGCGGCGATCATGTAGTTGTCAGAAAGGAGCGAGGTCGCCCGAAGGGGCGCGACCACTTGAACGGCATTGAAGGCTTTTGGAGTTATGCTAAGCATTGGCTCTACATGTATCGCCGCAGTACCGCAAAAGTTTTTCCACTTTTACTTAGGAGAACTTTCGTTCCGTTTCAATCACCGAAGCGAAGACCTCTTCCCTTTGATATTGAAGCTGTTACAGCAAACTCCTTTGAGCGCCATCAGCCCTTAGCTAGTACGGTTTGAGGGGGCATTACCTAATTTATTAACGGTTGGGTCTCCAGACATTTTGCTAACTTTGAGATTTGGGGAATTGTTAATCTCATTCTCTGTTAAGAGGCTAAGCTCCAAATTGTCAGATAATCTAACTGACTCATTGATCATCCAGCCTTGTAGATATGCAGTAGCCTCGAACAGAATTTCATCGCTGTAAAACGCTTCTTCAAATGCTTTGTATTCATCCTCAAAATAGTCTTCATCAAACACATACCTATCACCTTGAATACCAAGATCAAGGAGCTGATCCATATAATCTGAGGCTGCCAGCATTGGCGAGCCGCCAAGGTTAGTACCTACATAGTTTCCGAGATGACGGGATATTTCTGGGTCCTTACTTAACTCTTTAACGCCCGTTTTGTATTCGGGGAGTTTAGCAAGATCGTTATGCGCTAAAAGGCGCGCCCACTGGAAACCATCTTTCCCTTGCGCGATCCCTATCTCAGACACTTCTGGCCGTTTAACTAAGAAGTCAATGGCGACCGGCAGATAGGATTTTAATGCGCTATATAACGCTTGATTCTTATGAGCCATAACGTAATCTTAAAATCTTTAATCACTATTGAATGCTTGCAGGATCAACAAGAGTGATGCCCGAATATCGCTTAAAATCATCTATGTTGAATGTAAGAAGATGAGTGACCCTATTAACATTCATCGCGGCCACAATCCGCGCATCGTGAACCTGCCTTCCTAAAACCGAGTGAGCTATCACCAAGCGCCGCCACTCTGGATATATTGCTGGACTCTCAGGCAGAACGATTAACAGAGATTCAATTTTACTTACTTCAGTCTCAGTGTGCGACGGAGAAAAACCCAGACCGTTCTTATCAGCCGGGCGTGTAGCCGAGTTCCAAAACTCAATTAGATTTTGAGGAAAGACGCAGACCTTTTCACCGCGAGCAAGTAAGGTACTAACAGCCCGTACAGCGTCCGAGTGCATCGGGTGAGCAAGCTCGGCACTCCGAAGAAGAATGTTTGTATCTGCTAGATAATCCACTATCGGCCATCATCCTCATATATCGCCTCGCGGCTATCATCGAGGATAACGGGAGTCGAAGGACTGTGACTTGCCGCCCACTGTTCCCATGCCCTCGCCCGCCCTGACGGAGTGGAATTATTGGAGGATTGTTCCATTCCCTCGCCACCAAGTTGGCTTTCAATAACAGACTCCAAATAATCTTCGACGGGCAGGCCGAGAGCTTCGGCCTCGCTCTTCACCCTTGCTTCTATTTCAGGTTTTAGCTCTATCGTTACCGTCATAACTCTATTTTATCATGGAAGGAATGAGAGAGATATAATAAGCTAGACCACGCTGAGCTGGCTCTATACCACCTTTCTCCATTTCTCTATCCTACCTAAGTGCGAACGTACACACCCGCGTGTGCTCTCCTGCCTCTGCACATAAAAGTGCGTTACTTATTTGAGTCTCAGATTCACAACGCCCTAAAATATTCAGCATCTCATGGCTCCTCTTTTGTCTCTCAGCGCGATTATCTCGTAAGACGACAATCAAGTTAGATTAAGTTTTTAAGAAATACCGTAGGGTCAACGCCGATTACCCTAGCGATCTCCAGAAACTCTATGACATCAAGGCGACGGTCTCCACGTTCATATTTAGAGACATAGGATTGTGGTCGCCGTAGTTTCTTAGCTAATTGAGCCTGTGTCAGACCAGCTTTCTTGCGTTCCTCTTTCAGTAAATCTGTAAAGGCCGCGTAGCTCTGTTCATAGAGGGCTTTCTTCACTTTTGGCTGTCATACTCCTTCCTTAGCGAAAAACCTCTTCCCGAATAATCCTAAGTTGGGCTATTATGCTCTTGGCTTAGTTTCATTCTTGAAAGTTAGTGCAGCAGGTAAAACACCCTTAAGCCAACTTAGGATACCCTACTTTCTATCGCTAGTGATGAAAGAAAATGTCGAAGAGGCTATTCATTGATATTGAGACCTTGCCGCCTCCAGAGGAGATGCGCAATTCGATAAACCCGGTGTTAGTGTCCAAGTTAGAGAACGGACGCCGGGAGCCTCTATGTGAAGCAGGCGCTGAATGCTCAGAGGAACAGTTTAGGCATTTAGCTCTTCATGCCGAATATGGCCGGGTTCTGTCAATTGGAATGATGGTCGAGCAGAATGAGAAGATTATTCATCACGGTGTACTTGGCAGGGAAAGAGAGTCTATGAGGTTTCATTTAGATGAAGCACGTACTCTTAGGGGATTCTGGAAGCAACTGAATGATTTCAATGAGAGGAAGGATCTGATTATCGGCCATAACATTTTTGAGTTCGATCTATTGTTCTTATACAAGCGTTCAATCATCAATCGGGTGCGGCCGAGTGTAAGGCTCAGCTTTGCTCGCTATCGCTCTCGACCCATCTTCGACACGATGAAAGAGTGGGAGTTGTGGGCGTGGAGACCGGGCATTAAGCTTGAAGAGCTAGCAGAGGTGCTCCAACTCGGAATGACTAAGATGGAAGGCTTGGATGGCAGTCATATCTATGACCGCTTCTGTGAGGGATGTCACCAAGAGATCGCTGATTACTGCCTGCGTGATGTGGAGATAACCAGAGAGATTTATTACAGGCTAACCTTTGAGAGAACAACAGACCTAGCGGAGTTAGATGTTAATAGAGTTTAAGCTTCATCTCTCGCATCGCTGTATCGCGCAATGTTCTAACCCTTAGTACCAGTGAAAGTAATAATTCCGCACTTTAATTGGCTTAGTATTTCATACCTTAGTGTTACCTTCATGCCTGAGTCGTGGGTGTTCTCCTTGGCAGCTTCGATCTTTATCTCTTTCATACGATCATCAAGGTTTCTTTCAAGCTGCGCTCTTGTGAGCTTCTGGTTCGCGCTTACGATGACAGCGTGGTAGAAGGTGAAGATGTAATGCCATATTAGTGCGCGAACGAACACCATGTTTTGAAGTATTCTATCGGCGGCCCTGACTAAGAAGCTGGAATTGGTTTCTATGGTTTTCAATCGCTCTTGGATTACAAGATATTCCTCTCTTATCCCGGACGCTAAAGCCTCAACGTATCGCTTCTGCTCTTCGAGTAAATCAACTAGCGGTACTATGCCTTCGCCGACTACTCTTCTCTGGGCCTCTCGCACATTCCACATTGTCTCGTCTTTCCCGTACTCTTTTAGGTGGCGTGCGCGCAAAGCTTCAGACACCAGGTTTCTGACAATCTCTGAATGCGAGCCTTCTCTAGCACGGCTACGATCTCTTATCTCTTTCTCGTTATCAACATACAAGAGGGAAGAAATGTTGTTCTTTGAGATAGCTCTTTTTTTGCGTTTCATTATGCGTGTACTTGCTGCCATTTTCACCTCTTTTTTTACCTAGTTTTTCTGACTCAATTCTTCTAGATTTTCTTCTTTCTGAGACTAGCCTGGAGGCTTGACTCTAGAGAGCTGGAGGGTGGCGCTTATCAGAAAAGCGACTTCCTCTTTGTTAGCTCCCTATACAAGAGTTGTGCCGCATTTTCATGACAATTTTTTTATGGGCAAAGTGAAGCAATCTTCTCTGTTTTATCCTGAGACTAATTTCAGCTTAAACTGGTACTTCTTGTAGCTAAATCAACCCACTTTGATTGATGAATAAGGGCAGCAATAAACTCTATAAGCCAAATTTGTTTCTCTTATGACATCTATATCTAAAGCTTGGCAACAATAGAGATAGATCGCATTATCTATTCATGTAGCTCCTACATATAGAAATGTAGAGCCGTAAAGCCTGGCAATAAGAGGGATACGGACGGGCATGCGTTTAACACAGAACTTCTCTTGTATACCCAACTTTTTGATGTGGAAATGGGGTGTTGTAGAGTCTGCGAACGGAGAGATAAGACAGCAAGGGCGAGCTTAGAGTGAACGGTGGGATTGGAGTAACTCAATGTTACGAACATTGATTTTTTAGACCCGAATTCAATGTTCGTAACATTGATTTTCGAGGGGCATTTTCAATGTTACGAACATTGAAGTTTCAAGACGTTTTGGACCTAAAAAAGAGCATCACTTACGGCCAGATTTATGCACTCGTCTCCGGGTTATAAAGGAGGATTTTAGAAGTGGATTTATAGATATTATTTGCCTCTTGTGAGCAGCTTAAAGATTGGCTCAAAGTGAGGAAATGTCTGCTTCTGAGATCAGTTCTGGAGGAGTTAAACTGGGCGATTATTAAGTGCCTAAATTTGCACAAATGACGCGGGGTTTTGTCGCTACTTAATAAGGTGAAATTTGGTTTCATTTAAGCTCATCGGCAACCCTTCCAATGAGCTAATCCAGCCTATTGCTTCGGTCTCCCGGAGAGTAACTTGTGAGCCTCTGGCGAGTGCATCGTGAAGGCATTCAGAAGTGACTCGGGGCAGGTTGATGCACCTACTGATAGAAGTATAAGTCTCTCGGAAAACTTCGTCGAAACTACATGCAAAAGAGTTAAGAATAGTCACCTGATAAAGCCCCAGCTCGGCCTTGAAAAGCTTATTTGGAAGGCTGCTTAATTCAGCCAATCTACCTCAATATATACATGTTCGTTTAGCTGTTCACTAACAAGATGAATTTTCTAGAGTGTTGCCGTTGGCAACACTTTCAGTAGTTCTAAGAATACTAGCAACAGAATTCTTATCCATTTATAAGCATGCATTGAAGCTAAATAAAGCAGCTCATCCTCATTGGCACAACATATGCAGAGACCAACCTGCGCATTCAGGAAGCATCACTGATTGACTCTTCCATGTCCATTAAGATTTACGCTGACCTCATTTGAATAGTAGCGTCGGGCCACACGCCATACGCAATGTACTGACAATCTGTGCAGGAAGGTAGGGATCGAAATTCTCAAGAAGGAGAGTTGTTTTGAGCCTTGCCCGTGCAAGACGCTTGAAAGCAATATCGTAGTAACCGATGGCAACCGAGGATGAGGTTCTTACTAAAGAACAGCTAGCAGAACTGCTGCATGTCAGCAAGCGTACTATAGAACGGTGGATCGAGGAGATGCGGATACCTTACATCACGCTACCCAAGCGTGGTTCTAAGTGCAATATCCGCTTTTTGAAATCCACCATCGTACAGTGGCTTAAAAAGGGCGAGCAAAAAGCGTCCAACAAATTAATGAAGGAGGAAGCCTATGACGAAGAGTGAAAAACTTCCGCAGGGCGTATTCTGGCGAGGAAACTTTCTCTGGATACGCTACCAAGACGAAGAAGGGAAGATGGTCAAAGAGACCACAGGGCAACGCTCCGTCAAAGTTGCAGAGCAAATCTACAACAAGCGGAAGACGGAAGTTGCAATGGCGATCAACTTTCCATCTCGAAAGTTCAAGAACGTTTCTTTCAAGGCGCTATTCGATTACTGGTGGGAAAACCATGCTAAGAACAGGCCGAGCAAGTTCGAGTATCTGATCTCTCGCATTGAAAAGTTGTTCAAACTTAAAGCGAGATACATAACCTCAGACTCGGTGAGAGACTTCCTGAACGGTTTGAAAGAAGAGAAATTATCCGCTTCAAGTCTTAACCATTACCGGACCATTCTCAATTCTGTTTTCAACTACGCGATCAGGAACAAAAAGTACGACGAAAATCCTGTAAAAGCTGTTGCGACGTTTCCCGAACTACCTGGGCGCGAACGCTTCACGACGCCGGAAGAGATTTTGAAGCTCTTGGAAAAGTGCGCCGAGGAAGGTGATGTCGAACTAAAGGCATTCGTGATTATCGCCGCAACCACAGGGCTTAGGAAAGGCTCAATACTTCCGCGCAGCTATGCAGACGTATTTCTTGACAAAGAGATGCCGTACATTTCTGTCGGCAAGACGAAGAACGGCGACCTTATCAAGATGCCTCTGGCTGATATGGCGGTGGAAGCTATCAAGAGTCTTCCGAGCTACGGCAAAGATGAATACCTGTTTCCTGCCAAACCGAACGTGCGGTTTAAGGGTAATTTCAAAAAGCCTCACGCTTGGGATTTAGGAAAGAGGTTCAGACGAATTAGCGGGCTGGCAGAAATCAATAATCTGAGAATCCACGATCTCAGACACTTTGCCACGACAGTTCTGTTTATGGATGAAATTCCTGATGCGATGATCGCCAAGATGACCGGGCACAGGAGCAGAGAATTGAGGAAGTACCAACACCTAAGCCCAGAATTTAGAAGACAGACTGTTGAAAGAATAGCCCAGAAACTTACTGGCACATCTACTGGCACAGTGACCGTTTCTGAGCTATCTCATTAACCTAGATAGGCTCTAAGTTATTGATAATAATGGCGGAGCCGACGGGACTCGAACCCGCGACCTCCGACGTGACAGGCCGGCGTTCTAACCAACTGAACTACGACTCCGCAAAGCGAATCTTTCGGAAATTTTCAAATCTCAAATCCCAAAAAATTCTCGAATTTGAGTTGGTAGGCACGGAGGGACTCGAACCCCCAACCTCTTCCTTGTAAGTTAAGAGAATAACTCTCAACTGCCTACTTATCAAAGCTTTTCCATTCTACCGAATTTCGCTTCTCTGTCAAACCCGCCGCTCTACCAATTCAAAAGGTAGACGAAAAGGTAGACGCGGCATTGACCGAGAAAGGGAACTCGAAATGCCAAGAGAACGGAAAGGCTCAATAGTCAGAAGGAAGGGGAAACTTTACGCGCGCGTGCGCTTTACGGATGAGAATGGGAAGCAAAGAGACTTGTGGCGCGCGGCGGAAGATCAAAAACATGCTCGCCACTTAATCCGGCAACTTCTCAAAGAAATAGAAAACTCCACTTCAAAGCAACTAGACGCTTTGAACATGACGTTTGCGGAGTTGGCGGATTACTTCATCAAAAACTACATTCACGCGGCTGTGTACATTGGCGATAGGAAAGTTTCTGGCGTTCGTTCATTAGTCACGGCTCGTTGCGTTATAAAGCCTCTCATAGCTCATTTCGGCTCGCGCAAATTGCGATCTATTACCTTTGGCGACATCCGAAACTACAAGCAAGAAAGATTAAAGACTCCAACACGGCACGGCAATCAGCGCAGCATCGCTTGTGTTAATAAAGAGCTAGGGATGCTCCGCCGAATGTTGCGCGTTGCGGTTAGAGAACAATGGCTAACTCGTAACCCCTTCGCAGAAGGCGAGAGCCTTATTAGCCTTGCAGATGAAACAAGGCGCGAGAGAATTTTAAGCAGGGAAGAAGAAATCAGGTTACTTGCTGCAATTGATGCAGAGCCAATGCGGGAGCACTTACGCGGCATACTGCTCATTGCACTTGATTGCGCTTTGCGGCGCGGCGAGATTTTCACTCTGCGATGGTCTGATGTTGACCTTGACCGCCGCACGATCACAGTTCGTGCCTTTAACTCAAAAACGGCGCGAGCGCGCACTGTAGCTATGACCACGCGAGTGTATGAAGACCTGCAAAGACGTTGGAAGGAGTCTTCACAAGACTTAGACGCGCTGATTTTCGGCGTTCGTGTGACAATAAAGACCGCATGGACGAAAGCGTTAAAAGCGGCTCGCATCTCAGACTTCCATCTTCACGATTGCCGCCACACTGCGATAACTCGGATGATTCGCGCTGGATTGCCGCCAGCCGAAGTTATGCGGGTGAGCGGTCACACGACAATGGCGGCGTTCTACCGCTACGTCAACACGGACACAGATTCGGTTTTCCGTGCCGCAGCAGCTTTGGACGCATTAAACTTAGAATCCCTCACAACACTCCCAGAAGAAACGCAAACTACGACTGCCTCGGAATTGATTAATTGAACACTATTGAAGTCTTTGTCATCATGTCTTCGCCGTAGAAGAAGACATGATGACAAAGACATTAAGGTAACAATCTTGTCACCTCACGGAACATCTGAGTCTCCGAGTGGTCATAAAGAAAAGAGCCTCTATAACTCAAGAGGCTCTTTTGTTTTCCATAGAAGTATTACTGAGAACTGTAGGATTAACTATTAAAGTCTTTGTCATCATGTAATCACCTATGGTGATTACATGATGACAAAGACTTTAATAATATAAGACGCCATGACCGCGATGAAAATATTTTCTCGGCATAGCTATTTATGATCTCAAGAGAACATAAAAATAACCAAGAGATGCCTCTTGGTTAATATTTGATTCTTTGAGAAAGAATATATCTTTCCCCATAACCCCCCTGCCTTTACACTACTATTTTACTATATTAAGACATAATTTTAAACCCCTCAGTTGTCACCTAGACATAAGGCTGAAATTAGCGCAGGGAGATTAATTCGGGAAAGTCTTTGTCATCATATCTTCTTCTACGGTGATGACACGATGACAAAGACTTGAATTACCCGGAGGCTCATTAGTGTACTTTTTTTATGCACGTCCTTGAGATAGACCATAGTTGATTCGATATTATGTAAAGCCTAACGATCTGAGACATACTGTCTCCCCTCGTTTTTGTAGATAGAAAGTCTTTATCATCATGTCTTCGCCATAGGGGAAGACATGATGATAAAGACTTTCTTGGAAGAGCGGCAGAGGTAAAATTCAAAATTCCCGATTTGACAAAGACCTCAACTCATCTCCTAGCGGAAAGATTTTTCATAGAGCGAGAGTCGCGCGTGTGGATGAGCGCTTATAAATAGCAAATAAGAAGCCTTCCAACCCTAATCCTTCCTTATAGGTTTCTCTCTATAAGCCTTCAGAGTCGCCGGACGAATACCAACCTACCGACCCCATACTAAAAACCTGTTATGTGGCAAATGCGTGCAATTGGCGGCACAGTGTATAAGCAGAGAAACACTTGCTTGACAACCTGCGAGCTACGATTTACCAGAAAATTAAAAATCACCTAAGAGACTTTTTCGCATCCGACTGTTTTATATGTATGCCGCCGCTCTTCATTCGCTCTGTTTCGGCTCACCAGCTAGAAGCACCTAAAATAGAAATCCGGTGCGCATGATGCCATCACTTATATCCCTGCCTCCGTCTGATTTAAGAGCAGGGGTAAAAAGTTTGCAAAAAAGTTGCATCTCGGCAAATTACCTCTCCTGTCTATAAAATTCTTGCTATGATGTGCGCGCACACTTTCACTGTGCCGCCGTTATCCTCTCGGCAGCAAGTATCAGTCAGCACAATGTTAGTGGCTCTAATAAACCAACAGTGGCAACAGAGTAGTTACGATCTCTGTCACCGTCACTGTTTGGGTTGTTTGTGAAGGCGGCGGCGAAGTTACCGGGTTTAGAATCTCTCCCGCCGTTATAGGGTTTTGAATCTCTCCCGCATAAGCTGATCCGGTAAGCGCCAACATCAGCGTAAGGACTCGTATAATTTTCATGTTAGTTTCCTTTGTTTATTCACCGCCGTATTTTTGAGGATGCGGCGGCTTTTGATGCACTTGCAACAAAAGTTGCAAGTGTCTCAGAAAGGCTACCCTCACATGAATTTAACAGACCTCAGCGTAGAGCAGAAATGCACGAAAGCGTATGAGCTTATTTACGCCGGACAGTACGAAGCCGCTAAAGAGGTATTAGGAAGATTGTGGCGTGGGATAGGAGAGACGCCTGCGCTAGACTATCCGCCAGAGATAGCGGCAGAGGTCTTATTGGTCTGCGGGAGTCTGACGGGTTGGCTCGGCAGCAGTAAGCAGATTGATGCACAGGAAAAAGCCAAAGACCTGCTCACACAGGCTCTCAATCTATTTCAATCTTTAGGGAATCGGGAAAAGGTATCAGAGGTTCAGTATGAGCTAGGCATCTGTTATTGGAGGCTAGGCGCGTTTGATGAGGCGAGAATAGTATTCAACGAGGCATTAGAGGGAGCTAGAGAAGTTGGAAAAGTCCTAATCACTCGCACGACTGTAGAAATATCAACGGGTCATTACCACGAAGCTTGGAGGATGCTTGATGAGGCTCGCAGTAGCTTCGATGAATCTAACCATGCTTTGAAAGGCAGATGGCACGCGCAGATGGCTTTAGTGCTCAGAAGGCTAGCTCAAGCAGAAAACAAGATTGAGTATTTCGATAGAGCGATTGTCGAATACACGGCTGCCATATATCACTATGAAGAGGCGGGTCATGTAAGATACTGCGCCACTAATCTAAACAACATCGCCTTTCTCTTATACAAGCTAGGTCATTACACGGAAGCTCACGAACACCTTGACCGCGCTCACAAGTTTTTAGAGAGGCTGAAAGACATTGGCTTACTCGCACAAGTAGATGAGACTCGCGCTCGCGTCCTTTTAGCTGAAAAGAAATATAAAGAAGCTAGGCGAGTCATTATTGGTGTTGTTGATACACTGAGCAGAGGCGGCGAGCGTGCATTGCTGGCAGATGCGCTTACTATCAAAGCCATTGCTCAGGCAAGGCTCGGAGACTACGAATACTCTATTATGACTTTTCGCTTCGCAACCGAAGTTGCGGAGAAAGCAGGCGCAAAGACTAATGCCGCACAAGCCGCAATCTCAATGATCGAAGAACACCGCGCACGTCTCTCTGAATATGAACTCTTCAACCTTTATAACCGCGCTGATAAATGGCTGTCAGATACGCAGGACGCTGAGCACCTTGCACGCCTGCGATTCTGTGCGCGTATTGTGACGCAGAAGCTTTTCGGAAAGCAGTTTGGCGATCCGCTCTTTTCTCTGCAAGATGTAGTCGCAAAGTATGAGGCGCGATTTATTGAAGAGGCGTTGCAGGAATCAAAAGGGAAGGTTACGCAGGCGGCAAAACTACTTGGCATCACGCATCAAAGTCTGGCTTCAAAGCTCAGATCACGCCATAAGCATCTTCTAAAGAAAAGAAGACCTGTGCATAAACGTAAGAGAAAGCGAAAGCAATAGGCATTGCTGCAAGCTCGCTTTCATTGGGGTAAGTAGCGAGCTTGTGCGCTAAAGACCGCCGCGCAGGATGTGGGAAGTCATACACGCGGCGGTCTTGCTTTTTTGGACTCTTGCATCAAAAATCGTGTCTGATGTAAGAGTCATGTAAAGCTTGCACATTTGCAATAAGGCTATTCTTCTAATCAATCTTTGTTAGCTTCGGCTTGATTGCATAGTATCGTCGGCGGCAGTTGAACTTCAGTGTTCGGCGTCTCACGATTGATAAGGAGTTGAAACATGGAAAGAAGCGATAGGCAAGTTATATTGCGACCGGGTATCACCAATCCGCGCCTATGGTATCCAAAGCGTCCGTCTAAATCCGAATGGGAACGAATTCGGAAAATTGTGCTTGAGAGGGATAACTGGACATGTGCGTCTTGCAGTCACCAAGCACATAAATGGATGAATGTTCACCATCTTGAAGATAGTGGCAATAATAGTCCTGAGAATCTTGTACCTCTTTGTGTTGCCTGTCACGCTGTTCTTCATGTAGGGTTAAATCTTCAGAATGGAGCTTTAGAAATCTGGGAAAGCGAAATACCGCAAGTTGAGATCGTCCAACGTACCCGTGAAGGTGTAAGGCGAGGAATATCACTTGCTGAAATCAAAATGCAATTTCCGCTCAAACCCGGCAAGTATCCCGCAGGTTCAGTTAAGTATGCTAATGACCTCATTATCAAAATGGGGAAAGAACCTAGAGCATATCTTGATGAGCCTTTATGCGCGGTATTCGTAAATCCAACTCGGTGGCAAATTGGCGAAGATTGAAAGATTCAGTTAAAAGTGCCGCCGAACAACTCATTCTACTCGACTCACCAATAGCTTCCCTTTCATCGTTCTTTATTGCGGCTTAGGTTGAATGCTTCATGTGAGCGACGGGTTGATTCGGGGGGTATACCTCGCTTGATAAATTATAAGGGGTAATTGGATATGCTTCAATGGTATCTTCGAGTCATGCATCTGACTCGTGAAATGAGACGGAAAGCTTTCGACGCTTTTGATGCATTACTAAAAGAAGACAAAGAGAAAGCAAGCGTTATTAATGAGTATCTAGCAAACGACTTTCAAACTTTGAGAGGTATGTGGCTAGAGGGAAAGAATGTTCCGAGCCATTTGGGTAGGCATATTCTTTTTGGTGAAGCTCAAGATTACAAAGATATGTTGATGAACGATATTTCAGAGATTGAGGCTGCGGCAGAGCAATATTTATTGAATGAACCAACTATATCGAAGCCGGAAGTGGAGTATGTATATGATGTATTCGTAAGTTTTTCTTCTTTAGATCAAGAACTAGCTAACACCTTATATGATGCAATTACAAAAGCAGATGGGAAAGCGTTCCTATCAAGTAAGCATTTGCATCCGGGAGATGATTTTGCAGAAGAGATAAGAAATCAACTTACTGCATCTCGTGAATTGTGGCTACTTGTGAGTCCTAATAGTTTGAAGAGCGAATGGGTGCTAACAGAATGGGGAGCAGCTTGGATGGCGGGAAAGAAGATAGTTCCGATAATCCATAGATGCAAACCAGAAGATTTACCGGATCGTCTAAAAAGGTTTCAATGCATTGACTTCTACAACTATATGCGGCTAGTTGAGAGAACATTCAAAACGGTATAACAGCTTACTTGACCAGACCACTGGACAGTATTCCTTTCATTCGTGCAAGATTTCGTTATAGCATTGAACGAGCCGCGAAGCCGCACGATGCCAGCAGGGGAAGCCTTCTTGATAAGCGCGACATTGACATGAGCCATTCGCGCTATAGATTTCGCCGCTATCCGACAATATGAGAAGCGCAGAGCCGTCAAAGTGCATATAGGGATTCTCTTCGATCTGGCGGTTTGCTTTGACAATGGCGGTCTGCCAACGGCGATTCCCTGAAACCCTATCGAAAGCCTCTTGGATAATCTGCTCCATTCTGTCTTGGTCTATATTCAGCATTGCTCTATCCCTCCATCTTACGAATATCAACCCAACAAAAAAATATACGCCTAGCGAATAATTCTGTCAATAGAAATTATTCGCTTGACGAATGGTTTCGGCTCTGGCAGAATTGGTATATGGCAAAAGAGGTGCTTCTGACGACGCCACAGGTTGCCGAGCGGTTAGGTGTTACCGTTCGGCGCGTGCAGGCGTTAATTAAAGCCGGACGGTTGCCGTCTCAGCAGTACGGGCGAGATCACTTGATTAAAGAGAAAGATTTGGCTCTAGTGGCGGAGCGTAAGCCCGGCAGACCGCCAAAGAAGGAAAACATTAAGAAGGATAGTAAATGAGGCGCGTAAGCTCGAAAGCTTATGCAAGCTAAGACAGACCGAAGCGGGAAAAGGTAGATGAGGGGTTTGAGGCTAAAGAAAAAGAGTCGCAGACGTTGGCGTTCTAACCAACTGAACTACGACTCCGCAAGGAAACTTTTCCTAAAATTTCAAATCTCAAATCCTAAAAATTCTCGAATTTGAGTTGGTAGGCACGGAGGGACTCGAACCCCCAACCTCTTCCTTGTAAGGGAAGCCGTCTACCATTGACGTACGTGCCTGTGGGTCATTTCAAAGAAAGTTCTTTCACCGCAGGCGCGAGTTTCATCCTAAGAGATTGTTTATATGCTGTCAAGTTAATGAGAACTCTCGCTCGCGCTGCAGAATTGTGCGGTGTGTGACAAGGGTTCGCAACAATTCAGGCGTATAAAGCAGCATCAGAACAAGGGGGATTCAGAGGGGTTTATAAGATTTGCGCTGCGCGAGAAAAACGCGCGGCGCTTTTCTTTTTTCTGGATTGGTTATAAAACATTTCAGAGCAGCCAGACAGGTAACTCATCGCGCCTACGCTCTCTTATTTCTGAACCTTCTCCTTTTCGCGGCGTGTCTTCTGACATGGTAGACTTGGTCTCGTCCACATGCTCTCTAGCGGACTCTACTGGCGCGCGTCTGTCTCCCGCGCCAAGCGGCTTAATCATTACATTATCAACTTGGTCGTCCAGTCTTCCTATGATAGGCATGAGAGTAGTATCGCTCCTTTTCCTTGCCGGTTTTTCCGGCTATATTTAACCGATAGGAAGAAGTAGTTTATGTCCAGAAGTTTTTCCCCTGCAAACCGTCAGAACTCTATACGCATCCGTTTTGTCATCGCGCTCGCTGCGTTCATGCTGCTCTGCGCACTTATGGCGAGCGCGCAGCAGCAACAGTCACCCACAAATCAGCAGCGCCCGCGCAAGGTGAGCGGCAACGTTGCGCAGCCAGCCGCGTCTCCGCGAAGCACTCCGTCGCAATCGGAAGGTGAAGAGGTTGACGAAGGCGACGTGGTACGCGTGACGACGGAACTGGTCTCGGTTCCTGCCGTCGTGTACGACAGGCAGGGAAGACCGCTTATCAGTTTACGCGCGGAAAACTTCATCGTATACGAGGACAACCAGCCGCAGCGCATCACAAATTTCTCTACGACCGAAGCTCCGTTCGAGATAGCTCTGTTGCTGGATACCTCAGGCTCTACGCGCGAGGACGTTGATTTGATTCGGCGCGCGGCGTTCGATTTCATAAGCTCTCTGCGTGCAAACGACCGCGTGGCTATTCTTGCATTCAACGGTGAAGGCGCTGGGCCGAATCAGCTTGCCAGAGTAGAGATAATATCGAAGCTGACGAGCAACCGCGCGGCGTTGCGTCGTGCGATTGCCAGCATAGGTTCTTCAAACGGAACGCCGTTCTATGATTCGCTGGTTCGGATTGCAGACGAAATTTTCCGCGATCCACCTGCAGAAGAGGTGCGTGGTCGCCGCGCAGTTGTGGCGCTCACAGATGGAATTGATTCTACGAGCAACTCGGATTACACAGTCGCGCGCTCGAAGCTGATGCACGCGGGCGTGGCCTGCTATTTTATTGAAATCAACACTGAAGATTTCGTCGAAGACAGGCTTTTAGGAGATTGCCAGGACAACGGTTCGTTGCGATTGTCGCGCACACAGCTAGAACGTTACCGCCGTATATTCTCGCCGCGCGCAGATGCTTCGGATTACGCAGACTTCTGCCAGTTGGGCCAATTCCAGCGAATGCAGATAAGCCGCGACCTATACGATCTGGCGCGGCGCGAGATGAACGATCTGGCTAAGGCCACAGGAGGCCGCACTTTCGTTGCTCAGGATTTGCGCGACGCTCGCAACGCCTTCGCGCAAGTTTCAATTGAGATAGGGACGCAGTACAGCCTGGGCTATTATCCTACAAACAAGTCGCGTGATGGGCGATACCGTAAGATTCGCGTCGAAGTCAAAGGCATCACAGGCGGGTCAACCGTTCGCGCCCGCGAAGGCTATTACGCGCCCAGCAGCTGAGACAGATAAAGAATGCGAGACGTTAGACTTCTCTCCGTAACAATCATTCTATTAAGTATTAGAGAGAATTGAGGGTTCACGCAAAGGCGCAAAGATAAGAGATAAGCCCGCAAAGTTGTTTTGCAACTGCCTCAGTTCCTATTCAAAGGGACGCATTCATCCTCTCGCATCTCGGTTGAGCGCAGATGCTTGAAGCGTGTTATCATATCCAACACATTCAATTCATTCTTAATTTTACTTGGAACAGAACTGCTATCTCGGTGGAAGAGAGTGTGAAAGCTTATGCCCAAAAAATCTACTTTTGGCCGCGTGACGTTGATTGTGCTCGACAGCGCCGGAATGGGCGAGATGCCGGATGCAGCCGAGTGGGGCGATGCTGGCTCGGACACCATAGGCCACATACTCGCATCGCGTGAGGTTCATCTTCCCAACTTGCGTCAGTTGGGTCTTGGAAACATTCGCCCGCTCAAAAATCTTCCGCCGGTTGAAAACCCTAGCGGGTCGTTCGGGCGCTGTGCGCTTCGCTCGAACGGGAAGGACACCACGACGGGGCACTGGGAGATGGCTGGAATAATAATGGAGCGCGCGTTCCCTACCTATCCAGAAGGTTTTCCGCCAGAAATTATTGACCGCTTCGTTAAGGAGACAGGCGTGCCCGGAATTTTGGGCAACGTTCCGGCATCGGGCACTGAGATAATTAAAGAGTTAGGCGAAGAGCATGTCAGAACAGGCAAGCCTATCGTTTACACATCAGCCGATTCGGTCTTTCAAATCGCCGCGCACGAAGAGGTGATTCCAGTTCCGCGTCTATACCAGATATGCGAGACGGCCAGAAATATTCTGAGGGGCGAAGATGAAGTTGGCCGCGTTATTGCGCGCCCGTTCGTAGGAAAGCCAGGCTCTTTCAACCGCACGGAGAATCGCCACGACTACGCCTATGGGAGTCACGCACGACCTCACTGCGAAGAACAACGACCAGTCAATTGATCAGACCGTTCGCGCTCTACGTGAAGAGACGCGAGGGCTTATCTTTTCAAATCTGGTTGACTTCGACATGCTCTACGGCCATCGCCGCGACACGGAAGGCTACGCGCGCGCTCTGGAACATTTCGACTCGCGCCTTCCTGAAATTGAAGATGCTATGGGCGCGAGCGACATCTTCATCATCACGGCGGATCACGGCAACGACCCTACGTTTCGCGGCACAGACCATACGCGCGAGTACGCGCCGCTCATGGTCTTCGGAAAAAGCGCACGCGCTGGCGTTGACCTAGGCATACGCCAGTCTCTATCAGACATAGGCCAGACCATTGCCGATAACTTCGGCTTGAAACTGACTGCAGGCGACAGCTTCTTAAAAGCAGTGATGAATGATAAGTGATGAGTGATAAGAAAAAGCTTTTAGTTCTTATCTCATCACTCATCACTTATCACTCATCACTAAATTTCCGGGTCTTTAAGAATCGCAATGTAGGGAAGATTGCGGTAGCGCTCTGCGAAGTCCAGGCCGTAACCTACTACGAAGTGATCGGGAATTTTAAATCCCAAATAGTCAACGGGAACGTCTCGCAAGCGCCGCTCGAATTTGTCTAGAAGCGCAACGAGTTTCACGCTTCGCGCGCCGCGCGATTCTAGGTTCGAGAGCAGGTAGGAGAGCGTCAGCCCCGTGTCAACAATGTCTTCGACGACGAGTATGTCGCGCCCCTCGATTGCAACGTCCAGGTCTTTGATGATGCGCACTTCGCCGGAGGTGCGCGTGCCTGTGCCGTAGCTTGAAATTGCCATGAATTCTACGGCAAGGCTCAAATCAATCGCGCGCATCAAGTCGCTCAGGAACATGCACGCGCCTTTGAGTACGCCTATGAGCAGCGGGTTTTTGCCTGCATAGTCGCGCGAGATTTCCGCGCCTATCTCTGCTATTCGCCGCTGAATCTCTTCGGCTGCAAGCAGAGGCTCAAGGTTTGGGTTGCCGAATTCAGATATTTGAAGTGAAGTTGCCAAAGTTGAATCTCCCGGAAAAATTTATTCATTAATTCATTAACTCATTGGCTCATTGAATCAATGAAAAAAATGAGTAAATGAATCAATTAACACTTCCGCTCGCGGTTTGCACACGCGGCGCTTGGTGCGACATACTATTGAAGCTCTCTCTTTAGGTCAATGTTCAAAACGAGAAGGACGTAAAAAGTGAAAGAAGGAAGAAGGAGCGTGGCGTTTGCGCCCATGCTGCTTGTCTGCCTGTTCTTGCTTTGCGCTCAGCCGTTATGGGCACAAGCTGGCGGGACGACGACCGCGCCCGCGCATAAGCACCAGACAAAAAGCCACACCTCGACCGCAGCGGCTGCGAAGCCTAAAGTTAAAGCTTCGGAGCGCGTAATTGATTCGAGCATCCCTGAAGACCCTGCGGTCAACGCCGTGATTGCGCCGTACAGCGCGCGCGTACGTGCGCTTAACGTAGTTATAGGAAAACTCTCAGCCGACTTGATACGGTCTGGAATGGGCGGCGGCGCGATGGGCAACTTCGTGGTGGATGCTATTCGCTCGCGTGCGCAGGTGAAACTTGGCAGACCCGTTACGCTAGCCATTTCAAACTACGGTGGCCTGCGCAAGAAGCAATTTTCGGCTGGCGATCTTACTGCACTGGACATCTTTCAGTTGATGCCTTTCGAAAACGCTCTAGTCACAGTTGACCTGACGGGCGAGCAGCTTCTGCGACTTCTGCAAGTGATCGTTGCAGAGCGCGACCTGCAATCCGGCGCGCAGATTACTTATCGCAGAACTGAACAGGGCAGCGAGTTGATAAGCGCGAAGCTGGGTGATTCGCCAAATTCGTTGAGAGACATTGATCCTGCGGCCATTTATCAGATCGTGACGAGCGATTATCTGGTCAAGCGCGGCGGAAGATACGCAGTGCTGGGAGAGGGAAGGAACGTGACGCCGCTGAATCTGACCATACGCGACGCCGTGAGCGATTACGTCAAGGCGGAAACGGCTGCGGGGCGCGCAATCAAGCCCACACTCGACAACCGCTTCGTCTTCGACCGGCAGAGCAGCACGGTCACGACCACGGAGGGAGAGGAGCCGTAAAGATGGTTTCGAGAAGAAAATTTCTGAGCAGTTCCGTCTTGGGCGGCGCCGCGTTCGCACTTTCTCCACGCTTGCTTTCGCAGTCTCAATTAAATTACGGCGCGATTCACGAACCGCTGCTTCAGCCTGCGCGAGGCGAGCGTCTAATCACAATCCTGCATACGAACGACGTTCATTCACAGATTGACCCGTTGCCTGCTAACGATCAATATGCCGGAAAAGGCGGCGTGGCTCGTCGCGCAACTCTAGTAAAACGCATACGCCGCGAGAACCCGAACACGCTGCTGGTTGACGCAGGCGACGCTTTTCAGGGCACGCCCTATTTCAATTTTTACAGGGGCGAAGTTGAGTACAAGGCCATGTCAGCGATTGGCTACGATGTTGTGACGCTTGGCAATCACGATTTCGATAACGGCGTTGAAGCTCTGGCGCAGGCTATGAGATTTGCGAACTTCGAGTTCGTGTTGTCAAACTACGATTATCATGGCACAGCAATCGAGCCAAGAGTAAAGCGATACGCTGTGCGCGAAGTCGGCGGCGTTCGCATAGGTCTTTTCGGGATGTGCATAAACCTGAACGGGCTGAACGCGCCGAACACTTTCAAAGGCTTGACCTATCTGGACCCTGTTCAGACTTCGCGCGAGATGATTGACACTTTGCGCGTGCGCGAGCGTTGCGCGCTCGTCGTTGCGATGTCGCATCTGGGTTATTATGAAAACCCGAAGCATGGCGAGGTGGGGGATTCGCAGGTCGCAGCGCAGGTTGACGGAATTGATTTCATAGCTAGCGGCCACACGCACACGTTCATGAAGAAACCCGTTGTGGTCAAACAGCCTTCGGGTGGAGAAACATTAATCTTCCAGGTCGGCAAGAGCGGAATCTATCTTGGTCGCGTTGACTTCCTGATGCGCGGCAACCAGATTGCATCGGTCACGGGAAGATTGCTAGACCTGCGCGATGGCTCAATCTGAAAAACAGTTTTCAGTTTTTAGTTTTCAGTTTTCAGCAAGAAGCTGAAAGCCATTTTCTGAAAACTGAAAACTAAAAACTGAAAACTGCTCTTATGGACGATCAAACACGCGACCGAGTGCGCGCCCTCGTGAGGGACGTGCTGAAGAACGCGATTCCGGTTGAGGAAGAACAGCAGCCGCTCGCGCAGCCTACATCGTCATCGCAACCCACTCTGAGCCGTTTCATCCCAACCGTGACCGAGACGGTCGTTGAAAAACCTTTCGCGCGGGATGAATCGTCTAAGATGGTGATAACGGAAGACGATGTTCGCGGGCTTGAAGAGGGAGCGCGGCTGCGCGTGGCAGAAGGCGCTAGGTTGACGCCGCTCGCCGCTGACATAGTGCGCGAGCGCAAGATAGAACTTGTGCGGCGCGTGCCGCGTCGCGGCTCAGGCAAAACGAAAACAGTCGCGGTCGGCGCGGATCACGGCGGCTTCAAGATGAAAGAAGAGTTGAAAACTTTTCTTGCCGAACTGGGCCACCGCATTCACGACTTCGGCACAAACTCCGAAGACGCAGTTGACTACCCGGACTTCGCACACGCGGTTGCGCGCGCCGTTGCCGATGGGAACGCAGACGTTGGCATCATCATTGACGGCGCTGGCGTAGGCTCAGCCATGACCGCCAACAAAGTCCCCGGCGTTCGCGCCGCCGCCTGCTACGACACTAAAGTCGCGCGCAATTCCCGCGAGCATAACGACGCCAACGTCCTCACCCTAGGTAGCGGCATAATTAATTCAAAACAGATGCGCGAGATAGTTCAAGCCTGGCTCTCGACAGAGATAAGCGAAGAGCGTCACAAAAAACGCGTTGCCAAGATTGAAGCCATCGAGCGGCAATACACTTGCTAGCTTCATCGTTTATAATGGGTAAATAGGAGCGCTGACTCATGCCATATTCACAGAACGGCGATCTTGATTTAGGGAAATGTTATGACCAAAACAGTAGATGTTAAGGAAGCCAAACTGCCGGAGCTTGTGTCGTTGGCTTTGCAAGGTAATGAAGTGGTCATTACCGAAGACGATAAGCCTGTAGCAAAGTTAATCGCAATCAGCCCTTCATCAGAACAGAAACGTGTACCCGATTTGAACAAGGGGGAAATCTGGATGAGTGAAGATTTCAACGACCCTTTGCCTGATGAGTTCTGGCTTGGTGAGGAATAAAGATGCCATATTCACAGAACGGCGATCTTGAGCGGTTGGTCGAGCAGATAACGGACGTGATCGTCGCGCGCTTGAACGGTGATGCGGATGGACAGGCGGCGATGTGCGGGTGTACGTCGGAGTGCTTTAACCGATGCCCGGAGCGCATGCACAGGGTTGTTGATGCGGGCGCGGCACGCATTGGACTCGTGCTGGGCGAGGCGGGTTCTGCGCGCGACTGGGCTAGCCTGATTGACCACACGCTATTGAAGCCGGAGGCGACGGACGAAGACATCAGAAAATTGTGTGAAGAGGCTGCGCGTTATCACTTCGCCAGCGTTTGCATAAATCCGACTTGGGTGCGCGCGGCTGCGTGCAATCTGCGCGGGTCGGGCGTCCCCGTTTGCACTGTGATAGGTTTCCCGCTCGGCGCGACTCTATCAGACGTGAAAGCTTATGAAGCGCGGCGGGCTATACTTGACGGCGCGCGCGAGGTTGATATGGTCATCAACATTGGTGCATTGAAGAGCGGCGATGATTGTCTGGTTGAGCAGGACATTCGCGCCGTAGTCGAAGCCGCACACGAGTATGAAGTGACCTGCAAAGTGATTATAGAGACGGCGCTTTTGACTGATGAAGAGAAAGTGCGCGCGTGTCTAGCAGCGAAACGCGCGGGCGCGGATTTCGTCAAAACTTCTACAGGATTCTCGAAAGGCGGCGCAACCGTAGCAGACGTGGCACTGATGCGACAGGCCGTAGGCTCTGAACTCGGCGTGAAAGCATCAGGCGGAGTTAAAGGCTTGGAGGACGCGCGCAAGATGGTAGAGGCTGGCGCGACGCGCATCGGCGCAAGCGTAGGCGTCAAGATAGCGCAGGAGGCTTCGGGCGCGAAACCGACAGCAGTTGCGAGCGGATATTAGGAAGGCAAAAGGTAAAAGTAAAAAGGCAAAGGTTAAGACAAAAGCATTTCTGCAGAATTGCTCTTCTTCACTTTTGCCTTTTACCTTTTTACTTTTGCCTTATTAAGACGAGGGCGGAGGAATCGAGCGTCGGTGTTGGTGGCTCCCTAATTCACCTCAAGCCGAAGCTCTCATCTTCTTCCGCCTTCGTCTTTTCAGGCTTGGCGTCGTCAGAACCTAAAACCGACGCCTGCGCTGAACTGAAAATTGTGCGTGGTCTGAGCGGGCACTTGGACAGGCACAATGACGGGCGCGCCACTGGGCGACAATTGTACTGAATCAACGGTCGTTGCGCCGTATCGAATGATTGTGTCGCCCATATCAAACCGTGTGATGATTCGTTTCGTAGGATAAAACTCCAGAACTCCACCAACGTCCATTGCGAAATTCGTGCGCCTCTCCGTAAAGAGATCAAAAGGGAAGGGACTGCCGCTTCCGTTCGGTACTATGTCTAGCCTGCCCTGCGTGAACGTAATCAACCCCGGCCTAGCTTTCACAAAAATCCCCCAACGGTCGAAACGCTTGCCCACTTTGATTCCGGCTAGAAAAGCTGCCGCGCGTCCTCCGTTGGGTGAGAGAACCGAGCGCGAGTCGTGCGGCCACAAATCGCCTTCGGCTTCAATGGCAATGCTGCGTGTCACGTTGTAAGTGATGCGCCCGCCCAGTCCAGGCTCAGTCCTTGATGCGCCCAAAGTTAATGAAGTGAAATGCGCGCCGACTTCAAACTTGCGACTATCATCCGTTTGCGCCTGAGCGCTTCTTTGACAGAACGTTGTGGAAAACAGAATTGCTGCCGCTACCAGATACAAACTCTTCTTCATGCGAAAGTATCTCCTTCGATTTAGAAAGTCGTTCGATCATCTTGTTGGTAGGGAGCAAAAGTTCTTCGCTTCAAATTTCAATGAATGCGAAATGTGGTCATCAATTTCTTCCGGGCATCAAATTCTCCATGCGATCAGCCGCGCCGACCAGCACTCGCGCGTTCCTCATGAAAGGTTCGGAATTGCTCTGTTCATTAGCAGAGGTCTGAAACGGGCCGCTCCATGCGCCTATGTTGCTCTCCTGTATGGCCGTGAGTCTTGAAGGCAGACTTGGATGGCCGCGCTGATTGTTCACAGGGCGCAAAGGCGCTTCGGCAGCAACGGAGAAGTCTGGAATATAGTCCTGATCGTAAAGCACCCACAGATTCCATGTCCCGCCGTTTCCAAGAATAGGCGCGCTCGAAGTCCACTCATAATAATTTCCATCGAACACGAACGAGATACGATTTTCTTCAATCACTCCAATCTTCTGAAAGTTATAGCCCACGCGCGGCGTGAGCGAGAAGATAAAACGCCCTTTGTTCTGCACGTAGAACCAGAGCAGCGCGCCTGACACGCCGCGCGTCGGTCGCCCGCCGCCTACAAGCTTACGATTGACCATCAGCTTGTAATCGCGTACTGCAAGTTCCACGTTGTCTAGCGTGAAATCGCGCGCCTGCTGATTTGTCGTGGGCGCGTCCCAGAGCCGCGAGCGGTCAAAGGAGAGTTTTACTATGTCAACTATCTTTATCCCCGTCGTCGCGTTGACGAGCAAATCTAGAGAGAAAGCATCGCCATCGTCAATCAACTGCTCGTCCGCTGATCTGGGAAACGTGTTGACTCTTTGGGGAGTCGCAGCCGAAAGCGCTGCGGAAACATTGCGCGCTCGCAAGCGTTGCTCGAATGCAGGGTCTAGCGGTCGCACGGTCACCTTGAACTGCTTCGTTGCCGCCAGAGGTTCTACCATCAGGTCGTAACCGAAGATAAAATTGCCTTCGTGGTCAACCAGAGCGCGATGTATTACCTGTTCGTCATCAACTAACACCTGCGGGTTGACCATAGCCTCAAGCTCAGAGACAGCAGAGATGTTTGCAGAGTTTCCGAGCGCTCCTACGGCGCGTACAGCTTCAAGCCTGAACGCAACGAAGCCGTCTCTGAGCGGCACGACCATCTGCCGCTCGTCCGAGCGTTGCTGCGCGTATGCCGAAGTGACTAGAAGCGCGCACGCCAGAATTGTTCCTAAAAAATTTCTCAACGCGGGAAACTTCCTTTGATGATATGCAGATTAACTGTGTCGGCTGGCTTGAAGCCCTGCAAAACCTCTCGCTGATTCTCAGCAGGGTTGGGTCGCGCCGAAGCCGTCTGGTTACTCACAATGTTCTGGCCGTTATCGCGTCGCGCATTAGCACGCCCTTCGCGCCTGCTCCTGTCAACGTAAACAGTCCGAATCACAACTCTATCCTGCGGGACGGGCACTTCAACGGTTCGCGTTTCCACTCTTGTCTCAGGCCGCGCGGTGCTTACCGTTGTGCGCGGCGGGCGAAGAGCGAGAAGAGTTGTTACTGCCAGAAGCGAGAGCGATGCAATTGCCAGAGGCGCGGGCACGCGAACACTTGCGGTCAGAATTCGTTTCCACAGGGGCGCGTAGGCGCGAATCTCTGCTACGTGCGGAGCTAGAGCGGGCGACGCGCCATACGAGGCGCGCAATCTTTCATGATGCGCAGGCCAGAAACTTTCGTCAGGCTGTGCTGCCCGTGCGGCGCGGTCGTAGATGAAGAGCGTGCTGGCTAAACTCCTGTATTCAGCATCGCAAGAGGGGCAGCGCTCAAGTTCAGCGAGCGTGCGCTCTTTCTCCCGAAAATCCATCTCGCCGAAAATCAGATCGGGCAATCGCTCTTTTGTCTCCTGGCAGTTATGCATAGCCTCTGAAAACTCCTTTCTACAAATTCTCGCCCGCAGCGCACGGAATGAAATCATTCGATTCAGCGCGGCCTTCATCAACGCCCAGATGCTCGCGCAGCTTTAAGACTGTTCGGAAGAGAGATTTTTTCACAGCGCCCGCAGAGCATCCGAGCGAGCGGGCTATCTCTTCGTATGTCATTCCCTCGTGATGCTTGAGCAGGAAGATCAGACGCTGCTGCGGCGTTAAGTCTTCCAGGGCGCAGAAGATTTTTTCGACCAGAATTTTTCTGTGAACGTTCTCTTCCAAATCGAAAGAGCGCAAGCCCTTGGTGCTCGCAAAAAACTGGTCTGCGGATTCGATTGATGAAACTTTCGCCGTTGCTGCGCCGCGCCTGTGGTTGAGGAATGAATTAATCATTATCTGGCGCAGCCATGTATAGAAGCTAGACTCGCCGCGAAAATCCTTCATAGCCCTAAAAGCCTTCAGCCACAACTCCTGCGCCATGTCTTCGGCGTCTGCGCCGTTTCGCGTGTAATAGAGCGCTAGCAGGTAGACGCGACGCTCATAGGCTTTGGCCAGAGAGCAGAAGGCCTCTTGGTCGCCTGCGCGCGCGCGCCTGATTAATTCGAGTTCGTCGCTCAAATCTGTCATTCACTGCTCGCCGTGGCAGCCGCCAAAAATTCTGATCTCATCTGTAGCTGTACTCATGATGAACAGGAGCCTGCGTGTATCCTTCTGGGACTTTGAAGAGAGCGTCATCAAGATTGTCCCTTGAGACTTCTACAATCTCGTGCCTTGTGACGTAAGGCGTTCCGCCAACGGCGCGGTCATAATGTGTGATGGTTAG
>MNJR01000141.1:0-65009 GCA_001920415.1 Acidobacteria bacterium 13_1_20CM_3_53_8 | reverse complement strand
AATTCTTTCGTTTCTTAGGAGTCCAGCCGGGTCTGCCGGGCATCTCTATGAACTCCTGCCCCTCGAACGCCCCTTCGTAAAGCTCAGCGCCGGAAATATTGGGCGAGCAGCGCAGGCCGTAGAGCAGATCAATATACCAGCCGTCAATCTCGAAGCGATAGCCCTCCTGAAAACAGGCTTCGGGCGAAGGCGCGACCGTGATAGTGCTTTTGATGTGTCGCGCAGGAAAGCCATAAAGCTCTCGCCTTTCGCCCGTGTCCGTCACTGTATAGGTATAAGTTATAAGGCCGCCGCGCCCCTGTCTCGGCTGAAGATATCTTCGTTGATATTCGGCGCGGTAGATGACGTTCTCGTCGCGCATCTGCTGAAAAGTCTCAAGCGTATATTGTTTGAACTGAGATAAAAGATGTATCTGCTGCTTCAGGTCGCACTGGTAAATCAATGTGATACCGGCACGCCCGTTCTCAGAAATCCTCTCTTCGCGCTCGCGCGCGCCCTTGAAATAGTAGACTTCGTCATAGTAGTTAGAGCCTAGGGTCGTTCTTGTTCTAATTCTCAAGTCGGCCAAACCTTCTGCCGCGACGATTAGAATTAAGAGCGATGCCCAGATGAACCTGATCGTTCTCATCGTTTTTCAGAAGTGGGGAGATGAATTAATAGCGAATTGCCCGTTTGACGAAATCTATTAATGCGACCGCTTATATAGACACAAACCGAAGAAATTGGTTGGCCGGGTGGGCCATAAATTTTTTGAAGACGGTGGCTAATCTTGAAACGACAGGGATTTGAGACTACCATGAGCGAAATAATATTAGATGAACGGTGAATAAGCGATGGCGGTCAAGCATAATGTGCTGGCGGTAATCCTGGGTGGCGGCGCAGGCTCGCGCCTGTTTCCGCTAACGAAAGAGCGTTCTAAACCCGCAGTGCCTCTGGGCGGGAAATATCGTCTGGTTGATGTGCCCATCTCGAACTGCATCAACTCGCAGGTCATACGCATCTTCGTGCTGACGCAGTACAACTCAGCGTCTCTCAATCGTCACATAGCGCGAACCTATCGCTTCTCGCCTTTCGCAGACGGCTTCGTTGAAATCCTGGCCGCAGAGCAAACGCCCGAAAACCCGCAATGGTTTCAGGGGACGGCTGATGCGGTGCGCCAGGTTCTGCCGCACATCAGAGATTGGGGCATTGACACGCTGCTCATCTTGTCTGGCGATCATCTTTACAGGATGGATTACAGGGGATTTCTCGCGCGCCATTACGAGACTGATGCGGCTGTCACAATCTCCGTTATCCCTTGCACGCATGATGTTGCAGAAGGTTTCGGGTTACTCAAGACTGATGCTACGGGTCGCGTCGTAGAGTTCAGCGAAAAGCCTAAAGGCGAAGCGCTCGAAACTATGAAAGTGGACACGACGAATCTGGGGTTAAGCGCGGACGAAGGGCGCGAGCGTCCCTTTCTTGCTTCTATGGGAATTTACCTCTTCAAGTATGAGAAGCTTGAGGAACTGCTTTCCAGAGATGGAGCGTGGATGGATTTCGGGCGCGAGATTATTCCGGCTGCGATTCATACGGACAACGTGCAGGCGTTCATGTTCGACGGCTACTGGGAAGACATAGGGACGATTAAAGCTTTCTACAATGCTAACCTTGACATGACTTGGCCTGTGCCTAAATTCAACTTCTTCGACGCAGAAGCGCCAATCTTCACGCGCTCGCGCTTTCTGCCTTCATCAAAAGTTCAAAACTGCGAGATACGCGATTCTATCTTGAGCGAAGGCTGCATCGTTAACGGCGCGCGTATCTATCGCTCTGTGATAGGTCTTCGCAGCCGCATCGAAAGAGGCGCGCACGTAGAATCTTCAATAATCATGGGCGCAGACTATTACCAGACAATCGAAGAGATGCGCGAGGATAAGATGGCAGGATTGTCGCGCATAGGCATAGGCGAAGATTCCGTAGTCCGCCGCGCAATCATAGACAAGAACGCGCGCATAGGCGCTGGCGTGAAACTTCTAAACGAGGCAGGCGTCGAAGAGGCGGACGCGCCAGACGGCAGCTACTACATACGCGACCGCATTATAATCGTGCCGAAGAATGCTACGGTGAAAGACGGAACTGTGGTCTGAAAAGGGATGAGGGCGGAGGGATGAGGGATGAAAAGGAATTGATAGATTGATTCATTGATTCAATGAGCCAATGAGTTAATGAATCAATTCTTCTTATTCTTCCCTCATCCCTTAAAAGCTATGGCTAGAGGATGGGAGAGTAAAGCTGTAGAGGATCAGGTGCAGGAGGCAGAAGAGCGTGCGCGTCTGGCAGAGCGTCGAGAGCTTCTGCCGAATTCGCCAGAGGAGAAGGCTAGGCTTGCGCAACTCGAATCGTTGAAACTTTCGCGTGCGCGAACGCTCGATCAACTTGAACGCGCCACACGACCGGCTCACCGCGAGATGTTGCATCGCACGCTCATCGCACTCGAAAAACAGATTCAAGAGTTGGGTGAGTGAAGAAATAAAAAGGTAAAAGGCAAAAGGTAAAAGTCAAAAGTAAGGCCGCAAACCGCTTTTTAATTTTTAATTGAAATGCTTTACGCCTTCTCCCTTTTACCTTTTACCTTCTTAACGATTCATGCCGGAACCGGCGCTTAAGTTTCTTATTATGTGATTGCCGCGAAGCACTGGCGCGTTTGCTGGCGGGTTCTGCGCGTTCGTGGTGCTGCTGCCCGTTGTGTAACTCTCACGCGAGCGCACGACCAGATTGGGTCGCATCACACGCACGCGAATCTCGCGCCGCTCGCCAGCCTGCCCTGCGTTGTTAGAGTAGTATCCAAGGCTGTACTGCCTGCGAAGCTCTTCGGCAATCATGTTGAAAGCTTGCGAGAGGTTTTGCGTAGTCTCTGCTGGATAGACGTGCGCGCCCGTCTTGTTAGCCAGATCGTGCAGGTAAGCATCTGCGCGACGATAATCATCGCGGCCAGCGCCTCCGCCGCCTCTGCCGATTGTGACAGGGCCTCCGCCCCCGCCGAGCACGCCGCCGAGTATGTCAATGAGAACGCTGCCGGAAGACCGGCTGCGCCTGCTGCCGGGCCAGCCACCGCCACCACCACCAGGCCAACCGCCACCGCCTCCTCCACCGCCCATATCTTGATAGGTGTCGTACTGAACAGTGTAGATTAGACCGTCGAACTCTTCTGCTTCCTTCAAGGTCTTCTGATAATTCGACCCCCTGCTCGCAGTGTCAACGCCGTCAGTAAAAAGGACTACAGCCTTGCGCCCTTCTATGCGGCTCATGCGCTGCATGACGAAATCAACTGCGTCATAGAGCTTAGTGTTACCGCCCGGGCGCGAACGGCGAATGGCGTCGCGCAGAGCATAGCGGTCGCTTGTCGCCTCCGACAGCACGTTGATGCGCTCGTCGAACGACACAACCATTACGCGGTCGTCCGGTCGCAGTTGATTTACAAACTCTATCGCAGCTTCTTGAATCTCTTCGAGTCGAAAATGTGTAGAGTTGCTGGTATCTAGCACGAGCGCGACGGTAAAAGGTTTTTCGACTGAAGCGAAGTAAGCTAACTGCTGCTCCACTCCGTTTTCGTAGAGACGAAAATCGCCTTGGCGCAGGTCAGGCACGTAGAGCCCGTTGCGATCCATCACGCTCACGGGAACCGTCACAAGCGTTGTGTTGACACGCACAACATCGCCCTCGCCCACCTCTTCGGGGCCGTCGTTCTGCGGCGCAGAATTCTGCTGTGCTTGCGAAGAACTGTTTGGAGACGCGCCCACTAACACGGGCGGTCTTGCGGGCACAGTGGTCGGCTGTGATGCTATTGGCGCACTTGTGGTCTGGCCTATGCGTCGCGGTCGCGTCTGAGCGCTTACTATTATAGGGGTAATCAGTAATGGGGAGAGGAGCAACGCAAGAACTGCGACAAAAATCTTTCTCATTGTCCGTTGGCTCCTTTGAGAGGCGAGAATATCAGACCTGCCGGAAAAGTCCAAACCTTTGATGCGCGAGGCGGGAATTAGATGCCAGAGAAGAGTGAGAAAGAAGACGCGGGGAGTGGGAGACCGAGGAGACGCGGCGAGAAAGAGAGAAGCTGTTTGGCTTTATCTCCGCGTCTCCCACTCCCCGCGTCTCCGCGTCTGTTCTTCCCCGCGTCTTCTTAGCTCGTAGAGATTACGTTGAATATAAATGGAAACGTGCCCCAAGTTTGGCCTCTATGCTGCGGGCGGAAGGCGAAGAGTATGATGCGCCCGCGACCCAATTGGACTTCTGCCATGGCAACTTTACCTGCGATGCGTCGTTCGCCCAGAAGCCAGCCTGAGCGAAGCACGTTGTCGTCTGCGTAGCGAGCGACGACGTGAACCGAGCGCGCGTCTGTAACTTCAAAGGCAGAGCTGTTGATGAAATAAACGTCTGCGTCATGGGACAGGCCGCGCGCAATCGGGTTGGATGTATCAACCGACGCGCGCAGGATTGAGCCGGGGCAGTAGAAGTCAGAAGATTTTACGCCTTCAAGTACGTTGCGCAAGCCCAGATTGAAGCGCTTGATTGCGAGTTCCGTAGAAGCGTCAAAGCAAATAAGCGTCCCGCCCTCTTCAACGAATTTCCTTAAATTCTCGACGCCCGCATCTCCAATCCCGCCCGTAAATTTTTGGGGATAAGTTCCCGCAGCGTTGCCTTCAACTATCTCCTTCATACGCATAGAAGGCAGAATGATGACATCGTATCTTCCATGAAGATTACCGCGTCGCACCTCTTCATCGAGCAGCGATTTGTACGGCACGTTGAAAGTGTCAAAGAGCCAACGCGTCCATCCTTCGTCCATAGAAGCAGTCCAGCTTTTGTAGAGCGCTACGCGAATATTTGCTTTGACAGGATTCGCAATCGGGGACGCAGTACCGCTTCGCAATGAAAGACCCAGATCGCGCCGTACATCGTTCTCGTCGCGCACGGGCGTCAATCGTCTCTCTGCTACTGTCTCTCTGATTTTTAGAACGATGGGCGCTTCAATGCCCATCTGCATTGGCAGCGTCCACCCTGCAACATCGTAAGGCCGCTCGGCCTCGCCCGAAGCAGTCATGCGGTCAGGGTAAAGCTGCGGCTCGAAGAGCGTCAGGATGTTCGAGCGGTAAGGTTGATTGAGAAAGATTACGTAGCTTCCGGCAGGAATCTCCTGCATAGGGCGCAAAGTTGTGCTGATAATTCGTCGCATCGCGCCGGACGCTTCCACCTGATTGACAGGTCTAACGTTAGGCGTCTGTCTGCTCTCTACAACTGAAAGCGATTGAAGCCCCGTCACAGCGTGCAACTCTCTATCGAGCCGGAAAACTTCAACGCCCTGCTCTACGAGCGTGCCTATCAACTTCGCAATCGCCTCATCGTTACCCTCTCCAGCAGGAACAAGATAAGCGAGCGGCTCTCCTTCAGGAATCTGCTTGAGTCCGGCGCGACCGAGTTCATAAAAATTGCGTAGATAATCGGTTCGATAATTCGCGGCGAGCGAAAGCACAGAGCGCGAGGCGATCATCTCCATACGCATGATGTCGCGCGGGTGCCAGACGCCGCCGGGCCAGGGGTCTGGGAAGTTGGTCGTAGGAAACTGCGGCAGTGCCGTAGCCATGCCGCGAGTCGCCGAGCGTTCGAGTTGTTCGCGCGTAACGGTCGCGGGCGTCATGATGCGTGCGCTCGCGGCCTCTGTGAGTATGCCAACGGAGTTGTGATAGTAGGGCGCTGTGCGAAAGCCGCCGTGCCACCATGTGTCATAGACTGCATTTGTAAGAACGCCTTTTATGCCAGCGGCTTCGACATCGGCGGCAATCTTGTGGCCTATGAGTCCTACTTGGCGAAGCAAGAGCGGCGCAATGTTCGGGTTTGGCGGATCGAAAAAAGGCGGGACGAAAAAGCGAGAGCCTGTAACGCCCTGCTGATGTATGTCATAAACAATTTCAGGGAACCACTCTTTCCACAGAAGCCGCGTTATCGCTTTAGT
The DNA here is from genome assembly GCA_001920415.1 of Acidobacteria bacterium 13_1_20CM_3_53_8. Lineage (GTDB taxonomy): Bacteria > Acidobacteriota > Blastocatellia > Pyrinomonadales > Pyrinomonadaceae > 3-1-20CM-3-53-8. Next base: position 59,017 of record MNJR01000141.1, on the reverse strand, counting down.
CTCCTGAAGGTCTAGCATGAACCAGTCGCGGTTGTCGTCGTGCCCCGCGTAATGATGATAAATTTCCGGCGGGTCTGTGCCTTCGTATGGCGTGCCCAGAGTCTTTCGATACCAGTCGGCTACGATGTCAACTCCGTCCGGGTTGGCGGAAGGTATTAGAAGTAAAATTGTATTCTCTAGAATCGCGCGTGTCTCCGCGTCCTGCGCCGTAGCAAGTTCGTAAGCTAGCTGCAAAGACATCTGCGACGCAACGATCTCGGTCGAGTGAATCGAGCAAGAGATGACGACAACAGATTTGCCTTCACGAATTAATTGATCGCGCTCTGCGTCGCTGCGAACTGCGCGTGGGTCTGCAAGCCTGCGCTGAATCTCTTTGTATTTTTTGAGTTCGCGTATATTCTCAGGCGCGCTGATGAATGCGACAATAATGGGACGATGCAGAGTCGTCTCGCCGATTTGCTCTACCTGAATGCGGTCGCTCGCGCGGTCTAATCGCGCGAAATAATTTGTTATCTGAGTCCAATCGGCAATCTTTCTATCATCGCCCGGCGCGAAACCGAGTACGCCGCGCGGGCTGGGAACGTTTTCGATTGAGGCTGTGCTGGTTTCTGTAGCACGCGGCTGAGCGGGGCGACGATGACGTTGCTGCGCGCTCGCGGAGTTTACAGAGAGGCAGAGCAGGGCAGTTATCAGGAGAAGAGAGAAACGGCAAGCGCGACGAACAGTATGCATAGCTCCAAAAATTTCCGGTCAGACCGAAATGAATGATGAAAGTGTGAATGTGCTTGATGCAAAGTCTAGCACAACTGTCCGGCGTACGCTCGCCGGGCGATTGTGGTACTGGTGGTCACTCTTCGTCGCCGCGATGCTTCTGTTAATTCTTGGCCCGCCCATAATTACTGTGTCCTGGGCGGCGCGTCACAGGTATTGGGTTTACCCCTGGGCCAATTGGGGCGCGCGTATGTGGCTGCGACTGAGCGGTTGCGAGGTAAGAGTCATCGGGCTTGAGAATTTAGACCACCAGAGGACTTACGTCTTCATCTCTAATCACAGGTCGTATCTGGATACGGGCACGCTATTCTGTTACGTAGGTCGGCGCATAGGACTTCTTGCCAAAAAAGAGCTTCTGAAAGTTCCTATACTCGGTTACGGTATGGGATATGTGAACGTGATGGCGATTGATCGCTCGAACCGTACGCGAGCTATTGAGACCGTGCAGGCAGCGACCGCGCGCATTCGCTCAGGGGTCTCTTTTGGTGTTTTCGCAGAAGGCACGCGCGCTCGTCCCGGTCAACTATTGCCTTTCAAAAAGGGCGCGTTCTATATGGCGCGCGACGCAGGCGTGCCCGTTGTTCCTGTAGCCATCAAGAACACGGACGTGCTGATGGGCAAGGGAACGGGCGTGGCGAAACCGGGCACGATTGAAATGACCATCATGCAGCCCATCTCGACCGAAGGACTAAAGACGGATGAAGAGATTGCTGGCCTGATTGAAAAAGTTCGAGGGATGATTTCAGAGGAGTTAAGCCGGAACAGTCTGGAGTCATACTGATTTTGGATTTTAGATTTTGGATTTTAGATTTCGCAGATAACGAGAGGCGCGCTGTTTCTAATCGCTTGCCTTCAATCGAAAATCTAAAATCCAAAATCTAAAATCAGTATGACTTTTTATCACTGTCCTGTAAAATCGTAGTCAAGCTCGCCCGAAACTTTCACAGGGTGACCGTCAATTATCATGGGCGAAAAGCGTGCCTTGTATGCTGCGTCAATCGCCGCCTGTTGAAGCTCGTCAGGCCCTTCAATCACTTCAGCCGAGGTGACCTTTCCGTGCTCGTCAACTAGAACTTTCACCTTCACAGTGCCGGTCACGTGCGCACGCTTTGCCGCAGGTGGATAGACAGGTTTCGGCAGTTCAAGAGCGCGCTCGTTAAGCACGCCGCCGCTTACTATGTCGTGCGCCGAGCCGACGCCGACCTGCGGCGTTGGCTGTGGTGTAGGCGTTGGCGTTGGCGACGCATCCGGCTCCGGCCCCTCGACCTCTGTGATGGTCGCGCGCCCGACGCCCGGCGTGAAGTCTGTGTAGCGAACACGCATGCGAACGTGCAGGACGCTGCCGTTGCCGAAGATTAGTTGATCATCTGCATATGAATAGGTCGGAAACCAGTAGCGCCCGTCAATCTGCTCGCGGTAGGTCTCTACGGTCGGAAACTTGTTGGTCTTGGTTTCGGGCACGCCTTTGCCGCGTGTCTTAACTATCTGCAAATCGCGCTGGTCAACCCAGATGCGTCCTTGAAAAAGTCGCCGGTGAGAGCGAGGGTCGGGCATTACTTTGGGCGCTACGTCAAAAACATATAAGTCCAGTTCGTCAATGTGCTCGCGGCCAACGTAGGTGAAGTTGTATTGATTAATCTGCGACGGCTCAAGCGCGAAAGGATTGACCCCGCCAAGGTCTTCCAAATCTTCCGGCGTGATGGACATATCCGTCAGCGTGGGCATGGGGAAGAAGACTATCTTCTCATAGCGATTTCCTGAATTGTCGAAAGTAAAGGTGGAGGTGCGGTGATACTCGCCCATTATCTGTCCGCCCAGTCCAATGCTCTGTACGACAACGTCGCGCCTGAAGCCGTAGCTGTTGAGCGCGTGGCGGAACTCCGTCTCGTGCTGAGACAAAGCATGAATAATGCGATCAATTTCCGTCTGCGAGAGCGTGCCGCCGGAAACAGTCGCGTTCGCTTGCTGCTGCTGCGCACGCGTATGGCCGTAGTTGAGCAACCCCACAATCGCAAGCAGGGCGATGGCTGTAACAGTTAAGAAGCGTCTCATAAAAACTTCAGTTCTCGTCGGAAGATTATAATCGAAAACGGCGAAAGATGGCCTACCCAAAATCTCGCCACGCGGAAGATGCAAACCATTCAGATGCCGCACTTGCGCCGCGTGTTGCCAGAGAAAAGAGACGACGCGGAGAGTGGGAGACCGAGGCGACGCGGGGAAGAACAGACGCGGGGACGCGGAGACCGAGGCGACGCGGAGATAAAACCAAACAGCTTCTCTCTTTCTCGCCGTGTCTCCTCGGTCTCCCACTCCCCGCGTCTCCGTGTCTCCGCGTCTCTTCTTCCTGCTTCCGCCTCGCTCTTCTGCTGTGCTATACTCACCGCCAGCTTTTCTGGTGCCCGGCCCTGCTTAGGTTGAGTTAGTTTCCCAGTCCTTTAACGTTTTCGATGTCACAGATTTTCGCTAACGATTCTGCCCGGTCAGAGCTTCTTGTCCGCGCTCAACAGTCAACAGATCGCGGCGATTTGAAGGGCGCGCAAAAACTGCTGCTCGATCTGATTGGAAGCGGGCATGATGTGGCCGAGAGCGAGCGCGGCGTGCAGGCTCGCGTACAACTCGCGGAAGTTTACGAGGGGCTGAGTCACTACGATGATGCCGACGATGTGCTGGCTCCTTACGACGTTCGTAATCTGGATAATCTTCCAACTCACTTGCGCGGCCAACTGCTCGTGGCATTCGGCTCGCACGCCTACTGGCAGGACGATTTCCCACGCTCTGTAACTCTACTTAATCGCGCCAAAGAGATACTTGAGCCGACGGGCGACGTGGTTAACCTTGCGCGCGCTTATCACTCTCTGGGCAGAGCCTATTGGGCGCTTGATGAGATTGCGCTTGCGCGCGAGCATTACGAGCTTGCAATCGAGTGGGGACGACGAGCAAGGAAAGATCGCTCGGTGGCTATCTCTTACATGAACCTTGGGCTGGTTGCGCGACAGGAAGGCGACGTTGACGAGGCCGGGATGTGTTATCGCCGCGCTCTGCGTCTGCTTCGGAACACAACGGACGAAGTAACGCGCGCACGTCTTCAGACCAATCAGGGCGTGATGCAACTGCTTCAAGGGAATTTCTACGAAGCGGCTAACTCACTCCGACGCGCGCTCGATCATCTGGCGAGCGCGCCAAGCGATCATCTGACGGGCATTGTCTACAACAACCTTGCTGTCATCAGTATCTACACGGGTGAATGGTCTGAGGCGGAGAGTCACATTCAGCAGGCGCTCGAAATTGCGCGTCGCGTTGAGCACAGGCTGTGGGAGGGCGAGTGGACTGAGACGCTCGGCAATCTGCGCGCGCATCAGGGCAGAACGAAAGAGGCCAATGAACATCTTCGCTTTGCGCTCGCGCGAGCGAAAGAGCTTAATAGCAAAAAGGATGAGACGCAGGCGCTCTGTTCTCTCTCTCGCCTCTGGTTGATGGCGCGCAATACTCATCTTGCTCTAACTTACGCGCGCAACGCACGCGAACTTGCGCGCGAGATTAAAGATGAGAGGCTTGCTAGCGAGGCGGCCATCTTGATGGCCGAGGGCTATCGTCGCAGCGACAAGTGGATGCCTGCGGAGGATTGGGCAAAGGTCGCTCAGGAAGAGTTGGAGCAACTTCCTTATCCGTATCTGGACGCGCTCGTTCAGAAGAACATAGCAGCGTTCACGTCGCGACGCCGCGATCCGTCGCGCGGCGAGCGCCTTTTCAAGCAGGCCGAAGAGGTCTTCCGTTCTATGAACGCGGCCTACCAGACAGCCGTGACCGTCTTCGAGCACGGCGAGAGTCTGGTCAGGCGCGGCGAGCACGCGCAGGCTTTCGAGCGCTTCACAGAAGCGGCTGAGCAGTTCCACAAACTCGGCGCGCAACTTGATGCAGAACGCTCTGAGCGCGAAGCTCAGCGCGCATCCGATAAGACACCCGCATGGCAGCTAGCTCAACCAGCATCAATAAGCCTCGTGCCGCCCGATGTTGCGCCGCTCGTCATGCAGGTTCTTCAAGCCGCATCGGGGCGCGAGCGCGTGCTGCGCGAACTGATGTTCGCAGCCAAGCAGGCTCTGGGCGCGGACGCTGCTGCAATCTTCGCCGCAGACGATGAAGGCCAACTGTACGCGCAGGCAACGATTGATTTGGACGAAGCGGGGCGCGAGCACGCATCCGCAGCAATCGCGCAACATCTTGCGAAGGAGCGAGCCGCTGGCCGTTCAGGTAAAGAGGAGCGAGCATTTCATGCGCGTGCTCCCGTAGCAGACCACTGCCACACGCTCGCGCCCAGACGAAGCGGCGGCGCTTTCGTTCTTTATCTGCGCGCGCCTGCTACTGTGTCCGAGCGCCGCGCAGAGATTCTTGAAGCGCTTATTGGCTGCGCTCGACTCGCGCTTCAGATGATTGATCTGCGCACGGATATGCGACGCGCGCGCCCGTTCAATCCTCTTGCGCTGCCGGACGCGCAGAATCGTTTCCAGAAGGTAATAGCCGCGAGTTTCGTGATGCGTGACGTGCTGGCTAGAATGGAGCGGTTAAAGGATTCAGACGCTACGATTCTTCTTCTGGGAGAATCGGGCACGGGCAAAGAGATCATAGCGCAATCGCTTCACGAAGAGAGCAATCGTAGGGAAAAAATCTTCCTGCCTTTCAACTGCACGGCAGCGCCGCGCGAGTTGGCCGAGAGCCAGCTATTCGGCCACAAGAAAGGAAGTTTTACAGGAGCGATTAACGACCAGCGCGGCATCATACGCGCTGCCGAAGGCGGCACGCTCTTTCTGGATGAGATAGGCGACCTGCCGAGTGAGATTCAGCCCAAGCTGCTTCGCTTCCTTCAAGGCGGCGAGATAATGCCTCTGGGCGAGAACCCAAGAAAAGTTGATGTTCGTGTAATCGCTGCAACGAACCGCGATCTGGAACAGGACGTTCGTCAAGGTCGCTTCCGTGAAGACCTTTACTATCGTCTGAACACATTCGTCATAAAAATTCCCCCTTTGCGCGACCGCACCGAAGACATACCGCTTCTGGTCTCATACTTTCTGGAAGACACATGCCGGCGCAACAATCGTCAGTTGGCAGGGATAACGCCGGAGGCTATGGGTTATCTTGCGCGCTACCAGTGGCCGGGCAACGTTCGCCAATTGAAGAGCGAGATTGAACGCATAGTGGTCTTCGCAGAAGACGGGCAGTACGTTGGCGCAGAATCGCTCTCGTCAGACATTCTCAACTCGGCTGCGACGCCAGCGCCAGTACATTTCAACCTGGACTTCTCCAAGCAGATAAATATCAAAGAGATTCTGATAGAGGTCGAGCGCCAACTGTTGACAGAAGCGCTCGCACGCCACAACGGCAACGTCACGCGCGCGGCAGACCAATTAGGGCTGCGCCGCCAGACGCTCGATTACAAACTGCGCCGCTTTCACATCGCCCACCAACCCGGCAACGACGAAGAAGAAGGATGAAAAGAAGGGGGAAAAGGGGAAGAGGGAAAGAGGGGAAAGGATAATACGGAACTGCTTTCTTCCTTTTTCCTTTTTCCCATTTACCCATTTACCCTCTTACCCCTTCTTGCTTATTTCATCCCTCATCGCTGCCGCCCTCATTCCTTCTCTAATATTCCGGTATTAAAAACGCAAAAAATTTTGCACTTCACGCAAAATAGTCTGCACACGATTCAACCGACTAATAAGAGACGAGTTAGCTGCATCGTGAGCCTCATAACTCTGTAATTAGTAAGCAAAAATCCTGTCACTCGCACAGCTTGCTCTAGAGTCAGCCGATATGCATGAAAGCCTGTAAACCAAGGCCTTTCGTGTGAATTCCGAGTGTGTCCAGAGCATCTGGCACGCCTCTTGTTAATAAGAGCCGTGCGAAATAATAAAGGTGGCTTGGACGAAAGGCTGCTTGAAAACTTGACTCCCAACTTGAGAGGTATCGTAGAGATGAGAAGGTTTATTTCAGTTGTCATGCTTGCTGCCGTCCTAGGCATAGGCTCGCAGACAGCTTTCGCTGGCCCTACAGAGATTCCGGGCATTACCAATACGCCGCCCGCATCCACTGACGGCCCTACAGAGATTCCGGGCGCGCAGCTATGTGGGCCGACAGAGATTCCCGGCATCACAGACATAATCACAATCATTGCAGAAATCATCCCCTTATAATGAAACATCTTCTTGAGACAATTTCTGAGCGTCGCGTTGACGTTGAGAGATTCAGGTCCTCATGTCGGCGACTGGCGGCATCCCGTCTTCCCGTGAACCTCTATAGCGCGCGAGCGCAAGCGCAACGTAGAGCGGCCACGTTGCTGCACGGACTAAGTGGACGGGCGAGCTTGTGGGAGGAGCTTGATGGCCGCCAACTTGCCGATGACGAGCGCGGCGACCGCGCGTCGCTCCTTCTGGGCGGAGCTACGGGCGGCGTCGCGCTCCCCATAAAACATGGGATAGGACTTCTGGCTGCGGCTGGCACAGGCACGCTTTTCATTACAAACATCGAAAAGCTTTCGCCAGCCGCTCAGCGCGTACTCACTCGTATAGTCGAGACAGGACGATACACGCCAGTGGGCGATCCGTTTCCGCGCCCCGTAGCTTGTCGCATCATCACGGTCACGCAGAGGCCGCTTGTAAGGCTCGTGCCACACTTTATTGTTGAGTGGAATCTTGCGCAGACTCTTGGCAGCATCTCGCTGGCCGCCGAGCGTGTGATAGAAGCATTGAAAGAGGAGGAATTACTCGAATCTCACCCCAGTCGTTTCGCAGTGGCAAGCTAGAAATCCCTCTGTGAAATTAGGGTGCCTCCTGTCTCCCACTTCTTTATAGACAGGCGTAACCTAGAAGCCCTCATAAAAGCGGAGGATGCGCGAGATGAATATTTCTCATCTCGCGCATCCTCCATTTATCTTAACGACGAATCAGTTTTTAATTTTCAATTCACGCCTGCAAGGCGTGTACTATCTTTCTCCCTCCGAACCGGTACTGACTCGTACTTGGTCGCAAGCAATCAGCTATAAGCTACTCTACGAAATCAACCTCGACACGATTCGGAATGATGCCGCGCTCGTAACCCTCTTCTAGAAGTCGTCGCACAGCCTCGCGCCCGCGCTCCGTATAATCCAGCGTCAAATCGTTGACCCACATCGCCACGAAGCGATCCGCCAGTCGCGTGTCCATGTCGCGCGCAAACTGCATCGCGTAACGAAGCGCGTCTTCACGATGTTCAAGCGAATAGCGAATGCTCTCGTGCAAATAGCCAGAAACCTTTCGCATCAACTCCTCGCCCAACTCGCGCCGTATGGCGTTGCCTCCCATTGGCAGCGGCAGCCCAGTGCGCTCGTGCCACCACTCGCCCAGGTCAATCACTTTATGAAGCCCAAGATTTTTGTAGAAGAGTTGCCCTTCGTGAATCAACAGTCCTGCATCCGCCAGTCCTTCCTGCACGGCTTCGATTATCTGATCGAACGGGATGACTTCGTACTCGAACGACGGATTGAAGATGCGTAGCGCCAGAAACGCGCTCGTCAACTCGCCCGGAACGGCGACTTTCAAGTTCTGCAAATCTGCGGGCGCGTGCGCTTCGCGCGCCACTACAATCGGCCCGTAGTTATCGCCAATGCTAGCCCCGTGCGGCAAGAGAGCATATTTTTCTGCTATGTAAGCGTAAGCATGAAAGCTTATCGCCGTCACATCATAAGTTCCTCGCCGCGCCTCTTCGTTCAAAGTCTGAATATCCTTCAGAACGTGCTCGAAACGAAGCTCGCCCGTATCCAGCTTATTCGTCGCCAGCCCGTAAAACATAAATGCATCATCCGAATCGGGCGAATGCGCTACAGTGATTGTGCGTGTTTCAGTTGCGGTTGTCTTATTCATTAAAATAGTCGGAGATATTTGACTTACGAAGCGATTTGGTTTTGCTCTGCTGTAATCGAACCTGTATTCGCGGCGCATCTCTCTAATGCTCATTTTCAGGTAGATGGTAACTGTCAAATTCAGCGCGATGAGTTGGCTCTGAACCATCGGCAAATCCATGCTCGCTCTCCCATTCGTACCTGAAAGCAACAAAGATAGAGCGATTATTAGACAAGTGATCTCGCCTCACGCTAAAGAGGACTGAATGTCCCGGCGGAAGCCACGAATTAGAGAAGCTATCTCCGCCATAAGGCACTAGCCTCCCGTCTCCTTCTAAAACTCCGTAAATGATATTTGCTTCCATTCCATCATTAAGACCAAAGGAGCCGTTAGGCTGGCGAATAAGATAAAAGCTCCAAGTATTAATCTCAATTATCCATCTGGTGTTATTGTGAAGGCGTAGCCAAACGTCTCGACCTCGCTGTCTCGATAGAGTGGCATTACCGGGTTCGGCTAAACGAGATTGAGAAATATCAATGGCTTTACCGTAACGCTCAAACGTAATGTAAACGGTTGGATGTCCTTTGGAGATTAGCACATCATCATTTGCTGTATGGTTGTTAGCCCGTTGAGGGAAGGTTACAGCCGTAAGACTACACAAAACGAATATGGTTAGAAGAAATTTCCTCATGTCTTTAGCTAAGATTATTGATTATGCCGTAGCAGTCTCGCGCTCGACAGGGTTGTAAAGCGTGTCGCGTTCTACGGCCTCAAATCCAGCGTCTTCAATGAGGGCGATGATCTCTTGCTTGCTCATCCTGACTTCGCCACCGGCTTCGACCGAGTAGCTTTCCGTCAACTCGCCGCCTTCCGTAATTGTGCCGTCCAAATCATTTGCGCCGTAGTGTAGCGCGACCTGCGCCAGACGTTTGCCCAGCATCACCCAATAGGCTTTGATGTGCTGGAAATTGTCCAGCATGAGACGCGAGACCGCTATGGTCTTCAGAGAGTCAACGCCCGAAGGCCCCGGCAGGTGGTCTAGCTGCGTGCCCGTAGGATAAAAGGCGAGCGGGATGAAGCACTGGAAGCCTCGCGATTTTTCCTGCTGCTCGCGCAAACGAACAAGGTGGTCAACGCGGTCTTCTATGGATTCTATGTGGCCGTAGAGCATCGTCGCGTTGGTCTTCAATCCTGCGGCGTGCACCTTTGCGGAAAGTTGAAGCCATCGGTCTGCGTCGCACTTGTGCGCGCAGATCATGGAGCGCGTAGGCTCGCGGAAAATCTCTGCGCCGCCGCCCGGACACGAATCCATTCCGGCTTCAATTAAACGGTTGATGACCTCTTCGTCCGCCATCTTGTAGAAGTGCGCGAAGTGGTCAAGCTCGACCATCGTGAACGCCTTCAGATGAAGCTGCGGGTACTGGAGTTTCAAGGAAGAGAGCAGGTCTGTGAAATAACTGAACGGCAGTTTTGTATTCAGCCCACCGACGATGTGCAATTCAGTCGCGCCCTCTTCGACAGCTTTTCCGGCAATTTTCAGCGAATCTTCTATATTGTGCGTGTACGCATCCGGTTCGCGCGGTGTGCGGAAGAAGTTGCAGAACTTGCAGTCCGCATAGCAAACGTTCGTAGGGTTGAAATGGCGGTTGACATTAAAATAGGTCGTGCGACCATGAAGCCTGCGCCTCACCGTGTCTGCCAGCTTTGCAAGCGCCGCCAGATCATCTGTTTGATAGAGCGTAACGCCCTCGTCGAAACTTAGACGCTCGCCAGCTTCTACTTTACAAAAAATCTCGTTCAGTTTTGGGTCGTGTGAAAAGTTCATAGCCTTATTAAGAGCAGTTTTCAGTTTTTGGTTTTCAGTTTTCAGTAAAAAGCTTGCTCGCTCTTCTTCTGAAAACTGAAAACTGAAAACTGCTCTCATTCCCAGAGTGTCCGCACGTCCAGAACAAATCCGCGCAGGAGCGGCTTGCCGGAAATCTTCTCAGGATTATCGAGCACTTCAACAGCAGATTTCGGACGATAGACATAAACTTTCTTCTCAAACGGATCAATCAACCAGCCTAGCTGTGCGCCGTTCTCTATGTATTCTCGCATCTTGCTCTTCAAATACCGGAGCGGATCGGATGGCGACCGCAACTCCACGACAAAATCAGGACAGAGCGGAGGGAATTTCTCTCGCTGCTTCTTCGTCAACCGATTCCATCTCTCGTTTCGCACCCACGCAAGATCGGGCGAGCGTTTCGCGCCGTTCGGAAGCGAAAAGACGGTCGAGGAATCGAAGCCTTTACCTGTTCCGTCCTTTTCAGCCCAGATGCCGAAGCTGACAATCAGTTTGAAATTGCGATTTCCAGTCTCTCCTCCGGTTGGCGACATAATGATGAGGTCTCCTTCGCTCGTGAGTTCGATACGCAGGTCTTTGTTGAGCATGCAGAAGTCATAGAACTCATCGTCGCTCCACTTCTTCGTGAAAGGCTTGGCGTGAAGCACAAGTCCGTTGATTTCCTGTTCTATCGTTGCGAGCTTTGTGCTCATCTGCTTTTACCTTTCCTCTAAAAAAAGCGGCTTCAAAATTTGAAGAGCACGCCCGCGCCGAAAGTGGCGAAGAGTATGACGCTGACGAAAGCGTTCGTGGTGAAGAACGCCGCATTCAATCTCTTCAAATCATCTGCGCGCACGAGCGTGTGCTGGTAGATTAACAACGCGCCTGTCGCAAGGACTCCAACCAGAGCAATCAATCCAAGGTGCGAAACAAAGTATAGCGCAACCAGTGTGGAGAAGGCTTGCGCGTGGAAGAGTCTTGAAATCCATAGGGCGCGTTCGATGCCGTAGGTTCGCGGAATTGAATGCAGACCTTCCTCGCGGTCGAACTCGTAATCCTGACAGGCGTAGAGCACGTCGAACCCGGCAGTCCAGAGCATGACTACCAGAGAAAGCAGAAGCGGCACGGGGCTGTCAATTGCGCCGCGTATGGCTATCCATGCGCCTGCCGGTGCGATTGACAGACACCAGCCCAGGACTAGATGAGAGAGAAGCGTCCAGCGTTTCGTGTAGGAGTAGAGCAATACGCTTGCGAGCGCTACGGGCGAGAGTATGAGCGTCAGGCGGTTGAGCATCATTGAGGCGAAGAAGAAGAGCGCCGCAGAGATTAAAGTAAACGCCCAGACGAAACCGACAGAAAGAGCGCCCGCAGGAATGGCGCGCATCTTCGTGCGCGGGTTGCGCGCATCAATCTCGCGGTCAGCTATGCGATTGAATGCCATAGCTGTGGAGCGCGCGCCGAACATTGCAAGCGTAATCCAGAAAATCTGTTGCAGTTGTGGCAGCCCGCGCGCAGCCAACACCGCGCCCAAGAGAGCGAAAGGCAACGCAAAGAGCGTATGCTCGAACTTAATCATTTCGAGCGTCGTGCGAATGTTTCTGGCAACCGTCAACATAATCTTTAAGAGGCGCTTAAGAGCAGTTTTCAGTTTTTAGTTTTCAGTTTTCAGAAATTAGTCTTCAGGTTCTTTCTGAAAACTGAAAACTAAAAACTGAAAACTGCTTTTCACGCGGCCTCAACCTCCTCGACTTTCAATAAAGCAAAGGCCGCGCCATTTAAAACTGCGTGAAAAGCTTATGATTTTTGGTGATAAGGCTTTGCAATCTGCTAGTGGCGAGGCGCAACCTCTTGCACTCTGCCAAAACCTAATATCAGTCGCCCTCGACCGTCACACGCTCGCCTGTCTGCTCTCTAGTCCCTTTCCATTCAGTCGCTTTCGAATGCGGTATGCCGAACTGATCCAGTATGCGGAAAACAAGATGGTCAACGAGCGCTTCGATTGATTGCGGGCGGTGATAGAAGCCCGGACTTGCCGGAAGAATTCGCGCGCCTGCGTGCGCAAGCTTAAGCATGTTTTCCAGATGAATGGCATTGTAGGGAGTTTCTCGCGGAACTATGACAAGTTTTCTGCCTTCTTTCAGAGTCACATCAGCCGCGCGGTGAATCAGGTTCGTGCCAGCGCCCGAAGCTATAGCGCCGAGCGTGCCCATAGAGCACGGCACTATAATCATGCCCACCTGCGCGTGAGACCCCGAAGAAGGCGTCGCAGCCATGTTGTTAAGACGATGAAAATGGATCAGCTTTGAATCTTCTGAAAGACCTAGCCATTCGTTGACCTTCCGCGCATCCGCATCGCGCAAGTCCGCGCCCAACTCAACGCGCGCCACCAGCAGCGCAGACTCCGACATAATCAGATTGATGCGCTCGACCACGCCGCTCGCAGCTAAATGTATTAGTGTGCGGTGGGCGTAGATTGAGCCGGATGCTCCGGTGATACCTACGGTCAGTTCCATGAAACTATTGGGAAACTCCGAACTTAAACCGCCATATCAAACCTCACATTTAGGAGAGAAGAGAATGACAAAATTAAACCTCACCAATGTTTTCGCGCTTGAACGTTTGCTGCTTGAACTCTTGCCTATCATCATAGCACTTGAGAGAAAATGAGCCACTTATTTATTGCATCTTAGTAACCGCGCTGGCTTCATGCAAGCCAGCGCGGTTAGAATGACGTCGTGTCAGATGTTAGAATGAATCGCGGTTCTTTACCCAAGATTTGAGCAGATGGATTTGAGAGAGATAGAAAAGTTGTTACGTTCACATCGCGCGGGCGAGATGGAAACGCGAGAGGCTGCGCGGCGCATAAAAGATTTGCACTTCGAGGACATTGGATACGCGCGCGTGGATCATGCTCGCGCCTCAAGGCAAGGGTTTCCTGAAGTCGTATTCGGTGAAGGGAAGACGCGCTCGCAGATTGTAGGCATCGTAGAGAGTCTGGTTCGCCACGCGCCCAACGTGATAGTGACGCGCACGGACGCAGACACTTTTGGGGAAGTGCGAAACGTTGCGACCGATGCAGAGTGGCACGAGACGGCTCGTTTGATTCGTATTCAGCGAGACAGAACGGAGCGCGGCATTGGGCCAATCGCCGTTGTAACCGCAGGGACTAGCGACATCCCTGTTGCGGAAGAAGCTGCATTAACAGCGGAAGCTATGGGCAACCGCGTCGAACGCATCTGGGATGCAGGCGTTGCCGGTATTCATCGCATCTTTGCAGAGCGCGCCCTTTTGCAGAAAGCGCGCGTCATTATAGTCGCAGCAGGAATGGAAGGCGCGCTGCCTTCAGTCGTTGGCGGTCTTGTTAGCGTGCCCGTCGTTGCGATTCCTACGAGCATAGGCTACGGCGCATCATTCGGAGGAGTGGCCGCGCTGTTGGGCATGCTAAATTCCTGCGCCTCGAACGTCACGGTCGTGAACATTGACAACGGTTTCGGCGCGGGCTTCGTCGCAAGTTTGATTAATCGCCAGTGGAAAGCGGTTGAAGAAGAAGACGCGGAGCAGGCGGACGCGGAGACGCGGGAAAAGCTGGACGCGGGGACGCGGGGACGCGGGGACGCGGCGAGGAGTACGGAAGGCGCAAGATAATAGACAGAATGTACAAACAAAATCCCCCGCCCAACTATTTCTCTATCATCTCCTCTCCTTCTTTTTTTCGCCGCGTCCCCGCGTCTCCGCGTCTCCGCGTCTTCTTCTTTTTATTCATCTTAATTCTTCTACAAGGCTGCGGCGCTCACCACACGCCCAACCTTGAGCGCATCTTTGCTGAAGCGCGCACGCAGAAGGGGAAACGCCCTATCATTGTCATTCCCGGAATCCTGGGTTCTCAACTCGTAAATTCCGAGACGGGCGAAGTGGTCTGGCCTTCTGCATTCCGCTCTTCGGATGACGGACTTACTCTGCCCATCTCATCTAATCTTGAGGCGAACCGCGACAGCCTTGTTCCGCGAAAGATAGTTGACACGGCTCGCTTCCAGTACGCGAATATAAAGATAGGGCCTGAGGTTTACATCTATCACGATCTGCTTGAAGCGCTGAAGAATTACGGTGGCTACCGCGAAGGCGATTGGGACAATCCGGGCGAGGGCGGCGATCAAGATACGTTCTACGTCTTCGCATACGACTGGCGGCGCGATAATGTAGAGAGCGCGCGTCTTCTCATTCGCAAGATTGAGAGCTTGAAACAGAAGCTTAACCGGCCTGACCTGCGTTTCAACGTGCTGGCGCATTCAATGGGCGGTCTTGTGGCGCGTTACGCGGCAGAATATGGCAACACGGATTTGCCGCCAGACGGAGTGCGCCCTCAGCCTACGTGGGCAGGCGCTACGCACATCAGCAAGATCATTATATTCGGCACGCCGAACGAAGGCAGCGCGGATGCTTTCGCCACATTATTGGAAGGTTATTCAGTCACGGAAGGTCTTCGTCCGCGCTTGCCTCTCTTGAATAAGCTTACCAGGGAGGACGTGCTGACAGGCCCATCTATTTTTCAACTGCTGCCTCATGCTTCGGTCGTACGCTTTCTTGACGAAAACCTTCAGCCAATCACGGTTGACCTTTATGATCCAGCGTCTTGGCTTCGCTACGGATGGTCTGCTTACGGCGATCCAGATTTCAGGCAAAGATTTGTTGAAGGGAGAATGCACGGCGATTACGCGCCGCTCAAGCCAGGCTCGCTAGAAGATTTGGACGCATATTTTGCTGCTGCGCTTCACCGCGCTAAACGTTTTCACGAAGCGCTGGACATGCAGGTTGATGGGCAGACGCCCGTGCCGCTTTTCGCTTTCGGCGGTGATTGCGAAGAGACGCTGGACGCGCCCGTACTTATGCGCGACCGAAAGACGGGACGATGGGTGACGCTCGTCCGTCCACGCTCGTTCGTCACCTCTTCGGGCAAAAAGATTTCGCGCGAAACGGCGCTCGAAGCAATGTACATGCCGGGCGATGGGCGTGTGACGCGCCGCTCGCTTCTGGGCGCAGACTTACCGGGCAGCCATAGCAGCGACTCGCTATTCAACACGCCGCTTCCAATCAGTTACGCCATCTTCGCCTGTGACCTGCATGGCAAATTGCAGAACAACAAAAATCTTCTGGACAACGCGCTGACCACGCTCGTGAACGAGATTATCAGGTGAAGCTTTATTGACGACGACATGCAGCCTATACTTGCTTTGCGCTCAGAGAATTGTTCAACGTTGGAACTTCAAAATTCCTTAGCGAGCTTAAGTATTTCCCTTTGCGCCTTTGCGTGAACATGCAACTCGCATGAATCTTAAGTATTAAGTAGAGTTGCAGTTTCACGCAAAGGCGCAAAGATAAAAGATAAGCTCGCTAAGGTGTTCTGAATGAAGTTAATAATTTCTGAAGGGAGGTGAAGGGAATGCGGCTGACCGAGATGGTGTCGTGCGCTGGTTGAGCGGCTAAGCTCGCTCCAAGCGAACTGGCCCAGGTGTTGGGCCAACTGAAGATGCCAGAAAATCCGCGTGTCCTTGTCGGCATTGAAACTGCCGACGACGCCGGAGTGTATCTAATCAACGACCGTCTGGCTCTGGTGCAGACGCTGGATTTCTTCACCCCTATTGTTGACGACCCGTACATATATGGTCGCATAGCCGCACTGAATTCCATCAACGACGTTTGGGCTATGGGCGGCACGCCTATAACGGCTCTAGCCATCACATGCTTTCCAAAAAAGGGTTTGGACTTCTCCATACTGGCCGAGATGATGCGAGGCGGCCTTGACGTTCTGACTGAAAACGGTGTTGCACTCATAGGCGGCCACAGCGTTGACGACAATCAGATAATGTTCGGCTACGCTGTGACGGGCACGATTGATCCCGAAAAAATTGCTACGAATAGAGGCGCGCGTGCAGGCGAGGTATTGATTCTGACGAAGCCGATTGGCACAGGAGTGATTTCCACTGGGATCAAGTTTGAGAAGGCGCAGGCACAGACGGTTGAAGCGTCGCTCAACACTATGCTGCTCGCTGGACGAGATGCGGCAGAAGCTATGCGAGAATTCGATGTGCGCGCGGCTACGGACGTTACTGGCTTCGCGCTTCTAGGTCACGCTTGGGAGATGGCGCGAGCTAGCAATGTAACGATTGAGATTGACTCTGCGAAAGTGCCGCAGATTCCCGGCGCGCTGGAACTGGCCGCGCAAGGGCTTCTAACGAGCGGCGACAAGACCAACAGACTTTACGTCAGCGATGACATCGAAATCGGCGGCGAAATGGACGAAAATCTTTTGCGCCTCTTCTACGACCCGCAGACGGCTGGCGGAATGCTCATCTCGATTTCAAGAGAGCGCGCAAACGATCTTCTGGCACGTCTTCACAATACATACCCTCAAGCCTCCGTCATAGGTCGTGTCACCGTGCGCGGCTCGCACTCAATTGTCGTTCGGTGATCTTTCGGGCAGCAGATTCGAGAGACGCTCTGCCCATTCAGGATCAAGATTGGTGAGGATGTTGTATTGCTCCATAGCAGCATCGCGGTTGCCTGCCTTGACGTAAGCGCTCCCAAGATTGTAATGAGCTTTGGCGAAATCCGGTCTTAGATTGATTGCATATTGAAATGCTTCAATCGCTTCCTGATAACGATTCATCTGCATGTAAACTTCGCCCAGGTTGTTGCGCGCCTTATAATCGTCCGGGCGGTAAAGAATCTGTTGATTAAAAGCCCAGACGGCTTCACGCAAGCGACCAGCCTGTTGATACCCTTGACCAAGTCTTTCGTAAGCGATAACGAAATCCGGCCTGACCATCACTGCGCGCCTGTATGATGAAAGCTCGTCTTCGCTGCGCCCCATCTTTCCGTAAGTGCGCCCCAGATAGTAGAAAGCCTCTGCGCTTTCCGGTTTTAGGGCGATTGCTTTCTTATAAGCTTCTACGGATTCCCTGTATTGGCCCAAAGCGAAGTAGGCCGCGCCAATGTTCATGTAGGATTCAAAAGAATCCGGGCGAAGAGCTATGGCCTGCTTTGAAGCCTTCAATGCTTCTTCATGATGGCCTAACTTTCCATGACAAAAACCTGATTGCGCCCAGGGTTCTGCGTATCGCGGGTCTGCGTCCGTAGCCTTCTTGAAATAGATGAGCGCCGTTTCGCAATCGTCGCGCGAAAGAAAAGCTAGCCCCTGATTGTAGAATCGCTCTGCCGTCGCGCGCTGGCTACGGCTTGTTTCAACTGAAAGGCCGCCCAAGGTTTTCAACGTCCCGGCCTGTAACTGCGCTATGCGATCCGATGGAACTGCAAAGTTCAGGCTCTGGCCTTCGGCTAATTGCAAGGTGGCTACGCCTATGACTTGACCCTGCATGTTGACTACTGGGCTGCCAGATGATCCGGGCGAGATTGGCGCAGTGATCTGAATTATTCGACCGAAGTTCGGAATGTCGCGCACAGCCGAAACAATTCCATTCGAGACTGAGCCTTCAAGCCCCAAAGGGTTGCCTATAACGACGATTGATTCGCCCTCCTGCGGCGACGTGCGAACGATTTGAAGTGGTGGAACTGCACTCGGCGGAACGTCAACCTGCAACAGCGCAACATCGCCTTCGCCGTCAACGGCCAGCACGCCTTTCACCGGAAAAATGTTTCCATTAGCAAGATGAACTTCCGCCTTGTACGCTCCTTCTATGACGTGACGGTTCGTTACGGCGCGGTCGGGTGCAATGAAAAAGCCGCTACCGCGTGCTAGCTTCTGTCCGCGCGCATCGTAAGTGATTATGGAAACCACAGACGGTTTGATGCGCCGAACTAATTCGGGCAGGTACTCTTCTTGCGCGCGCACGTGCGGCCATGCTGCGAGCATGAGAAAGAAGATTTGAAGAATCGCCGTTCGTCTCATCACTAAAGCTAGAAGCATCCGTGTCAGTACCGCTTGCTTAAGGCAAAAGTAAAAAGGCAAAAGGCAAAAGGGATAAGTATGAAATCAATTCTATTACTCTTCCCCTAATCTGAAAATGGTTTCCGCCTTACTTTTACCTTTTGCCTTTTTACTTTTGCCTTTCTCCAATATCACATCCTCGCAATCGCATCGTAAATCGCTTTAGTTGATCTGTGCGAGCCTATGATGAATGCGCCGGTCTCGGACGTGAAGTAATGTTTGCCGCTAGGCGTCTCGAACTCAATCCATGAGACCGCGCCGTTGGGCCAGGGAACTTTTCCAAGGTACGCGGCGCGCGAATTCTGCGGCGTCAGTTGAAGCTCTACGGGCACGCCGGAGTTAGTCTCTCCGAAGAAGAGCAGAGAGCCGGGAGCGACGACGAGAATGCCCGCGCCTTCCCACGGAAAGATTTTAAAAAGGCTCTTGAATCGCTGCTGCGATGCGTAGCGAACGGGCTGCCACCGGTTATTATTGGCGAACTGTCCCACGCGGCTCATAATTCGCTTGCGTATGCGCTTGCGTTTGCTGTTCTGGTAGAAGACGTAAACCATGAAGGCGAAGAACGGCAGCAGGAAAAGCGCAAGCGCGAAGAGAAGCACGATGATAGTGAAAACTTGATTGGCTTCGTCGCTCATCGTAGAAGCTCCGTCATCTGGAAAGCGCGAGTTGCTGCACGCGCGCGACTACATCATCAAGCGCAACGTCTTCAGACTTTTTCGCAGCGCGCTCGAAAAGCTCCACTGCGCCGCCAGCCATCTTCTTTCCAACAGTGATGCGAAGGGGAACACCAATCAAATCCGCGTCCTTGAACTTCACGCCAGCACGCTCATCCCTGTCATCCAGAAGAACATCTAGACCAGCGCCGCGCAACTCTCTATAAAGCCTCTCGCCAGCCTCGCGCATAGCCTCGTCTTTGGTGTTCGTGACCGTAACGATCACATCGAACGGCGCAATCGCCCTGGGCCAGATGATGCCATCCGAGTCGTTGTTCTGTTCTATGGCAGCAGACATTATGCGCTCGACGCCAATGCCGTAGCTGCCCATCACAACCGGCACTTCCTTGCCGTCGGCAGTGAGCACACGCGCGCCCATAGAATCCGAATACTTCGTGCCGAGCTTGAAGATGTGCCCAATCTCCATAGCCTTGAAAACTTCTAGCGTGCCAACATCACAATTCGGACATGCTTCGCCCGGCATGACAGTGCGTAGGTCAGCCCACTGGTCTGGTTTAATGTCGCGCTCGATGTTCACTCCGCGCAAGTGATGGTCGTCACGGTTCGCGCCGGTTGTCATGTTGCGCCGACCTCGTAGTGATTCATCAGCCACTATTAATAGCTCGCGCGTCGGGCGGCTAAGGTCTTTCAGTTTACGCACTACCGGACTCGTGGCATCAGGAGAAATGAGTGGTCTAAAATTAGTCTTCACTTTCTCCTTTGCCTTAACAGCGCCTAGACTTCCAGCGCTTGCGCCGAGTAGGTCGCGTATTTCTTCAGGATGCGCAGGCCGCACCTGAGACGCGCCGATATTGTCGGCAAGCTTAGTATCATGTAACTGGTGATCGCCGCGTAGGAGTGCGAGTACAGGATATGTTTCCTGCGTTAATGAGTCAGTAGCGATATAAACAAGCGTCTTAATCTGACGATCTGCGCTCGCACCACCCGGAAAAGTCGTCAAATCCTCAATCGTTCGCACGCCCGGAGTGGGAAACTCTTCGGGCGCTTCCGGCCCCGCTTCGTCTTCAATCACAGGCAGGCGCGAAGTAGCTTTCTCAAGATTGCCTGCATAGCCGCAATTCTCGCAGACGGCTATGAAATCTTCGCCAGCGTTCGTCCGCGCCATGAATTCACTAGATTCCGAGCCGCCCATTGCTCCCGACGAAGCCTCTACTATGTGATACTTGATGCCGCATCGGTCGAAGATTTTTTTGTAAGCCTCGCGCTGGTGGTTGAACGAGCGGTCGAGTCCTTCCCAATCCACGTCGAACGTGTAGGCGTCTTTCATTATGAATTGCCTGAGACGCATCAACCCGGATTTCGGTCGCTCCTCGTCGCGGAATTTCGTTTGAATCTGATACCAGACCTGCGGCAGTTGCTTATAAGAACGAATCTCGTGGCGCGCAATCGCCGTAAAAATCTCTTCGTGCGTCATGCCAAGACAGAGGTCTGCGCCCTTGCGATCTTTCAGACGAAACATAGTCTGCCCCATCACGTCCCACCGACCCGACTCTTTCCAAACTTCTGCGGGATGCAGCGCAGGCAGAAAGAATTCCTGTCCGCCAATTGCGTCCATCTCCTCGCGTATTATCTTCATGGCGCGCTGAGCTACGCGCCAGCCCAGTGGGAGAAACGAGTAGATGCCAGCGCCAAGTTGACGTATGTAGCCTGCACGCAGAAGAAGGCGATGCGAAACCACCTCTGCGTCCGCAGGGACTTCACGGAGTGTTGGAATAAAATATTCTGACCAGCGCATGGAATTTTGTAAAAATGCTCCTAGAAAATCGAACTAACTTTTAGAACACCTCATTCTCGCAAAGCCCAAGCATGTAACGCAACTTGGCGTCGCAGCCGCAATCATGACGATTCAATCTCTGCATGGAGGAGATTATCCACTAAATCACACGAAACAGCACGAAATTCTCTATTGCTTCTTTCGTGCTGTTTCGTGTGGCTTCGTGGACGATTACCCGGCTGATTTTTGAATGGCTTAGCAGTGAAAACTATGAATGAATAAACCCTGAGAGCCGCAACGGTTGCTAGCTGCGCGAAGCGTGATGTACCATCAGCATCTGCACGCCTTTACATATCTCTTTCGAGGTTTTTCTGAGAATGAAGATTGCGCTCGCAAGTGACCACGCAGGCTATGCTGAGAAGGAACGTTTGAAACCGCTTCTTCGAGAACTCGGTTTTGAGATTCAGGATTACGGAACGGTCTCGGAAGAGTCAGTTGATTATCCTGATTACGCGCGGAAAGTTGCCGAAGCTGTTTCCGAAGGTGAAGCAGAGCAGGGCTTGCTCGTCTGCGGCTCAGGCATTGGCATGGCTATAACCGCGAACAAAATTCCGGGCGTGCGCGCAGCCGTCGCATGGTCTGAAGAGACCGCACGACTCGCCCGCCAACACAACGACGCCAACGTTCTAGCCATAGGAGCGCGCACCACGCCGCAAAGTGATATACCAAAAATTGTGCGCGCATGGTTCGATACGAAGTTCGACGGCGGGCGACATGCTGCGAGAGTCGAGAAGATAAAGGAGATTGAAAACGGCTCGCGGCTCAGAAGTGGGAGAGATGACAAAACGGCAGAAATTCTTCCTTCAACTTCGCCCGAAATAGATGAGTTCGTCGAGCGAATAGTCGAAAAGCATGGGGACACTTTTGCAGAGATGAAGCGGCTTGGCGATTGAAGAGATTCTGGTATGTCAGTACGCCCGAGAGATCATTGCTTAGCTGAGCGAATGCTTATAAATGATGAAAGGGATGAGAGGATGAACGAGAAGATGAATGCGCCGCTGGCGGAAGTTGATCCGTTGATTTCGGAGGCGATTGACAACGAGGTTCGTCGTCAAGCTGACGGCCTTGAGCTTATCGCGTCTGAGAATTTCGTGAGCGAGGCGGTGCTGGAAGCTATGGGTTCGGTCTTCACGAATAAATATGCGGAAGGCTATCCGAAGAAGCGTTACTACGGCGGATGCGAGTGGACTGATGTAGTAGAGCAGGCAGCGATTGATCGCGCGAAAGAACTTTTCGGAGCCGATCACGCCAACGTGCAGCCACACAGCGGAGCGCAGGCGAACATGGCCGTTTACATGGCCGCGATTGCTTACGGCGACCAGATTTTAGGGATGAACCTCTCGCACGGCGGCCACCTTACGCACGGTCATCCACTGAATTTTTCCGGCCTGAGCTACAAGGTGGCGGATTACGGCGTTTCGCGCGAGACGGAGCAGATTGATTACGATGAGCTTCAGCGCATCGCGGAAGAAACTAAACCTAAACTTATCATCTGCGGCGCGTCTGCCTACCCGCGCACAATCGATTTTGAAAGAATCGGAGAGATTGCGCGCGAGGTCGGCGCTCGCATGTTTGCGGACATCGCGCACATCGCAGGGCCTGTCGTCGCAAAGCTCCATCCTTCGCCCGTCCCGCACGCCGATTACGTCACGACCACCACGCACAAGACTCTGCGCGGCCCGCGCGGCGGTCTAATCCTTTGCAAAGAGGAGCACGCGAAAGAGATTGACAGAAAACTTTTTCCGGGCGTGCAGGGCGGCCCGCTCGTTCACATCATCGCCGCGAAAGCCGTAGCGTTCGGCGAAGCGTTGACGGAAGAGTTCAAAGAATACCAGCATCGGATTCTGAAGAACGCTAAGGCGCTTGCGTCTGCGCTTCAAGAGAGTGGCCTGCGCATTGTTTCAGGCGGGACGGACAATCACCTTATGCTCGTTGACGTTTTCATGGGCGGCAAAGGCATCACGGGCAAGGTCGCTGAAAAAGCTCTTGAATCTGCGCACATCACCGTCAACAAAAACACTATCCCATTCGACACTAATTCGCCTTTCACAGCTTCAGGTATACGCCTTGGGACTCCTGCGCTCACCACACGCGGCATGGGCGAAGCGGAGATGCGTGAAATCGGCTCGCTCATAGCAGCAATCATTTACGACCCCGAATCCGAAGAGGTGCGCGGTCAGGTTCAACGCGCAGTCGCAGAACTCGCCGCGCGCTTTCCGCTCTACCCGAAGCGTTGGAAGAGAAGAGAGCAGCAGGAAGCCGCGAGCGCAGATTAGGAATTAAGGAGTATACATGAAGCGTCAATCAATCTTCTGGCCGCTCTTGTGTGTATGCATCGCCGCAAGTTGTTCCAGCATGGCTTACGCCTTCACGATGCATAGTCTAACCTCTTCAACACTTATTCTGACTCAGGGATCAGGCGGGCCTATTGGAGATGAGCGCCTTCCTGCAGGATGGAAACGACACCAACTCGACGGCGGAAATGGAAGCAGTATCAGTGTTCTATTGCCTGGTGAGCCAGAAAACTTTCCGGGCGGACAGTTCAAAGTAGCTCCAAATGTTAGCTTGCCGGTACACCTCTACATGGTGTCAGAGAACGCAAAGCTCTATTTTGTCATGTTCATTGATCTACCCAAGCCTTCAGAAAATATGACGGATGCTGAGAGAGGGGATATTTTTTATAGCTGTTGGCGAGGAGTCGCTATGCGCGTGAGCCAATCACTTGAAGAAAGATTCGGCGGAACGTTCGATATAGGTTCGGGACAACAAGGAGTACAGGTTAGCCAGGGGCGTGAACGTCGAATGCAGGATTTTAGGGTTGGCTCACAACGTGGGCGGGCGCAAGTAGTGTTAGCTAATAGACGTGCTTACATGCTTGTGGCGGTTTGGAATAGCGACCCGGCAAGCGAATCAGATGCTTTGCGTTTCTTGAACTCTTTTCAAGTGAAAATTGAACGTACATAGTCACAAAGTAGATCTCACTAATGGAAGAAATTTTCGGGCGCAATGGTTTGATCGCCAGCGCTCATCCCGAATACGAATATCGTCCCGGCCAGATTCAGATGGCCGAGGCCGTGCTGCGCGCGTTCGATGAGAAGCGACACCTGATCGTAGAAGCGGGCACGGGCACGGGTAAGACTTTGGCTTATCTCGTTCCTGCTATTGCGGCGGCTGTGAGTCGCGGCGGGCGCGTTGTTATTTCAACGGGCACGAAAAATTTGCAAGAGCAGTTGATGGAGAAAGATATTCCGTTCTTGCAGCGCGTGCTGCCCCGTAAATTTACTGCCGCATACATGAAGGGCAGAAGCAACTACGCCTGCCTGAACAGAATCAAGCGCGCGGAGAATGCGCCCGTGCTTGATGGGCTGGACGAGTTGGATTACTTCGACGAGGTTCGCCGTTGGGCTAGAGAGTCGGAAGTGGGCGACCGCGCGGAGTTGATTGAGCTTCCCGAAAACCTTTCGTTCTGGCGTCACATTGATGCGCGCACGGAAACTTGTCTGGGCCAAAAATGCCCGGACTACGACCCGTGCTTCATCACGCGCATGCGCCAGCGCGCTATGGACGCGGACATAGTCATTGTCAATCATCATCTCTTCTTCGCAGACCTTGCATTGCGCGATAGCAATTACGGACAAGTGCTGCCGGATTACTCGGCTGTGGTTTTCGACGAGGCTCACTTGATAGAAGATATAGCTTCAGAATATTTCGGGGCGCAGGTGTCGAATTACCAGTTGGACGATCTGGTGCGTGACCTCACTATGCTGCCCATTACGAACGTCGAAGTGAATCGTGATTTAACTAAGGCTTCGGGGCGCGTGATGCGCTTTGCGGAAAATCTCTGGATGGGATTCAGAGAGAGCCGGGGCGAGGAGGGAAGGTTTCCTATTTTGCCGGGCACGTTCGCTGTAAAAAAACGGGACGGCGAGGTGGAAGCAACTCCGCTCGGCGAAGCATACCTTGGTCTTGACGGCGCGCTCGAAAGGATGGAGACGCTGCTGGATGCAATGACAGAACAACCGCCGGAAGTTGAAAACATAGTCAGGCGCATTCGTCAGATTCGCTTCGACCTGCAATTCATAGTCGCTGGCGATGATCGCCACTTTGTCTACTGGCTGGAACGTCGCGGGCGCGGCCTCTTTCTTCGCGCTTCTCCCATAGACGTGTCAGGACTTCTGCAAGACAAACTGTTCGAGCGAGTAGAGACAGTTGTGTTGACTTCTGCGACGCTGGCAAGCGCGGGAAGTTTTTCGTTCATACGTGAACGTCTAGGCCTTGTAGAAGCCGACGATCTCATTGCGCCCTCGTCTTTTGATTACGAGAACCAGGCTATCCTTTATCTTCCCAAAAGAATGCCCGACCCGCGCTCGCCGCAATGGGCACGTGCGGCTGCGGATGAAGTCATCAAGATTCTAAATGCTACGCGAGGGCGCGCGTTCGTTCTCTCTACGAGCTTCGCAGGAATGAATGCGCTTTATGAGATGGTCTCCCAAAAAATAGATTTTCCTTGTTTTGTGCAGGGCAGCGCGTCTAAGGCCGGGCTTCTTGAAAAATTCCGCGCCACAAAGAACGCAGTGCTCTTCGCAACCGCTAGCTTCTGGCAGGGCGTTGATGTACGTGGCGAGCAGTTGTCGTGCGTCATCATTGACAAGCTGCCGTTTGCTGTACCGACCGATCCTGTTGTGGCTGCGCGCCAGCGCTACATTGAAGAACAGGAAGGCTCAAGTTTTTATGAGTATAGCGTGCCGCAGGCTATCATCTCCTTGAAGCAAGGTCTTGGTCGCTTGATTCGCAGCACTACGGACAAAGGCGTGCTCGCAGTGCTTGACCCGCGACTTCGCACGAAAGCTTACGGGAGACTTTTTCTAGAGAGCTTGCCGCCGTGCCGTGTGACTTCGGAGGTTGAAGAGATCGCGCGCGTGTTTGAGGCTAACGAGGAGATGGTGGGATAATCCTTATCATGGCTGGAACGTTTGAAGTGATGATTGAGCGCAACTTTTCTAGCGCGCACCAGTTGCGCGGTTACAAGGGGAAGTGCGAGAACCTGCACGGGCATAACTACAAGATTGAGATTTACGCGCGTGGAAGTGAGTTGAACAACATAGGTCTGCTGGTTGATTTCGTTGAATTGAAAGAAGCGGCGGACGAGATAGTGCAGTATCTTGACCATCGCAACATTAACGAACTGCCCCCTTTCGACAAAGAGTTGAACCCTTCGGCGGAAAACCTTGCGCGTTTCATACTCGAACGAGTCGCGCGCCGCGTCACGGACGACCGCGTTCAGATTTATAAAGTTCGCTGCTTTGAGACTCCCACGAGCATCGCCACGTATCAGGTGGATTAGCGGAAGCAATAAGAAAGCAGTCTTTCTTATTGCTATAAACGGAAACTGCTTATACCAGATTGCAGTGAGAAAAAGGTGATACTGTACACTATAGCGGTTCTCACTTGAATGCGACTCATGTCAGTACCGCCTGCGGTAGCGGGCGGGTCGTAGCCGCACCGATACCCGCCCGCTACCGCAGGCGGTACTGACCTGCATGCCTTGATCAGAGTGGTCGCACCCAAGTGAGAACCGCTATAAATCACACGAAACTGATTGAAGCTCCCTTCGTGTCGCTTCGTGTGTTTTAGTGGATTTATCTTCTCCTCTCTCTCTTGATTACAATTTGCTATTACCAATTCTTTATTGAGAGGCGAGCGCGTTGACATCAATATTATATTTCCTGATCTTGCTGTAAAGGCGCGGGCGATAGATGCCCAGAAGATTGGCTGCGGCCTGTTTGTTGCCGCCTGTTCGCTGCAAAGTCTTCTCAATAACCATCTTCTCAATATCTTCTAGCGTCATGTTCACCGGCACGTCCCACGCGGCAGCCGCTCCGGCTCCTTCCGGCAACGAACCATTGTCGAAAGGAAGATCAATCGGCTCTATCTTGGTATTTTTGGCAAGCAGCACGGCGCGCTCTATCACGTTCTGCAATTCGCGCACGTTGCCCGGCCAGTTGTGCGCGAACAATCGTTGATAAGCGGCTTGGGAAATGCCCGTAATCGGTCGATCATACTTTTGGGCATACATCTTCAGAAAATGTTCGGCTAGAAGCTGTATGTCTTCGCTTCGCTCGCGCATGGGCGGAACGTGAATAGTTATAGTAGAGATTCTATAAAACAGGTCGTCGCGCAGAAGACCTTCGCGTATGGCGTCTGCGGGCAGACGATTTGTAGAGCAGATGAGACGAAAATCAACTGCATAAGTTTTCTCTGAACCGACTTTGCGATAGCTGCGGTCTTGCAGTACGCGCAGCAGCTTGGGTTGAAGTTCCACGGGCATCTCTGCAATCTCGTCCAGTAGAATTGAGCCTCCGGCTGCGTGCTGAACCAATCCTTCCTTATCAGCATGCGCGCCCGTGAAAGCTCCTTTCGTATGGCCGAACAGTTCGGATTCGATAAGCTCTTTCGGCAACGCAGCGCAGTTCACTTTAACGAAAGGCTTCTTGGCTCGAAGCGAATTGTAGTGAATTGCGTTAGCAATCAATTCCTTGCCCGTGCCGGATTCGCCAACTATAAGCACGTTCGCGTCAGACTTGGCTACGGACTCTATGGTCTCGTAGATCATCTGCATCTGCTTTGACGCGCCAATGATGTTGAAGTATTCGGCGCGCGTGGCAAGACGGCTGCGCATCATTTCAGTCTCGGCTCTAAGCTCGCGGCGTTCAAGAGCCTTCTCAACGAGCGGCAGCATCTGGTCGAAGTCGAAAGGCTTTTCGACAAAGTAGAACGCGCCAGCTTTAGTTGCCTCTACGGCCTTTGTGACAGTCCCGTAGCCCGTTACGACTATCACTTCAGTCGTAGGCCGCGTGTCCTTCAAGTGACGCAGCACTTCAAGCCCGTCCATATCTGGAAGCTGTAGATCGCATATGGCAAGATGATGCCCGCCGCGATCAAAAAGCTCTATTGCCTCAGCGCCGCTCGAAGCAGTGTCAACACGATAGCCTTCCTCTACAAGATTCTGCTTGAGCGAATCCGTCATCACAGGCTCGTCGTCCACCACCAGAATACGTGCATCATTGCTATTCCCCACCTTAACCTCCGAAGAACAGTTTTCAGTTTTTAGTTTTCAGAAAGAAGCGAACTGTTTTTACTGAAAACTGAAAACTAAAAACTGAAAACTGCTTTTACTGGCAATCGTACAACCATCCGGTTTCCGTTCTCTGCATTTGCGCTGCCGCCGTGCGCTTCTATGATTTTTGCTGCCATTGCCATGCGCAGCCCGTCGCTTCCTGCGAAGGAATGAAACGGGTCAAGCCCTTCGCCAATTTGCAGGCCGCGCCACTCTATGATTGCTGACGTGCTGTCTACATCCGTCTCGCGTCCAATTGAAATCTCCAGAGGCTCTTTCGCTTGAGCCGGTCTCAACTTGAGCGCGCCGGAAGTTATAGCTTTGAAGCTTTCGGTCAGCGCTGTAACGTCGAAGTCGCCTTCGAGCGCTTCGTTTCCTGCGTTTAGATGAAAGGAGCGCTCGCTCTCCTGCTCCTGTTCGCTCATGGCCTTCATAATCTCCAAGATGGAAACTCCGGGCTGGCGGCGAAGCTCCACAGGGCGACTGTAACGCACTAGAAGGGTCATGTCGCCAGCCACGCGGTCAAGTCCGCTGATAAGCTTGCCGACCGTTTCCAACTCGTCCGCCGGGTGGTCGCTCTTCTCCATGCGCTTGCGCAGAAATGTGGCATAGAGTTTGAGACCGTTCAGTTGATTTTTCAGGTCGTGCACGATTTGCACCGACGCGCGACCTAAATCCCGGAGTGTGTTAGTATCTTGCTCTTCCGAAATTAACGGCTTCATGTCACGCTAAATTGAGGTCTGCGGTCTGCAGTTCGCGCCCGCTCATGACCCTTTGAAGGCCGTTCGCGTGTACGAATTGAACCCAAAACTCGTGTCTCGTTGTGTTGCGTTTCGATGCGACCATCTTAACAAAAAAGCTCAGCGTATGCTAGCGATGCATCAATTTTAGGTTGGCGACGCCAATTCAGGGAAGAATTTAACATGCCAGCAGACAGTTTGAAGGGAAATGACCGTAGAGTCATTGAGGCAAACGGGTACGAAGCCCATGCCCCGCTAGTGATGGTCGTAGAAGATTTCGAGGATAATCGCTTCATGATGAGGCGTTTGTTGGAGATGAGCGGCTATAGTGTGGTCGAAGCCATGAACGGCGAAGAGGCTGTTGAGGTCGCAAGACGAGAACGCCCCGGCCTGATTCTTATGGATTTGAGCCTGCCTTTGCTAGACGGTCTGGCCGCAACGCGCCGAATAAGGCAGCAGCCTGAGTTGCGAGACGTGCCCATTGTTGCCGTCTCTGCGCATGATACAGCGGATTTTCATGCAGACGCTTTAGCAGCAGGCTGCAATGATTATGTGACCAAGCCCATTGACTTCGATCAACTAGAATCTCTTTTACATCGTCTGCTACCGAAAAAACTGTAAAAACAAGAGGGCTGGAGGCTATCTATTAATTAAAATCCTCGCGCACGTCGCGTTGCTGCCCAGTGCTCTTAATTTTGGTTCTTCTCACACACGCATGTCTGACCATTATTCTTCATTTCTAAGAACGCACGAAGAGGACGTAGTGCGCGCGTGGGTGGATGAAATCTACGCAGACAGCCGTATTAATCTGACTACGCTTGTGCCTTACGCTCAACTGGTTGACCACCTGCCGGACATCCTTGACGAGTTGGGACATCTGCTGGACAAAACTGCCGATGATGCAGAAATTCAGGAGGCAACCAGACGCTTGCGCTCTCTCGCGCAGGTGCGTTTCCGCCAGGGCGCTATGATTGACGAAGTGGCACGCGAGTTGATGATTCTAAGAAAGATTTTGGGCCAATTTTTATGGCGCGAAGGTTTAAGCACGGCTGTAGACCTTTGGGAGTTGCGCGATGCTTTGAAGCGTGCTGACACCTTTTTTGATGAGATGATAGTGCAAGTCATACTTATCTATGCGACCAGCTATAGACCGCCGGTTGAGACACGGTCTTCAATCTGGCCGCCTCCCAGACGACGTGACCCTACGCGCTAGAGATGATTCTTGATGGCAGAGCTTCACGCAAAAGCGCTCTTGCGCAGCGTGCGCGCAAAGCTTCTAATATTGCTCGCCGCGCTCTCGATTCCGCTGCTCTTAGTCGGACTCTATCAACTCAACAGCCATAGGCGAACGCAGAACGAGCAGGCCGCGACAATCGTGCGCATTGAGACGACGGCAGCCGCAGGAACGCTCGCCTCATGGCTAGAAGCTCATACAGACGCACAGTCTAAGCCGATTGGAGAAGAAGAAGCGCGAAGCCTCTACGCGCACCTTGCACAAAGCGTTTCGTCTGACTCAGGCGCTGCCTTCACCGTTTTCGATTCTAAAGGAAAGCTCATTGGAAACCCTTCTGGAAGCGCACAGTCAGTGCCCGTAGAAAATTCGCAAGCTTCAATTGAGTCTAAAAGATGGAGCGACGGCGTCACGCGATTAACAGGCGTTAGGCGAATCAATCCTTCTGGATGGAGTGTGGCTGTCGGAGCGCCACTGAAACAGAGGGAAGTTTCCAGCGAATCAATTCTAGTATTCGCAGCAACCTGGTCGCTCGTGCTCATAGCCTCCATCTTCCTGGGTGTGTGGGCGGTTGGCCGTTTCACGAAACCTTTGCTGAAGCTTGCTGCGACCGCTTCGCATTTAGGCGAGGGACATCTGCAAGAGCGCGCAGCCGTAGAGACGGATGATGAAGTTGGCGATTTGGCCCAAAGGTTCAATCTGATGGCCGAGCACCTTGAAGCAAAATTCTCAGAGGTGCAAACGCAGGGAGCTTTCATTGAAGAAGTTCTGGACGGACTGCCGCTAGGCGTCGTCGTGCTCGACTCTAAACTCACAGTGCGCCGAGCGAACGCAGCCTTCTCTCAGTTTATAGGGCGCGAGCCGGACACGCTGAAAGATCGCGGCTTGTACGAAGCGGCAGCAGGGCTTGCGATTTTGAGCGACGTTGTGGAGGACGTGCGCCGTACACGACGACCGTTTGTCTCCTATGGGCTACCGCTCAATCTGGTGGCGCGCCCGCAAGATAAGGAAGCTGATGCGCAGTCTGCATGGGACGTAATCATCTGGCCTATGTCAGAGAGAAGCGCAACGCGCGGCGACCTCATATTGATTCTCTCTGAAGTCTCGAAGCGCGTGCGCGCCGAGCGTCTTGCGACTTCTGCATTCGCTCTGGAAAGAACGCGCGCCGCTGAATTAGAGAGCGTAATCACGCAGATGAGCGAGGGCGTCATAATCATTGACCGCAATCGTCGCTACAAGATCAATCCGGCGGCGGCGCAAATCATAGGGCGCTCACCACAGGATTTCCGCGACGGCGCAGAGGCTCTAATCGAAGACATTCAACTGCTCGGGGCGGACGGCAACAAGCTTGCGGCGGAAGAAACACCTTTGTGGCGCGCATTGGAGCGGCGCGAGCGCGTTGGAATAGAGCAATGGAAGATAGCGCACACGGACGGCACAGTCCGTGTTGTTTCCATCAGCGCCACGCCGCTCACGGGCGAAGACGGCAAACCCGAAGGGGCTGTTGCTGTGTTCCGCGACATTACGGAAGAGGTTCAAAGCCATGAAGAACTGGTCGCCGCATACGACCGCTTGCGCGAGCACGACCGTTTGAAGTCTGCGTTCGTGACGAACATAAGCCACGAACTGCGCACACCGCTCAACGTCATAATAGGGCTGTGCCAACTGCTTGAGCGAGACCGTAGGCTACCGCTAGCAGACTTGCAAACGGAAGCAGTCGTTCGCATGGAGCGTAATGCGCGTGCGCTGCTTGAGATGGTCAATGATCTTCTGGATTATTCAAGGCTTGAAGCGGGGCGCGCCGCGCTTCATCTGGAAAAGATTAAAGTCGGCAGTGTCGTCGAAGAGGTCGTCAAAGATTATGCTGCGGAGATAAAAGATAAGCGTGTGGAGGTGAAGGCCGAAATCGCTCCTGAACTCGATTACGTTCTGACGGATCGCCATAAGCTCTCTCAGGTGCTCTCGAATCTTTTAGGCAACGCGATTAAGTTCACTGCCGAAGGCAGCATAGCCATCACAGCCGCGCCCGTTGACGACCAGTTCTGGTATCTGGAAGTGAGCGACACTGGAATAGGAATGACTAGAGAGGCGCTCGGCTACATCTTTGACGAGTTTCGACAGGTTGATGATCGCCTCGCTCGCGCTTACGGCGGAACGGGGCTTGGCCTTGCGATTACAAGAAAGATCGTGGAGCTTTTGGAAGGCGAGATTTCCGTTGAAAGTCTGCCGCAAAAGGGCAGCAGCTTTCGCATCACCTGGCCGCGCATTGTGCGCCAGCGCACGGGCACAGGCTCGCTTGTCGAAAAAGCAGTGCCTGCATCGAACAGATTATTTTATCGTGCGCGCTAGCCATAAATTATTCGCGGGCGCGAAAGGGAACAAAGTTTCGTTCGCTTGTGTCTAAAGAATTGACAATTGCTGTGACGGCGGGATAATTCCAATAAA
This sequence comes from Acidobacteria bacterium 13_1_20CM_3_53_8, assembly GCA_001920415.1. Taxonomy (GTDB): domain Bacteria; phylum Acidobacteriota; class Blastocatellia; order Pyrinomonadales; family Pyrinomonadaceae; genus 3-1-20CM-3-53-8. The sequence goes on along the minus strand of MNJR01000141.1, from coordinate 26,573 downwards.
AAAGGAAGCGCTCTTAAATTCAACTTCTTCTCTCTTGCAGGTGACGTTATGTCAATGACCGAAGCTAACAGGAATGAAACAGAAAGTACGCGCCGCACAATCTACATAATCGTCGGCGTCGTCTCGCTGCTTTTGATTGCGGGACTCATCTACCTGATAACCCGCCCGACGCCTGCCGGTCGCGGCACAGGTGAGGAGAGACTTGAAGGCGCAGGCGTCTTGCGCGAAGGCACGCCAGAGTTTCAGCAAGCTATGCAGAACATAAGAATGGACGACCCTGAGGCGACCGAAGCCAGGCGTGCGCTCGGCGACATAGTAATGGATTTAAGAACTACCGTGCGAAACTTTTCAGGGCGCACCGTAAACGGCCTTGAGATTTACGCAGCAGTTCTTGACATGCAGAAGAAGCCCGTCAAATCGCGCACCATCATATGGATTCCCGGCCACGCGCCTGATCTTGAAAACAACAAAACCACGAACGTGCACGTAGGAATAGAAGGCTTCAAAGAATCGGACGACCGCGCAAGTTTGCAGATGAGAATAACCGCGATAAGGCTTCAATAAAGGAAAGGCAAAAGTAAAAAGGTAAAAGGCAAAAGTTAGGCGGAAACTATTTTTAAGATTTAGAGAAAAGCAGTAATAGAATTTCTTTCGTCCTTATCCCTTTTGCCTTTTACCTTTTTACTTTTGCCTTTCTTTTCATCTCATCGTTCTAACCGTAACTCCCGCAGGCGGCTGAAATTGAAAAGCATTCAAAGGCGCGACGAAGTTTTCGCGCACGTTCGTTAGAGAAATTTCCGAGACAGCGCCGCTCTCATCCGTCATCTTCACTCTGGAAATTCTTCCGTCCTGAAAAACATCTAAGATAACTTCCCGAATACCGCTTCCGTTGCGTGGGATGATGCGCAAGCTGCGCGTGTCGGATTGCTGATCGCCAACGGCCAGCGCTATCGAACGAGAAATGCGTCGCAGGTTCGTGTCACTAAGAAGAAAAAGGAAAGGGAATCGCGCGTCAGCAACTTCACTAACTTGTGCGTGCGTTGCTTCGCCGTCCGCAGGAACGTAGAACCAGACCTCGCGGTTGTTGACGATAAAAAGCTTGCCAGACTCGTACTCCCATCGCATCAGTCTCGGTCGCCGCAAGATAAGAGTGCCGCGCTCGCGCCGCTCTCGCACGCCCGGCGCGTGAACGACCTGCTCGAAGTCCGCAGACAACCCGCGCATGCGCCCGTAGCGCGACTCGATCTTTTGGAGCAAAAGATCAACGTCGCTGCGCTGAGCGAAAGCAATCGGAGACAAGGGGAAGAGGGGAAAAGGGGAAATGGGGAAAAGGAGAAGAGCAGCAACCAATAATCGAACTATTTTGCTTTTACCCTTTTCCCTCTTCCCCATTTCCCCTCTTGTCTTATTCGTCTCTGACGAACAATTCTTCGAGCGACTGTCTGACGGGTTGGACGGAGATTAGACGGCCACAGGCTGAGCGCACAACCGCGAGCGCTTCGTCAACTTCTCTTTCGTCTGCAAGTTCTATGCGAGCGCCGCCCGAATGCGATGTGACGATAGTGCCTTTGAACGAAGAGAATTTTTGTACTAAGTTGTCGGCCTCGACGCCTGCGACGACCATCTCCATGCGGCTACTCTCGCCCGCGCGTTTGTGCAGTTCTTCAATTGTGCCGACGTGCCGGATTCGCCCTCGCTTCATTATAGCAGCGCGGTCGCAGAGCACTTCTATGTCCGAGAGTATGTGCGTGCACATGAAGACGGTTGTGCCGCGCCCGCGCAGAGAAGCTATCAGGTCGCGCACCTCGCGCCGCCCAACAGGATCAAGACCACTCATAGGTTCGTCCAAAAAAACTACTTCGGGATCGTTGACGATTGATTGGGCCAAACCTACGCGCTGCAACATGCCTTTTGAAAATTTTCTTAGCTGCTTATCCCAACTCTTCTCTTCAAGACGCACGAGCGTGAGAAGCTCTCTTGCGCGTTCAGTGCGCTCGCGCTTCCCATAGCCGAAAAGCTCTGCGCAGTATTCCAGAAATTCGCGCGCAGTTAGATAGTCATAGAAGTAAGGGTTTTCGGGCAGGTAGCCCAGCCGCGCGTGCATCTGGATGTCGCCAATGTCTCGTCCCAAAATAGTCGCGCGTCCAGCCGTCGGGTAGATTAATCGCATCAGAAGCTTCAGCGTAGTAGTTTTCCCAGCGCCGTTCGCGCCCAGGAAACCGAAGATTTCTCCGCGCTCTACGGAAAGCGACAGCCCATCGAGCGCACGCACCTTTCGCTTGCGCCAGAAGCCCACTTCGTAATCCTTCGTCAGATTTTCGATTTCAACTATGGCAGACATAAGTTCAATTTTCAGGAATGTGCGAGCCTACGACTAGACCAACGTCGCAGCCGCGAGCGGTAAGAACATAAGGCGCATCTGTAGGGTCTAGCGGTGCGCCCGTTTCGTTGAGTCTGAAATGAAGAGCGCGCAACACGGGCGCGACTTCGCGCCACGAAGAGGCGCAACGGCCTGAGCGCGAGTTGAATTCCTGGAGCACGCGGCGTAAACGGTCGCGCTCGTCCAGCGAATCTAGTTGCATCAAACGAACTTTCGCCATGTGCTTCACTTGCTCGTCGTCTGATTGCTCGTACATCTGCTGGTACATCTGGCGCGCTACACTGCGGCTGCCTCCTTCGGCGGCCATCTTCGCGCTCATGGCTTCCATCCAGGGGGGCGCGCCATTGATTTGCGCGCCCTTATGATATAACTCGCCAGCCGCAACGTATTCGCCGCGCTGCCAGTGTATGTATGCGAGCAGGTGATAGAGACGCCACTCGGAAGGATTGGCCGCAATCCCCTTTTTGAGAAGAGCGATTGCGGCATCGTTCTGTTCGATTGCCGGAAGCAGAGCAGCACCGTAATCGTACGCAGCCATGAACTGCGGGTCGAGCGTTGTCGTTGTATCGAGAAGCGGCGCGAGCAGACGCAGGTCTAGTTGCTTCAAATCTTCAAACTGCAAATCGTCTCCACGCGCGATGACCTTGCGCCCCACGTATTGCAGCGAGCGCATCCAGTACCAGTCGGCCACGAGTCCATCAAACCCTAAGCTCATGCGTTTTGCTGTCGCGCCGCTGACGTAAAGATTCTCTTCCTCTTGCGCGACATCAATGGGCGGGCGGCGCGCTTCAATCAGGCGCGAGACGGCTGCGGCGCAAGATAGACCGAGCACTATAATCATAAGCAGCGCGACAGTCTTTCTCCGCGCACGACCATCGGTTTCAGTTTTAACGCTCTTTGTCTTCATTTGAAGTTGCGTCGGCTAAAGATGAGAGTCGCGGCTGATAGCAGAACAGCTATGTAGGCGACGGCGTAGGCCAGCGAAGCCAGAAGCGTTTGAGCGTCGGGGACTACACCGTGCGCGGCAGGCTTTATAAAACTGTAGTTGGCTAGATTGGGCAGAAGGTAATAGAGCGCTCCGAAGAACACGCGCGCAGAAGTAGTGCCGAGCGATGCAGCAAAAGTTTTAAGGTCTGCGCTGAAGTGGCCTATGATGAAGATGAAGAATGTTAGCAGCGCGGAAAGAGCGGGGGATGAGAACGAAGAGAAGAGCAGCGCGACTGCTGTTAGAATCATCAATTCCATGTAGATGAGCAAGATGGCAGGCCAGATACGCAGCGCGAGCGGGTCCCAGCCGCCTTTCACGTAGATAAGCGCGAGCGACACGCCGAAACCCATCACAGCTATGTTCACAAGAAGCGTCAGGCACAGGCCGAGGTATTTGCCCACTAGAAACTCGCCGCGCCCCACTGGCTTCGAGAAGATTGCGTAAACAGTTCGCCGCTCAATCTCTTTATAAACAAGTCCTACGCCTACGAAGATGCTTATGAACGCTCCGAAGAGAAGGCTTGCGCTCAATCCCAGATCAACGATTATCTTAGATTCCTGAGCGGCTGATAGCTCGCCCAACAATATAGCGCCCGCAGTCAGCAGCAGTACGAAAAGCACCAAGTTGTAGAGCACGCGATCGCGCAAGGCTTCGCGGAATGCGTTGCGTGCAATGGTGCGTATGCGTCGCGGCATTGAGGAGCGCTTTTCAATGGAAGTGGCTGCAACACTTGTTTCAGCGTTTGCAGCGTGTGTGGCTGTGCTGCTCATCTCTCTGTCTCGACTCGTTCTGATTTCAGAATTCATATTCGGAGGACGCGCGCGTGGCATTTCTCTTCCTGAAAAATTCCCATAGCAAGAGTGCCACAATCAGCGCCCATCCGACAACACTTACAATTGACGAAATGCGCGTGCGCAAAGGCTCGCGCAGTTCCAACTGCACCGTAGCGGCATCAGCGGGCAGCGAGATTAGAAGCGCGCCGTCCCGTGAAGGATGCGTCTCAAGAGGTTTGCCGTTCGCGGTTGCGACCCAGAGCGGATAATAGAAAGTTCGCACGCGCGCCGTTGCAGCAGCGCCAGCCTCTACGTGAAAGACTCGCCTCTCCGGCTGCCACTCGTTGATGACGACAGCCCTTTGCCCGGCTTCGACGTCGCCGCTCATCTCTCGCAAAGGCTCTACAGCCCAGATGGGAAACCACAAACTTACGCAGGGCGTTCCGGGGAGCGAACGCAAAAGGCTAGCGAATTTTTCCTGCGAAAGATATTGCGCCTCGCGCATGATATGTGCGCTGGAGAAGGTAAGGGAAAGAAGCACGCAGCCTATCATTAAAAGCGCGAGCGGCCTCTGTTTGCTTCGCGCATATGAGAGCCATCCGGGCGAGGAGGTTGAGACGAGCAGAGCGCCCGCCAGTGAACTCACAGCGAGCCAGCGCCAAGGGTATTGCACTTCACGCAGAGGCCGGAAGTGATCCCAGAGTGGTCTAGCAAGCGGCGTAGCTATCAGGAGCGAAAAGAGTAGCAAGAGCGCCAATGCTTTTACGCCACGCGCCGGAAAACTTTCGTCATGCGTGCGTCGAAGATGTGCGAGTGCGGGCGCAAACAGCGCTACAGTGCAGAGCGCTATGATGCTGACCCACCAGACGCTCGCGTCATCTGCCGAAAAACTTGAGAAGAGAAAATTCTGGCGATAATCGGCAGCCGGATCAGTGCCGTTGATCCAACCCAATTCCGCAACCATCGTCGTCCAATAGCATGCGGTAGCTATCAATCCTAACAGCACTGCGAAAGATAATTTCAGGAGCGTCGCCCATAGCTTTGCTCTCTCTATTCGCAGCAGCGCGTAGAAGCAGAGTGCCAGCGAGCCAATAACTGTGAGCGGCAAATGTGTAAAGATTAAAGCGCTGTAAGAGAGAGCTAGAGCGCCTACGTCTTGCGCACGGCCTCTGCGACAAACTCTCTCGACGAAGAGGAACGTGAAAGGAAGAACCGCGCCTGCGGCATATTCGGGCAGAAGCGCCGCTTGATACAGTTCATTGAGATGATAGGGCGCGATTGTGTAAAAAACTCCGGCCCAGAGAGCGAACTGAGGCTGTAAAAATTCACGCGCCCATAGATAAGCGCCGAGCGCGCCTGAGATGGAGAGAAGAAGAAAGACCAGAAGGGTCGCTGCATACCAATCGCCGCAGAGAGAGCGCGCCGCAGAGAGAAGATAAAAGAAGGCGGGCGGGTAAAATCGAAAGCTCACATCGCCGTAGCCTCCATTCGATTCTGCTAACCAACTTGGTGAAAGATTGCCCGCACGCACCGATTCGTAAAAGGGAAGCGCGACGCGAAAGTGATTATCTAAATCAATGTTGCTGGGCACGCCTTTCATCAACGCCGGCAGAACGGCTAGCGCTGCGAATAACAGAACACAAAGCAATGCCCGTCGCTCTTTGGTAAGAGCGACGGACACAACGGTTCGGTAACTGATAGAAGAGCGTAGCGACAGGCTCATAGAGGAATGGCTTGTTTACCGAAATTGAGCAGCCGGCAGGAACGGGCGCGCGTCTTCAGTTATTAACGGGCGGCCATGCCGTATTGTCTGTAGCTTCGTTGTAATCGGCAGGCCCTGTGTCGCTGACTTTGCCGCGCAACACGCCGAAGTCGTCAATGGTAAAGCTGCGATGACCCGTGCGCGATAGATTCCCGGTCTGCGCCGGAACAGCCGTGGCATAAAACTGCGGCAGGGCTGTGATTGCGACCGGACTTGCCTCGAAGTTATAGCCGCTCTTGGTTGTTGTAGTGGATGTTCCGTCGCCGCCAAGAACGCTGTCCAGGAAACCTGCCGTCTGCAGATCGGCAATCGTCCCGAATTGCCCTGCGCCCGCCGTAGCCTTGAAGCTCAGCTCAGAGCTATGAACGGAGCGCAAAGATGATTGAGCGCTTCCTTCATTGGCGGCGCGCTTAGAAGCGAGGAGGTTAGGGATTGCGATGGCGGCGATGATGCAACCTCGTTAGCAAACAGTTTGGAATTTGCTTTTCGCCAGGGGCATCCGTCTCAGGCTCACGAACATTAATCGCGCGCGCGATGTTGAGAAAAGCAATCTTCAATTCTTTCCCGGAAGATGGGAATTATCTTTTATAGTAAGAACGGGGGCGGAGCTTGAACTCCAGCCCCCGCACTAGCAGGTATTGGCTCGAACCTTACCTGTTAATTGCCCAGTGGCGTCCACGCTGCGCTTGTGGCCGTAGCATAGTCAGCCGGGCCAGTGTCGCTCACGATGCCGCGCAGGATGCCGTCATCAGCTATGGAGAAGCTGCGATGGCCTGTGCGAGTTATGTTCGCGGTGTTGGATGGCGATGCCGTTGCATAGAAGTTCTTCGGTGTAGCGCTGTTGTTAGCAGTAGCTGCGAATACGTAACCGCTCTTAGCGGTTGCCGCAGTTGTAGCGTTGCCTAGAACAGAGTCAAGCAAGTTGTTGGTCTGAAGCGCCGAAAGGTCGCCGTAGCTGCCCGCGCCTGCTGACGACGCATAAACAACTTCAGAACTATGTACGGTGCGGAGCGAAGACTGCGCACTTCCTTCATTGGCGGCGCGCTTAGAAGCGAGGAGGTTAGGGATTGCGATGGCGGCGATGATGCCGATGATCGCTACTACGATCAATAGTTCGATTAGAGAGAAGCCTTTTTGATTTTTCTGCATGACTATTTTTTCCTCATTGAGTTAGAGGCATGAACGCATGTCTGTCAACTTCTTAAGATGTCATTCATGCCGCGCATGCTGTGAGTGGTTCACGCTTGAAGTATGATCGCCCGGTCTTATAGAACGGGGCAGAGAGGAAGCCCTCTGCCCCGCACGCGCGAGCGGCGTCAAATCAAGTGATCTTAGTTTCCGAGCGGAGTCCATGTCGCGCCAGTGGCCGTAGCATAGTCAGCCGGGCCAGTGTCGCTCACGATGCCGCGCAGGATGCCGTCATCAGCTATAGAGAAGCTGCGATGGCCTGTGCGAGTTATGTTCGCGGTGTTCGAAGGAGCTGCCGACGCGAAGAAGTTCTTCGGCGTGGCCGAGTTGTTCGGCGTCGCGGCGAAGATGTAGCCACTCTTTGCGGCTGCCGCAGTTGTAGCGTTGCCTAGAACAGAGTCAACCAGATTGTTGGTTCTGAGTGCCGAAAGGTCGCCGAAGCTGCCGTTGCCAGCCGTTGACTGGTAAACAACTTCAGAACTATGTACGGTGCGGAGCGAAGACTGCGCACTTCCTTCATTGGCGGCGCGCTTAGAAGCGAGGAGGTTAGGGATTGCGATGGCGGCGATGATGCCGATGATCGCTACTACGATCAATAGTTCGATTAGAGAGAAGCCTTTTTGGCCTTTTGTCTGCTGCATTTCTTTAGATTCTCCTTAAACTTTAGGGTGAAGGGTTTATTCTTCGTCTCGCGCCAACGGCTTTCGTCTCAGGTCTAGTGCCGCGCTATAGCGCGATAATGTCAGGCAAGCCTTAAACAAACGGCGTGCCGCGCCCGGCTCAATCCGTGAAGATGAAAAAGAGGCAGGAAATAATTGACTGTTTATTGAAATCGTTCACGCGCAGGGGCTGAAAGCCTCTGCTCGCATAGAGTAATTGACAAAAGCTGTCAGGGCATAACTGACACTTTCCGTCAACCACTAAGGATTAAAAGTTGTGTGGGAGCGGTAAAAATTGGTAGTACAAGGTTGCGGTTTGGGCAAGCTGCTTGAGAGAGAATTCGTTCCGCTCGTCGGGTTGAAAACGATAGAACTTGTTAATTGCTTTAACGCCCATCAGGATGCGTTGCTCTTCTTGCGCGCGAATAGATTCGGGAACACTGCGACGCGTTCCAGCATAACTCTGGCTCATATCGTAGAAGCAAGACTTTTGATTGCCAACGTCCGCTATGAAAAGAGACCGGCCATTGTCGCTTATAGTCCCGTACACTGCCCCGTAACTGCTCGCCACCAGATAGGATTCCTGTAAATACTGGCTCTGCTCTTCAGCAGACTCTGTAAAAAGCGGTCTCCCGAACAATTCGTTGCGCGCAACAGGGCTATGTCCAAGCAGGTAGTAAAGGCTTGGCGTAATGTCTGTAGAGAAGGCCACGTTCTCCGTGTTGTAGAAAAGATTTTTTTGTAGCGCGGGTGGAAGATGAATGATTAAAGGAATACGCATCACCTCGGGATATATATAAGTGCTGTGCCCCCAGTGTCCCTCTTCGCCTAGCGAGTCGCCATGATCCGAAGTCAGAACGATGATGCTGTCATCATAAAGATTGTTTCGTTTCAGGTATTGTATGAACTTGCCGAAGCTATCATCAATGCGCGCGATTTCATCTGCATGTTGCGCATCAAAACCGGAATAGACACTGCTTGAAATCAGCTTGCCTGCATGTCTCTGCAACGCTGCCATGTGCACATTCTGAGGCTGCGTGTAAACGAAGATTGGCCTGCCCGTCTCATCTCTTTCATCAAGCTTAGACTGGAGTTCTGTTAAGGTGCGACTGAAATCATACTCTTCCCAGTATGCTCCTCTGTCCAACTCTACTATGTCAGACGAAGGGCGCAAGATTTCACTCAAGATAGGGTCTACTGTGATGAAGGGTTTATACCTTTCAGCTTCGATAAGGTGCTGTAAGGAGTTCATCGGATAGAAGGGGTGAACGTAGCGCATGTGCAACTGCATGGCTCCAGCCCACAGTGCAGGCTCGGAGAGCGCCGTTCCGCCGTAGCGCGTGAATGCGTTCTTCATCACAACGCTTTCGCGCGCGAACCTCTCTATGGACGGCGTGAACTTAACCTTGCTGTTGTAAGGTGAAACGTAATCCTGTCGTAGACTGTCAACGACGAAAATGAAGATGTTGGGTTTCTTCCCAGAAGATTGTTCAAGGGCAGGGACTAGATTTATAGGAGCGGGCGCGGCGCTGCCTCCGGGAGGGATGTTAGTGCTTCGTCCAAGATAGTCGTAGAAAAGTTTCTCGGCAGACGTTTCCGCGCCCCTGACCTCAGCCGGAGACAAAATCTTGCGTGCTACGCCGTAAGAGATGTCATAACTGGCGTATTGCTCCAATAAAATGGGGACATCCAGATGCCCGTCATGCAGCAGAGCCGGAATCTTCGCGCGAGAGTTATCCAGAAACTTGAAACCGCACACGCCCGTCGTCGCTACCAGAAGCAGTAGAGCGAGCGATTGCCGCTTCATTTTAATAGAGGGCATTATGCGGCTGAAGAAAAGTGTGGCAAGCGCCCAGACTAAAAGCGCAGAGAGCTTCTGCAAAAGCGAGTCCCAATCTGTGCTGGCGATTTCTACTGGAATGAGATAAGCGATGAGCGAGATTAGAGCCAGCCACAGCAGCTTGACCGATAGCAACGCTTCTTGCGCCGGAAGAAGCTGTTTGAGACGAGAGACGGCGAGCCTTGAACTTTCGTCTGCGTGCGCGAACCTGTCCAGACCGATTACAAGCCCGGAGAGAAAAGTTATCAAGACAAATGAGAGTGATGCTGCATAAAAGTCTGCCGTCAGGTCATTGAACGATACGGCGTTTAGAACTATCTTGCTGAGCACCGTCATGCCTAGCAGGGCCAAGGCTGCGCTGCGTAATAGAAACCAGGCTTTCGCTGAAGCGCGGAAACGGCAGGCAGTTGCGCGCAGAAGTCTGAGGACTAGGAAGATCGTGCCGAACACAAGCAGGTGCGAAGTGATGCTCCACATCAGGACGACGAGCATCTCGGTTCGGCTGAAGCTGGCTATGCCGGAAGCTATGTATCGTAGATAGAAGATGACGAAATAGAGTAAAGAGAGAAAAAGAGATGTCAGCAGAAGGATTGGACATGGAAGAGAACTGGCTTCCATCACCCATGCTCTCTCTTTCCATCTTGACTTGTAATCAATCGCCGCAACCCACAGCAAAGGGAAGAGCGACACTATGCCCCATATAAAACTTCTCTCATCTTCAGGAAGATTCGGAAGCAGCGGATGAAACGAAAGGCTAACGCAGGCTAGCAGGTTGACGACGATAAAGCTGCGCGCAAGGCTTCGCGTGTTCGCGCGTCGCAAGTCTTCACGCAAGGTGCAATCAGCGATTGGCGCGTGAATGGGATGTAGATGAGCAGGCAGTAGACTGATGTCAGCGAGAGCAGCAGGGCAAACAATAGTCTTGAGCAGAGGAATGTTACTCGTTGGAATCTCATCTTACTGGGCTAATAGAAGAGTCGCCTGCGTGAAGAAGTCAAAAGTCAAAAGTAAAAAGGCAAAAGGGATAAGGCGAAAAGCATTTTACATCTTTAATTAATAGATAGTTTCTGCCTTACTTTTACCTTTTGCCTTTTACCTTTTTACTTTTACTTTTACCTTTGCGAAGCTACCGCAGGCGGTATTGACTGTTCGCTATTGCAAACTTTTTCAGCTTGAGGAATCCGGCCTGTACGCGCGCGCGCGACAGAGACACAGAAACCCCGAGCCACGAAAGGCAGCAATAGGTATGCCATGAGGCTAGTAATCGTTGGAGTAGTTTAATGTCACGGGCGGCGGAATGAGCGGAAGCATTGGCTACTTAAATTTTCAGCCCGTAGAGGAATCATCGCCAGCGCTTGCGGCCATACCTGACTCATCTTCGGCGCGGCGTCGTGGGAAGGGATCGGTTGCACGGCGGCGGGGCGGGGAATCGGTGGTGCGTTTCTCGTCGCGCATGTGCGCCGAGAGGCTGCGTATGCCGTGCTTGTCCAGAAGGTGGCGCAAGGAGCGCACGGAGAGTTCGAGTAGCTCTGCGGCCTGCGTCTGGTTGCCGCCCGAGCGCCGCAAAGCTTCCATGACGTAAGTCTTCTCCAACTGGTCAAGGAAAGCCGTCAGGTTAATGCCGCCATCTGGCAGGTCGAAAGCTTCTGCGACTCGCCCGGGGTCGTAGTTGGTTATGTGCTCCGGCAATCTTTCGGGTTGAATCTCGTCCGTGCGTTCGAGCGCAACAGCGCGCTCGATTGTGTTCTCAAGTTCGCGCACGTTGCCCTGCCACGAATAGTTTTCCAAAAGCTGCAAAGCTTTTTCGCTGATGCCCAGAACACGCCCGGTCTGCTCGCCGTACTTTCGTATGAAATGCTGCACGAGGTCTGCTATGTCTTCGCGCCGGTCGCGCAAGGGCGGCAATTCAATCGGAATGACAGAGATGCGGTAGAAGAGGTCTTCGCGGAAAGTTCCGTCCTTGACCATAGCGGCGAGGTCGCGGTTCGTTGCAGCGATAACGCGTGTGTCAACTTCGGCTTCATCGTGCGCGCCAACGGGTCTAACCTTTCGCTCCTGAAGCACGCGCAGCAACTTCACCTGCATAGCTGGCGACATCTCGCCAATCTCGTCCAGAAAGATAGTGCCTTTGTTAGCAGCCTCGAACAGTCCTTTGCGATTAGCGGTCGCGCCCGTGAATGACCCTTTCGTGTAGCCGAAGAGTTCCGATTCCAACAGCGTCTCTGTGAACGCGCCGCAGTTTACAGAGATGAAAGGTTTTTCGGCGCGCGGGCTAAGATCATGAATAGCACGCGCGACCAACTCTTTCCCTGTGCCCGAATCGCCCGTGACCAGCACGGTTGATTGAACCTCCGCCACAGTCTCAATCATTTGATAGACGGCCTGCATACGGTCAGAACGACCTATGATATTTCCGAGTGAGCCACGTTCGCGCTGAGCACGCCGAAACGCGCGATTCTCTTTGACGAGCGCCTGGCGTTCGAGCGCTTTGGCAACTATCAATTTCAACTCTTCAACATCGAAAGGTTTCTGTATAAAATCGTCTGCGCCCAGCTTGAAAGCCTCGCGCGCAGTCTCTACAGTTGCGAACGCGGTCATCATTATGACGGCCACATCCGGCTGCACATCACGCGCAGCACGAAGCAGCGAAATGCCGTCCATGTCAGGCATCTTCACGTCCGACACAATCAAATCAGCAGGCTCGACGCGCAGAGCCGCAAGCGCCTGTCTTCCGTTTTCCGAAGCACGCACGCTATGACCCTCGCGCCCGAACACGAGCGTCAGAAGCTGTCGCATGCTTGGTTCGTCGTCAACGATTAGAAGGTTAGACATAATTGTAAAAGGGAAAAGTCATTTAATATTTTCTTCGATTACTCAATCATTGCCATGTCACTTTATTATAAATATCGCTCAAAGTTAATTCACATCTTAACGTTGGCAGAACCATGGATGAATCCGGTCCGCTCACTTTCGTATAAAGCCAGTGCTGATCTTCCTGTCTAAGAAAATGCTCTACCACAAATTCATCCTGAGAAACCAACAAGTATTCTTGCAAGGCTTCGATCTGCTGGTACGATTGAAACTTCTTGCCTCGGTCGAAAGCCGCCGTGCTCTCGGACAATACTTCGACGATAAGGATGGGATTGAGAATAACGTCTCTCTCTTCATCGGCAAATTGAGTCTCGCCGCAAACAACAGAAACATCCGGGTAGAAGAATCTTCTTGAATTCGGCATACGAATTTTCAGATCACTTGGATACACTCTGCAAGCGACTTCTCGGAGTTGATTGTTTAGCGCAGTGGGCATGTTGCCTGCGATCAGATTATGGCGCTCGCTGCCGCCAGCCATTGCGTACATTACGCCGTCAACGTACTCGCTCTTAAATTCGGCCTTGCGCTCAATGGCTAAATATTCGTCTGGACTTAAATAGTAGCTTGGAAGTGTTGACATGGCGCTAATCCTTCAGAACAACCGATTAAATCTTAGGGTGAATATCAGAATCAGCAATTCTACTTATTAACAATCAACGCTCTCCCGGCAATTCAATCGTAATGGTTGTGCCCTGACCCTCACGGCTGCGAACGTTTATTGTACCACCATGTTCGCGTACGATTTGATAGACAATTGACAGACCCAATCCTGTGCCGCCCGTGGTCGAAGAGAATGGCTCAAAAAGGCGCTCGACCTGCACGGGCGACATGCCGCGTCCTGTGTCCGTAAAAACTATGCGCGAACGGCCAGACGGCGCGCGCTCCAGCTCAACTCGAAGCGCGCCTCCTTCCGGCATAGCCTGAAGAGCGTTTCGTGCCAGATTCCAGAAGACCTGCTTCAACTGCTCTGCGTCTGCGTCCGTCATCACAGGCTCTTCTGGAAGATTCTCTTCCAGCGTGTGTCCGTCACGAATCTCAGGGCTGTGTCGCAAAAGTGTGAATGTTTCAGTAAGAAGTTCGCGCAGGTCAACGCTTGAGAGCATGCGCGAGCGCGGGCGAGCGTAAGACAGATAGTCCGTGATGATGCGATTCAAGCGGTCTGACTCGCGCAAGATTATGTCCATCAATTCGGCCTGAGACGATTTGCCGTCAACTTCTGAACGCAGAACTTGAATAGAGCCGCGCATAGCAGCGAGCGGGTTTCTAATCTCATGCGCGATGCTAGCGGCAACGCGACCCACGGCGGCCAGACGATCCTGTCGGCGCGAAGTCTCTTCGAGCGAGCGCACTTGAGTCAAGTCCTGGAATGTAATTACGAATCCTGTGGTCTCGCCCGATTCAAGCGAGAGCGGAAAGATTGTGAACCCTAAGCGAAGGCGCAGCCCGTCGGAAGTCAAACAGTCTGCCTCGAATCGCGGGCTTGCTTCACCGGCTTCTGCTGCGCGCAAAGATTCTTCCGTATGCTCCTTCAATTCGCCGAAGAAGATAGAAGCCTCTTGTCCACGAACATCTTCGGCGCGGTAGCCTGTAATCTCTTCGGCAGCCGCGTTGAAGGTGTAGATGCGACCCTGCAAGTCTGTTGTTACAACGCCGGAGCGAATTGATTCTACGATGCGCTCGTGCAGCGCACGCAGATTAGCGAGCGATTGAGTTGCGGCAATCAACTGCACGTCAGAGCGCGACTGTCGCTCGGCCAGACGGGCTGCTAGAAGGCCAACGACCAGGAAAGCAACGTCATCAAAGCCTATCGCCTGAATTGATTTCACAGTGGAAATTTCAAACGGCGCGATTCCATAATGTGGCACAAGGCCGAAGGTCGCAGAGAGCGTGAGTGCCGTAAAGGCTATGACGCAGCCGAGCGCTGTCAGGAGTGCTCCGCGCGGGCCAAGCAATATGCTTGCAACCGAAATGATTATTATGTAGAGCGCTTTGTTCGGAGAGTAAACATCAGACGTGATCCAGACCAGCCACGTCACCAACATTATATCTGCGAAGAGTTGTATGCCAGCCTGTAGGAGCAGGCGCGAGAGAAAGCGCAGCGCCAGAGCGTACAGAATCGTGAGCGCAACAACCGTTGCGAAGATATAGAGCGCGCCGCGCCCGGCAGTCTTGCTCCACTCGCCAGTCCATAGCGCGCTCGCAACGAGCAGCAAAACAGAGACTGCGGCTCTACCAACGATAAGCCACCACAGCTTAACGTCCAGCGCGCCGCTTTGACCTGCCGCACCATCTCGCTTCATTACTCTAAAAGCGTACCACGAGATTGGCGTTGCGCGCAGTATTTCTTTCAGCAGAAAACTGAAATGAGATTAAGGGTTAATTTGTTCTTTCAGTGGCGGCATTAAGTATATAAACGAGATGATTGTCCGATATGTTTAGAGGAGCGAAAACATCTTGACACTAATCAAGCCAGAGGATAGAGTCCCGGCGTTCTCACCGGGTAGTCTTTAGAAAGCGTTTTAGACTAAGCTGCCACATCAGTGCTATGCATCTAAATTGACGTGATATAACAAGCCTTTTAGTTCGCCTAATATATAGTTATGCGCTTCTAACACCAGTGAGGTGCTCTTATGAACTCTATTCTTCCGTCGAACCAGACAGTCTGCACAGCTTGCGGTATGTACAATCCCCCCGACGCTTCTGTCTGCGAAGGATGCGGTGCCAAGATCGAAGCGCGCTCGAAACGCAGTTCATTCGACACAGGCGCACATCTGATGGTCAGTCTAACTATCATCTTCGTTGGGGCGATGGGCTTCTTCAGGTATTACCCTCCAGGGAAATTAATATGGGCGAAGGGCGGCGGGCGCTATCACTCGACGGATATGGAGGTGTTCATTTGGGGTATATTTCCTCTAACCATCGGCAGTCTTTATCTACTCTTTGCTATTTTGTTGAAGATTAAAGACAGATTCTTCAGTTGAGGCGGGAGATGAGGTGCATACAATGCCGCGCATAACAACTCATTCAACCGGAGCGTAATCAGCTTGTCTTTCATCGGGAACTTGTCGCACGATGCAGACGTTTCACAGCGAATTAATTTAAGTGTTAGAACAAATTTGAAGGCTTGCACGTGTGTCTCAACAGATTCAGCATTGCGGAATGTGGCATTGGCTTCGAGATGAGGTCATCTACGCATTGGATCAGAAGAATTTAACAGGAAGAAAAATGCCCGGCACTAGAACGCCGGGCATCATCTTCAAACTGCCGTATGGTTATGATTGTTCGTCAGGCGTCAGTGCCTCAGTGGCATCCGAATCGTTCACCCGAGGGTATTTGCATCTTTCGCGTTTTTGAACATTCCGGGTATTTGATTCGTTCGCCTCTGATTTTTAATAGCTACTGGAGTCGGATTTGCAAAAGTATGCTGAGAAGTGCTCGCTTCATTGACGGTAAACCTTAAATGAGAGGTACTGAAAGGAATCATTTCCCGAAATTAGAATAACACTATTTTGCAGGGCTGAAAAGTCTTTTTAATAGAACCCATGGCTCAGAAGAACGCGGGGATATTAATCTTTCAGAATGCTTCAGCGACGGGACGTTCGTCATGACTAAAAAGGGGTTTACACTGTGGGTGCCACGAAATGGGGTAAAGGCACGAAGCTCATGGGAATGGCAGATCTTTATGGTCTTCCCATCACTGTCCACGCGGCGTCTGCTTCGCCGCATGAAATCATCTACACCGGAATCTATCCCGCTCGTAATGGCGATGTGGCTTTATTCATCGCTCGAATCAAGCTCTTTCATGTACTCGTAAAACTGTGTGTGGTGGCGCCCGGAGAGAATACGAGCTTTCTTCTTGTCTCCTCCTGTCACCTCAAGAAGTGATTTGAAGTAGAGCGGCCGAACACGCTTGATGAACTCTTCCCACTTCTCAGTGCTCGGATCGCAGGTGATAGTGAATCCCTTACCGGTCGGCACGCTAGGGGATGTCGGCTGGGTCAGCTTGTGCCCAAGCTCATTCGTTTCCGTCAAAGGGTAAACGTACTCGGAGCCGATGCTATCGGCGTAGGTGGCGGCTTTCCGCACGGCGGAGCGAAGGTCGCCTAGATTACCTTCCGCCCAGTCGTCTTTGAATAAGCAATCAAAGGCCCCGCCCGGTATCTGTAAGCTTGTGTCACTCTCCTCATTCCACTCGGAGAGGAAATATCGCGCCAGCAATGGAATGTCGGCGCGGCGCTCGCGCAGGGGCGGCAACTCTATGCTGAAGCCTCTAATCCGCCGGAAGAGGTCTTGGCGGAATCTTCCCTCCTCGTACTCCTTTTTGAGCTTGCGGTTGGTTGCCAGCACGATTCTCGCGTGGACTTTGACAGGATCATTTGAGCCGACGGGCTTGACCTCGTTGTGGTCTAACACCTTCAGCAAGTCCGCTTGCACCTGTAAATCCAACTCTCCGAACTCGTCAAGAAAAAGAGTTCCGTGACCCGCGGCCGCGATTATACCTTGGCGGACAGCTATGGCTCCCGTGAAGGAGCCTTTCGTGTGCCCGAATAGTTCACTCCCCGAAAGATCAGGCCTCAGCGTGCTGCAATTAAGAGCCATGAGCTTATCCTGTCGTCCGCGCTTTCCCACGCTTAACCTGTGAATTTCCTCGGCGACTAAATCTTTGCCCGTCCCCGTCTCACCGAGGATGAGCACCGGGTCGGAGACGCGGGCATACATCGCAATCAGTTCGTAGACCCGGCGCATGACGGCAGTCGCCCCGAGCATCTTTCCACACGAATCGGGTTGCACCTCGCCGTCCAAAATCAACTGGGCCAGAATTCGTTCAGCCACATGTTCGGCTTCCCACGAGCGCGGGGTGATAATTTCCGAGGCCCCCTCTTCTATCAGTAGCTGACGATTCTCGGCATCCGGCAGCTTAGCGCAGAGAATCAAGTCTCTTTTGTCGCCGAGCAATTTTTTGACGATTCCCGTCGTTTCGCCCGCTCCGTGTTCACGGAAGATCAAAACCCCCTTGTGACAGGCATCATCAATCTCGCGAACTTGTGCCGCTGTATTCAGGGCGAAAGAGCGCGCCTCGACCCCTTCGTCGAGCAGAAAAGCTGCGACCTCTTTTGAAAGGGACTGATCGTAAGCGAAAAGCGCGATGGTCATATCATTTTCCGGTAAAGCGAAATGCTACTTCGGTAGAGCGAAATGCTATTGGGCGGGCGGCGTTGTAGCTCACATCATTGCCACCCTCGGCATAGGTCCTCGCCGCCAGACTATCGCAGGCATCGCGGAAGGCTTCGAGGATTGACTCCTGGCCGCTTCCATCCAACATGGCTGCGCGGATAACTTTCTGTGCCAGGAGTCGGGTCGCCTGCACGAGCACTACGCTCTCAAACCCGACAGCGACACTAACGCCAGCCTCGGCGAACAATCTAGCCACGCAGGCCGATTCGCAAGAGGAGAACACGGCTAACTTCAAGCTGCTTTTATAAGCCGTGAAGCAAGTGAGCCACCTCTGGGGCGAGGCATACTCTTTAAGTTGCGGCTCGTATAGCCCTTCCTCTTTCTCGCCATGACTGAGGTGAATCCAAGCCGTGAACTCCCCGGATTCTAGCAGATTGGGCAGGGACTCACAGGTAATGCACGGGTGAACTACCACGTCAAGGTGGAAGGGCAGCCCGCGGAGCATCGCCCCGACTTCGTGGGCGGCAGCAATACTATGTTCCGGCTCCTCGTTGGGATGAAAGGCGCTAGTAATCAACAGCCGTGGGGAAGACTGCGCAGCAGGTGGATGAAAAACCGGGCTCCTAATTAATTTGACGTCTTTAATCTCCACCTGAGTGTCAGCTTTGAGATGTTCCTGACGAGTCTCGACTTTTCTCACAGTGTTCAATTGAAGCAGCGCATAAACGACTTCGAACACTCCGTTGAAAGTCAGCACCTCCAGGAGCGGAGATTCGCCGCGGCATTGATAGCATAAATCTTTTGAGTAACCTTCAGGCGTCGCCGCGACGATGCCATTGTTAACCCGGTTGACTCTTCTGAATTCGTCTAATAACTCCTTGGGGCCAAACTCGGGAGCGGCATCGAGAATGATGACATGATTGGTGCCGGAAGAGAGCAGACAGCCCTCGCTGACAAGCTCGCTCAAGAAGCTTCCCAGTATCCGCGCATTCTTGCGCGCGATATAACCCCACCCGCCTTCACTAGCGACGCCTTGAAGTATCTCCCAACGCCTCTGTGATTTAGCGGCGCAACCGCGAAGGAGTTGTCTCTCCTCCTCACAAGTTAATCTTCCACGCGGTTTTTCTCTGTGATTAAGCTCGATCAGGTCTGTAACTCTCCCGCAGAGGAAGGCGCAGAAACACTTGGCGAGCAGTATCTGTTCCTGTTCTTCACCGAAGCCCGCCTCCAGCGCAGTAGCGGGGAGTCTATCCCATACAACGTACAGCTTCCCGGCCCACGCATGCTCCAGCGCACTTAAGACGATATCTTCCAAGATGCCATAATCATAGATGCTACTACGCAGACCATCACGCAAGTACAGAAAGATTTCTACGGGAGCGTGGTTGCCTCTCAGCGCGCGGCGGTTAATTTTAAGTGCAAGGTCTTTCCATGACTTTTCAGGCGATTGACTGGAGCCGTTATGACACACGGCGCGCAACTCGCCTTTGCGGTTAGGTCGCAACGTCCAACTCATAACAAGCTGGGTGTTTTTCTCGGCCATGACGATGACATCAACCCGCATACAGACACCTCGCTGCCCATAGATCAAGAGCTGTGCCACATCTGGTAAGATCATGCGAACTCTTCCGGACATCTGAGCTTTCGAACTCTTCAATCTTTGTTCCTGCTTGGCGGGAATCGCATCACGATTCGGTGCCTGTATGTCAGTTCCTTCAAATCTTCATCGTCGGAGTGATCCTCCAGAGTGCCGTGATACCGCCCTTCAACTAGCACTTTAGCCAGGTATAGCGGAAGGTAGCGGCCTGCGCGCTTGCGTCCCACATTTTCTGCCGCAGCCTCCGATGCGTGCCCCTTCGACTCTAATGACTCGGCCTCAGACGTGAAGGGAACCTGGACGGCCTGTGTGAACGGTGCGAACATGTTGGCGCGTAGCTCTTTATTGAGACGCTGACTTTTATCCTCAAAGACAATTATTGGTCCGTCCTCATCTTTCCGGCATTGAAGTGAGACTAGCGGCTCTTCATCAAAAGGCGTCGCCGCGCGCCGTTGCGCTAGCCAGTGCAACAGGCGAGAAACTGCTATCTCTAAATCTCTTCTATCCGCTTCGACGGTGCAGTCTCCCACTATCTCGAAACTCTTACCGGGCACCTCTTCGGCCTGCGTTATCCAACGCCACGACGTTTCGGCGATCTCTTTGATAGAAACAGGACTACTTTTTTCATCCCAGCGCCTGTTTTGCAGATCGTTCAGCAGTTCGCCCGTGTCAACTAGGTCGTTCGCCAGATTCCGCATGCGCCAGAGCGAATCTTCAGCTAATGACCCACCGGTTTCCTCAGCGGGGAGCATATCCTTCAACTCTTGCCCGACGAACAGACATAGCTTCGCTGTGCTAGTGCGTGTAGCCCTTAGCTCGGTCCACCGGGGCCAGATGTGAAGCAAATTCTCAAGGACGGTCGGGCGGAGATACTGCGCCAGAATTTTGCAGAGGGCCTTAGCGTCCTCCGGCACGGGCGTCTTCTCGCTTTCTTGCTCCTGTAGGATGCCGATTGAGAGCCTGAAGTCTCGGGAGATGGAAAGCGGGACGAAGGCAGCCCCGTTCAACTTTTCATACAGCTTCGCGGCTTCCGCGTCTGTCGGCGCTTCCAACTCGCTCCTCTTGAGGACGAAAGGTTCGATAGGGCTGCCCTTACCGTGCGCCAAAGCCTGGAGCGTGTGGTAGAACGGGTTGCTCGCTTGAGGCAGGTCGGCATTATCGCTGCAGTTCTGCGTACTATTCCCTTCGCTGAGCAAAATGATGAACGGCGCTCCAAGGCAGGACTCGAACTCTGGTTTGAGTATGTTATGGCAAAACTTCACGATTGCTTCGAAGCGGCTATGGCTCTGCGCCGCTATCCGGGCGACCCGGTCGGCAGTCACAGGATTTTCGCTGCTCAACGCGTGGCGCAAGGCCAGCACCTTCACGTGCCGGACCACATCAATTTCGTTCTCTACCTGTTTCGCCAGATAAGCCGCCACGCCGAGCTTCAAAGCCAAGCGATAATAATCAACCTCGGGATGAGCAGAATAGATGAGGAATTCGGGCGGATAACCTTTTTTCTTGTAACGAAACTCGATGCCGATGTCGGCCCCAGTAATATTCGGCTCATCAGGGTCTTCTAGTCTCATGTCCAGTACGGCTACGTCGAACTCTTCCCCATGCTCCTCAACCAGTTTACGAGCTTCGGCGACGCGACCCGCGCTGTAGACTTCAAAGCCGCGCGCATCTAGTAGCTCGTATAGTGATATTCTTAGTCGCTCCTTGTCTTCGACGATTAGCACTTTCTTCCTTGCCATGATAGTTACTCCTTTTACACCGCCGTCGCGCGATTGTGGCTTGGCAGTGCTATATAATGTTGGCTTAATCTTTTCTCTGTTTGGGAAAACAGAGCGTAAATGTGGTAGGGGGGGTCGGACCGCGACTGGTGAGTTTTATGTCGCCCCGGTTCTCCCGTAACGAGTGTGCTGATAGGTAGAGTCCCAATCCGCTGCCATGAGCTTTGCTACTTTTCCCGCCTGATTCAAACGGTGTTGTGAAGTCGGGAGGCACGCCGAGACCGTTGTCGGTAACGTGGCATAGGATCATTGTCTGCGTCTCTTCGGCCCTGACTTCTATCAGCCCGTGTTTCACCTTCCCGTCCCTGATGGCGTCCCTGGCATTATTGAGCAGGTTGGCTAGAGCGTAGGCCGCCACGTAGAAAGGAACATCAACGACTTGCCCGTCAAGGTTGTCTGTGGTGACATTGATGTTATACCTCGCTAGCGCGGCCCGCAGGAGGTCAAAGGCGTACTGATAGGCCTCATCTAACGAACAGGGTCGCCGGTCATCGGGCTTCGTCTCTTTGGAGAAAAGCTTCATCAGCCCTTCGATCTGGGAGACAGCCTCGCCCATACCGAGAATTATCTTCCTGTGATTCTCGTTACCTTTCAACCTGCCGCGTTTGACCGCATCCTCCAGCATGGTCAGGGGGCTGGTCAGGTCCCGCACCTGGTTTACCATCTGGTGGACGAAGGTGTTGGTCATCACCCAGACGGTGGCGATCCCGATAGCCTCCGCTGCCTCTTTCTCAAATTTCTCTTGCTTCTGCTTGCTCAAGTTTTGCTTCAGGCTGGTGTGCGCGATATCCCCGAATCGCAGAATGAATCCCAGCCATGGGGAAAGGTAATCAAATTCCAACTCGAAAACAGGGTTGCCCACGCCTAGCCACACCACTTGTTCGCTTTCGCGTAAAGAAATCCTGATGACGTGAGATGTCTCCCTCTCGGGCTGCTTGATAGTGCAGAGCGCAATATCAATGTTAGGCGCATAATCTTCGTAAATGTTGTGTGTCTGCCCTTCTTTCTCAACTTTACCTTTATCCTGCCAGAGGTTTTTCCTGCCTTCCAACTCTTTCACTAGTTCTATCTCACTGCCGAGCCACTCGTGGTGGTTTGAATACTTCGCCACAGTCCACAGGAAGCCGACCTTCCTCGCCATTTCATCTATCGTCTCGAACCATGTGGGCACGTTATCCTGTCGCTCCACCTCAACCGCCTGCTCAGCCCCCGCAGGCGCTTTCGTCGCGCCCAAGCGACTCATGCGTATGTTTAGCTCTCTCGTGGTCTCGTTGAGCGACCCGCGAATGAAGTTGAGCAAGGCGTCCGTGATTAAATTCGACACATCCCGGCTGTAAATCAGCTTCGAGACGAGGGCTGACGCTGGCAGTTTGGTTCTTTTCACAGTGGGATGAGCCGCCAACACGAGCTTGCCTAGAGGGTGTTCGCCATCTGACTTGCCTGTCAGTTCACCCGAAGCAACTTTCAGCTCTTTGAGCAGAAAGTCTGGACTTTTACGACCACCTGCGGAGACTGTTGTTGAGTCGGGGGAATTCATCTGCCTCTCCATCATCGCGCGGTAGGGTGAGTCTTTGGGGAAGTACTCCTCGTAGTGGCGAAATCCGGCTTTGATTGAAATCCCGGTTGCTAGCGGGGCGAGGATGTCTTGGGCGATATGCGCTACATTCCCGATGTCTCTATCGATGTCATAATCGCGGGCTTCGACCTGTAACTTAGTCAGGCGATGGCTGATCTCTTTCGATGCCTCCCCCTTGCGATGATCCTGACTAATGGGCGAGAGCAGGGCTGCGAACCTGTGTATATTCTGCAAGTCCGCCTCGGCGAATTTCTCATCCTCAGCCACATTCTTCTCAGCGGATTTCTCGTCCTCAGCGCCATTCTCCTTGCCAATGTTCGCCTTCAGGCAGCCGATGACCGCATTGTGGAAAAGGATAGGCACGGCAATGACGGACGAGCGCGGGGACAATCGTTGTCTTAAGTGGTCAGGTACGCTGTCTGCGTAGTTAATCAGGCGAAACAGCAAGACTCTGTTGGGACCGCTCATAACCCAGCCGTAGACCGTGTCCTTATCAAACTGAATCTCTTCCGGTTGTCCGACCTCTCCGTTCTTGCGTGAGTAGCAGTAATAGGCGACCTTGTCTCTCTCCGTGCCCGGCAGTTTTATGTAGAGTTCAACCCGGTCGGCTTTGATCTCCTCCTGTATTGAGCGGGTCACACCGTTGTTATCCAAAAACTCGGCCTCGCCGTGGGTAACATTTTTCAGCAGCCGCCTGATCCCCTCGGCTGGATCGGCGATCATCAACATCAGGGTTAAGGCGGGGAAGAAATAGCCGAATTTCAAGGGAAGCGATAGAGACATGACGGCCGCGTCCATCGCCCAGATTTTCTCACTTAGCTTTGGCTGACCGGTGACCAACCAATCGGCCCACCCCGCCTGAGCCATCAAGGGGTGGGCACCGTACAAGATGAAAAGAGCCGCGTAGGCCACTGCTGCCGCCAGCGTTATCTGCGCCAATAATGCCATGCGAGGAGCACGACGTGAACTTACATTGCTATACAGCACCCACCCTACAAACAATAAAGCCGACGTTGAGAATAAAACATCTGGAATGCGCGCCCACGACCACCAATGGCCTACTATCTGAAGTTGCTCAATCTTTATATCTCCAATTGTCGAGATAAGAGCTGCGATAAACAGGAGTACGAGGGCTGTGTATTTGATGTGTTTGGTAGCGGCAGCTTTGAGGCGAAATAATCCTAAGCTGATGCCGACCAGAAAAAAAAGGTAATTGGACAGACTCGAACCGGCGGCGGCGACAAGGTAAAACACGTAGGACGTGTAGGGCGATGTTATTCCGAGTTGTTTGAGCAGCACTAATAAGAGCGGGAGCGAATGCAGCGCGGCAAGAACGACAAAAGCCCATGCAAAGGGCTTAGCCCATGCGTCGTTTTGCGAGACATTGAAGCGGCGCAGCACCAAGAAAATCACGAGCGCGAATGAGAGCGACATGATAGCCGTCAACAGGTGTGTCGCCGATTCATGTGCAACGAGGAATCTGAAAAAATCTTGAACCATCTGAATGAAGTTCATGGAGTTAAGCTATACCTCCTGTCGCCGTTTGCATTCTGGACTGTAAAACTTCCGTACCCTATGGGCTTTCCGCTTGGCTGCCCCTCGCTGAATCAAGGTCGCCCATGTCCTGACTTTTCTCGGTACATGTCTCAGGCGGGCTGGCGTCAGAGGCGAAGAAAGCGTGCGGCGACTCTCAGACGACAGCAGTGCGAATCAAGGGCAGAGAATTAGCTGTGTCGCAGATGCAGCGCTTACAGAGGAACAAAGTGGCTTGCTAGCCAATCGGAGAACTGTACCGCTGATTCTAGATGCTAAATCTCTGCCCTTGATTCACAAGGTTACTCGGTTGTCTCAAAGAGCTAACTACTCTTGTAGCTCCAGCTCAAAGCACCAGCTTATCTTGCAGATCGAGACCACCTACGAAGTTTGACGAATCTAACAGCGCCACCTGATCTTCTAGCAACTCTTTCTGTGGCAGCGATGTTACTGGGAGGTTTTCTTCCAAAAGCTGATTCTTTGGAAAGTGGCTTACGATGATGTTGCTCGAATCCAGCACCTCATCTAGAAGATCACCTCGCACCGTAGAACCCAGCGCTGTATCGCAGCACCCCTGCATCTCGATTCCGCGTTGGAAATCGTTACCGATTACTGCACCACCTAATGCGCACGCGATCACAAAAGGCATCAACGCTATACCAAATATCCTCTTCACCATGACTTTCTCCTTTCATACCTGTTAAGGGTTTCAAGCACCGGGCGACTAAAGTTCACCCGCTGACTTACTCTGGTTTTAGGCTGGGCCTGTTTTAGCTATCTCAACTCCAACCTATTTCAACTACTCGCGCTCTTACACAGTGCATGTCGTGTGCCACGGGAATGGCTTAGCAGAACCGCTGTTTTACGGGAATTCAGTTCGATACGAGGTCGGTTTGCCGGATACTTTCCGGATTGCCGGACGTAACGTATCGGAGAGCAAAAGCTACTTACGCGCAATAGAAGCAGACGAAGTAATAAAAGTATCTTTTGTCAACTTCGGGTAGCTTGAGACTTAAACCCACCTCCAGCGCTTGGACGAGATGCTCGGCGTTCGGATACAGGATGAGGTATTCTTCAATCAAAGAACTTCTGCACTTACAAGTTGAATCCCAGTTGTATAAGACCGTGCGAATTTCAGAGAAAGGACCTTGATACAAAGGCCTATGCCACCAGCGCTTGCCGGAAATGATCTTGCAACCCCTCAGATTTGTGACGATATCGAACTTCAGAGTCCAGAACAGACTGAAGACCAAAGAAAATTTGATCTCAGTTTGGCGGACACTTTTATTTTTAAATCGATCTCTGTAGCGACGAGGCAAACTTACAGCATAGCTATCAAGAGCTTTTTCGTCTTCGTTAAACACATGAACCCAACGCAGGTAACATCACAGCATGTGATCGCTTACCGAGACCACTTAATCAATAACAAGAAGAGTGCTAATACAGTCGCCTTAAAGCTCTCTATCCTGCGAAGCTTTTATGACTATTTGATTGCCGATGGACATTTAGAATGCAATCCGGCCTCGACGCGGCTTGTCCCGACGCCGCCAACGCCCGACACGCCAGCAGGGCGAGCTCTCACGCCGAAAGAAGTGCGTTACCTTTTGAGCGGACCGAACCGTTCAACTCCGGAGGGCGCTCGTGATCATGCGCTGATGCTTTTATAGCGGTTCTCACTTGAATGCGACTCATGTCAGTACCGCCTGCGGTAGCGGGCGGGTCGTAGCCGCACCGATACCCGCCCGCTACCGCAGGCGGGACTGACCTGCATGCCTTGATCAGAGTGGTCGCACCCAAGTGAGAACCGCTATAATGCTGCGGTTGAGCTTGCGGGTCACGAAAGCGTGTACCACCCGCCTATCATATATTAAGTGGAGTCATGGCCGATGGATTCTTAGGCTCAAAGTAAAGCGGGGCAGGGAGGAGGTGTGGCCGCTGCCACCTGACGTTAAGCAGGCCATTGATGATTATCTTGAGTTGGATCATGAGAGGAGAACTATGCTGGGAACAGATGGCTTAGACCAGTATATCATCCAGCCTCACTCGAACCCCCGCACCCTCTAATTAGGGTAGTGATGTAATTTTGGGTAGTGATGTAATTTTGAGTTGGTATTTCCTTAAAACTCTTCATCGTCAAGCGCAATCTTGCGTCTGCGCCGTGTATAGTCAAACTTGTCCTGTGAAGATATTTCCGCTTCGGTCTTGTCTTTGATTTTGATAGTTACGGATATAACCCGCGTTCGTGCGAATCTAATAGGCGCATTAAGGTGCTTATGCTCCGACGTGAGCAGGGTATTTACCAAAGTAACAAGCTCATCAAATCTCTTTCCTTTTAGCCTTTGCAGTGCTTCCTCTTGCTTCATCTCTTGCTTAATACGCTTTCTGTTCTGTCGCGCAAGCATCCCCTCCTGATAGTCTTTGAATGCGGCAACAACATTCGGGAGGGGATGCTT
>MNJR01000045.1:15340-21583 GCA_001920415.1 Acidobacteria bacterium 13_1_20CM_3_53_8 | reverse complement strand
CTACAATCTCTGTCACGCAGGCGCGATCTCTGTTTAGTCAACCCAAGACTGGGGTTAACTTAACCGCCTGTTCGACAAATAATGCGATAGCGTCATCCGCCAGTTTCGGTTGATCTTCAAGCACGAGCAGTCGGGCATCTGGAATCTTCACAAGTTTGACCATAGGGTGTTTGGGGATCAGAGTTTCCCATGAATCCAGAAAGGCGGTCTTTGCAAAACCGTTTGCCGGGTCGGAAAGGAATTTCTGGTCGAAGCCGGGTATCAGTGCCAACACCGGCACTTGTAATCCGCCGAAACCGCGCGTTACGTCCGAAGCCCAGAACTCACAGAGGTAACGAATTTTGACAGGGAGCAGTGCCGCCTCGATTTCTAGCCGCGCCTGCTGACCTCTGGGAAGGTCGCCGCTTAGCATCTCCGCCGACGTATCATTGCTGTCCCATGTTTCGGGTGTTACGTACTTGAACCATTTTGCTCCCCAACTTTCGTCAACGGAAACAGCGCGCTCCTGAAAAGTACCCGGAGTTCTTCTGGTGGGATCTCTAGGAGATGGAAAGAACTGCACCATGTTCGTGCCGACGAGGACTAGGCCGCCGATCTTGTTAGGATGTTCAATTGCAAGTTCCATCGCCGCAACTGATGCTGGCTGGCGTTCCGCGACGATCACAGGTTTGCTTAAGTTTTCCCTGCGGATCAGAGCAAGAATGTCTCGCTCAAGTTGGCGCGTCCAGGCGAGTTCGCTGAAGCTGCTGTTTTCGACGGGCATAGAACGCGCGGGCGCCCCATTGATTCCCGGCGGCGTAACAACATAGAATTTGTATCGCGTTTGGTTTCGAGCGATGAAGCCATCAAAAGATTTTAGTCCCGAATACATGCCCGGAATCAGGATTAACGTCTGCTGGCCTCGTCCCTTCTTTCTGATAAGCGGCGGCTGGTCATCAGGCAGTGTTTTGTAGTCGGCGGAGAACTCAAAATTGTTGCGGCTCAAATCTATTTCGCGCAGCCCTCTCGTTGGTCTCTC
The DNA here is from genome assembly GCA_001920415.1 of Acidobacteria bacterium 13_1_20CM_3_53_8. GTDB lineage: Bacteria > Acidobacteriota > Blastocatellia > Pyrinomonadales > Pyrinomonadaceae > 3-1-20CM-3-53-8. The sequence continues at coordinate 20,565 of MNJR01000045.1, read as the reverse complement.
GGCAGCGAGGTCAATGGTCGCAAATCCGGCATTGGGAACGTCGTCGCTCCACTGCTGATTTGAACCGACGGAAGCAATCAAATTCATCTTCAACTTGTTAGTTATGTCTGTGCGCTTCACACCGATTATGATCGAATCGCCTTCAACCCGTAGTTGCAGATTATTCTGATGTAGATTATCGAATTGCTGCGCTTTGACTCCCGCCACATCGCTAATCCCGATTGTTCCCTGATAACCGTTATCGCCGAGCGTTACCCATGCAGTGACCAGCCTATCAAATTTGAAAGCGTTGTTCGCGCCCCACCAATTCATCCGAGATGCTTCATCACCGCCTGCATCGAACATCAGATTGACTCCAAACGCCTGCCCATCAGGCTTGCCATAGAGACTTACGCGGAACCACAGCAAGTCTTGCTGTCTGTCGTAGCGATAAGAGAGTTGTGCAGCATCAGCCGAATGCGGATCGCGGGCATCGCCTTTGGGGTCGCCAGCCAGCACCGTCCAAACCTGCGCCCTAATGCCTGCGGGTGCGATCACACTTAGGACGAAGAGCAAGACGATCTTTGAAATCGTGTCAGACAGTAGTCGCTTACCGGTCATAGCAGCCCTTACCTCCAGCAGAGTCGAACCAAGTTTTTCGTAGCTATTCTGGTTTGCTGAAACAGTTTGGGCAACAATGAATCAGGCAGCGGTAGATTGGGAGCAGTGAATGGTCAGTTCTTTCGTAGATATAACAGTCTGATCGAGCTTGTTAAAGCGCGGAGAGGGTGGGATTCGCTCCCCACGGTGGCCTTTCGACCACTCCGGTTTTCGAGACCGTTTCAGGCCTCTCACTCAAGCCGCACTAACAAGCATCTGCTAGGAATTAACAACCAGCGTGGTCGCCAAAGCATATCTCATCTTAGCGGGTACGGGCACAGACGGACAACATCGGGGCACTATCGTGTCAAGATACTTCTGAGCACCGCGTATAGCGCGTAATCGCTCCTCATGTTGTAAAACTCAACCAAAGCGGCTAGAGAAGTTTGCTTTACGCAGTATAAATTGAATAAAGCGTAAACATAGTCTGCCAAAAGTCTGCCGGATTGTCTTTATACGCAGACGACAAAAAGCCATCAGTCGCAGACAAAGGGTCATGGCAGCATTCTGCGAAGTTGTTGAGGCACTCGCTTTCAAACTATTGTTGGCGTCACTTCTTCACAGGCTCAATCTGGTCAAAGCGCAGATTGCTGCTGCCATCGCTTCAGCATTAGAGAAGCTAGAGGTTTCAACTCAAGCTGGCTTGAATCTTCAAGACTCGTTGATGAAGTTCGGAGTGCGGTGGGATTTTATCGCGGGCGTCGGAATACCATTGCACTAACTCTTCCCTGCCCAGACTCTTGTACTTCTCAATCTCAAAACCCAGCATGCCGAAATAAGAGGCGTATTCCGGGCCTATGACGTGAAACACTTTCATGCGTGTACAGAGCAATCCTCGTGATCCGATACGACGCAGCAGGTTTTTAATTAGTGAGCCTATACAGATGTAGCGTGCTGACGGGATAAGAGGGCAAAGGCGCAATAGAGATGACTTGCGATAGACGGCGAACCAGCCGTCAATTGGGCCATCGTACAACCCGCACTCGCTGCTTACGACACGGTAATGCCCCATTGGCGGGCGCGCTCCCGTAGTGTACTCGTCCTGCCACACATCCGCCGTCAGCATACTGACGTTACGAAAGCGTGAGAAAGTTTCGTGCGCTATTTCGGCTATCCCGGGCGAAAGACATACAACGTCATCGTCAATTTGCGTCACCATGTCAAAGCGGCTTTCAGCGAATAACTTTAAATATGCCGCCATGCCTATGTTCTCAGGCGTTCTGCCAATGATGCGAAGGGGCGCGCCGCTAACCTCTTTCTCACATAGAAACTGGTCGAACTCGGCATCAGCGACATTCAACCACAATAGTATCTCAAACGGAACAGAGGTCTTGCGTATAAGCTCTTCTATAAGCTCTCGCGCGTAACGCGGCCTATAACATGCTATGCAGTAGGAGATCATAAGCAGATGTTAGATGTCAGACGTTAGATGTTAGTGAAGAAGTAATTAGCTATCAGCTATCAGCAATCAGCTTTCAGCAAGAGGTTGAGCAAACGATTGGCTTGAATTTAATTCTGAATGCTCAAAACCTGCTGATAGCTGACAGCTTCTTCACTGACATCTGTTCTTCAATCTTATGCCTTGGCAGGGATGAGATGTGGGTATTTCTCTAAGCGAAAAATGAATGTGGGACGATTGATGTGACGCCAACGCACGCCTCCACGCATTATCGTTTGAATCATCCTCCAATCCCATGCGGCTTCGGTAAAAGGCAACACTCCGTCAAGATAGAGATCGAAAAGTTCTTTCCGAAATAATGGCTGCCCGAGATCAATCCGCCCGAATCTAGGCGGCGAGTAGTTTAAAGTTAACCGGCCATCATAGAGGCAAGAACTATAAGCGAAACCAATGTTCCTATCTTTTTCCAGAACCTCAATCAGCGGCTCCAAGTGATCTGGCATGTAGCCGTTATCGTCCGAAAGAAAGCAGATGTACTTGCCGCGCGCAAGATTCAACCCGACCGTAGCAGGGCTGATGCCCCAATCGTTGAAGCGCCTTTCCAGCTTTGCGAAAAGCAGCTTGCCGTGGTCGTTCTCTTCAACAACAGCCATCAACTCGTCAAGCACAGGCGCAGGCGGGCAGTCAGCAACAACAATCTGTTCGTAATCCTGAAAGTGGAGCGTGTTAACAGACCGCAGACAATGTTCTAAACATTTCACGCGATCATAAACGGTTGTAATGATGCTCAGCAGCGGCAGGCTCTGCGCTTTGGATTGGCGCAGTATCTGATAAGGCGGCACGGCAACGTTGCGTATATCTTCGGGCTTGGAGTCTTCAACCTTTATATTGCGCAGGCGAACTGTGCCGCCCTTTAGACCTATGAAGCAATATCCGTCCGGCAGGTGGTCATCATGAACGCGGGTTATGATCTCTCCGTTAACTTCAACCGCGATTATACGGTCGTGATAAACGAACCTCACGGGAAGCCATGTCATCGCCTGCAAGGCGAAGGAGCGTAAGACGTGATCGTGGCGCGCAAGGTAGGCTTGCGACGCGTGGCTGACAATATGATAAGAGTTGCTGAATTGGTCTGTGGCGCTGGTTTGATGTATTTTGGCGATAAAGGAAGCGTCTCGTTCCAGAAATAGCTCGAACGAGAGTGCTATGTTCGCGCCGCTTTGCTTGCTTATCAAGCCTTCCTCCGTGCCCGGGCCAGCGTCCATAGGCTTGCTCATTACTATAGTGCCGTCCGGTAACGCGCTCGTCACATGGCCGTAATGCTCCCACATGTATGCAAGGCTCTCCGGCAGAGGTTGACTCAAGAGCTTTGCGCTAGCGCCGGGAGCGTTTGCAGCAAAGCTTACGAGCGAGCGCGGTATGCTCTTCTCCTCTTGCTCCAAAGTGATGTTGAGAACGGTGCTGAGCCTACGCGCGTAAGTATGCGAAGCCAACTGGCGTATGCATGATCTGCGCAGATGCTCGAACTTGACCGGGTCTTCTAAAAGGCTCTCAACCGTACTCGCTAATTCGTCTGCGGTCTCGAAGACTGGCAACGTCGGGCAGATTTCGCTCAACTCCGGGCGATTCTGAGATACCACGAGCGCGCCGCATTGCAGGGCTTCATATATTCTGGGATTCAGAGCCGTTGCAGGAATGCGATCACGGTTAAAGTGATGGACTGCCCGAAAGACGTTGAGGACGATTCGGGTCTCTTTGTAGAGCATGGCCGTCTCTGTGGCAGGGATGTTGCCCGACATACAGACGGCATTGACAGATGGCTTGCGCCAAGGGCCTCCGACGACATAGGAAAGCAGACCGCGCCCTGCGAGCGAGTCTAGAAGCTCCTCGCGTTGGTGATTATAACCGCCCACAAATCCGGTTGCGTATTTTCGTTCATCGCCCGGTTTATAGGAGTGGTGGTGCGGGTCATAACAGACCGGCAAATAATGAGCATTCCGATGACGGTGTAGAGTGCTTGGATCGTTTGTGAAGACCGTATTGAAGAGATTTGAGAACCTTGCCGTGTCGTCCACTTCGTACGGCTCATCCAGCAGCCATACAGCCGTATTGTAGTCCTTGAAGGTTGTTCCCCATCGTCTGCTGAACTTTCTGCCGTGTACGACGAAAAGCAATTCAGGCGAGAACTCTTTCACCTTTGCTGGAAGCTGTGGGTCATCCCAGTAGACCATAGCATAATTGACCTTCAAGTCTTCGGCGGCGTGGCTGAGTCCATCCTTGAACACTTCTCCGCAACTCAAGAATTTATAGTTTACAAAAAAGACCTTTCGGCCTTCGGCCTGCGCCTTCTCTGGCGCTGATAGCATAGAAGCGCGGGCGAACTCTTCTGTAGACATCTTAGGGAACACAGTCAGCCTGCTCTGGCTGCTCAGGTTCACCACCTCAACTCCCATTTGCCGACAGCTTTCGTAGAGACGCTTGTACTCGCGTTCGATTTGCGGAAACTCACCGGAGAGCGGATGCCTGCCCGTTGCGCCGAAGAAATGGTTATCGGTGAAGTCAACGCCGATTAGACCTATGCGTTTCGCGCCCATGTGTACTGCAAGACAAAGGGCAAGGTAAGGAGAGTTGCGCGTGTAGTGCAGCACGTTGGGGTTCTTGAAATCAACGCCGCCTCTCGTCCCTAGCTTGATATGAACTATGTGTGGATGGTTAATGCCCAGATCCAATTGCATAAATAGAGCACGAGCGCGACTCTCTTCTACGAAGCGGAAGCGATCACCCCGGAACTGGTGTGGAGGATTGAGAACTACAAGATAATCGGGTTGAAAGAGTCGCCCGACATCGTTCACGCCGATTGTGATAAAACGCTCGGGAGCTACAACCTGAGAGAGCGACGAGCCACAGCCGCAAACCAGAACTGTTTCTCCCGCATGATAATCACGAAAATCCTTTAGCTCGTGCGGAAGCGATTCAGGCTGGAATGCTTTACTCTGACCCACAAGAGTAGCCGCATATGGCTGGTGCAGTATGGATGCCATAGGTAAATTACTCCGTGCTTGTCCACCATGTGGCGGGCACACTATCAACCGTAATAGGTATCCCTTCAATCTGAACTAGCGGAAACTGCTGACCCGAAACAGTGCCGAAGAGAGTCAAGGCGAATACTAGAAGCGCTTGACTGCTT
>MNJR01000045.1:0-15330 GCA_001920415.1 Acidobacteria bacterium 13_1_20CM_3_53_8 | reverse complement strand
CTGAATTACCCAACGAAACATTATCCGCCAGTAGAATAGCGCTCGAAGCTCGCAAGCCAGAATTCTCAGCGCCCACAGGGCCAGCACCAATCTGGTAACTATAACTTGCCTGGATTCGTAAGAGCGGATTCATATTGCGGCCTAAGCCTACGATTGGCGTGAGAATTGACTCAAGGGTTTCGACGAGCGTTGCGCCGGGCTGAAGCGGTTGAAGCGTCCCGCGTTGAATCAATGGGATGATGGGGCTGGGGAACTTTACGCTGGGCGTTGTGTAAATGAAGACCTGATTTGTTGGAATATTGACATCGCCCAGAAGATTAGCATTGCGAATAATCCATGCGCTCAAGGTGGCCGTCTGCCGGTCTAGCACATCGAGCGGCCCCCAACTGAATGTCATCTTATTGAAGTTGGCGGCTCGCCCAAAGTCGTGAGTCAGCTTCCACCAGCCGCCGGGCGAACTGACGGGTTGAGCCTTCGTGCGATCCGGCTCCCACGAAATATCCTCATTGAGCGCAATCGTGGGCCAATGCTTGGGATTGCCACCCTCCGGCGTTGATGCCATCAGATAAACAAGTCCGTCCTGAACGCTATCAAGGTAGATATAGAAGTTATCTATTATGATCGTGTCACCCGCTGACTCGAGCGCAGATCTATACTGTGGCTTATACAATCCCGCCCACGCATCTGCGACATCGCCCACTGCCTCTTTGAAGCTGGCTATTAACTCCTGCGCGCGTCCGGGCGAATCAATAATCCCGCCTGTATTCGGATAAGCTTCATCTGCTATCAAACCAAATCTAGGTGAAATCTCCGCATAGGTGTTGCGAAAACGTATAAAGGCCTCGAAAAGATTTTGTAGCGGATCGGCCTCTGCAAAGGCCTTTAGCTTCAGGGAGGTGACGGGCAAGTTATAAGTTGCCGTAAAATAGAGCTCATCTTGCCGCGCCCAATCGTGCCCAATCTCTACTTCGTAAATCCACTCAAGAGCTTCCGCTATCTCATTCTGGACATTGTTCGGACTGTTCACTGAAGGAGAGCCAAGAGCGGCTGCCTGCGCAGACTGTTGTACGAGCACAGGCGGCCTCGGATAAAACAGCAACGGAATGGGAATGTGGGCGAGTTCATCGCCAGTAATAGCCATTTGTAGCGTAGGCGTATCGGGCAGCACAAATTTAAGCCATGACGAGGGCGTGTAACCCATGTCCTCTTCGTCTAGCTGGAAGTCATGCTGAAGATAACTTGCCTGATATGCGAGTTGCAGCTCCAACTCGGCTTGCTCTTTCGGTTGAGCTACGGAAACCAGCAGCGTCATCCACTGCTTGCCTGTGGCTATATCCAGTTCGCCGTTTGAAAGTGTGTACTGCTGCGCCGCGTTAGGCGAGCTACCAGTAGCGGGCGAGCCTGTGACGGGAGGGGCAATGCTGCCGAATAGGCTTGGCGGCATTAGATTCGGGCTGGCTTTGTCTTCCGCGCGACCTACGACCTGAACTTCAGCCGGGAATTGAGCGACGGTCGAAACCGTAAAGGCGCTTGAGAGCGAATTCAGCATGGCTTGCTTTAGCTGCTCATGCGTAGCTTCCCAATCGCCTTGATCCTTCTGTGGCTCAAGAATCCAGGTCAAGCCTTTGGGAACAGTGTCAGCCAAAGACTCCTTGTGCTCCATGAGTTTGTCATAGTGGTCTGTGCCGTCACGCTTATCTATTAAAGCCACGGCGACGGCGTTTCTAGGCAGCAGAAATGAATCAACAGCCGACAGGAAATCCATAGCCCAGACATCCAGATCAACATCCGAATAGGTCACGTTATTAACAATGTGCGTGAGCAGTTTGGTGCTCAAAGGTTTTAGGGCGAAATAGACCGGGTCATTCTTAAATTCGACAGAGATGCCAGCGCTACGGCTCCATCGCACGGCCCACAGCGCAGCCGCCTCCGAAGTATCTTGCGCAGTTTGCACGCCGGATCGCGTCGCAAGTTTCAGCACACCGTCAGCGCCATCGAAATCCTCAAACGCAGTTTCAAATAGACGAGCGAATATGTTAATCCCGCCGCGATTGGGCGACGATTGCGGCGAGCCTATATCTTCAATCCTCGCCAGAATCGCATAGGTTATACGCCATACAGTTGGCAATTCATCAAGAGCTGGCGGATAGACCAGATTTTTGTCTCGTTCAAAGGTGATGTTGACTGTGACCGCAAGAATGTCCACTAGCAGCGCTAGAATTGCGCTGAACGGAACGGACAATACTAATAATTGCTTCTCCGGCTGTGGCCCCGGGCTTGACACGACTGCGGGCGAGCCTGCTTCAAGAGCTATCTGAATTTGGGCTATAACTCTGGTGACGAATCCCTGCAACTGAGCGCGGATCGCTTCCGCATCGCCCAGAGGCCCGCCCGCGAGGCTCGTCATCACGGCAACACGCATGTGCGGGTCTTCGAGTTGATCCAGAATTAGCCGGTATCTTTCGAGCGCGCCCTGCCAGAGTTGCATGGGATTGGCAGGCGGCGGAATCGGAGGAGAAGAGGGAGAGCCAAAACCTACGCTCGGAACGATTGAATCCGGATCGAAATTTATAGTGAGTACCAGAGATGCTTCCCCACTTTTGTAAGAGGGTTGAAAGTTATAGTCAACGTACGTCCCGGGCCACTGTCCTATAGAGATCAGAGGGTCTTGATAGAGCGGAGTGAAATCGGCTTGATGAATATCCGGCAAAGGGTCGCCGTAAATATCAATCAGTCGGAATCCCAGCTCAACAGCTTTTCCAACGGCGCAATAGCGGTCGCGGTAGGGCGGCGACTCGCCTCCAGCAAAGCGGAAGACCGGGACTGTCTGCTGATATAGCCAGTTTGAACTACCTGAATTTCCGTCACCAAGAGCTTTCTGTGCGCCGTTTTTAGTGGGGCCAACCGGTAGGCTCCAGATTGAACCGCCATATAGAGGTGTGGGCAGTATAGAATACTGTATCATCTGATACAGCGTGTCTACGGGTATCTCAGCCTCTGCATCCTGCGCACCAGTATTCCAGTCAGCTTCAAACCCTACGTAGCCAGCCGGGTAGGTTGGCGAGTATTGAGGCACAGGTTCATTGTTGTCTAGGACGGCAGCATAAAGTGCGTTGAGCGGCGCAGCGCCGTCAAACCGTATGCTGTTCGTCCAAGGAGTAATTTGAACTTGATCGCTCTCGGTGGCTGCGAGCTTAACGAGGATATCGAACTGCGCGGATTGACTGCCGCCGCTAACATCGGAGAATAGATTGGACGGAAGGTCATCTCCGTCTGCTGTAAGATAGAAGAGGAAGAATCCGGGCGCATTAACTACGCTGACTTCCCATATCAAACGAAGAAACTGTGATACGTCTTCGATTGGAGCAAAATCCACGTACTGCGGCTCTAGCCGCATAAGCTGTGCTAAGAACAGACCACCTGTACTTGCAACCTGATTGAGAGTTGAAAGATTTGTCTTCGCGATGAGCACGTCGTGCGATAACTCGTTCGATTGTAGATTGCCTTCGCCGACGGGCGTGTATAGAAGCTCTATAGAAGCATTGGAGAGGTCTTGTTGCAAAGCCGCGAAGATTAGATCGCGCGTCGCTTCATCCGTCCCCGCAAGTTGATAGACGTAAGGTAGATACTGTATAGCCTGCCCACCCGATGGCGAGCCAATTGCGGGCGATCCGCCCGGGCCAACATTGCCGCTCGCGTCCGCAGGTACACGACTAATCGAGAGACGAATCAGCAAGCCGGGCACAGTCGGCACAGTCACGTCTGGCGAAGTTTCTACTACAGGGCCGAGCGTGTCCGGCGGCGGGTCTGTCGAAACCTGCAACTGAATACCGTTTAGAGTTTGCGCACGCTGAAGTATGGGTGGAGGAAGAGGCAGAATCGTTCTAGGGCCACTCGGCGCAGTCCACGCTATGTGATTCTTGAGCGCGAAATAGAGCGGATGCGGAGTGAGCGGCGGAAGCTCGCTCAGTTCGATGACACCTTTGGCAACGCTCGCCAGTGACCCGCTGGTTATCTGCCATTGAGGCGACGGCTTGGGCGGCACTGTCGAAGGGAGCGCTATGATGCAGGTGGCACTCGGTGGACTTCCAGATTCAAAGATAATCCAATTTAGCGTAGCATCGGTCGTCAACTGGGCTGTGCCCGTCGTCAGACCAGATGCAATAGCGAACTGCTGCCCGGTCAGCACATATAACCCTTCGGTTTGCACCACGCTCATGCTCGCAGGTGTCGCTAGCCTGGGCGTTTGTACGGGGTCTGGGAGTTGTAGCCCATGCAGCATGTAGCGAGAGCCTAAGCCAGCCGCCGATATGTAGTCGAAATTGTTAAGCAGGTAATCCAATTCTTCGTCGCCAGTGATGGTAGTACAATACTCGCTAAACAGATCAACGAATCCCCAGTAATCCCTGCCCGATTGTTTGTGTGCCGCTTCGACACGGTCTAGATAGACCTCCTTCGCAGGCTCTTCATAATCCTGCGCCGCCTTCAGGAGCGCATTAATCACGTTGCGGGATTGCATGAGGAAGTAGTCATAGAACAGGTAGCTCGCCATGCTAGGGCCTGTGTTTGTCGAATTGCCTGCTGCCATTGATGGAGGAGCCGAGCCGCTCCAGTTCAATTCTGCAAAGTAGGCGTTAACTGCTTCAGGATAATTCGGCGGCGTCGGATTGAACGAGTTGAACGAGATGGTCTGCGTCTGATTGTTTTCATCCGTATAGGTCAGCACCAAATCCTCGAAGACGGGAAGAATGGCTGCCGTATCCAGATTTGGCGGGTTACTGCTGTCAATGCTATTGATGCAGAAGACCAGATCGCTCTGCATGAACTCTTTGAATTTAGTCGCAAAGCCTGTCCATCCTCCAAAACCCGGTGGAGCTTCGCTTCCTGCGCCCAGGGCGTTTGCCACTTGCTGAAAACGCACTGACCATACTTCGCCCGAAGTCGAATAATTATTGAGCAGCCACATGACGATGGCTACTATCAGGTTCTCAAAATCTGTCTTCGCTCCTGACGGTGAACTGTCAGGGCTTGGCGCTTCAATGAACAGCGACGCAATCAGGTTGATGCTCGCCGCTGAATTCGTGTAAACGGCGGTCGGCTGCAAGACAAAGTAGAGGTTAATCAACTGCGGAGAGGCTGCGACTACGCTGATGGCCAAGCGCGCAGAAGCTTTTAGACCGACGGGCTGCGCCGAGGTCTTCTCTATCCAATTTCTGGTTGCATCGAGCGCGGTGGCGCGCAGGGCTTGCGTCGCCTGTGAGGGCGCGAACGCAGAGAGTCCCGGAGCTAGAGGGCCGTTGATTGAGGCCGGTACGCTTCCGCTGCCGATAGTGAACGATGCGCTGACCGTAGTACTGAACGAAAGATGTATCGTGAAGAAGACGATCTTGATGCTGACCTCGACGGAAACAGAAGCGGAAACAGCAACGATGGTCAGATACCCTGTCTCGAATGCGACGCTGGCGTTAGCCGTCAAGCTCACCGTAACAGAGGCTTTCAATATAGCGAAGTCTATAGTGCCTTCGAGCAAGATGGCCAAGCCCGCAGTTCCTGCAAACCAATAATGATTGGGCGGCTGTGCTACGCTCTCTCCGTCTAGCCATGCTAGTAATCCCTGTAGAGTCGCAGTGACGGTGACGGAAAGCGTGGCGCTGAAGATGCTTGCGCTAAAACTCTCGCGGACGAAGACCGAAAGACCTATGCCGAATTGCAGAATGGGATTGTACTGCGGCCCGGACTGAGCGCCGGGGTTGTCGGCGCTGCGCAGTTTGGCGAAGTAGAAACCAGCGATGCCGTTGAGTATGCCAACCTGTATTCCGATTGAGCTATCGCCGAGCGGCCAGCCTATGTTGACGCGGAAATCACCGTTTGTATAAACCCAGATCGAAAACCCGGGCAGGATGAGGATAATACCGTCTAGAACTATACGGCGCATGAGATACGGGAGTGTGAGCGCACCGTAATAGACGCCTAGATTGGGACTGAGCTTTTGATAGAGAATCTCTATTAGAAGTCCGCTAAAAAAAGTGGGCGGATTCCAACCGGCAGTCAACTCCAGCCCGTACATCGCCGGGTCATTGAAGAGCACGCGCAGCTCCCATCCCATGAACGCAAGGTCTGCGGCGATGAACCAATTCCTGTCTGGATGGTAGAACTGTGTGGCGAGCGTGGTCAGAATCTCCTTTGGGTCGTCGCCAACCAACTGCGTCTCAAGCTGGTTGAAGATAGTTGCCATCGGATCATCTGAGTTGACAACCACCGTCGGCCCAACGCGCTGCCCGAGTCCCTATCTGAAACTTCTGTCCCGTGGGTTCGCTGACTGCGCCGGGCAAGGCCGCCGGGCCTGACTTTGTGGGAGATGAAATCTTCGCTCGCAGATCTATGCCTTGTCCCTGCGTGTAGCCTATGTAAATGCTCCAGATCTGTATGTCGGGTTCGAGCGTGACGGTGATGCCGCCGAAATGTGTAGTGCCGCCGATGCCTATAGGCTCTGTCAGTTGCAGTTCCAGATAGATTGCGAACTTTTCGTTCGCTCCCGTAGGGCTGAGCCACAAGGATGGTTCTATCTGAGTGTTCTGCTCTATCTGGAAAATTTTTGCCCAAGGCCCGCTAGTAATGTTGGGCAGATTGATGCCAATCAGCTTATATAGCTCATCGCTAATTGAGTTCCACATATCGAGAAGGCTAACCGGATACTTGGGTGCTATCTGTATAGACAGAGGAGCGCCCATGACCTGTAGCTTCACGTCCGCAGGAACACCAAAAAGCGTTCCGCTAATTTGCAGAATGACATCGGTCATAAGATTTCAGCCGCACTAGACAAGTTGGAGCAACACAAGAAGGAGCGTTGCTTATCCTGTATAGCCTACGGTCACGCCCAATGCATCAAGGTTGAGGCCGTGAATGATCTCGAAGGGATTCTTAAGCGTCATCGTTACACCAAGCTTGATGATTTTTGTCGTCGGGGTGATGTTGATAACGAGTACCGTAATCGAGATGGTCGCGTTATAGATATCGTCCAAGAGAATACCCAGTTGCTGGATTATCCCTATCGCGCTGGACTTGAGTTTATCAATAAGGTCCTGAACCTCACCTGACAAATCAGGAAGACCGAGTTCGGTGTGCAGCCAGTGAAGGAAATCGTCAATGCTGCCGAGGTCTACGGGCTGAGTCAACTCAAACTGGAAACTTGAATTCCTTAATTGAGTTACGTCGCCGCTGTTAACCGGAATCGGTGTCCCGTTATAGTCGAAGGTCGCGCCGAGCGAAACGGATATGCCATGCGGGGGAGAGCCGTCCGACGTGCCGCCGCCGCCGGTGGAAAGAAAACTAGCCGATTGTGATACGCGAACTCCTGACGGCATCGGGGGTGATGAAGGATGCGATGGATGACGATGTGATGACATGCTCGTGTCTTCCTTTCTTTTTTTCGTTTGGCTTTCCTTGGTTTAAGAATCCTTTTGCTGCACGAAGATGCACAGATGCTCCAATTCCACTTTGCTGCCTGGCGGGAAAACCGCCAGCGTCCCCTCGATTGGTATTTCCCAGAGCAACTGATAATCGGATGGGACGAATACCTCAGGAGGCGAAGTCGGCGGGGGCGACCCACCTATAAACATATTCCAGAGGGTCTTCATAGCTGACGGCCAACCCTTTAGCGGTAGCAGCGGGATGCGTAGCTCGAACAGTCCGTTCAGCCACGCAAATATGTCGTTGACAATGAGTGCTGGTGAAGTCATTTCATGCTCACTTAGGCGGACGAAGAGCCGCCGGGCTGTGTCGCGGCAAGAAACCACGCGATGTTGCTTGTATTAGTTGATTGATTACTCTCAGGCTGTCCAGCGAAGATAACGAAATCTATAAGGACGCCCGGCGGAAATGAGAAGCCAAAAATGCTCAGCTTGATATTATTAAATAGCACGGCATAGACGGGCAGCCCGCTATCCAAGTCCACCTTCAGCAAATTGGCGTCGCCAAATGTTGTCTGAAGAATGCCCTCAAGATTAAAGCCTCCGTACCCGGCCATAGCCTGCGGCAATTGCACTAGCACGGCGGCAGCATCGTTATCGGGAACTACTTGTGAAGGCCCCCAAGCCAATAGCAGCTTCGCCGTCAGTCCGGCGTGAACATCGGACAACGAACCTAGTGAACCCAAAGGTAGGTCATATTCTAAGGCGAACTGCGGCGTTGTGGTGACAAAGGGATAGCCTCCGGGCGGCGGCGGCGACTCGGCACGATTAGCGCCCTCCAGTTGTAGAACATGAACCGGATTGGCACCTAGTTGCGATGTTGTCAGCCCACCCGGCGCATACCAGAACCGCGAAAGTTGTAGCGGCAAACTGTTGAGCAGGCTTCCCTCTCGTATGGCTTCGCTTGCGGGCGTAAAACTCAGTTGCGAAGGCTGTAGCGTTAAAGTCTCGCTGCCTGCTATCAGCGCGCCAGTCGCATCCAACTCAAACGACATGTTAATGACAAGCCCCGTGAACGCCATGCCGATTGATGGAGAATCGTAAGTGCCGTAGGAGAACAGGTCTATATCGTCAGAACCTTTAAAGGGAGCGGGATGGAACCAGAGTTGTCCGCTGAGATTGAAACTGGCCTGAACTGTCTCTTGCGGACTAGACCCGTCGCCCGCGCTGAGCGGAATAAGAGACACTTGAGTGAACTCTATCTGATCTAGAACTCTGCTTGCCCCTTCAGGGATAGTGAAACGGTAGTAGATAGGTGAATCGGTTGTGAACCTAAGCGTGCCCACACCGTCCTGAGTTTGATACTGCCCGCTGATGATGAGCGTGTTGGGCAGCATAGGAGAACTCAAGCCCCCTTCGGAGATGAGTTCCACATCGCGGCTGAAGAGATTGTTAATAGTCAGACCAATTTTTGCGACGAACTGCGTGATATTGGAATTTTTGAAAACTACCGTTAGCGTCTCAACTGCGTAAGCAAAATCAACGGTCGGGTCTATATCAGGGGGAGTATCGTTCTGATAATAGATCACACCGAATAGCGAGCTTTCTTCCAGATGAAGTCCTCCCTCTGGTTCTATACGATTTGTCTCAATGCCGAAATGATGCGCGCGAAGTTGACCGCTAATGCCGCCGAGCAGCATGAGCAAATCTGGCGGCATGCCTTTGCCGTCAATCGCGCAATGCATGGCGAGAATCCCTGTCCACTGCGGTTGATTTACAAACCAGTTGAAGTAGCCGAACGGATTGCCGCTTGCGCCAGCATCATCTTCAGCAGTCTGTATGTAGCTCAGTATTGCGTTCTGCGTAGCCTCTATGTCGCTGGGACTGCCGCCGACGAAAGTGTCGGATTCAGCCCACAGCGATGGTTGTGCAACCAGTTCCTTCAATGACTTTGAGGTATTGTATTTAAAGATGAGGATGGTATCTTCAACGCTTACATCCAACAGAAAATTGAATCCGCACAAACGTAATTCATTATTGAATTGGCCCAAGCGGCTGGGGCTTGAGACAATCATGAAGAGTTGGTTCTGCACCAGCGCATTCGATAGCTCTATGCTTATTACGCCGCTATTAGCGGGCGGCGCAAAGCTAAGATATTTTGAAGGCTCGTCCGGGCTTCTGGCTAAGAAGACTGTGTTCCACGTACCTGCCGTGTTTCCGCTTCCATTCAAATTCAACTGAACGAGCAAGCCCTGCGGGGTGGTGGCGAAAGGCATTGGCGTCGGAGCAGAAGCGCTTGACAATTGAAGCAAAGGGCTGCGACGCGCCATCCGAGTGGGCTGCAAGAAGATCGGCCCCTCGCTGTTGGCCGCAAGATTTGAGTGGCGTACGCTGCTCAGTACAGTAGACTCAAAGGCATCAAAGGCAGCAGGGCTTACATTTGTATTGAATGCGATTACTCCATTAGGAGTGCTGGTTGCATAAACACCGCCGTAGGGAATGAGCGGAAAACTGACAGGCTGCGGAAATACTGAGAGCAGCGAATTAACGGCAGTCGGATAGACTTGGGTTTCGTCTGCATTAGCGTAATAGACTGAGGCGCTAGGTAGCGCGAAGTAGCCGCGCATGCCTTCGACCTGACCAATGGGATAGCGCATCCATGAAGTCGTAAAGTCCGCCTCAAGCGTTTGCACTTTGCTTGCCCCCTGCTGCTGCTGAGAAGACGTAGCCGCGCCGGAGAAGCTTGAAGCCCAAGCGGGCATGCAAGGCTCAAACTCTATTAGGTCGCCAATCTCTATTTGAAGAAATTCCTGCGCGAAGAGGCCGCACATCAACTGCACAGGGTCTCCCACAGTAAAGCCTTTCTTAGCAGCCAAGCTTTTCTTACTCGATCTTTTCCTAACAGAGCGCTTCTTACCGGATGCGGAAAGCGATGAGGGCGGCGTTACTGCAACCACGCGGAACAATCCCATAGGCGTAAGGCAATAACTGTAGTCGGGCGGCGAGGTGATGGGAGAGACGGCTGCCGGAGCTTTTGCAAAGTAGAAGCCGGTCGGCAACTGCTCGGCTTCGTTAGGCGAATCGTAGGAAGAGGCGAGCGTGTTCGGCGGACTTGCCACGGGATTGTGCGGAATCAATGTAATGGACTCGCCGCTTATCGTCTGAAGATAACCGGAGGAAAAATTTTGGCTGTTGTTCGTGTACGGAAAAGTATTACTGGTTAAATCTAGAGCTAGCTGCGTGTGCGAGGGGTCTATAGGATAGAGCGGGTGCAGCTTGATGTTGAATCCGAGAAATTGAGATGTGGCACCGCTGTTGTTGGGGTCTGTGGGCGGGAACAGTGGATAGAAAAGATTGGCATAATCATCCTGAGAAGGATAGTAGTAATTGAAACCACAGCCGAAGCCAGCGCACAGTGATCCCCAATCCAGACCGATTGAAAACATGAGCGTTCCCGTATCGCTGCCCAGAAGAGGGATGTTGATGTTCCACCCTTGCCCACCGTAAAACCCTATAATAAGGGGCGTCCCTTGATTGTTATAGAAGATCTGTACACCGCTCACAGCATCAGGCGTGGTATTGAATTGAAGTGCGCCATTTACGTCATCCAAAGCGATGTTCGCGTTAGTGGTTAATTGTAGACCAAATCCCGCCCACGAAAAGGTTCTAGGCGCAATTGGAGCGCGTGGCGCAGTAGGAGGCAAGACCTGATAGAACACTACATAATCAACAGGGCTGGCGCATTGATTGATTCCCGCGAGCCAGACAATGGCGCGAATATTAGTTTTGGTCGGAGAATAGGTGACGGGCGGGAGAAGCTGTCTAGCCTGTTGAGCGAAAAACTCTGCCTGACTTTGCGGAATCTGCTCTGGCAGGAAAATGTACCAGCCAACTAATGTTGGATCATTCCATGTATCTTCCAGCGTAGGAGATTGAGGGGCCGACGCACCATTGAACAATAGAAAATAGGCGTAGGTATCTTGAGTCGCCGCGACTGGCTGAATTTGATAAAGACCCGGAGCGATTTCAACTAGATAGATTTCCACTGAATCCGCAATCTCTCCTGTAGCTTTCGAGCGTCAACCGTTTTGTCATACCGAAACGCGAAGAGACTGCGAAGCCGTATAGGCTGCTTTCTCCTGTGAGCAATCTAAATGAGAAAGCAGCTTTCTATTACTTTGCCGATTCAACGTGTTGGAAGGCGCTCAGTGCAGGTATCCAGAGTTTGGATGGATACACCTCTTGTCGCCACCTTGATAGTGTGACTGCAAATTCGATTTCAGTTACGTTGAAGAGTTAAGCGCAAGCTGAAATCGCCGGAAACGTAAGGCTATCGGAAGCGGTGAAGTTTCCACGCTCGACTTCGACCGCTTAAACGATGAAACCAATCTCGCGAGAGGCCGATCATCATTTTCGCACGGCCTCTCGTAATCTACTGAGAACTTTTCAGCGCTTCTTACTTGCCTTCTTGGAACCACCACGCGGGGCCTTCACGCTGGCTGCCGATTTAAGGGCGGTTGTCGACAAATTAGTGCCCCAAGCGATAGGCTGGCCGGAATTAAGCATGACCCACGACACCGTTGTAGTTGTGCCGAAGAAGAAGTACAGCTGAAGCGAGTTGACCACCTGAGTTTGGGGAATACTGATCGACAACGGCTGACTAATCGGTGAGCCGCCACTGTAGAGTACAACCTGATTCGGAGCCAGCGTGCCGAATACGTTCGCCGCCGGGTAACCGTTATTGAATGACAGTGGATTCGGATTCGGCTGCTGCGGCTGCCAATTCTGGCTGGGGCCTGTACCGGCAATCGTAAACTGAGTTCCGCCGTTGACCTGTACCTGTACCGAAGCCTGATTGGCGTTAAAGATAGTGACGGGGACTGCCATGTTTTTTTTCCTTTCGAATTTGTCCAATGCTACTCCGACGTATCGTTCTGCATTGGAATGAAAATTTAGTGAGAGCGTGCGCGACTATACTTAACCATCTGCATTGATGTCAAGATTTTTATGCAACCTTGTTGCAAGCGACAAAAAATTAACTCTCTTCATTAACTTAAGAGTTCACATTCCAATCGCTCTGCGGTACTGCTCTCTTCCGTAGGCTAGCGCCGCAGCGCGGGGAAGAAGGTAGCCAGACGTGCAACGTCTGGATTAATGAAGAGAAGATTTCCAGCCTTGAAGAGGCGGCAGATAATTATTCTGGCGCTCCTTCAGAGCGCAATTCATGATTGCTCTTCTTTTCCAGACCTGAAAGGTCTGGCTACCTTCTTCTGGCCGCTTGCGCGGCCTATAGAATTTTGAAACAGCTTCTTAAATACAGGGCTGCTGGCTAAAGCCCTAAGTCAGGGATTGTTGCTGAGTGCGTCTTACAGCGCCACGGAAATTATCTGATCAGCGCCAAGTTGCTTGTAAGTGATAGGAGCCATCAGGCTCGCAGCAGATTGGCCGAATATATAAAATATCCTGCCGTTTTGATCCGCTAGAATGAAGCCGTTGGAGTAACACCAAAGGTATATACAGATGTAAATCGACTGTATGAACACGGTCTGAGACCAAGTGGGCTGCTGGTTTCCTTCAAAGTATATCGCTAGCGGAGTTCCTGTGGAGATTGTAAATTTGCTAAGGGGCACAGAGAGAGAACTTGGAGGACTGCCCGCGCTTATTCCGGCTAGCCCTGAGGGAGGAACGACGTTAGCGTTATTCACCAGCAGTTGCGCTATCTTATATGCCGAGCAATTGAAGATGAAGGCTGAAGCGGAAGCGGCGCTTACGGGAAGAGCCATTTTATCTTTATGCGGTGGGTCTTTTTCCATTGTGAATCTCTTAAGGCTTGAGCTTACATCAGAGCCATTGTTGTAATGAACGCTGATTCAATCTGCCTTTACTGTCACTGCTAGCCTCCAACCTTATTGTTTCGGCGTAACATGATATAAGATTTTCACCGCGCCGCATATCCTGCAAATCGTATTTACACAATTTTAGGACTTGTAGATCATGAATAAGGAAAAGTTCAGAGAACTACTGATTGAATCCACACAGGTTGATTTGCATCTTCGCAAAGCGCTGGAGAAAAGGCTCGCTAAAGAGGTCGGGCAGCATATGGACTCTCTTGAAGAGATGATTGCTGGCGATGATGTAAGGGTACGGCGCGGCGCGGTGGAAATTTTGCGTCGCATTGCTAGCGCGAGCGATAGAGCTTTGCAGATTTTGCTTAAACGCTTGAGCGTAGAGCCGGATGTGAAAACTAGGCGGCGGTTAGCCGCAGCCATCGCCGATAGCGGACAAACAGAGGTCAGCAGCGCGCTGGTCGAACAGTTAGAACGGGAAGAGCACATTTTTGTTCAGGCATCTTTGATTCTGGCGCTCGGCAAGCTAGGGTTTAAGGATTGGCCCGCACGCTGGCTGGAGTTTCTAGGCAGAAAAGGCCCTGTCGCAGAAGCCATGCGAAAGGCCGTGCAAAGCTCTGCGCCTACAGCCGAAGCTTCTACGCTGTTTGATGAGAACAGACCCAGACCGCGCGGAACATTCCTTTTTCAGTTCTATACGGGTTTAGAACCTCTCGTTGAGATTGAATTCCAACAACACAAGCTAGGCCCTGCGCAGAACGAAAAGCCCGGCTGGTTTATATTGCCTGATCTCACGGATACTGCTCTTGCAAGTCTTGAGCAGTTGCGCACGGTCATCGCGGATTACTGCATGGCGCTTTCCGTTGCGGCTGCGCCTATCTACGACATCAATGCTCTCTTTGATGAGGCAATCGGTGCGATGCTTAACTCAGCACCTTACCTTAGCGAAGGATGCACTTTCCGTCTGTCTCTGCCCATGATGCCCACACGAGACGATTACAGGAAACTTGTTGTCGGTTTAAGCCGCTACGTTGAGCAGACGAGCGGATGGCGCAACAACCCCTCGAACTATGATATTGATCTACGCCTCGTTCAATTCTCTCAGATGCATGCGATCATCTGGCGTGACCGCCGTTGGCCCTCTTCAAGAGGGGGTGAATCGAGAGCGGTCGTACCCGCTTCAATTCATCCGACCGTGGCCGCAGCACTTTGCTTTGCTGCCGTCGAACGGGAATTGACGACAATATCTTCTAAGGGTGAAGGAAAAGTTCTGGTTGACCCCTGCTGCGGCGCTGGCACTATCCTTTACGAATGGTTGTCGCTGTTTCCCAGGGCGCAGGCAATCGGATATGACATTTCAGAAAGAGCTATTGAATTAAGTCGCGCGAATCTAGCCCCTATAGCAGCGAAGCATGAACTTCGCACGGCTGACATGAGGAGACTTCCCTTGAAAGACGGTTCGGCGGATTTCATCATTTGCAACTTGCCTTTCGGCGTGCGCGTCAAGCACAAGGATTCAAACCGTACGCTCTATAGGGAGTTCGCGGCTGAGGCCGTGCGCGTCTTACGTCACGGCGGCTGGCTCGTCACCTACACCAGTGATCGTCAGGCGATAACTTATGCTTTGCGTGCGGCGGGATGGAAAAGCGCCTCTCCGCTAACGAAGGTCTCGGCGGGTGGGCTGGATGTCACAATCCATCGCGTGCAAAAACCCTACATCTGATGGCGGCTCAGCTTGCAATCTTGCGGCCTAAGACGCTTACGGCGTAACAGGTCTTTACCTTCCGCACATGATATGAGTGGAGAAAATAGCTCTTCAACTTTAATGCTGATTCTCTGCTTGCAGTGAGTGCCGCGCAATCTCTAAGGCTGCGGGATTCAAATCAATTCCGATGAAATTACGATTGTGCTTTAGGGCGGCGCAGCCAACCGTCCCAGAGCCGCAGAAGGGGTCAATGATAGTATCGCCCCTGAGAGAGCCGCCCAGAATACACGGCTCTAGCAACTTTACAGGCGTCACAGTATAAGAGAAGCCTCTGGGAGACGCTTCAAGAGGTATGTGCCAAACGCTACCC
>MNJR01000066.1 GCA_001920415.1 Acidobacteria bacterium 13_1_20CM_3_53_8 | reverse complement strand
TACAATTCTATGAGGAACGCATTAAATATATTGATGAACAACTCCACTCCATAAGTAAAGAGCCAACCAGCTAGAATTGTAACGGCCAGACTTCGCAGAACAGGCCCATATTCTATCCTGTATAGAGCGCAGCGCCTTGCTTAGTTACGAGTGTGTTCATTCTGCCTCCACCACTACATGAGAGCGTCTAGCCTAACAATTCATAGAACCCGCCGCCTCGATAGTATCCCTTTCATCATCAGCTTGTTCCTTCTGGCTTGAATTCTTTATGCTCGGCGTGGGTTAATTCAGGTGTTAGGCGCTCAGTTGGATCAAGAGACCCGGTTTCCGTGTAAGCTGGACTGGCGTATGATCCTGCAACTGTTGAGTTGGAATTATGGCTGACAATGAATTCAAAAATGAACTGACCGTTAGAATCGTTAACTTCCTGATCGAGCTAGGTCTGGAAGTTAAAGCCGCTGTAATCCGTGAGGAGACTTTCTTACCCGGAATTTCAGTCAATTGTGGAGTAATCTTGATTGATGAGAGCAAGTTGAAATATCCAGGAGATTTACTGCATGAGGCCGGGCATCTGGCAGTTGTTCCTGCGAGCAGAAGAAATCAGCTTCAGAGCTACATAGGAAGAAGAGGCGGGGAAGAGTTAATGGCTATCGCATGGTCGTATGCGGCTCTGGTGCATCTTGGGCTGGAGCCATCTGTGGTATTTCATGAAGAAGGCTATCGCGGCGGCTCTCTATCCCTTATAGAGAACTTCACGCAAGGTCGTTACTTCGCAGTGCCGACTCTACAGTGGATTGGTTTGACGGCAGATGATAAAAGGGCTAAGGAAATGGGAATCGCTCCATATCCGAACATGATTAAATGGTTACATGATTAAAGCGGTCGTTGCGGGATTGACGATTGCGGTCGCGCATCTCGCACGCGATTACAAATGGCTAGCTGAAACTGAGCTACAAAAATTCGGAAACCTTAAAGGCTCTTCTTTCGTTACACTTCGTGTAGCTTCGAATGGCTCTTTTAAAGTCTCTTCAAATAAAGAGCGAAAGGTAAAGGCAAAATGAAGAAACGGATTTTCCTGGTGGTGCTTCTGGTCATCGCAGCAGCCGTGCTAGGTGTGATTAGCCGAGGCGGCAGTATCTTAGGTCGCTCGACCGGAGAGGTTCGCCGTGAGATTCGCCAGACTTACCAGCTTGACCCTGGCGCGCGTGTTGAGGTCTCTGGCATCAATGGCACTGTTGACATTCAGACAGCAGACACAGACACAGGCACAGCAGAGGTTTATGTGCTTAGCACTGCGGGCAGCGAAAGTGATCTTGACAGCCGTCCGGTCACAATAGACCAAAGCTCTTCGAGTCTGGTCGTACGCAGCGAGCAGCGACACAGTTGGGCTTTCTGGCGAATGTTCC
The DNA here is from genome assembly GCA_001920415.1 of Acidobacteria bacterium 13_1_20CM_3_53_8. Taxonomy (GTDB): domain Bacteria; phylum Acidobacteriota; class Blastocatellia; order Pyrinomonadales; family Pyrinomonadaceae; genus 3-1-20CM-3-53-8. The sequence continues at coordinate 40,550 of MNJR01000066.1, read as the reverse complement.
ACAGCGAAGTGAAGCAGCAGGTCGTCCTGAAAGTTCCCCGAAAGATTGCGCTCAGCGTCCGAGGCGTGAACGGGCGCGTGGCCGCAGGCGAAGTTGATGGCTCGGTAGAAGTTCATGGCGTCAACGGCAAAGTTGATGTGGCGCAGGCCAGCGATTACTCGAATATATCAGGCGTCAACGGCCCCGTAGCGATCTCTGTGAATCAGTTGGGTCAGGATGGTATGCGCATCAGCGGCGTCAATGGCGGCATAGAGCTTCGTCTTGCGGATACTGTGAACGCGGATTTGACTGCCAGCGGAATCAACGGCAAGCTTCGTTCAGACATTCCTAATGTTGCTGTAAACGAAGAGTCAATGCACTCGAAGTACAGCGCGCACATAGGAACGGGCGGTGCGCCAATTAAAATTTCAGGCATCAACGGGAACATACATCTGACGCGCGCCACGACGGCCACTACCACCTCGTAAATCTCCCAAAACTTTCCCCATGCCAGCAGCCACGCGCTTCGCTTTGCCGTTGCGCGAGGTTGCTGGTATTTTCTTTCTCGAAATAATACCGAAAGAAGAGCAAGGATGAGAAAGGAAGGGGAAAAGGGGAAATGGGTAAAAGGGGAAAAGGAGAAAGCAGTTAGCCTTTACCTTTTCCCCTCTTTCCCTCTTCCCCTTTTACCCATTTCCCCTTTTCCTCCTCTTATTGGAGGTAGCGAGTGAGTAAAGCTCTTAAGCGTCTGGCAATCATAGTTCTAGTCTTAATTGCCAACAAAAATCTTTGTTCGGCGCAGGATGCTGCGCGCTCGCAACACACGCTCGCAGGGGAATTCCGCACTCACAAACAGTTTCATTCGCGCTTCCTTGCGGACGACCGGGACGTTATCGTTTATCTTCCGCCCGGCTACGATACTGATGTGAAAAGGCTATACCCGGTGCTCTATCTTCACGACGGGCAGAATCTGTTCGACGGCGCGACCAGCTTCATTCCCGGCCAGGAGTGGCGAGTTGATGAGAACGCTCAGTCGCTTATTCAGTCAGGTGCGATTGAGCCGCTAATCATCGTAGGCGTTTACAATGCTGGCAAAGCTCGCATTGATGAATACACGCCGACGCGCAGCGCAAAATACAACATGGGCGGTAAGGCAGACCTTTATGGTCGGATGCTGGTCGAAGAATTAAAACCTTTCATTGATTCACACTATCGCACGAAGCGCGATTCGCGAAACACAGGCTTGGGCGGTTCATCTCTTGGCGGGCTTGTCTCTCTTTACTTAGGCCTAAAATATCCGAACGTCTTCGGCAAGCTTGCAGTAGTCTCGCCTTCTGTCTTCTGGGATAACAGAACTATCGTGCGCGACGTTTTGAACTTGAACAGAAAACCATCATTGCGCATCTGGCTGGATATTGGGACGCACGAAGGAAGTAGCGATGAAGAGCATCTTCAGACGGCAGAGGACGCGCGCCTTTTGCACGATGCGCTTGTCGCTAAAGGCTGGCGAGACGGCCACGACCTTTCATTCTTCGTCGCCGAAGGCGCTATTCACAACGAGCAGGCGTGGGCCGCGCGCGTGGAAGCGATTCTCAAGTTTCTATTTCCGAGAAGATAGTAAAAGAAAGGCAAAAGTAAAAAGGTAAAAGGCAAAAGGAAGGCTGAAACCGCTTTTAATAAAAATTTGGCTTCCCCTCACTTTTGCCTTTTTACTTTTACCTTTTTACTTTCCTTTGCTTTTCTCATCTGAAAAAGTTCCGGTCGCAGAGTTTTTGGGAGATTAGTTCTGCCGCTAGATGATGTCCGGCCTCGTTCCAGTGTCCGTTACCAATATCGCTGTCGAACCCATGCAGGAAGACTCGATTTTGATCTGCGTAAGTTTGCATAGGCGCTGCTAAATCTAAAAATGCTATGCCTTCGCGGTCGGCCAGAGCTTGAAGACGTTGGTTGGGATAGAAGAGATCGTCAACGCCCAGACGCTTCATCAACGCCTGACGAACTGCTGTGTTCGGGTAAACTTGTATGTCTGTACTGATGGCTACAAACAGAAATTTCGCTCCGTGCTGCTCCACTTCGTTGCGCGTCTCTGTTATGAGACCTTCTGTAACTCTCCAAGCCTCCTTCCACGTATCATCATCAGGCGCACGATAGATCATGTTATTCAAGCCTACATCTTCGGCTGAAACTGTTCTAATCTCTGTTTGTTGCGTGGTAGTAGATTGAGAAGCAGATGATTGCTCCATGCGTCGTCGTGCTCGCCAGTCTGAAATCCGGGTTCGTGTGGCGTATTGAGCGTGGTGTAGAAGCTGTATAAGGCGCGAGTGATTGTGCAGCCATTCCCAAGTCTTGAACAGCTTGGAATCGTGCCAGCGATATGTAGATGAATTCCTGAACGAAGCGTCGTACACGAGTTGACCGTTCTGGTAGACGAAGTAGGGAATCTCTTCCGTCTGCTTGAGCGGTCGGTAATTATCAATGATGTCATTGAACGTCGTCACTGCGAGCACTACTATGTCAGGCGAATAATCCCAAACTCTTTGACGCAACGTGAGCAATTCCTGAGCAGTGCCGTAGCCTCCTACGCCAAAATTGATAACCTCTATTTTCTTTCCTGCAAGCGCCGGGCATGATTGCAATCTTTGCTCCATCACAGCCCAGAACGTGTCTTCCATAGGCACTTGCCTGGCCTCTGCAAACGAATCGCCTAAGATGGCTACGCGCACAGTGTTAGCGGGTTTGGTTCTTGAACGTTCCCGGTCACGAAAGCCTTGGCTATTGATGCGTACGTAAACCTTGTTCTCAACCCAGAACCAGCCTTCAACATTTGGTTCCGGCGCATAGCCTCTTTCGTAGTCCGTCACATAAAAGAGCGGATACGAATATCCTATGATGCGCAAACCTATTTCGGCCATGAGGCAGCCTATTATCAATCCCCAGAGAACAAGCAGTAATTTCCCCGAAAGACTCTTTTTTCTTCTGGTCTCTTCCATTTAAATCCCGAATGGGTCTTTGTCTGTCAGAAAGGCTATCAACTCCTGCTTGTTTCGGTGATTGTCCAGCCACACGCGCACGCGTCTTATCTCAGCGAAATCTTCTGCGCCGAATTTTTGAGTATAAATCTTTTCGAGATGCTTTCGTCTTGCTTCTCTTCGCGCGCTGGCCTGCCAGAACTCAGTGAGCATAGCGTTCAGGTCGTCGTGAAGATTGCGACTCTTCAAAGCCTCCCACTCATTGCCGTCTAGCCATATACCTTTGCATCCCTCGCAATGGTCAAGCGTGAAACCGATTCCGTGGCCGACGAGAAATTTTGACATTCGGAACTGGCATTCAGGGCAGTCTAAATACTTGCCTGTTTCAGAGGACTGCAAATCGTTGACTGGCTCTGGCATCTCCGGCAGATTCGGGCCATGCTTTTCCAACCACTTCCAGTATTCAGCGCCATGAATCCAGTTGCCTTTGCAATCTGGACACTTCATGGAGGTAAGGTTTGCTTCCAATGCACCCTGTATTAATTCGGTTGATTCGCAAACAGGACAGTTCATAATAATTTCCCATGTATAGTAAAAATTTCCAGCATCCGTCTTCGTGCGGAGTAGATTTGATACTATCACATTCGTAGAAACGTAAGAGACCTGCGAGAAAAAGGGTAGTGAGACATTTTCATCAAGAGAGCAATAGAAAATCTCTTAGCGAGCTTAAGCATTTCCCTTTGCGCCTTTGCGTGAACCTTCAATTCACATAATTCTTGAGCATCAAGAGAATTGAGGGTTCTCGCAAAGGCGCAAAGAAAAGAGCAAAGCTCGCAAAGAGTTGAGTGTTTACCCATTAATATTTTCTTCTATGGTGAAATTAACCCTCTACTGAAAAAGGAAGACGAGCGCCAACTTGTTCCGGGAGGTAGATAATGACTACGGGTTACGTGCTTGCGATTGATCAGGGGACGACGGGGACGAAGGTAATTGTCTTCGACCATGAGGGCGGCATACGCGGACAGGCATATTCTGAATTCACGCAGCACTACCCGCAACCCGGTTGGGTCGAGCACGACGCAGAAGAGATTTGGCGAGTTTCAATCCGGCTGGTTGAAGAAGCATTAATGAAGGCGAAAGTGAAGGCCGGGGAATTGCGCGCAATTGGAATAACGAACCAGCGCGAAACGGCTGTGATGTGGGAGCGCAGCACGGGCGAAGCAGTCGCGCGCGCAATCGTCTGGCAGGATCGCCGCACGGCATCAACCTGCGACGAGTTGAAGAGAAACAACCTCGAAGAGCTTTTCAGAGAGAAGACTGGATTAGTGATTGACGCCTACTTTTCCGGGACGAAGATAAAGTGGCTTCTGGATAACGTCAAAAATTTGAGGGAGCGCGCCGCTCTTGGAGAAATCGCTTTCGGCACAATTGACTCCTGGCTCGTGTGGAAATTGACCGGTGGCGCGGCGCACGTCACTGATTACTCAAACGCATCTCGCACTCTGCTTTACAACATCAAGACGCTTTGCTGGGATGACGAGCTTCTTCAAATTCTTGATGTGCCGCGCACCATTCTTCCCGAAGTAAAACCCTCATCTTTCATCTACGGCCACACAGACCCGGAAATATTTTTCGGCGCGAGCATACCCGTAGCTGGCATAGCAGGCGACCAGCAGGCGGCGCTGTTCGGGCAAGGCTGTTATCACGCGGGCACTGCGAAGAACACTTACGGCACAGGCTCTTTCATACTTCTGAACACAGGCACGCAGGCTGTTCAGAGTCGCGCAGGATTGCTCACGACGATTGCTTGGGGAATCGCAGATGAACCTGTCGAGTACGCATTGGAAGGTTCAGTCTTCATCACAGGCGCAGGCGTTCAATGGTTGCGCGACGGGCTTGGAATCATTAAAAACGCTGCGGAGACAGAAGCGCTTGCGCAGTCTTTGAAATCGAATGATGGTGTCTATTTCGTTCCGGCTCTGGTTGGGCTGGGCGCTCCACATTGGGATGCATACGCGCGCGCTCTTCTGATAGGCATGACGCGCGGCACAACCAGAGCGCATGTAGCACGCGCAGCGCTTGAGAGCATGTGCTACCAGACGCGCGACGTGGTTGGCGCTATGGAGCGCGATTCTGGAATTCGTTTGACTGAGTTGCGCGTTGACGGCGGGGCTGTGAACAATCAATTCCTGATGCAGTTTCAATCGGACATACTTGGCGTCCCCCTGGCGGTGCCTTCGATCACGGAGACAACATCGCTCGGCGCGGCTTATCTTGCAGGTCTTGCTGTGGGATTCTGGAAGAGCAGGGAAGAGTTGGAAGTGAAATGGAAAGTAAGCAGACGATACGAGCCGCGAATCGTAGAAACAGAGCGCGAGCGTCTTTACAGCCGATGGCTCAGGGCTGTCGAAAGAGCGCGCGGCTGGGCGCTTGAGAGTTGAGTGCCATCCATTTGATTAACATGCTTCATACAGAATATAGATTTAAGCCCGCGAGAGCGGGCGGCAGCATAAAGCCCAGCCCTGACGGGCTGGGTTAGAGTGCAAGTATGAATAGCGAGCCATCGAAGATGGCGACAGCCCTGTAATTATCAACGCGCTGTCGCCCGCTCACGCGGGCTTTAATAATTTTGATTGCTATCTTAACCCAGCGCTCACGCACTGGGCTTTATGCTGTCGCCCACTAGCGTGGGCTTTAGACGGTCGCCCGCATGCGCGGGCTTAAATCATAATTTCGCGTAAGTTGAATAATTAAATGTTGAGAGCCGCCGCTTCTGAAATAGAAAAAGTTCCGTTTGACGTAATCGTCATAGGAGCGGGAATCAACGGCGCTGGCATTGCGCGCGACGCGGCTATGCGCGGGCTGAAGGTTCTTCTGCTGGACAAAGGCGACCTTTCGAGCGGGACGAGCGGGTGGTCAACACGTCTGATTCATGGCGGGCTTCGCTATCTTGAGTACGGCGAAATCTCGCTTGTACGAGAATCTTTGCGCGAGCGCGAGCGATTGTTCCACATAGCGCCCCATCTGGTTAAGCCTCTGCCATTGCTCATCCCTTTCTATCCTGCGAAAGCCGGGCGCGGACGATTGATGATTCGCGCAGGCATGATCGCATACGACCTGCTATCGTTCGACAAATCGCTAGAACATCACCGCTCGCTTTCGCGCGATGAGACGCTGCGGCGCGTGCCCGGACTTGACCCGGAAGGATTGAGCGGCGCAGTTGTTTACTACGACGCGCAGGTTGAGTTCGCAGAAAGACTGGTTCTTGAAAATGCTCTCTCGGCAACAGAGCACGGCGCAAAGGTTCTGAATTACGCGCGAGTTGATAAGATCATTGTTGAAGGCGTAGAAGCACGCGGCATTGAATTCACAGACCTGTTGAGCGGCGCGACTTACAGAGCGCGCGGCGCAATCATTGTCAACGCCGCAGGCCCCTGGGTTGACGAAGTGGCTGGACTTCTGAACGAAGCGCCGCCGCGAATGATAGGCGGGACGAAGGGCAGCCACATTATCGTCAGCAAATTTCCGGGCGCGCCCGACGTTGCCCTTTACGTCGAAGCGATGAAAGACCAACGCCCCTTCTTCATAATCCCCTGGAACAATCTTTATCTAATAGGCACAACGGACATCTCTTACGAAGGCAATCTGGATTATCTTGAAGCTGAAGATGACGAGATTGATTACCTGCTCAGAGAGACTAACCGTGTCTTGCCATCATCTAGCCTGACGCGCTCATCTGTTCTTTACACTTACTCAGGCGTGCGCCCGCTCGCTTACAGCGCAGGGCGACCGAGCGCCGCCATCACTCGACGCCACTTCATACACGATCACGCCCCGCGTCTTCAAAACTTTCTTTCAATCGTTGGAGGCAAATTAACCACATACCGCAATCTCGCAGAGCAGGCGGTTGATGAGATTTTTCGGAAATTGAAAAAAAATGCGCCTGAATGTTTGACTGCGCGAGAACCACTTCCCGGAGCGCGAGACATCGCTGCACTGCGAGAGCAATTCAAGAACAAAAATTTCTTATCTGAAAAAAGCTCCGAAAGACTTTTGGGAATCTACGGTTCGCGTGCTAGCGAAGTGTTGAAGCTTGCTGCATCCAGCCGAGACTTGAAAGAGGTTTTCAGTTCTTTGACAGGAGCTATCGGCGCAGAAGTCGTCATGGCGTTCGAGCATGAGATGGCGCAAACGCTTGCCGACTGCCTTCTGCGTCGAACGATGGTTGGACTGGATTCTTTCGCAGGACTTGATGCAGACGAAGCGGCAGCGCGAATCGCCGCAAAATATTTTGGCTGGTCTTCAGATAGGGCTGAGGAAGAGATCAGAGCTTATCGAAACTATATCGAGCGATTTCATCCACGCAGCAGGGCTAAAGTTTAGCGCTCCATAGCTGAATGGATGAATAGGACGCCCGGTTTCGCACTCGCTGAAAACCGAACTAGAATGCCCGGCGATAGTTTAAGCTGCAATGGACTTTGAGATAATAGGAAGAGTAGCGGAAATTGAAGTAATCGCGGTTGATAGAAGAATCCGCGATCTGGCACGGCTGCGTCGGCAATATGGCAAAGGGCGATGGAGAAAGCTAAAAGGTATTGCTACTGTGCGCTTGATTAATGGTACTATTCACACGGCGGAAATTCATTGGTATGAGGCGCATGGCATCGGACAATTCGAACATAAAATCATTCCGCCGTTGATTGACTAGATATGAGAAAACGTCGCAACGCTACGCTGCAATTTGCAGTCTGCATCAATAATGAAGGCTACGAGGCTTCGCTAGAGTTCGGCAAGCTGTATCGAATAGTGGCTGACGCCGAAGCTGCGAAGCATGGCTATCTGACAATCATTGATGAGAGCGGCGAAGGCTATTGGTACTCTGCTCAACGCTTCTTTCCTGTCGAAGTTCCAACTGAGTTGGCGCGCGCTTTGTCGGCATCTGTTTAATGCAAGCGCGGCGAGATTCAGAGGAAATAAATTTTATACAAGAGTGAACGCCGCGATAGAATCGGATTGAAACTCTTGAACATCGGCGGGCGCTGTGATAAAGAAGGTGAGAATGAACGCCGCGTCTAAAGCGGATTGAAACTGAAAGTCGTGTGTCCGAAAATCTGAAATCTCGAAAGTGAGAATAAATACCGCGTTGAAAGCGGATTGAAACCCGAGCGAGACACCGATAGCGAAGATTTCCGACTCGTGAGAATGAACGCCGCGTCTAAAGCGGATTGAAACTTTTAGTCTCCAAGGCTAAGTCCTGTTCAGGACGGTTGGTGAGAATGAACGCCGCGTCTAAAGCGGATTGAAACTTCGACGGATTGCCGGACGGACCGACGCGATTGCCGTGAGAATGAACGCCGCGTCTAAAGCGGATTGAAACGTAAGCGTCAAGCAGAGTTGATCGTTCGACTAGGAGTGAGAATGAACGCCGCGATGAAAGCGGATTGAAACTGTCGCCCAACTCCTTGAGGGGAACAGCGCGGACGTTCTCGTCAACTGGCTGGAGGTGAGAATGAACGCCGCGATGAAAGCGGATTGAAACGGTTGGAGCGCCACGTGAAGTCACCGCGACGCAAGTGAGAATGAACGCCGCGTCTAAAGCGGATTGAAACAAATCCAGAAGCAATCCTGCGGTTTGGGCCAAACGTGAGAATGAACGCCGCGTCTAAAGCGGATTGGAAATTTGTGCTCGTTGGTGAATCACGCCTGTTGCAGCGTTGAAGTGGAGTTGCTGCAAACCTTACCGTAAGCTCTTCAAAAAGAGTCCTACCTGTGCCACAATGCGCGACCTATATCTGTTGTGCGCAGATGTATGGATTCGCAGCCTGATCAAAAACCAAATTTTAGGACGGAAGCGATTGTAGGGGTCACTACGTTCTTCACTATGGCTTACATAGTGATCGTCAACCCTTCTATCCTGGCGACCGAAGGAACAGGCATGTCTTTCAGTGGCGTGCTGACGGCGACCGTGCTCGTCTGTTTTGTGATGACGCTCTTGATGGGTGCTTATGCTTGGGCAACTGGCATTTGATCGCTTTGAAGAGTTGCTCCCTGCATTTTTGACAATCATACTTATTCCGCTTACGTTCTCAATAACGCAGGGCATACTCTGGGGATTCATCTCGCACGTAGGGCTTTTCCTTATAGCGGGGCGTCGGCGCGAGATTCATACGGTGATGTATGCGCTGGCAGTTATATCAATCGGATTGCTCGCGCTTGAGCACGGGAAGTTTCATTGAGACGGAAAGGCGTTGTAAAGTAGAGAGTGATGAGTTCACCGAAAACTGAGAGGCGATTTGTAGGGAAATCCGTCCCGCGAAAAGAGGGGCGCGACAAGGTGACGGGCGCGGCGCGTTACGTTGACGACATTCGATTCCCCGAAATGCTTTACGGCGCAACCGTGCGCACCACATCGCCGCGTGGTCGAATCAAGGAGATAATTTTTGGCGAAAATGTTCCCTGGGACGAATTCACAATCGTGACGGCTAAGGATATTCCGGGCGAAAACTACGTCGCGCTTATCTTGAACGATCAGCCTTATCTGGTCGAAGAATTTTTTAATCACACGGAAGAGCCTGTGCTGCTTCTGGCGCATGAGGACAAGTTTTTGGTTGAAAAGGCCCGAAGATCAATTCGTTTTGAGATTGAAGAGTTCAGTCCTGTTTTCACCATAGAAGATTCCGTTAATAAGAGAGAGATAATCTGGGGCGAAGATAATGTTTTCAAAAGTTTTCTGGTTGATAAGGGGAATGTTGACGAAGTCTGGGAGAGCGCAGATGTCATAGTCGAAGGCGAATACCTGACGGGCGCGCAGGAGCAGCTTTACATCGAGAACAATGGGATGATTGCGATTGCTAACCATGAAGACGGCGTGACCGTCTGGGGTTCTATGCAGTGCCCTTACTACGTTCACAAAGCGCTCATAAAACTTTTCAATCTGCCGGAAGAGAAGGTGCGCGTTGTTCAGACAGAGACGGGCGGAGGCTTCGGAGGCAAAGAAGAGTATCCTTCCATGATAGCCGGACACGCAGCGCTTCTTTCCTGGAAATCAGGTCGCCCTGTGAAAATTATTTACGACCGCGCGGAAGATATGGCGGCCACGACCAAGCGCCATCCATCGCACACGCGCCACCGAACTGCTGTGAGTCGTGATGGAAAACTTTTAGGGATGGAGATTGATTTCACTGTGGACGGCGGAGCTTACGCTACTCTTTCAGCCGTAGTGCTCTCGCGCGGCACGATTCACGCTGCTGGCCCATATCTTTGTCCGAACGTTCGTATTCGCAGTCGAGCCGTAGCCACAAACGCGCCGCCGCACGGAGCTTTTCGCGGCTTCGGCGCGCCGCAAAGCATTTTTGGGCTAGAGCGTCACATGGACAAGATCGCCAAAACTCTTGGCTTGAGTCCAGAAGAATTTCGTCGCCGTAACTTTATTCAAGAGGGGCAGACCACTGCGACCCAGCAGGTGATTCATGAGAAAGTTGATTTGAGCGGGTTGATGGATCGCGCGTTCGAGCTTTCCGGTTATAACGAGAAGCGTGAAAAGTTTGCCGAACAGAACAAGAGTTCGCGCTTGAAGAAAGGAATTGGTTTCGCTTCATTCATGCACGGCGCTGGCTTCACAGGCTCCGGCGAAAAGTATCTGGAATCCGTTGTCGGCGCCGAAGCTACTGAGCAGGGCAACGTTCGCATACTCGCCGCGAGCACAGAGATTGGTCAGGGCACGAACACGATTTTTGGGCAGATAGCATCGGAAGCGCTCGGCATTGATTACAATTTAATCGAGGTTGCTAAACCCGACACCAGCAACGTCCCCAACAGTGGGCCAACCGTAGCTTCGCGCACGTGCATGATAGTCGGCAAGTTAGTAGAATCCGCCGCGCTTGGCTTGAAGCAAACGCTTGTGGGCAGCGGTTTTTTGAAAGATAGCGGCTACACTTCTGAAGATTTCAGTAATGCCTGTCGCGCTTATATTGAAAAGCATGGCGCGTTGAAATCTTTCTCAAAATACCAGCAGCCCGAAGGCATCAACTGGGACGACGAGCACTATCGCGGCGACGCTTACGGCGCATACGCCTGGGCTGTCTACGTTGCAGAGGTGACGGTTGATCCTACGGTTTACGAAGCGCACGTTGACGATTTCGTTGCCGTGCAGGAAGTGGGTCGCGTGATTAATCCTGTGCTCGCCACAGGGCAGATTGAAGGCGGAGTGGCGCAAGGCATTGGCTACACGCTTTATGAAAATGTGGTGTGGCGCGACGGGCGAATGGCGAACAATCAAATGACCAACTACATAATCCCAACGTCCGCAGACATCCCGCCCATCAGAGTCTTTTTTGCCGAAAACCCTTACGCCTACGGGCCAGCCGGAGCGAAAGGCATAGGCGAGCTTCCTATGGACGGAGCCGCACCGGCAATCTTGAGCGCAATCGAAAACGCAACCGGCGTGAGCATCAACCACATCCCGCTCGTGCCTGAATCGTTGATGGAAGAGTTGGAAACGGAAACTATTTGACGGAGTTTTTTGGGTTTGTCTGAAGTAAACAAAGTAGAGATTACGTGCGCAGTGAACGGCGAGGAGCGCGTCCTTCATGCATATCCAATGGCGCGCCTGCTGGATGCTCTTCGTGAAGAATTGCGTCTCACAGGAACGAAAGAGGGTTGCGGCGAAGGCGAGTGCGGCGCATGCTCTGTTCTGATTAACGGCGAGATAGTCAATAGCTGTCTAGTGCCTGTAGCGCAAGTCGCTGGCGCGGAGATTAAAACAATCGAAGGCATTGCAAATGACCAAAAACTGCATGCCGTTCAAGAAGCGTTCATTCAACATGGCGGCGCGCAATGCGGCATCTGCACGCCGGGCATGGTCATTGCCGCCATTAATCTTCTAGAAAAAACAGAGAAACCTACGGAAGCGGAGATACGTGATGGACTTGCAGGGAATCTCTGCCGCTGCACTGGGTACATGAAAATTTTTGAAGCCGTTGTAAGAGCTTGTCAGGAGGAAGATGTAAAAGTATGAGCGAAGCTAATGCAATTCCGGCAAATCGTTTTGGCCTGTCGGGAAGTATCAGATTGCTGTCGCTCTGTGCATGGTTAGCGTTGTGGCTAATCCTCTTCGCACTTATCCTCTATCCCGTCAGCACAAATATTTTACGATTCGGCTCTTTAATTTGCGTCCTCGCGCTATGGTGCGGCGCGCTGTTTCTCTTCTGGAATAAAAAACTTTTACGCTTCATTCTGCTTTTAATCGTCCTGATTGTAGCGACGCTCTTTTTCTTGCCGGGTCGCGCCAGTAATGCGGCTGCTATGCGGCAGGCGTATGTGAATTCCTTGATGCAATACGAGGGGACGAGATATGTCTGGGGCGGCGAGAACCGCTTCGGTATTGATTGTTCTGGCCTTGTGCGGCGCGGACTCGTGAACGCAGATTTCAAGCAGGGAATTTTAACTGCGAATCCGGGATTGATTCGTGAAGCATCGTCTCTATGGTGGCACGACGAGTCTGCAAGCATGTTGCTGGCGGGTTATCGCAAGAGGACTAGAGACCTCCTGGCGGTTGGAAGTATTAATGAATTGGATCACTCGCTGCTTTTGCCCGGAGACATAGCGGTCACAGCGGACGGCCTTCATACGCTGGCTTACATAGGAGATCAAACGTGGATAGAAGCAGACCCCGGCCCTATGCGCGTGATTAAAGTCAGAGCGCCTTCCGACAACATTTGGTTCAAAGTTCCTGTTCACATTATGCGCTGGCAACAGTTCGAGAATTGATAGATTGCTTAACTTGAGATGAGAGCCTATCTGCCGGATTACGAATTAAGAGTTCCTAAAGATTTAGAAGAAGCGCTTGCTTTTCTGGCGAACGAGCCGGGCATGTGGAAGCCGTTCGCGGGCGGGACTGACTTGATGGTGCTCTTGGAAGCAGGGAAGCTTGAGCACACGAAATTCTTCAGCGTCTGGAATCTGGCGGAACTTCGTGGAATCGAAGTCACTGATGAAAGCGTGACGCTTGGGGCGCTTACGACTTACACGGAAGTGCGGCGCAATTCGATTTTGCAGGAAGAGTTTCCTATGCTCTGCGTGGCGGCGCGCGAGACGGGCGGCATTGCCATTCAGAATCGCGGCACGATTGGCGGCAACATCGTTAACGCTTCGCCCGCTGCCGACTCGCCACCTGCTCTGCTCGCCTATGATGCAGAGCTTGAGCTTCTATCTTCAAAGGGAGCGCGCAAGATTCCCTACAAAGATTTTCACACGGGCTACAAGCAGATGAAGCTGCGCGACGACGAGCTTCTGACCGGAATACGCCTGCCGCGAACGACAAAATCTTTACGCCACTATTATCGAAAAGTCGGCACGCGTAAAGCGCAGGCAATCTCGAAAGTCTGTTTCGCTGGCGTGGCTAAGATTGAAGATGAGAGTGTTGCTGATGTGCGAATCGCGTTGGGAAGCGTCGCTCCCATTGTGCTGCGTTGCGAAAAGACAGAAGCGGTTCTGAGAGGGAAGTCTGTTGACGAAAGGACGATAAGCGCTGCGCGGGCTGCGTTGATAAATGAGATTGCGCCGATTGACGACATTCGCTCGACCGCGAAGTATCGCCTGCGCGTCGCAGCAAACCTTCTGGAAGATTTTCTAAAAACAGTTAGAGATGGCGAACTAAACTAATAATTTTTTTGATAACTTCGACTGCAACCTTTTGCGAGCTTAAGTATTTCTCTTTGCGCCTTTGCGAGAACCTTCAATTCTATTAATGCTCAAGATTGACGTGAATTGAGGGTTCACGCAAAGGCGCAAAGATAAGAGATAAGCTCGCAAAGTGGGTTTTGTAATAGTCTAATGTCTTCAGTTGATCTAATCATACGCGGCAAGAGTGTCGTGATGGGAGAAACAATTGCGCCAGCGTCCGTGCATATAGGCGGCGGTCGAATCGTCGCCGTAAAATCTTTTGACGAGATTGAGAAAGGCCCTGAACTTTACGAAGCGAACGAGCATTCGATTATCATGCCGGGGCTTGTTGACACTCACGTGCATATCAATGAACCGGGCAGGACTGAGTGGGAAGGATTCTGGACTGCTACGCGCGCGGCTGCTGCGGGCGGCGTGACGACTCTTGTAGAGATGCCGCTTAACAGCATTCCGCCGACGACAACGGTTGAGGGATTTAAGAAAAAACTTGCGGCGGCACAAGGGCAGTGCTGGGTTGACGTTGCTTTCTGGGGCGGCGTTGTTCCGGGAAATACGGAAGAGTTGCAACCGCTCTTCGAGACGGGCGTTGTTGGCTTCAAATGTTTTCTGGTTCATTCTGGCGTTGATGAATTTCCGAACGTGACTGAAGAAGACCTTCGGGCAGCCATGAAGAAGCTTTATCAAATCGGCGCGCTGCTCATAGTTCACGCGGAAGTGCCAGAGCCAATCGAGCACTCACTTGCCGAGCAAGTGAGTGGAAATTCTGACCCGCGTCATTACTCTACTTTCTTACGGTCGCGCCCTCGCAAAGCGGAAGATGACGCCGTCGCTCTAGTAATTCGCCTGAGCCGCGAGACGGGCGCGCGTGTGCACATCGTTCATCACTCTTCTTCGGATTCCTTGCCCGCTTTAAGCGAGGCGAAGAGGGACGGAGTGCCTATAACGGTTGAGACTTGCCCGCACTATCTTGCGTTCGCAGCGGAAGAGATTCCTGACGGGGCTACAGAGTTCAAGTGCTGCCCGCCTATTCGAGAGCGTGAGAATTGTGAAAAGCTGTGGAGCGCGCTGCGTGAAGGCTTGATTGATATGGTGGTCTCGGATCACAGCCCTTGCCCGCCTGAGATGAAGCTAGGCGAAACGGGCGATTTTCTTCAAGCGTGGGGCGGGATTTCGTCCCTACAGTTGCGTCTACCAGTGATGTGGACGCTGATGCGCAAGCGAGATTTTTCTATAAGCGATTTGGTCAGGCTCCTTGCACATGCGCCCGCGCGTCTCGTAGGGCTTCAGGAGAGAAAGGGAAGAATTTCAGAAGGCTTCGATGCAGACCTAGTAATCTGGAATCCTGATGAAGAGTTTCGCGTAGAGCCTCAGATACTTCATCATCGTCATAAGCTCACGCCGTATAGTGGAAAAAGTTTGCGCGGGAAAGTAGAAGCCACATTCCTGCGAGGCTGTAAGATTTTCGACCGGGGCGAGTTCGCCCAACAACCAACCGGCAGGAAAATTCTTCGCGGAGAGTTTTAGAAATTTTTATGGAATTTACAGAGCTTGTTGATCTGGCTTCCGAGCGACTTGGAGGCGCTGTGGTCGCTGCCAATGACGAATTTTTCGCGGAGAAGGAGAATTTGCTGAAACCTTCTGCGCCGGTTTTCGTCGAGGGCAAGTACACAGACAGAGGCAAATGGATGGACGGGTGGGAGACGCGCAGGCGTCGCACGCCGGGTTACGATTGGTGCGTGGTGCGCCTGGGTTTTCGTGGAATCATAAGAGGCGTGCTGGTTGACACAAGCTTTTTTAGAGGTAACTATCCCGAAAGCTGTTCATTGGAAGTTTGCGACCTTAGAGGACAGCCGAGCGTTGAAGAGTTGATTGCTGACGATTCAGTATGGAAAGAGATTTTATCTGAATCAAAACTTCAAGGCGATTCGCAGAACCTTTTTGAAATCAAATCAGAGGAGCGCGCCTCTCATCTTCGTTTCAAAATCTACCCGGACGGAGGTGTCGCGCGCTTGAGAGTTTACGGCGAGGTCTTGCCCGATTGGGAAAGTATCAGGCGGCGCGGAGGCGAGATTGATTTGGCTGCTGTCGAGAACGGCGGGCGCGTCATTGATTGCAGCGACATGTTCTTCGGTCATCGCCACAATCTAATTATGCCCGGACGCGCGCAGGACATGAGCGACGGCTGGGAGACGAAGCGACGGCGTGGGCCTGGATACGATTGGGTCGTCATTCAGTTGGGGAAGCGCGGCGAGATTAATCGCGTTGAAGTTGATACGGCTCATTTCAAAGGTAACTATCCAGAAAGCTGTTCATTGGAAGTCTGCGATTTTGATAATGAGTCGCAAGAAAAGCTTGCGAGCGCAGACTGGCGCGAAATTCTCCCGCGCGTGAAGTTGCAGGCGCACACGCGCCACTTTTACGAAGACGAGATTAAGCGTGACGTTGCCGCTACACACTTGCGATTCAACATCTACCCGGACGGCGGCGTAAGTCGCCTGCGCGTTTACGGCAGAATAGAATAGCTGCGAAAGATAGAAGGGTCTGATGATTCGCATAAACTCCTTGAAGTGATTGAACGATTGAACAAGTTGGCGCGCGTGGAAGCCGAAGCAGAATTTCTGAAATGCTGCGGTTCTGTGAAATGGGCGGAAGAGATGGCTAGCGCCCGACCCTTCGAGGATTTTCAAGAATTATTGGTCAAGGCCGACAGCACCTGGTGGGGATTGGACGAAATAGATTGGCTTGAAGCTTTCAGCCACCACCCGAAGATTGGTGAACGAAAAGCCGCTCTAGCGCAGGACGCGCAGGCTCGCGCGTGGTCTTCGGAAGAACAGTCGGGCACACGAAAATCTTCCGAGGAATTGCTAACTGAAATGGCTGAATTGAATCACTCATACGAAAGAAAGTTCGGCTACATCTACATTGTGTGCGCGAGCGGAAAGACAACCGAAGAGATGCTTGAAAACTTGCGCGAGCGTTTACGCAACGACCCGCAGACAGAGATTCGCATAGCGGCGGAAGAGCAGCGGAAGATAACTCAACTAAGATTGAAAAAACTTCTAGAAAGTCTGGAGACAGAGTGATTTTGGATTTTAGATTTTGGATTTTGGATTGAAAGAGAGCTTGTTGCTAATCTTCAACCCGTTCGCTAATCCAAAATCTAAAATCCAAAATCAATTTTACCGATGAGCACTATCTCAACACACATTCTGGATGTATCACGTGGCAGACCTGCGAGCGGTGTGCAGGTCAGCCTTGAGATGCGAAATGTTAATGATGAAAGCTGGTTGCCATTGAGTCAGGCATGGACGGATGAGGATGGGCGCGTCAAACTCTTCATTCTATCAAGCCTGAATCTGGATGTAGGGATTTACCGGCTCACTTTCGATGTTGGAGCCTACTTTTCTTTGCTCAATGTAAAATGCTTTTATCCGCAGGTGAGCGTGACTTTCATGATTGATGATGCGGCACAGCACTATCACGTTCCGCTTCTGCTCAGCCCTTTCACGATTGACCCAACTGTCAGCGAATGGCTCAACCTGCTCACTCGCTGGTTTCACGTTTTTGCGGGAATACTCTGGATCGGCACGACATACTTTTTCACATGGCTCGACGGGCGCTTCACCGAAGCGGAATCGAAGGGCGAGAAAGAGGCAGAGGTCTGGATGGTGCACAGCGGAGGCTTTTATGTTGTGGAGAAGCAGAAGCGTCCCGGACCGCACGAGTTGCACTGGTTCAAGTGGGAAGCGGCTCTGACGTGGATAAGCGGCGCAATGCTGCTCACGCTTGTTTATTACATGGGCGGCGTGCTTGTTGACAGGGACGTGATGGACATAAGCGTGGGCACGGCTACGGCAATCGGTGTTGGGGTAATCATAGTCTCTTGGATTGTCTATGACCTTTTGGCTCAATCGCCGCTCGTAAAAAATCAGGCGCTATTCGCCATAGTATCTTACGCTTTGATAGTTGGCGTGGCCTACGGCCTGTCGCGCGTGCTGAGCGGGCGCGCGATGTACATTCACGTCGGCGCAATCTTCGGAACAATCATGGCCGCGAACGTGTGGATGAGAATCCTGCCCGCGCAAAGAAAGATGATTGCGGCAACGAGCGAGGGGCGTACAGTTGACGAAGCGTTGGGCGTGCGCGCCAAGCTGCGCTCGAAGCACAACACATTCATGGTCGTGCCCCTGGTCTTCACAATGATAAGCAACCATTTCCCTGCGGCCACATACGGCGACCGTTACAACTGGGCCAGGCTGGCAGGCCTGATTTTACTGGGCTGGATAGCAGCGAAGATAATTAGAAGAGCGTAGAAGAACAGTTTTCAGTTTTCAGTTTTTAGTTTTCAGAAAAAGCTGCGAACTTTGATGACGACTAACTGAAAACTGAAAACTAAAAACTGAAAACTGTTCTTCACACCGTTGCCTTATGAATTTGACGTTTCAGGTTGTGTATGTTGCGGCGTATGAGTTTTAGCTGGTCGTGATCGTGCGCTGAAATAGCTTCATCGCGCTTTTTCTTCAACTCTTTGATTCTTGATTTGACCGCAGTCTTGTTGATGCCCTTGACCTCGTGATGCTGGTGCATATCAACGCCCAGCGCTTTACAGACGGCTACGAGCAGGTGCTCTTTATTCAACTGAGTATAGCCTTGAACGGCCTCGTGCTCTTCTATCCCGGCTGCAATCTCGCGCAACTGCGCCAGCGTCTTGTGACGCAACTCTTCATAAGTGTAAGCCATAATAGGTCTGTCTCCTCGAAAAGCGATTGGTTCAGAGTATTCGGGAACTAATATTGCCGCAAGTCTATGTTCCTTTGCAAATGAAGGTAAGGCCGTGAAGGGCAGTGACAAGTAACAAGTGACGAGCAAGAGAGAATTTTTAATCTTTAATTATCAGCATTAAGTTTTCAGATTAAGAAGAAGCTTTCGCTCCTTTCTTAAAACTTAGAATGAAAAATTATTCTTGTCACTCGTCACTTGTCACTGTTCTTATGGTTGATATGTATGCATCAAGTAAAAGTTGATGCCTCCGATTATCAGGCCGATGATGACGACGATTATTCCTATAACTTTGCTTGCTTTATCTGACGGGTTGGGACGACCTGCCGACGCAGGATGAATTATCATCAGTAATGATCCGAGCGCGCCGAACGGCGCTATGCCTGCGAGCTTAGGATAAAAGTAGCCATAGTTGATTAAGAGATTCCAGTCATAAATTATCGCACCTGCGAAGAGCACAAATAGAAACAGCCCTAAGAGACGAGTCTTAAGTTGAAGCGCCATAATGTGTGACTCCTGAAATGAATGTTGTTCGAGCCGGGCAAATGTACGAAAGACACTGTTGAATGAAAAGAAAAAGGGTCTCACGCAAAGGCGCAAAGAAACGCAAAGAGGTTGAATATCACTTCTTCTTGCGTCTCTTCTTTGCTTCTACAGCGTCTTTGCGTGAGACATTACGGTTTTAATTCGACTCGACTTCTTCTCACAAGCTTTGTCTGTTCTTCAGAATCTTGACGAACGAACCTGAGCGAAGTTCCGGCAATGTCAGGCTCGAAAGCTCAAGCGCTTCCGATTCAGTAATCGCTCCGCAGTTAATAGCCCGCAGAAAATAGTTGAGCAAGCCCTGTCCTGTGGCCGCGTCGTCGAATACATCACCGACTAAAGTTGCCTTCGCAGCCTTCTCAACAAAATTCCTGAGCCGCTCGCTCGCTGCTTCAAGGCTGTCTAGAAAGAAGGCGTAGATGGCCGCGTAGCGCGTGGGCAATTGAGCCGGATGCAAATCCCATCCCTGATAGAATGCGTTCGTGAGCGAATGTTGAATGTGCTCGTAATGCAGCCGCCACGCGCGATGAACTGTCGTCAAATTCTCTTCAATCTGTTCGGTTGAAAGCTTCGCTCCTTCTGCCACGCGATGCGGCGCGACGGGCATGATGTTGGTCGCGCCGTCCGATAGCCAGATGCCTGTGCCGCCCAACGCGACCTGCATCATGTTGCGCGCAAAGTCGCACGCAGGGTGCATCATGTGCTGGTGAGCGGCTGTGATGTTGCAACTCGCAGTGTAATCGTAAGTCCCGAAGTGCGCTGCAACGCAACGGCCTCTGGCAGCTTCTAGCAGAAGAGGAATGTTAGCCTCGCCGCGATGGTTGATGATTGACTGCGTGGTCTCAATCATCATCTCCATCTTGAGAGTGCCGGACTCTATGCCTGCCGATTGCTCCAGCGCGTCGAACAGGTCTGAGAGCGCTGCGACCTGTTCGGGAATAGTGACCTTGGGAAGAGTGATGAAAAAGTTTTCAGGAAGTTTTCCAGCCTCTTCGTAAAGCGTCGAGACGAAAATGTCCAGCGTGCGAATACTGCGCTCCTTCAACTCTTCCGTGAACGGCTTGATGCGTATGCCTATGAACGGAGGAAGGGAATTTGCCGAAAGTCCTTTTGCAACCTCTTTCGCGGCCAACTCCGCGTGGCCGTCCTCTTCCGCATCAGGACGATTTCCATAGCCGTCCTCGAAGTCAATACGAAAATCCTCTACAGGCTCGCGCCTAAGCTTCTCCCAAACCCGCGTGTAAATTGCGTGAGCGAGCCAGACAGCTTTCTCTTCTTTAATAGATTCTCCACTTGATTCAATGCGTGATAGGTACTCGCCCGCGCGCGCTTCATCCAGACCGTCAGCGCCGGGCAGCCCTACAGCTTTGGCGAACAGAACGAAATCCGGCGCGAACTGTTCGAGCGAGCGTTGGGCCAAACTGCCAAGACGCTGCGCCGAGTCGGCTTTGAAAAGATGAGCGCCGCCATAAACGGTGTGCACTGGCTGACGCCGTCCAGTCTCGCCCGGATATTTCATTGCAAAATCCTCATTTGCTTTCTGTAATCTGCCGATAATCTCAGGCGTCGAATCTGCGGCGAGCGATCTCTTCATAATCCTCCTATGGAAGCGCAACCTCTCACAGCGCTTTCTCTCCATGTTCTCAGAAAATTTGTGCGAGCCAGTATGCGAGATTCTAAAGGCAAAAGTAAAAAGGTAAAAGGCAAAAGGAAGGCTGAGACCGCTTTTATTAAATTGCTTTATGCCGCACTTTTGCCTTTTTACTTTTACCTTTTGCCTTTTACCTTTTTACTTTTGCCTTTTGTGAGCACCCGACAAGAACGGCACAATGATTGTGCTTGAACTGCGGACGCGATGGGTTTACTCTTTGTTGCATGAATGAAACAGAGGCCGATGGGAGAAACAGAGCAAGGCCGATTTTGCTCTTGAATTAGAAGTAGCTAAAGACGAATAGGTGAAAGCGATGCCATCAACTGCGAGCGCCATAATCTCTAAAGAGTGTGAAGTAGCAAGCCTTCAGCCTCACGCCGAATGCGGCGACAGAAGAGTTCTGCGAGCGCTTCAATTTTTGCGTGAAAACTATCATCGCAGCGATTTACGCCTCAAAGATTTGGCGCGCGAAGTGAGTCTTTCGATCTGGCACCTTAGCCACCTTTTCAAATCCGAGACGAATGATTCGCCCGCACATTATTTGAAATCCATTCGTCTTGAGCACGCTTGCGATCTTCTGGCCGCGACGAATCTAAGCGTTAAGGAAGTGATGCACAAAGTTGGCTTAAGCGACCAGAGCCACTTCGCCAAAGATTTTAAGAAAGTTTACGGCATCACTCCTACTCAATACAGAGATTCAATCAGGCATGCGGGCTATCATCATCAGACACGAACGGCGTCCCGTAGCGCAGCCCCAGCATAAGCCCCGCAAGCCCCTGTCCCTTCTACCAAAAACCTCATGCCACCCTGAAGAGAACGGCTGTCCCTCGACCGGCAGCCGTTTTCGTCATTCGCTTCAGCGAGGTGTGGAAAATCGAAGCGGCGCATCTGGATTAAGACGGCAAGGGTCGTTAGACCTTTCAGCCCTGGCGCGCGACGACAGAGTCCGTTCATCAAGCCTTACCAGACCGCACTCTATCTCCTTGATCTGCCCTTGCAATGTTCCTATCTGCCGTTGTAGCAGATTGAACTCTAGTTCATTTCGCGTTGAAGAGGTTTGCGTCGTAGAGCTGAGCACAGACTGTTGTTCGAGCCTGCCGATTCTTGTTTCGATAAAGTTTAGACGCTGTTCGAGCGACCTGACGCTACTTTCCAGACCTGCTATGTTCTGAGTTGAAGCGGTAGCGGTTTCAGGAAAATATGCGCGTGCGGATATTCCCACGACAACGCATAGAGCGATGATTAAAGCAGATAGCAAAGTTCTTAAGTCTCTCATTGTGCCCACCTCGTTTTGAATTACATCTATGCCGGAAAAGCAAGCGCGACCAGCGTGACGATGATTGCTATAACGAGCGCACGCAGATTGATTCGCCGCGCATTCATTCTTAGCTTATCAGCCTCGCTCCTGTCTTCAACCTGCTCTTCGCCTTCATCCATGTTGCGCGTCCCGCGCGCGGCCATAGCGATTCAAGTCTTCTCGCGCGCCTGAAAGAGTCCGAGCGCGGCTATCCAAATTGGGAAGAAAAGTATAATGCGCGACCATCGCGGCGCGTACAGTGCTATGAGCGCGAATGCTAGAAGGACGCCGGCAGCGAGTGCCGCAAATCCCATGATGCGACGTTTGCGCTGCTCGCGCGGCCCTATGTTGATTGCATGTGGCGAATTCATAGATAGAGCTTAACGTTTACACGAACGGCGCTAATCATCTGCGCGAATCGTAGCCAGAGGTTGGCCCATAGTTACGCGCTGGCCTACGCGAGCGCTGATGACGCTAACAGTTCCTGCGGAAGTGGCGGTCGCGTTGACAATCTGCACGGTGGGCGTTGCGACTGCGCTCGTTTGTTGATTGACTCCGGGCTGGCGAGCGGCAATTAATCCGCTCTCAGCTTCTCGCGCCGCCGCCTGAGCTTTTTGAAGTCGCTGTTGCGCGCGGTCGTACAGCGCACGCTCGCCGTCAAGTTGCGCCTGCGAAGCTTCACCCGATGCTACGAGCGGAGTAAGGCGCTGTACTTCAGCTTCGTGGCGCACAACTTCGGCGCGAGCCGCTTCAATCTCTGCGTTAGAAGCTACAAGCGTTCGGGACGCGCGCGATTCAGCGCTCTCGCCTAGGCTGGGCGTGACCGTAGGAGTTTCATTCTGAACAGCTATTTCTATGATAGGCGTGCCAGCGTCAACCTTAGTGCCTTCGACGACGAGTATTCGTTTGACTTCACCTGTGGCCGGAGAGTTCACGACTATGACGCCGCCGGAGTTGTCGCCCGCAGTTGAACGGCACGACGAACACAGGGCAAGCGTTACGAGCGCCAGGAGGAGACAGAAAATTTTTCTGGCTATTCGCGCGATCATGGTTGTGTGGATGAATGCGACTCTGTTGAAGAAGCCACGCCGCCCGGCGCAGGCTGTGCATCTTCGCCGTCGCTTCGTGCCGAGCGTTGCTCAAGTTGCCGCGTGTCTGTGCGTATCGAAACGTTGTTGACTTCGAGCGTGCTGCCTGTCGCGTGCTGGAATTTAGAGATGGCTTTGTTTAGGTCAGTCTGCGCTTGCAGTTCGCGCGCACGCGCTGCGAGCAGGTCTGTCTGTCTTTGCAGAACAAGGAAGACTGTCGTAGTGCCCGCGCGAAACTGTCTCTGCTCGCTGGCATATTGTTGTTCGGCTGAAGAGCGCGCGGCGGCTGCCGATGCAAGACGCGCTTGAGCAGAACGAACTGCTTGAAGAGAGTTGCGCACGTCGGCTTCTATCAACTGTTCCTGCTGCGCTAGTTGATCTCTGATGCGAGCACTCTGCGCTCGTGCGCCTGCAAGATTTGCTTCCGCAGTCCGATTTCTCAGGGGAAGCGAAACGCGCACGCCCACGCGCGCCGTTGGATAATTCTGGTCAATAAGATTTCTGAGCGACTGCGTGTAGCCTCCAACCAGATTCGGCGCAATGGTCGTAGAAGTTGAGGTCGGAAGTGGCTGAAGACCCGCAAGCGCCGAAAGATCGTTGACGCGCTGTGTCAGCAGAGCGTTCGTGCTGGTCGTTGATGCTTGAGGCGTTACAAGCGTTCCAGCCAATCCTGCTGTGGTGTATGTTCCGACGAGATCAACCTGCGGTTTGGTCTGGTCGTTGTAATATCGCACGTTTATCTGGTTGATGTCCGCGCTGGTTCGCAGTTGCGCTAATTCGGGACGATTGCTAATCGCCACTCGCACAGCTTGTTCTAATGGAACGGGCGGAGCTTCCAGGCTCACAGGAGTTACTGGAGTGATCGAGCGCGCCCAGAGCGCTTCGGAACGATTGGGAAGAATCAGCGTCTTCAAAGTGTTCTCGGCCTGCGTCACAGCCTCCTGCGCTGTGTAAACGTTCTGCTCGAATGTGGTCACCTGTGTCTGCGCAGCCACTATATCAATCGGCGCGAGTACGCCTTGAGCGACCATACGCTGGTTGCTCTCGACCTGTATGCGCGCCTGCTTCACTGCGTCAATCTGCACCTGAAGATTTCTGAGCGCGAAGGCCAAATCCCAGTAAGCCTGCTCGACCTCAGTGATGACATCAATGGCGCGCTGGCGAAACTGCGCATCGCTCAGAGAGAGATTTTTTTTCGCAATCTCAATCTGTCTGCGATTGTTGTCAAAGCGCAGGCCGCGCCAGAGCGGTTGTGTGTAGGTGAAGGTGAGAGCAGTTGGGAACTGAGGGTTGAGCCTGACGTTCTGATTCGTGGTCGTCAAGCGAGTCGAAGAGAAATCCAATTCGTAAGAGCCGCCAGCCCAGGGCGAGAATCCGCCGAGCCTTAGCGAACCCGTCTCGTCAGTCTGCGTCACGGCTCCGCTTGCGCCCGCGCCGCCCAGTGTTGAGCTTGTAGGCGTCGTCGCACGCTCGTAAAAACTCTCAGACGAAAGCAGCGGGTCGTAAACTCCGCGCGCTGCCCTCAAGCTGTACTCGGCTATCTGCACATCTATACGCGACTCGTCAATATCATTGCTGCTGTTGAGCGCCATTCGTATCGCGTCGTTCAAAGAGAGAGGCACTTGATCGGAAACGTCAACGCCTACGCGCTCGGCTGAGGGAAGCGGTCGCGGCGGCGCTTGATAATTGGGCGCGATTGGCGGCGGCTCTTGCGGCAATTCGGCAGGGGCTACGCCTGTCGAGATGCCAATGTTCTGCCCAGGCGTTTGCGGCACGCCTTGTTGCGCGCCGGTCGCAGGATTTCCCTGATTGGTTTGCGGCGCGGCTGTTCCGGCTGGCGCTGCCGTCGTGGGCAGTCCTGTGCCCGGCGTTGTCTGTCCGGGCGTTTGCGGTGTAGGGGGGCGCGGCCCCTGCGTGTTCGGCGTTGTCTGTTGCTGCTCCTGCTGCGGCACTGTCTGCGGCTGCGTGCTCTGTTGAGTTTCGTTGCTGGGGCTTACGATTGAACCCGGAGCGTTGGGCGGCAACTGTGTGGGAGCAGGCTGCGGCGTTGTCGGCGCGGGAGTTGGAGATGTCTGTTGCGCCGAGACGTTAACGACCGAAGCGAAAGATAATGTAAAGAAGATGAGAGCGCAGAAGAGCACAAGGCGCGAACGCTTAATGAAACAATGTGAACTCGCGCGAAAAATTTTTATGCAGTTTCTTCCATTCTCAATCTGCTCAATGTAGCGCATCATCTTTTTCTGTCCTCGCGTAATAGTCTTCAACTAAGAACTCATATCAAAACCTGTAGCTCAACTCTTTGCGTTCTCTCTTAGCGTCTTTGCGTGAAACTTTACCTCACGCTGGAGACGCTAAGAAACTGTTTGAAAACTCCCTTTCAGCGCGCGAAGCGGCTCGTAGAAGGTAGCCAGACGTGCAACGTCTGGTATACGGTAGATAAAAGAGATGCGCGTTGAAGATGCGCCAGATTGTTCTCGCGCGCATCTTCAATGCGCGATCTCTTATCACGTTGACTGATTCCAGACGTTTCACGTCTGGCTACCTTCTTGCTGCGCCTTCGGCGCTAGATTCGGAATTTCCATAAAACTTCTAAGACGCTAAGAGAGAGAACGGAAAGCTTTTTGAAAAGCTCTCTCAATCACCTGAAGCTTGATCCGCATACTTGTCCTTACGAGGTTTCTTAAGTTCAGGCGATTGAGTTTGAGGTTTTGATGATCGGGAAAAGATATTTGCGAAAGCCGTCCACCCGCCCGCAAATCGTCTGCGCGCTCCGCCCACGAATGTTCCATACTTCGTGCCGACATAGCCCCACACGCGCGACTCGCTCAAATCTTCAAAGAGCGAGTAGAAGACAGGCACGGCCAAAAGTGTAAGAAGCAGACAAAGGGATTGTCCGCCTACGACCAGCACGCCTATGGAGCGGTTCGTGGCAGCGCCAGCGCCGCGCCCAAGTATGAGCGGAATCATGCCTGCGACGAGCGCAATCGTAGTCATCAGGATGGGACGCAATCGGTCTCTATTTGCCTGAATGATTGCTGTGTAGCGCTCCATGCCGTGCGAGCGCAATTCATTCGTGTGGTCAATCTGCAAGATGGCGTTCTTCTTCACTATGCCGAAGAGGACTAGAATGCCTAGCGCCGAAAAGATGTTCAGCTTCTGCCCTGCGATGAATGTTGACAGCAGCGCGAACGGAATCGAGAGCGGCAGCGTCAGCAGGATTGTGACTGGATGTATGAACGATTCGAACTGCGCGGCGAGCACCAGATACATGAAGATGAAAGAGAGAAGAAAGGCAAGCATGAAATAGTAGTTGGCCTGCCCCAACTGCTTCGACTGCCCTGTAACGCCCGTGGTGTATCCTGCGTCCATGCCTACCTGCGCGGCTGCCGTCTGCAATGCTTTGAGCGCTTCGGTTTCAGAACCGCTTGGGCTGACGCTTGCCGTGATTGTCACCTGTCGCTGGCGGTTGATTCTATCAATAGAAGTCGGACTCGTGCCCTCTTCCAGATGCACGACTTTAGAAAGCTCTATCGTCCCGCCGTTTGATGAAGGCACGGCCAGTTGGTTCAGCAAGCCTGTGTTCTGGCGATACTGATCTTCGGCCATCAACACAACGTCATACTGGTCAGAGCCTTCGCTGAACGTAGTCACTTTCGAGCCTGCGACCATCGTGTTCAAGACCTGAGCTATGTCGCCAGCCTTCACGCCAAGGTCTGCTGCGCGCTGGCGATCAATGATTACGCGCGCCTCCGGGTTGCCTAGCACAAGCGAGCGGTCAGCATCCTGAATGTTCGAGTTCTGCTTTATGATGTCAATTATCTTCTGCGAATATTCATCAAGCTTTTGCAGGTCTGGGCCGCTAAGGTAGAAGGCAAGCGCTGATGAGCGCCCGCCGCCAATGGCGCTTGAGATTGATGAAATCGCTGATGCTCCTATGACAAGCTCTCTTGGATAGCGACGCGCTATTGCGCGCGTGCGCTGTATGATGTCGGCCTGCGAAAGCGAGCGATTCTGTGGCGGTTTTAATCTGACGGTTATCTGTCCAGTATTAGGTGAAGCCTGTCCGCCAAAGCCAGCGATTGCGAGCGTCGCTTCAACTCCCGGAATCTGCTCGCGTATATCGCGCGCCAGATGGTCAAGAATTGATTGAGTTGCTGCGAGGCTAGTCCCTTGCGGAGCGCGCAAGCTTACCTGATAAGAAGATTCGTCCTCGTCCGGCAGAAAGTTTATGCCAGCGAGTTTGTACATGGGAATTATCGAAACGATGACGACAAGGCTTACGATGACAATAATCCAACGATGAGCCATTGACCATTCGAGCAGCCACTTGTACGTGCGATCAATCGGGCGATAAAAACGGGATTCCTTAGACGAAGCTTCGTGCGCTTTCTCCATGAACTCTTCCGGCTGCTCGTCGTCTGGCTGAGTGCCTTTGCCTGTTGCGGCTACGGCCACAGGGCCTGCGGGCAGCGGCTCTTCGCGCTTCGCCTTAATCCAACGCGCCGCCAGCATTGGCGTCAACGTGAACGAGACCAGAAGGCTGACGGCAATCGCTGCGGCAGAAGTGAGACCGAAACTGGACATGAATCGTCCGACGATGCCGCCCATAAAACCTACAGGCAGGAAGACCGCTAGCAATGAAAGCGTCGTTGCCAGAACAGCAAGACCAATCTCGCGCGTTCCTTCAATCGCGGCCTGAAACGGGTGCATTCCTTTCTCTTCTACAAAACGGTAGATGTTTTCGAGAACAACAATCGCGTCGTCAATCACTATGCCGACCATAAGAGTGAGCGCGAGCATAGTCATCTGGTTCAGCGAATAGCCGAACGCCGCAAGGAATGCGAACGCTGCTATGATTGAAGTCGGAATCGCTATGGCCGCGATGATCGTCGAGCGAAAATTCCATAGGAAGATGAAGACGACGAGCGCGGCCAGCAAGCCTCCTATGATTAAGTGCTCTTCGATGGCATGCAGAGAGTTTTCAATAAACTCTGACTGGTCGCGCACGATTGCGAATTGCAGATCGTGCGGCAAGGTCGGAATTACTTCGGCCATGCGCTGCTTGACCGCGTTGATGACGGCAACGGTGTTCGAGCCTGACTGCTTGCGTATAGCGAGCGTGACAGCAGGGCCGCCGTTCAGACTCGAAATAGAGTTTGGGTCAACGCCGCTGTCTTCTACGCTTCCAATGTCGCCAATCTTGACTGAATAGCCGTTCCGGTTCGCCACGACTATGTTATTAAAATCTTCTACGCGCGTGACGCGGCTCATAGTGCGCAGCGTCACAGTCCTTGCGCCTTCATTGATGCGACCGCCCGGCAACTCAAGATTCTGAGACCTTAGCGCGCTCGATACATCAACAGTCGAAAGGCTGTATGAGCGAAGTTTCTGGGGATCAATGTGCACGTTTATCTGGCGTTGACGCGCGCCGTAAACGAAAATGTCGCCGACGCCGTAAGCAGACTCTATGCGCTTGACTATCTGGTTGTTTGCGATGTCCGTAAGCTGCAAGACAGAGTAAGGCCCGGTCATGGAATAGAGCAGAATGGGAGTGGCGTCCGGGTCGGCTTTCTGCACGATGGGCGGATCGGCTGTAGCGGGCAGGCGATTCAACACCGCGTTGATTTTGTCGCGCACCTCTTGGGTCGCCACGTCCACATCTTTCGAGAGGTCGAAACTGATGGTGATGGACGAGCGCCCTGTGCTGGATGAAGAGCGCAGTTCGTCAATTCCGGTCGCTGTATTGACCGCGCCTTCCAGCACATCCGTGACTTCCGTCTCCATCTCCGCAGGCGCAGCGCCCGTGTTCGTCGTGCTCACGGAGACTGTAGGAATATCAATTTTCGGAAAGCGGTCAACGCCGAGCGTAAAGAACGAGAACCCGCCGATAACCGTCAGCGCTAAGATAATCACGGTCGCAAAGACCGGACGACGAACGCAAATTTCAGCTAACTTCTGCATGGCTCAATTTTGGATTTTAGATTTTGGATTTTAGATTAGCGTGCTTGTCATGCTTGAATTTTGGAGTTTGAAGCTCAACATTCATTGCTGATTGAATCCAAAATCCAAAATCCAAAATCCAAAATCGGTTCAGCCTCCCGGCTGCCGTGTCGGTTGCACCTTCGCTCCTTCATAAAGCTGTTGCTGGTTGTTCGTTGCGACCTCTTCGTCTGGCTGAAGGCCGGAATTA
The DNA here is from genome assembly GCA_001920415.1 of Acidobacteria bacterium 13_1_20CM_3_53_8. Classification (GTDB taxonomy): domain Bacteria; phylum Acidobacteriota; class Blastocatellia; order Pyrinomonadales; family Pyrinomonadaceae; genus 3-1-20CM-3-53-8. The sequence goes on along the minus strand of MNJR01000066.1, from coordinate 11,371 downwards.
ATCTGAATCATTCCGTTCTCTTCGTCGCCGACCTGCACGATGCGTAGATGCGCAGTTGTGCCCTGAATTACGAAGACTCTATATGAGTTTGTGTTCTGGTCATGAATCACTGCCTCGCGCGGGGCGAAGATGCTCTGCGCGCCGCCGGGCAGCGCAATGCGCGCAGTGGTGAACATGCCTGAGCGCAGAGCGTTGTCAGGGTTATCAACTTCGGCTTCGACCGTGAACGAGCGCGATACAGGGTCAATCGCAGGGTTGATAGCCGTCACGCGCCCGTTGAATTTCCTGTCGGGATAAGCTTCAACGCTCAATGCTACGGCCATGCCCGTTTGAACTCTTGGAGCCTGCGCCTCCGGCACAAGCAACTGCAATTTGAGAGGATTGGTCAATAGCACTGTTGCTATGACAGACGCAGTGGTCACGTACTCGCCAACGGCTACGGGGCGCGAGCTAACATAGCCTGAGTAGGGAGCGCGAACGGCTGTGTCGCTTACGGCCTTTTGTGCGATGGCGACTTGAGCCTGCGAAGCCTCGAACGCGGCCTGAGCAGATTGAATGGCTTGATTGTTCTGCCTTGCCTGATTGATGGCCGTCTCCATCTGCTGACGAGCGTTATTGGCTTGGGCGCGAGCAGTCTCGGCCTGCGTGCGATATTGATCGTAAACGCTGCGCGCAACATCGCCCGTCTCCACCAACTCTGCGTAGCGTTTTGCATTAGCTTCGGCTAATCGTTGCTGGGACAAGGCAGCGTCGTATGCTGCTGCGGCTGATCTGACTTCCGGGATAGTGCTCGCGTCGAACCGGCTGTTTGGCCCAAGGCCTAGCCGCGCTTCTGCCTGCCTGACAGCAGCCGCAGATTGCTTCGCGCTCGCCTGCGACTGTTGAAGACGAAGTCGCGCGTCGCGCTCATTCAGTTTCGCTATCACCTCTCCCTGTCGCACGAACGCGCCAACGTTGACGGGCGTGGATGCAACTTGCCCTGATGTCTGCGGAGCGACATTAGAGGTTTCGGTTGCTGTCAAACTTCCAATTGCTTCTATGAATGTAGGAACTGTGCGCGCCTCAACTTTGGCTGTCGTTACAGGGATGACGTTGACTTCGGCTGCCTGAGCCGCGCTTGAATCGCCGTTCCTGTTATCACGGTTGCCCGTCTTGGAAGTAGAACGTGAGCAGGCAGAGGCCAGCAGAGATGCTACTAGCAGCGCGCAGAGCAAATGGTGCGCGCTGCGAAAATTAATGTGGAGAATAAACGATGACATAGGTAGACCGGACTTCCGACTCAACTTAATTAATAGACGGTATTGCCTCGCTGGCGGTTACAGTTTCTTTGTCTTTGCCTTCTGCTTTAGTATGGGTAACGAACAATGAGTTACTTTGTCAAATGTGTCACGAGGGGAGCGCCGTGTTATGGATAACGGATTGGAAGAGAAGGCAGAGAGATTGCTCGATACCTTCGGACTCAAACAGGGCGCGAAGCTGCTAAAACCTGAAGCAGAAGAATTCGCGCCCCCTTCCAACGCCTCAGAGCAGTTCAATTATTTCAACATAGAGTGGCACATCATTCCTTCTGCGGAAGCAGTGCCTCTTGACAACGCATACTTTGCGCGCTTCTATCCGATGGCAGCGCGCGATTTCGCTAATCAGCGTGAGCACGGGCTGAGTTATAGAGAAGAGATTTTTAGGGGTCATAGCAAACATCAAGGGCAGGTAATCGGCGTAGAGGTGACACAGAAGCCCTGCTACCTGCCGGGCAACCGCCAGTTTTATGGAACTCGCTACGGCTTTGACGCCACAGCAGACCCCTTCGCCATCTATCTTGGACGCGCAGGCATTACAAATGGAACGCGCTACGCGCACAACTATCTTTCGCTGCGTGAATTCGTGCGTGTGGTCAACGAAGACTGGCGCGCGCGAAATCTATTGCCGCGAGGTTACAGAGTGACCGTCTGCCCTCCGGCCATCTTCAACCTTGTAGGCACTATTTTTCATTCTGAGTGGAGCGAGACCGAAACGCTTGAGCTTGGCTTCTATCGTGACGAACAGGGCAACGCGACCTGCTACGCTGTAGGCTCGAACGCGCCCGGCGATTTCTCTTACATCAACGAAGTCAAAGGCGAAACCGAATGGTCGCTCACAGGATTCAGAGTAGCCCTCGTGCCAGAGTAAACTTTAATCTTACGAGTTAGATAAGGAGTTTTAGCTTGCGTCTTTTCTTAGCGTCTCCAGCGTGAGATTAAGAACTTATTTCAAAACCCGTAATAACTGCTCAACTCGTTTGCGAGCTTATCTTTTATCTTTGCGCCTTTGCGAGAACCATCAATTCTATTAATTCTTAAGATTCATGTGAATTGCATGTTCACGCAAAGGCGCAAAGGAAAATGCTTAAGCTCGCTAAGAGGTTCGACTCCTACAGGTTTTGAAATGATTTCTTAGTCGGAATCAATCCTCCGTCTAGATTACAAGTCTGACTGCTCAGCCTTATAATCCATGAGATGGCAGAAACTTCAGAGCCTGAAACCATCCAGTCGTCTGCGATCTCATCTGCCGAGCCTACGGATGTTGAGCTTGTAGAGCGGGTGCGTGAGGGCTATGAAGATGCGTTCGAGGAGTTATTCAATCGTCACCGCCGCCGCGTTGCTCTGATTGCCAGCCGTTTCTTTCGCCAGCGCGAACAGATTGAAGAGATAGTTCAGGAGAGTTTTGCAAAAGCTTTCTTCGCGCTTGGTGATTTCACAAACCAGAAGGAGCAATCCTTTGCGGCGTGGCTCGCGCGCATAGCATTCAACGCAAGCTACGACGAGTTGCGTCGTCAAAAACGGCGTCACGAAAGTTCTTTGAGCGAAGTTACGGCAGAAGAGGCCGAGTGGTTGCAAGAGCGATTGAGCAGCGGCGAAAAAGATGTAGAATCTGCTGCAATCGCCCGAGAACTTGCCGGAAAGTTGATGGCAAAACTCAGCCCCGAAGATCGCTTCGTACTTGTTATGCTGGACGTTGAAGGACTATCCGTAGCCGAGATAGCTGGCCTTACAAAATGGTCTGCGGCTAAAGTAAAGGTGCGAGCGCATCGCGCACGACAGCGTCTGCGCGGCCTTCTGAAGAGATTAATGTAACCGACGACTGCGCGCGCGCGTCTTCATTTATAGAAGCCTCGCTCGAACCAAGTTTTTGGCCGAATGCAGGTGAAAACCGATGCTTAACAGAAAAGAGAACCGAAAGGAATCGCGCGAACGCCTGGACAGCGTAGGGCGCGACATTGTACGCCTCTCTGCTGCAAACGAATCGGAAGCTGACGCAGCCACGCAGTCGCCCTTCCTTCTCGCGCGCCTGCGCGCACGCATCAATGCAGAGCGCGAACGGCGCGCAGAGAGCGAGAACTGGATTACTACACTGAGAATTCTGTGGCGCGCCGTTCCATCAATGGCGCTGGTCGCGGTCTTCGCTTTTCTACTCTTCCTTTCCGCTGGCACGGGCACTCAGAACTCTGCGGGCATCAGTGACACTGCGCTGCTAGGCGAGCGGGACACAGGCGTAGAGCGTGTAGTGTTCACAGACCAGACGGCGATTTCTAACGATGACGTGCTGGCAACCATCATGAACGAAGACAGGGAGGCGACCAAATGAAATTTCGGGGAAATACAAGACTCAAAGTTGTCGCCGCAGTGTTGAGCATTTTCGTTCTGGGCTGCGTGACAGGAGCAGCGCTCGCCAGTGCCTATCGTCTGCGCGCAATCGGCCAGGGAAGGCCTTGCCCGCCCGCTCATCAAGATTTCTTTGAATCCTTACAGCGCAACCTGAATCTGAATGACCAGCAGGCCACGCAGATTCGCGCAATCATAGAAGAGACGCGCGACAATTACAGGCAGCTTCGCACTGAGGTCAACCCCAAATACGACGCCATACGCCAGCACGCGCGCACACGCATACGCGCTCTGCTCACATCAGACCAGCAACAAAAGTTCGACACCATGATTGCAGAGCGCGACGCGAGGCATGGAGGCAATTAAAGGCAAAAGTAAAAAGGTAAAAGGCAAAGGGAAGTCAAAAGGTAAAAGTAAAAAGGCAAAAGTGTGGACACGCCTTGCAGGCGTGAATTAAAGATTAAAAATGGTTTCAGCCTTCCTTTTGCCTTTTACCTTTTTACTTTTGCCTTTCCTTACCCTTCCAACTCAATCAGACGCGCAGCCGTGTTCATGAAATCAGTGGGATCAACGTGCGTGCCGTTGACGACCAGATCGAGATGAAGGTGCGGCGCGGGGCGCTGTCCGCCGGTGTTCCCGGAAAGCGCTATTACATCGTCGCGCCGCACGGCGTCGCCTTCGTGCGCGTGACGTTCTGAAAGGTGTAGGTATTTGGAAAAAACGCCTCCGCCATGATCTATGCAGATGGTCTGCCCCGGCGTCCACTGCTCGCCTGAGAGGGCAACTATTCCGTCGTTGATGGCATGAACGGGTGTGCCAATTGGCGCGCGATAGTCGAGTCCCTGATGACGATAATGCTTTGTTCCATTAACGGTTCGCTTGTCGCCGAAATTGGCTCTATCAGGCCCCGCGACGGGTCTCACAAAGGGCTTGCTCCACCGCCGCTCTGTTCTACGCTGATAGATTTCCAGCATGGTCTGAAAATCATGGCGCATCTGCTCTAAAATTTCGGGCGAAGGATTACTGAAATTTCTATCCAGAGTAAGCGTCGTCTGACGATACGCTCCTGTCTGAACGGAATAGGGGAGAGAGGCTTGCTGCTGAGCGCCATTTTGTGGCCGCGCAGTCACGCGCAATTGATAAGAGTCTGCGATTGCATCGAGCGGCGCTGATAGAAATGTACGAAAGGAGCGCCCGTCTCCAGCAGGATAAAAGTAGAGAGGCTGTTCTTCTGTCAGGCTCTGGCTTCCTGCTGACTCAGCTTCGAACTGAACAGGAAAACTCCCGCTCAACTGATTCATCGAAGTCGTGAAAGTGAGCGCCACAAGAAGCGTCTTTCCTTCAACGATGAGCGCACGCCCGCTCGCGTTGTAGTTGGTCACGCGCGGCGTTATGGCTGCTTCTGGGGCTGCTTCTGCCGAGACAGCAAAAGATTGTTCGTGCCGCATTGCCTTGCAACCGCTCGCCACAACAAGCGGCGCGCCTAGCAGTGCGCCTAGAAATTCACGACGTGAGCTTTTCATCATCTTTCTACTCCTACCTTGGAAGCCATTTTATGCCAGAAGGATTGAGTATTACACTAAGCCATACACTTTAAGAAGGGGATTGAGAATTTGTAAATCCCATGAAAATTGAGAACCCTGCAAAACCCAACCTCTTGAATATCTCTCTGGAGAGTAGACAATGGCAATGCGTATTAAATATCGGAACGGTACAGAAACAATCATACCGAAGGCTGTAGATTACGAAATGAACTTCCACGAAGGGATGTGGGATTTTTACGACGACCAGCATCATTTTCTGGATCAAGTGGCAATTGACGACGATGCGAAGATAGAGCGTGTTGACGAGCCGGAAGATGAAGCGTAAGCCTGCGAAAATGTTGGTTAATGTAAGTTCGATATAAGGGTTCAGAAAGGATGAAGGGAAGAGTTATCCACTAAACCACACGAAACGACACGAAATTGATTGAGTTCTCTTCGTGTTGTTTCGTGTGGTTTAGTGGATCATGCTCTCTCTTTCTCCTTTGCAGGGGCGTGAGATGTTCTGTATCAAATTCGCGGAAAAAATTATAGGCGGCGATGTCCTCAACCCACCGCCGCCTGTCATCACTGTCACGTTGGGGTGACTGTGAGGGGCGGAAGCGTTCAGCTTCAAGCCGCTTACGTCCTCACCCCGCAAGCGGCAACGCCCAAGGTGGCAGGCATTTTATAAAGTTTCAGTCTAGTGTCAAGTAAAAAAGCTGCCCCCTTTATTTTGCCGCGAATATCAGTTGCGTCACGTCACTGCTAGGCAGTACCCCGGTCGAGCGCCTGTGCAACTGACTCTTGATGACATTCATCATCACAGAAGGGTTTACGGGTTTAATGACGTAAGCATCGCAGCCCGAAGCCAGCACGGCGTCACGGCATGCCTGACTGTCCGGGCCTGCGTAAGCGATAATCGGGACGTGGCTCATTCCCTGAATGGATCGAAGCCGCTGAGCGGTTAAGACGCCGCTCAGGTGCGGATTATTCAGGTCAATCATAACCAGATCAGGGGGCATCTCCATAGCTTTTTGAAAAGCTTCCTGGCTGGTCAGAGCCTCTACCACATCATAGTATTCTTTGGTTAGATAGAACCGCAGCATGACCCGGTTCTGCTCATTTTCGTCAATGACCAGAATAAGGGGACGGGGCGAGCGACTTGTCTTCCTTGGGGGCATAGAGAGACACCTCGTTTTCAGCTTTGATTAAAATGTCAGCGAGCGAGGGATAAGCTTTTTAGGGATTGTAATCCGCAGAAAAGTCCTGCCATTTTACACATGCCAGTTTAACAGTCAAGTTAAATTTGCGAAATTTCCCCAGATGGCGATAGCAAAGAATGGAAAGGCAGACGCTTGTAAAAAAGTCTGGAGTCTGGAGTCGGACTGATTTTCGATTTTGGATTTGCGATTTTCGATTTAAAAGCTTTTCGCTTCTTCCAATCGAAAATCTAAAATCCAAAATCGAAAATCAGTCCGACTCCAGACTTTTCCGACATCTGTTTTTTCTTTCCGCCTTGCCTCTTGAGCGCGGTACTTACTTGACGGTTTGCCACAATGGTCAGGTGCAATTGCAAACCGCTAGAGTCCTGCTTTTAACTATCTACACTCACTGTTACTGTGCGTGGCTACTGAACTGAACCTCCTCTGATATTCGGTCGAGGTGATGAAGGCGCAGACCATTGACCGGTAGTTGCCCGCTACGCGGTTGCTCAGCACGTCTAGCCAGAACTGGTATCCGCCCTCGTCCACGTCTCTTCTTAAATATCCATAGTATTGCATCAGAACGAACGAGCGATTGTTCTCCGCTGACTTGAACGCGGCGTCATCTATTGCCTCTCTCAGTGCGAGGCTGCGGCTCTCCGCAATGTTTTGTCCTGAGTTGTATTTCGCTATCAGCGAATCACGCCGTGCAGATAGGTCAACGCTGCTCACCTGCTCTATGTTGCGCAGAAGAGCATCAACGAAGCCTTCGGCTGTGGTTGCGTTGTTGTATTTCTGAATGAACTCCGGCCTCTCTACAAACGAATCTGCGAACGCGACCCTGCGCGCGTACATGTCTGTGCCCGCGAGCACCTGGCCTCTGTCCGAGTTAAACTCTGCGTAAGAGAGACGCCTGCTCAGGCCAGCTTTATATAGGCGATAGACGAATGAGCCTGTATCCTGAAATTCTTGGGAGAAGAAGTAAGCGGCGGAAACATCTATTCTTCTCTGTCGAACGCAGTCTGCATCTCCTGCGCACTCGTTGATACGGGTGCTCCAGTAATTAAATCCTCCTTCGTCAGGCTCACGTCCTAAGAAATCTAGATACTGCTCTCTGACGAAGTATTCAGAAGTGTCCAGAGGATTCTCGGTTTGTGTAGAGTCGGGCGCTGCTGTGAATACTGCGTCCGTTCTGCCTGAGACCAGAGAGAACGCTCGGCTCTGCGGGTTGAAGCTGTAGTTGACGAAGCGCGGCGTGACCGTATAGAAGCCGCCCGCCTCCAGATTATCAAAGCTGTATTGGCCGTTGGCATCCGTGATTGCCATGCGCGCAGCGTTGAGCATTATGGTTACTCCGGCCAATGAAGTGCCGTCCGCATTTATCACGCGACCGCTAATCGAAGCTGGCGCGGCTGTAGGTGCCGTGCTGGCTTGAAAGTTCATCACCTCATCTGTGCTCAAGCCTCTGACGACAGGGTTTTGCGGAGTGAAAGTGTAGCCGGACATTGTAGGCGTGATGCCGTAGTTCGCTCCTGCCGGTAAGTTGGTGAACGAGTAGTAGCCGTTCTGATCTGTTGTCACTGTGGCTTGTGTACCACCGCTGATAGTCAGCGTGACACCTGCGAGTCCGCTGTGGCTGCTCGAATTTGTCACGTGCCCGCTAATGGACTGTGCGGGCGTCAAGACCTCCATCGTATTGAGGACGACCTTGTTACTGTTTATTCCACCAAGCGCATAGAGTTTTCCATTAATCACCCCGGCTGCCAGAAGCTTGCGCGCCGTCGGCATAGCGACCACCGAAGACCATGCGCTGGTTGTAGGGTTGTAGACGTTCACAGCGTTTGTGGGGCCGGTGGAGCTAGTTCCCCCAACAGTGTAGAGTTTCCCGTTGATTGCTCCGGCAGCCAAACTATCCAGACCCATTGACAGGTCTGCCATCACTGCCCATGTGTTTGTTGACGGATCAAAGGCTTGCAGGCTGCTTGAGTTGGTGCTAAAGGGGGAACCTGCAACGGCGTAGAGTTTCCCGCTAATGACAGTGGCGGCCAATCTATATCGCCCCAACGGCATAGGAGACCACGTTGACCAGAAGTTGGTCGCAGGGTCATAGACTTGTAGCGTGTTCGAATTGCCCGCCGGATCATAACCGCCAGCAACATAGAGATTTCCGTCAATGACTTCGGCAGCCATTTCATAGCGAGCCGCAGGCATAGGAGCGAGCGTTGACCATGTATTGGTTGCAGGATCATACGCTTCAAGCGTCCTCAGATAACCGCTATTAAAGCCACCCACAGCGTAGAGTTTTCCATTGATTACTCCTGCGGTCAGGCCAAAGCGCGCCGTAGGCATGGGAGCAAGCGTAGACCAAGCGTTAGTCGCCGGGTCATAAACCTCCAGAGTGTTCAGAGGATTGGGCGTCACACCGCCATACCCTGGGCCAATGGTGCTGTCGCCGCCGACTGCATATAGTTTCCCGTTGATTACACCGACAGCGAAGCCCTGACGCGCAGTTGGCATAGGAGGCGCAGTCGTCCACGTACCACTGTTAGAAGAAGGAGGCGGAGGAGGCGGCGAGCCGCACGTCACAGACCTGGGAGAGTTTACTAGCTCTGTGCTTGTGCCGGAGACCCTGACGCCGAAGTTGTGCGGCGTTCCGTTCTTGAAACTTGCCGGGATTGTGTAGCTGAATCCATGATAGCCGCTACCTTTGCCTGCAACGTAAAGGTCTTGACGGAAATTGTTGGCAGGAATAGTAGCTAAAAATGTCTGGCCGTCGTAGATGTCAACATTGACGATGCCATCGGGCTGATTGCTGTCCCACGCCCAACCTGAAATTGAATTACAATCGGTCGCCTCATCATTGCCTTCATAGTTAGGCGTGTACGAGGAAGCGTTCGAGATTGAAAAACGCGCCATTTCAACAATCGAGTCATAGCGCCCTATGCCAAGCTGCGTGTTATCAGGCGAGACTGCTAAAACCGGAGGCTGCACCCAGCCCGTCTCCTGTTTGTATGTTTGAAGCACGGCTCCGTCCGAAACTCTCCAGAACCATATGGTCGGCGGGTAACTGCCGTCCGCAACCATCACAACGCTTCCGTCTCTTGAAAAGACTACGTTCCCTAAATTTGTGACACCGGCTTCAACGTACATTGTGCGCAACAGAGTTCCATCTGATACGCGCCAGAGTTGGATAGCGCTGTAAGTTGTGAGCGCTAGAGTTTGACCGTCAGGCGAAAAGCTTATAGAGCCTACTGGATAACCGTTGCCGGGAATCGTGCGGATTAAGCTTAGGTCTGAGACATTCCATAGCTTGACTGTAGAGTCGCCGCCGGAAGCGATGGTTTGACCATCGGGTGAAAATGCGACCGACTGCACCCAGTTTGAATGTCCTCTGACGTAGCGTAGCACCGCTCCATCCGACACACGCCAGAGGGCTAACACGTTGTCTCTGCCGCCGGAGGCGAGCAGTTGGCTATCTGGTGAAAAGGCGATTGAAGTTGTACCTCCTGCGTGCCCTGGGAGTACGAGTTGTTGAAGTCCATTTGAAACTCGCGCGATGAAGATGCGCGTGTCGCGCGTGTCTGGAGGTTGCGAGCCTGAAGCAGAGGCTAGTAGTTGTCCGTCGGGCGAAAACGCAACGGAGTTGATGATGTCTTCATGTATGGGGAATGCGCGCACGCCCTCTCCAGTGTCAGACTGAAACATCTGTACCCAGAAGTTGCCGCCTCCCCCGACGCTACCGTTATCGGCTGCAAAATATTTTCCATCGGGCGAGAAAGCGACCGCAGTAACAAACTCTCTGTTGCCGCCAATTTCGCGCAACCATGCTCCGTCAGAAGCGCGTAAGATGTCGCTTACGTTTTTAGCGCCGCCCACAAAAATCGTGTTGTTGTCTGAAAAGATTATGTTCCAGATGGCGTTGTTAAAATTCACGGAGATTGACTGAGTCAGCGAGCCGTCAGGCAGATGCCATAGCCATAGCTCATCATCAACTCCACCTGCGGCGATTGTCTGACTGTCCGGCGAAAAGGCCAGACTGTAAATAGAGCTAGTCAATTGTGTAGTTAGACTTTGAATCGGAGTAAAGTTTTCTCCATTGGCTTGCCACACAATCACTTTCCCGTGAGTTCCATTGCCGCCCCAATCGCCCGCCGCAAGATATTGCCCGTCAGGCGAGAAAGCAATCGAGTTTGAAATGAAGCTGAGACCCGTGAGCTTTGTTATCAGCGTTCCGTCCGACCTGCGCCAGACATTAACCGATGGAGGATCGCCAAAATGATCCGCGCCCGTTGCTGCGGCCATACTTCCATCCGGCGAAATCGCCACAGCTGTGTACGCGAAAGGCCCAAGAGTTTGCAGCGTCGCCCCTGTGTTGAAGTCCAAGACTAGAACGGACTCATACCCGTGCCCTGCGACAATGAAATGTCCATCTGCTGAAAGCGCGAAACTTCCTACTGAACTATGCAGATCGAATTGACGCACCAAGCTTCTGTCTGAAACTCGCCACACCCTGAGCGTTGAAGGATTTCCGGGATAGCCCGGAATCCAAGAGCCGCCAGCAACAACATACTGGCCGTCCGGCGTGAACTTAATGCAGTTGACAGTATCAACGCCCGCCATGCCAATGGTTCCCAACAACTGCCCATCCGAATATCGCCACAGGTAAACTTCAGCGTAATCTGCTGTCGCAAGAATCTGCCCATCCGGCGAGAGCGCCGCTTTACCAACGCCGCCAGCGTGACCGCCTGAAATCCAAGTGAGGTCAGGCGCGCTCGTCGCAGCCTGCACCGAAGCCTCATTCAGATTTGCTTTAGCAGCTTTTGAAGAGGAGGGAAGCAGAACCAGGGCAACGGCTATCAATGCGATTGACAGGAGAGAAACGTAAGCCAGAGATGAGGGTTTCATTCGTTCATAAAATGTTCCAGCCTTGCAATAGCAGTCAGTCCTCATGCCCCACCTCCTTAGTCAGCTACAAAAACCAGGGCAACGCCCTCCATACATCAACATT
>MNJR01000034.1 GCA_001920415.1 Acidobacteria bacterium 13_1_20CM_3_53_8 | reverse complement strand
GAACTCCGTCCCAAATATGGCCCACGCGCAATTGAAAGCTTGACCGGAATCCAAGCTGCTCGCTAGAATGAGTCACAAAAGTTCGGCATTTATTATCGTCGAACCATTATCGGGGCGTGGCTCAGCCTGGTAGAGCATTCGGTTTGGGACCGAAGGGTCGGAGGTTCAAATCCTCTCGCCCCGATTAACTAACTCAACGACTTACGGGCAATCGGTCAACTGACCGGCTGCCCGTAATCACTTTCAAGTCCACTTTCCCGTCCACATAGCCCCGTGATTCACGGCAGAAGCAAGAGCGCTACGCTCTCATCTGCCGCTCTTCATATTGCTTAATCCTTGCCAGATCGTCAATGCTTTCTTGCAAAATGGGGCGCATAGCGGCGGCGAGTTCGGGGCGCACACGCTCAGCCGCAAGCGCGCGGCTTAGCATATCATTGTAGGAATACCAAGCCGCCGTACTTCCCTCCGCGACCTTAGCGGCGAGCACTCGACCGAAACCCTCTTCGGCGATGGCGCACAAAAGCGGATAGAGCACCGCTATACGCTCAGGCGTACAGATCGGGCTTTCAGTAGCGGCCTTATTAAATAACTCTCTAAAGCCCTTCGGCGCGGCCTTACGGCCTATTGCCGTCGCTTGTCCTTTGGTTGTATTCTTTCGCTTCGACATTTTTTCCTCCATCTAAAGGCGTGAAATGATGCTGAGAGGGCTTGGCGGGCGTTCGAGCGCTTACCAAGCCCGCTATTTTAATGGGCGCGCTTGCGAGCCGCTATTGCAATATGAAGAGAGACGGCGGCTACGCCATGCTTACAGGCAATACCGTCTCGCGTCGGGCACGAGCAATCAACAACTTTTTGGCCGTTGTCGCGGTAGCAATGAACGGTGTAGGCATTGCCCGTGCTGCCTGAAACCGAGTATTCACCAAAGCGAATCATTCTAACTTTCGGGTGAAGAGCTTTTGCGTTTTCGATTGCCCTTGCGATTTCTGTTGTTTCTAGTGTGAACATCTGGCGTTTCCTCTCAAGGTTATTAGTATTACCTGATGTGTGAATATTACCAAAAGAGTGAATGCCTGTCAACAACTATTTCACTTTTGTGGTAATATATTTTTATGGTGAAACTAACGATTAGAGAGGCCGCCGAAGCGCGCGGAATAACCAACGCCTATCAGCTTCAAAAAGCTATGGACGTTAAGCCCGGCATGGCCGCGCGGCTGTGGAAGGGTGAAACCGAAATGATCGCCCTCAAGACTCTTGACCGCTTGTGCGAGGCTCTAGGGTGCGAGTTGACCGATTTGCTTGTCCGTGTGTCTAACAGAAGAGCGCGACACCGTAGCACCGCACTTACTTAAGAGGGTGATGTTTTGATGTCTTTTATATTCGTCCCGCTAGTGATGGAGGAACAAAGCGAAGGGACGCCCAAGCTCTACTCAGACGCAGAAGTTCAGAAGATCACCGGCCTCTCGCGTATGACCCTTTGGCGGCTCAGGCAAAAGGGCGTGTTGACATATCGCACGGTTGGGAGGCGTGTGCTATACGGACAAGATGATGTTGAGGCTTTCCTTGAAAAGATTAAAGCTGAAATATAGGCGGTCGGTTAATCCTTAAGCCCTCGAAACTGGTACGCGCAAACAATGAATTGCTTTAAGCGCGCATTGAGCGGCGCTTCGATTACCTTTTCTGTCATATCGCCCGCGTGAATCACCCTTAACGGCGACAACGCTGAGACTATTGCTACATGAGCCGCTCTCATGCCCTTAAAGCTCAGGTAAAGTATATCGCCCGGCTTGGCGCTTGCAGCCGGTATCCTTTGCGTTTCACGCTGGACGGCTGCGGGAAAAGCGCCCGACGTTGAAGGGCTAGAGTGTGGCCGGTAATCTAATCCCCTGAAACAACCAAAAGCCTGCGCGACGCAAATAACCAAACCAGCACAATCAAGCCCGGTCGTTGGGTTGCGCCCCTCAAGCTTGAACGGTACGCCCAGAAGCTTGCGCGCCTCTCTTAATATATCCGCTCGTCTCATTCGTGTTCCTCTTTACTAATAACCGGCTCGTGAAAACGGAATGCAGCAACAACGAGATCAGACCACCTAAGACGCGGATTATTACTGTGTATCGGCGAGTCTAAGACATTCTCTTGAACCCTTCCGCCTCCTGTTGGTGTCGGCCATGAGTGAAGAACTCTCTTCGGGCGCTCGCTCGTGACGAGCGCCAAGTGTTGCCCGTGCGCGCCCATAGTTAACAAGAGCACGTCCCCAATGGTCGCTCGCGCAATTGGTATTTGACGCATCTGGCGTTGAAGTTGGGGCAAGAAACGCGGCATCTGTGCCCCGACAGGCGGTTTATTGAAGCGGCAAAACTCCGCACAGCGATAGCCAGCGATTGCGGCTGGTATGAAGATAGCGCCAACGCAGCCCAGCCCCTGAGCCGGGTTAAGGCTAAACGGCTTGTATGGCTTGCCAATGAACTTTCTAGCTTCTCTGATTATATTAACCCGGCTCATTCTACTGTTCTCTTTCGCGCGCCCTGAACTCTTCAAACATATTCCACGACGATCTTCACCCGCTCGCCGCCGCACGAGCACGGCGGGTCATTCTTCACAATCTCACCGTCAACAACGAGAGTAAACGCATGAGTACACTCCCTGCCCTTAAGTATCCTGACGCGCTTCTCTAAGCTCTTTATTCTTCTCTTCGCGCTCATCTAACAAAGCCTCCAGTCTTTCAAGCCGCTCTTGCGTGTCCATTAGCTCAACGCCCTTCACGCCTTGCCCAAGGATTAGTTGTGCCGAGCGGATTTCAGCCGTTGGATTTTCGCAATTAAGATTCCGCTCAAGCGTATCCACAGCTCTAACCGCAAGTCTCTGCAATCGGCCTATAGCGGCCTCTACCACCTGGCGGCGCGCGGCGCGATAGCGGGCGGCGAAGGCGGGCTGTTGCAGCCAGCGAAACAAGGTCGTTTCGCCTATGGAGCAAGCGCGCGCCGCCTCGCGCACCGTGCCGTGCGTTATTAGCGCGACAATAGCCGCCTCCTGTTTTTGTGTAAGCTCTTCGCTGGAATCTTCCATTATCTTCCGCTTTCTTCCATTTAGAGCGACGGCGGGTTGACCGGCGCGCCGTCTGTGTTGCGAGGTGTCACGTCAATTGCTATGCGCCGACCGTCCCGAATGATGAACCGCGAGCCGCGCGGCATTGGTATTACACCATCAATCCTTATGCCGTCCGTTTCGGCGCTATCGCTCCAAAGCGGCGAGCCGTCCGCGCGGCGCGGGAAATAGGGATAAGCGTTATCAGCGCCGGGGTCTAAAGCGTCTCTTAACATTTACACTCTCTCGGCTAGTCTTGCGGATTGTCTATACTGATGCGCGCTCGCCCTGAGTGCTGCCTTAGCGCGGGCACGATGATCTCGTTAAGAGTTTTCTGCGGTCGTTGTCGTCCCACTATTACCTCGCGGATTCTTACGGCTGTTCGCTCGTGGTAAGCGTCAACATCTTCGCCCGGAAACGCGCCCGGTTCTCCTACGGCTTGACGTATGGCTTCAAGCTCGTTATTAAACGCCGCCGCTTCGCTAACATATTCTTCAACGGCGGCGCGCACGCGCTCGCGCAATATGTCAAGCTTTTGCGAGTCAAGAGCGGCGAGTCTTTGCTGAAAGTCGTTCAACCTTTCTCGTCTCTCGGTCTCTGCGCGCTCGCGCCGCGCTTGCACTTCGGCCTCTGCGCGCAATTCCGCGAATTCAATTTCCGCTCGCGCATCTGCAAGCTGCTTTGCTGTAACCTTCGTGTCGCCCGCAACCAAGCGCGTCCTGATCGCCTCAACTCTGGCCTTTGCAGATTCTATTTCGTTCTGCGTAGTGTTCATGTTTTCGCTCCTATGTTCTTTGTAAGACCTCATCAAATACGAAACTAACAGCCATGATTAGCTCATCCTTCTGAGCATCTTTTGAACTGCTAGTGCCGTGCGCTCGGCCATTTGTCTTTGCGACTCTTCGTGTAAACGACCGCCCGGCGCTGTAACGTGAAAATTATTGACGACTTGAATAGGGCGACCGCCGTGAGTCATTTGCCCTAACTCGTGATTCGGGATCACAAGCCCGTCACGGTCGGGCACGTACATTTCAACGCCGCGCTCGCCGATGTAGTAAGGTTGACCGGCGCGCACGCGCCCGCCGTCTGCGCGGTGTCCGCCTATCACGCTCGTTAGACCGCCCCAGCTATACGTGCCCGGTGACAGGTTAATGCCGGTCAACTTTCCGAATGACTTACCGCCACCGAAGAAAGCGCCAAGCGCGCTTATGCCAAAACCGATAAGCTTACTTAAGAAACCGCCGCTCGCTGAGCCTTGCTGTCCATCGTAGCCAAAAATTGCCTTGCTGAGATTAGCTGCCGCCGCTTGCTCTGCCATTCGCAGTAGCATAAGCGCAAAGCCTTTGCTGAAATCTGCAAAGAAGTTTTCGCCGTCCATGAGCGTCCTATCTAAACTATCAACGAAAACCTGCTCGAATCCTTGAGCAACATCGTCCCACTGAATTTTGAGACGTTGCGCGGCTGCTTCTGACTGTACTGCTACGTCGTCGTACCACGCGCCAGCGCCTTTGACTTGATCTTGAAGCTCTTGCGCGCTATTAACCGCCGCGTCGCCTAGCGTGTTTGTTGCGTCAATCGTCTTGAGTATCAGCCGGTTTACGTCGCCGAGGTCGCCGATTAACCCACCGTCAACGGGAAGGTTGGCGCGCGCCTGTTTGAAAATATCTAAGACGTGCTGCGCTTGATCGTCTGTGATGTGACTGAACGGCGGCTCAGACGCATTGCCGCCGCCGCCCAAACCTGAGCGCTCAATAAGAGCCGCCGCGCCGCCGACAATATCAACGACGCGCACGGGCACGGTCTCACCGTTGACAGAGAAGTTGACGCCAGCGCCGAGGCGAGAGAGAGCGGCTTGCCCAAACTCGAATTGCTGTATTTGCCCGTCGCCGTTTACGTCCCAAGAGTGATAGTTCGCACGATAGCCCGCGCGAGATATGCCGCGCGTCAACGGGTCGTCGCCTTGCTGATAGCCCTCGCGCCGAAACATTACCGTGTCATCATTGCGCGTCGCGTGCCCAGCGCCGACCGAGGCGTAAAGCATCGCCTGAGTTATGTCGGTATTGCCATAGAAGCGACGAAAGCGCGTATCAAGATATTTGAAAACGTAATCAAGTTGCTGTGTCGCGCTTTGCTGTAAGAGTCGGTCAAGCGGCAAACCGACCTCGCTACGCGCGGCCTGTCCGAACTGAATAAGCCCGTAATAGCCCTGACCGTTGCCGACGTGCGGGTTAAAGCTTCCGGCGGTCTCAAGCGCCATGAGGTTGAGAAGATGGTCGGGGTTAATGCCGCGCGCCCGGCTCATCTGTATGAGCTTCGGCATGAAATCAGGCTCGCGGCGCATCAACTCTTGAAGCGCCTGAAAACTCTTTTTCTGCGCCTGAGTCATGCGGCCTTGCACCTGCATAAATCCGTCATGTATGCCGTTCGCTAACCCTTGCGTGATGTTTAGCCCGTGCTGATACATAAGGGTTGACGGCGAGTGTATGCCGAAGAAACTTGTAAACGGCGTCAAGATAGAATCTTGCGCCATGTTAAGCATCGTGCTCTTTACAAGCGTCTGCCCGGCGGCAATACCTTCGGTTAAGCCCTCGGTTATTCCGCCGCCGACAAGCGTGTTAAAGCTCGCGCGCAAGAGAGCGCTGACCGGCGTCACCATGCGATTGACGGAATTAGCAAGGCGTGTAGCCAAATCGCCATGCTCAAGCGCCGTGCCGAGCATGTTGCTCAGGTCTTGCGTGAGTCCTTGCGTCGCAAGTCCCTCGGCGCGGTCGCGTATATCTTCAAGGTTGCTTAAGCGCCCGGTGAGCGTGCCGCTCAACCTGTCCATCTGCCCGCCGTAGCGCTGTTGCATCATGGCCGCTATTGCGTCAACCGCCGCGCCGCCGCGTAAGCGGCCAAGCTGCGCGAGCTTCATTGTTTCAGCAACGCTCTTGCCGATAGCCTTAGATAACAACTCCCACGCCGGAATACCGCGCTCGGCTATCTGATTCATTTCCTCGGCGCTAACCTTGCCCTTAGTTTTCATCTGACCGAGAGCTAAGAGCACGCCGTCAAGAGCGTCGCGGCTTATCTCGCCGGTTGACGCGACGGCATTGCCAACTGCCGTGAGAATAGGTAAAACCTGCTCGGCTCGAAAACCGAAAGCCTGCATACGCTGAGAGCCGGTTACGAGGTCGCGGAATTGAAACGGCGTGCGCTCGGCGAAAGCCTGTAGCTCTGCCATGTGGCGCATTGCGGCCTCTTCTGAGCCGAGTAGGGTTGTAAGACCGATGCGCGTAGTTTCGAGAAATGCGTTGAACTTAATGCCAGCCTCAGCCGCGCCGGTGATCGGGTTGATGAGCGCGCCCATGAGACGGCCAACTTGCGGCACGCCTTGAATGATTTCAGAAATTTGTGAGAGGCCGGGCAGGAATCCGCCGGGCTTGCGCATGTCGCCGCCAGAGTCGCCAAGCTTATTGATGGAATTCGCCGCACGCTGAGCGCCGGTCTCAACCGCGCCGAGGTCGCGCACAACCTTTTGAGTGCCCGCGCTCTCAACGCTAACTATTAGTCGTGCGGCTTCGATTGACATTATTTCGCTCCCATCTCTTCGTTTGCTGCTTTCGCTGTTAAGTAATGTCCGACCGCAACCTTAACCGACACGGGTAGCTGCTCATAAGCCTTTGGGTCTTCAAATCGTAGCTTGATTATTGCCTCTAAGCGGTCATCCTTTTTGAAGCTGCGCGCGAGTCGCGCCTTGCGTTTTGCTGTCGGGTCAACCGCATGACCGTCAACAAGTCTCTGACCAATTGCTTTTGCTTGTGCCATGTCGCCCTTTTGCATACCACTCCTTTTCAATCACTGACCTTCGTTGACAACGGCTTCATACATTCCGCGCTTTGTAAGCCGTAAAACCTCACGCCCGATGGCATCGCGCAAAGCGCGCTCAACTGTCGGCTTAGATATAACGGCGGCGAATTTTTCAATTACTTCTGAACGCTTAACCGGCCTAGCCTCTGCCAGCACGAAGCTAACGACCGCTTCATAGTTTGACTGTTCGCGCGCGGCACTCTTTCCTATCGCGCTGAACCATCTATTGCTATCAAGCTTCATTAAAACGGACTGAAATTTATCCCCCTTGATCTTTGGGTTACTCAAGAGGGATACATTCTCGGCTTTCGGGTCTGCGTCTAGGTTGTAAATCACCCTTGCCGCGCAAGCCTTAGCCGACGCCCCTCTCCCGGCATAAAGCGGTGTCTCGCCTCCTACGGCATCAAGCCCTTTCTTTCCTTTATGGTCTATGATGAGCGCGGCACAGCCCGTAAGTCGGCAAATCTTTCTAAGGGGTGTTAATACCTTGCGCTGAATTTCGGCGTTGGAATTTTCATCGTACAAACTCGTTGCTGACGCCAGCGTGTCTATAACAAGCAGGTCGGCGCGATGTTCTGCCGTCTCGCGCGCAATTTGTCTCAGGTGCTCTTGATTTGTAATGGTAAGCGTTTCGTTGTTGAGTTCAGCGCCCACAATGACGGCGAAGTTATCGCACGCAACCTCGCGCTCTTTGGGTGGGAGAGCTTGCGCCATTACGAAGAGGTCTGACTGCAACCGGCGAGGCGTATTCTCAAAATCAAGATAAAGTACGCGGCGCGGTTTGCCGTCGTAAGGAACCAACGGCGGAAAGGGGCGACCGCACGCGAGCGCAAGGCATGTGTTGAGCGCGAGCGTGCTTTTGCCAGCGTTCGGCATCCCGTTAATGATGCCGATTTCCCCTTTATGAAGACCGTGTAAAATAGGCTCGCCCTCAGTAAAGACCATGCCCAGGAATTCGCCCACCGTATAACAACCAAGTCTATCTACCTCATAAAACTCGTTGCGTATTGCGGGACTTGGCGACGCCGCCCTAAGCGCTTGGGGCACGCTCGATTGTCTTTTAACTAGAGTAAGTATTTGTGCTGCCATATTCTTCTTTCGCGTTTTAGCGCGCGGCGAGCGCTAGTTTTTGTTTGCGGCGCGCCCTTTGTGCCGCAAATACTCTTCAAGGTGATGTGGGGCGTAAACCGGGCGGCGTCCAACCGTATAACATGGAATTTTCCCGGCGCGCCGATAGTCACGAACTGTTGTCCAATGCAAGCCGAGCACGTGCGCTGCTTCTTTTTCGCTCATCAATTTTGTTTCTGTCTCGTGCATAGCAACTCCTAAAAACAAAGCGCCCCTTTAGCCGCAAAAGCGGCCACAAGAGGCGCTAATCAAGAGCGCAAGAATTTTAATTTCGTGGGCGAGCCGCCCACTACAAAAGGAAGATACCACAGAATTCGACGCGCAGATCATAGTGGCGACATAACCCTTGCGGATTGTTTTACCGCGAGCCTTCACGCGCCGAAGCATCAAAACATCACCCTCTTAAGTAAGTGCGGTGCTACGGTGCTTTAAGGCCGGGCGTTTTAGTTTATGAAACTTGTAGCATCCGGCTTGCTCTCGCTTCTGTCAGCGTTGAAAGAGCTAAGAATCTCGGCGGCTCTGTTCAGTGAATAGCCCGTTGGGTTGAGATAGCGCAGGAATGTTGACGTTTGTGTGTGCCCCGAAATCTTCATTACCTCTTCTGCCGGGACACCGGCAGCAATCATTCGAGTTATAGCCGTGTGGCGGCAATCGTGAAAGCGAAAGCCGTCAATCCCAGCCGCGCGGCACGCTGACGCAAAGCTATTCTTTACCGTATCGGTTATACCAAAGATGCGCGCGCTCATATCCAGCGCTGACTTTTGCCATAGTGCCCCAAGCTCGGCGCGCAGGCGCGGCGTCATCGGCACGATGCGCGCGCGTGCCGTCTTGCTGTTCATTGCTCTTACAATGATTATTGCGCCCGCAAGATCAACGTCGCGCCATTCGAGCTTTAACAGTTCTCCGCGCCTCATGCCGGTGTCTAGGGCAGCGATTAAGAGAGGCCGCAAGTGCGCCCTACGTCCGGCACAGGCCGCTAAAAGCAGTGCCTCTTCATCATGGCTTAAGGTGCGCTCGCGCCGCGTCTCGTCTGCCTTGCTAATGAGCGGCGAACCCATCTCGAAAGGACTTCGGTAAATCCAGCCCTGACGCTGTGCGTAGCGCATCACAGCGCGCATTAACTCAAGCTCTCGATTGACGGCGGCAATTGCGCGCGGTCGGCAGGTCGGCTCGCCTGTCTTAGCGTCCGTGCCGCATCTTACCGGAGTTAAAAGCCGGTGAGACTTAAACCTTTCAATGTCGGCGTGAGTAATGCTCTTAATAAACTGATTGCCGAAGTATGCCGCCAAGACTCTGATATACACTCGCGGCACTTTCCACGAGCGAAGCCCAGCAACCTTACGGTCGTTGTGATAGCGAGCCTCTATGAGTCTTTCGGCTTCGTACCTTTGCGCCAGATCACGAAAGCGCATCCGGTCGCCCTCAACCGCGTGGTCTCCTACCCGGTCTAGGCCGTCAATCAATTCTCTAAGAAGCTTCTTACCCTCTGTGCGGTTCTTTACCTTACGGCGTAGCGTGTGACGCTTGCCGTCTGAGCCGGTGTAAGTCACTCGCGCCCAAAGAGAGCCGTCTGTTAGCTTTTGTATATACCCTTCTCTTTGTCTTGCCATGCGCCTCCCCTAGAACCGACCATCAATTTAATTGATAACCGGATTCCTTGTAGGGGAGAGCCGCGAACACAATCACGTCCACATTGAGCGTGCGCGTGCCTAGACTTGCTGTTACAATGAGCGACCGCTAGACAGCAAAGCTCTTTTTAGGCTTAGATAATTGATGGTTCGTGGTACTCCCCTAGACTTGGGGTTACATGGCTGGAATCGGTTTGGGACCGAAGGGTCGGAGGTTCAAATCCTCTCGCCCCGATTAATTAAATCAAGCGGATACGGCCACTGTCATGGTGGCCGTATCCCTTTGCACACACAACCGAAGCGAAAACCAATTTTTCACTTGCTCTTTCCATTACTTGCCCTTTCTCAAAGAGACGCGCTGATAAGAGCCTTTCTTGTTAGCTTCACGTTATCCGACAGGCGTCTAATCTGAAAGCATGCCAACAGCCTGATTCTGTAGCATGGAGCAAAATCTTAGTGATTATTAATGGCTCTCAAGATTAAGTATCTAAATGGGCGTATTTTGTGACGTCTAATATGCGTTATGCCACTAAGTTGTATGGTTTAATGTAGCAATGGAAATCCTTCAACCTATTCTTACATCTCTTATTGGATTAATCGGCGTATTGATAGGACTATTTATCAATGAATATTTCAGAAGGAGGAATCGCGTTGAGCTTTATTCAAAAGAAATCTTCCAGAAGCGTTTGAGTGTTTACGAGAAACTGTATGAGA
The DNA here is from genome assembly GCA_001920415.1 of Acidobacteria bacterium 13_1_20CM_3_53_8. GTDB lineage: Bacteria > Acidobacteriota > Blastocatellia > Pyrinomonadales > Pyrinomonadaceae > 3-1-20CM-3-53-8. The sequence goes on along the minus strand of MNJR01000034.1, from coordinate 39,827 downwards.
AAATATATAAGATTTCTCCAATAGCTCATGACATTATGGAAAATCCAAAATATTCCGAAGAAGAACGGCACGAAATCTGGTCAAGTGTTGTATTCGACATGGCGAAATTTATGGATTCCAATGAACTCTATCTCAATGAGAATATAACTGTGCATTGCGTGTCTGCTCTAATTGGAGTTGAAGATGTATATTATATGGAAGACCCTGAAGAGAAAAAAGGCGAGATTGAAAATTTCACAAAATCTATCGCTAATGCAAGAAAAATGATTAAAGCTGAAACAGGATTAGAAGCACTAGACAAATTATTTAGTTCTATTTCAAAGGCAAAGCACGAAAGTGAAATTATCTCTTACTATCAAAAGCTCAAAAGAGAATTGAAGAAATAAACTTGTGCGATTTCACGAGCGACATAACAACTCATTCGACCCAACGCCTCGATAGCATTCTTTTCAAGATTCCTCCTGCGATGTAAATTGAATGCTGTTCGCTCGGCGCGGGTTAGGATTCGAGCGTCATGCCGCCTCTCGTTCAGCACCTTGGTAGACCTTAGATTCTGGCTTGAACAGAATTGCAATAAGCTTCATAATCTTTAGGATGAATGAAGAGCCTACACAAAATATGCCAGACGAGCGCTCCTTTGAAGAGAGGGTTTTTGCCAGATTTGATGCGCTTGATGCTCGCCTGCAAAAATTAGAGGCCGAATCTGAGCGTAGAGCAGTCGAAACGAAGCCAATTTGGGAGCGCGCGCTTCAAGAGATTATGGAGACGCGCGCCGAGGTTGTAAAAGTTGAAGATCGTTTAGGCCGTATCGAGAATGAGATTAAAGATATGCGTCGCATGTTCCGGTCTACGTTTGCAGATGTCGCGCGCGTACAAGAAGACCTTGAAGAACGCATTGATAAGATTGAAGGGCGCGAGAGAACACAGTAGATTTTCTATATCTTCTCCTCTAACGGGCGGCATAACAACTAATTCAACCCAACCCCGCAATAGCATTCCTTTCATGCTTGTATTTACAGATGCGGCTTGAATGTCTGTGCTCGGTGCGGGTTCATTCCGGCGTTAGGTTGGCACGCCGAACATCTTCGGTATCAGGTCAATCGGAAACTGGAATGTGATATTCCGGTATGGAAAGCGTGCGGGTTCTTCTTTAGAAAACTGTTAGAATCTGTATGAAAAGTCCCGTCAGGGACATCCTCATCTATGCTTTCTCAAACTGCTTCTTATATCCAATTGCGCGCAAGTCTTCATACCATCCTGCGCCCGCCAGCTTAATTGATATACACAAAGCTATCCTCAGAAGCATCTAGAATTTTCTCCTCCATATCGGATTCAACGGGCTGACGGTATCCTCTGAGGATAAGCAGTCCAGCCGCTTCAGCGTGCATTGGTCTGGAGAAGAGATAGCCTTGCCCGTAATCGCATTTCATCTCTTTAAGCTGAGCAAGTTGCGATTGCGTTTCGACTCCTTCGGCGATGACTTTCATGCCAAGATTGCTGGCGAGCGTGATGATGGTGCGAACGATCTCTGTGTTCTCGTCGCCCGCTCCCATGCGGCTGATGAACGAGCGGTCAATCTTCAAGGTGTTGACGGGGAAACGGTGCAGGTAGCTCAATGAAGAATAGCCCGTGCCAAAATCGTCTATGCTCAGGTGAACGCCTAGAGCGCGTAGTTGCATAAGCATTGTGCTGGCCGTCTCTGCGTTCTCCATCACGACCGATTCCGTTATCTCAAGCTTAAGACAGCGCGGATCAAGCCCAGTTTCAGAAAGCGTGCGCTTGATCTGGCCTAGCAGGTCTCAGATGGCGGTGAGCGCGATTCTGCCATTGCCATTCATGCATCTGTCGGCAGGCTTCTTTAAGAACCCATTGGCCCAACTCTACAATCAACCCTGTCTCTTCTGCGCTGGCTATGAATTCAATGGGCGAGATAATGCCGCGCTCCGGGTGCTCCCATCTGACGAGGGCTTCAAAGCCAGCAAGCCTGTCCGCATCGAGCGAGACGATGGGCTGGTAGTAAACATGAAACTCGCTTCGTTCAATTGCGCGCCGCAGATCATTCTCTAACTGCAATCGCTCGACAGCGCGCGCGTGCATTATCTTGTCGAACAGTTCGTAGCGAGCCTTGCCGTTCTCTTTGGCGCGATACATGGCTGTGTCTGCGTCGCGCAGCACGCTTTCCGGGTGGTCGTAATCCGTAGTGCTCAAGGTTATGCCTATGCTCGCAGTTGTGTAGACTTCGTGCCCGTTCAGGTTGAAAGGTCGCATCAACTCTCGCTGCGCACGCTCGGCCACACGTATAGCATCATCGTATTCTTCCAGCCCATCAAGAAGGATTGCGAACTCGTCGCCGCCAAGACGCGCAACCGTATCGGTCGGGCGCAGGCATTCTTCCAATCTTCGAGCGATGTTGATGAGCAACTGGTCGCCAGCTACGTGGCCCAGACTGTCGTTGATATTCTTGAAGCGATCCAGGTCTAGAAAGAGAACTGCGAAGAGATGATCGTGATGAAGTTTCGCGCGTTCAATCGAAAGCTTCAGGTGGTCTGTTAGAAGCGCGCGGTTCGGCAGCCCCGTCAGCGCATCATGAAAAGCTGCGTGACGGAAATGCTCGCGGCTCTCTTCAAGCGCGCAACTGATGCGTTCCTGCTCGGCTATGTGCAGGTTCAATTCTTCTACGTGGTGTTCGGCCTGTTCGGCGCGCTCTCGCTCAATCTCGGCTCTTGCACGCTCGGCTTCTGCTCGCGCACGCTCTGCCTGCTCGGCCTGTGCGGAGGTTGCACGGATGTCTTCCAGATATTTGTAGTAGGTGAAATAGAGAATCGAGATGATGGGTACGGCGACGAGCATTGCGTAGAAGCCTATCATTCCGACACTGCTCGCGATGAAACTGGCTGCGCCTGCGCCAGCAAAGTATGTTATCGAAATCCAGAGAAAATTTTCGCTCCACATCTTCAAGAACGGTTGATTGTTCTTGAAGGACATGCCTATCGCGGCTATCCATGTGTTGGCAAAGTATTGCGCGAGCGCTATCACGCAAGTTCCCATCATGACGACTGAGAAAGTCTGTCGCAGCAACTCTGTCGGATCGCCGAAGATGAAGTTGACGGCCTGAGCCGTTAGCATTGTTGAGCAGGCCATTACAGCCGAGTTGAAGAGAATCGTTCGAAGTTTCTTGCCGACTCTGGCTCCTGAGCAAAGCCCTTCTGCCGTCGCCAATATGATTGCAGCGTCGCCGCCGTATAGCAGCAGCGCAAGGAAGATGAAGGTGTCGGAGATGGTTACGTTGGTGTTGACGCGCGGGACTTTGACAGCGAGACGCGAACTGATGATGACCGTCATGGAAGTCAGCAACAGGTAACGCATGTCTATTAGCTGAAGCGGGATGTGAGCGGCGGAAGAGCAGAACACAAGCGCGCCGAGGACTATGATTGTCCACTGGTATAGGCTTGCGAATCTTTGTCTGCCGATGAGCTTCAGTGTCGTATCCACTTGGATTTTGTCCCTAAAAAAATTTTCGCTATTCGATCATTCCTGAGAAGTAGAGCGTACTGTAATTGCAGTGATGCTCGTAGCCTGCTTTACGATAGAGAGCGCGCGCTATCAAGTTCTCTTCGTTGACGATTAGAGAAAGCGAAGCCGTGCGTTGCAGAAGATGGCGTGCAAGCTGAGTCATACAGCGCAAACCAAAACCTCTGCCTCGCTCATACGGGTGAACATATACGCCTTCAATGAATGCTGCTTCTGGTGTCTCTGTGATGACATCAGCCTTAAAAATCAGACGCCCCTGTTTGACCCATGTCCAGACGCGCCTCTGTTCTATTCGTTGAGCAACGCGCTGGCGCATCCCTTCTGGATCAATCTTCAGGGGGTTAACACCATTCTCTTCAAAAAACATCTTCGCGTTCACGTCAACGACGGACTGCAAGTGGTCTTCGGGCGCAGGGCGCAACTCCTGCACCTCTTCAATTCCTTCCGGCAAAGAGTTTTGGGCAAGCAGCAGTTCGCGGCAGATAAGGCGTGGCGTGCGACCCATCACTTCGCAAAGATTTTTGAGACGCTCTATCTGGCTACGCTCTCCTCTGAGTAGAAATGGCAGAGGAGATTTCAGAGCAAGATGCGCGAAAGCTTCCTGAGCCTCTTCGTTATTGGTCTCTATAATTGTCTTGCGGCCAATCAGTGCGACGCCTTCCAGATGGCCTGATGAATTGCGGAAGCCGTAGAAAGAGCCGCGATTGAAAGGGCTGACCAGACCGTTGTCATGTATCAATCCGGTTATGAAAGAGGTGTGAATGGGGCGTCGAGCGAGAAAGGCGAGCACTTCCGCTTCCTCTAGTGCGATGAGGGCGTGAACGTTGACTTTCATTGAAGAGTCGCTATCGAGGGAGAGAAGAGACGACCGCACGGCCATAGATTTGGAAGGCATCGCTGACGACATTAAATGCTCCTGAAATGGTTCGACCGGAGGGGCTGTCCGTCTTAACATGCTTGATGCGCGGAAACCTTTGGAGAGGAGGCTTCCGCGCATCATCTCAAAAAGGGCTTGCTCTCTCTATTTCATGCAAGCCGTTTCATCGCCATTGAGCATGGCCGACATTGCCTGCACATAAGCGTCGCCTATTACGACGCCATCGCCTATCACTACACCGTCGCCTATGACAACGCCGTCACCTATTACCACGCCGTCGCCAATAACTACGCCATCGCCTAGAAGCTGGCTGACGGATAGGAAGGCTATGCCGTCACCTATGACGACGCCGTTGCTGGTCATAATCTGGTCGCCAATCACAACGCCGTTCGTCATCATCGTGCCATTGAGCGTCACAGTGTTGCTGCCAACGATGACGCCATCGCCTATCACAACGCCCTGGCCGTAAACCGACTGGTACTGTGTAATCAGATTCGAGCCTTTGGCGTAGCTGTAATTGAGAATCAGACCTTGCGACCATGAAAAAGTCTGTCCGGCAATTGTCGTCTGCGGACTGGGCGGCGTACTGGATGACAACATGGGTGTGCCTAGCGCAGGGTTTGAGCCTAAATCTGTGCGAACGGCCTGGGCCAACTTAACAGCGCCCGCGACGTTAAGCTCGCCCGCGCCTTGCTCCAGCATGTTGAATCCTGCGAGCGGCTGCGCCGAGTACATCAGGATTGCTTTGACCATGTTCGGCGTCAGCTTCGGATTGGCTTGCAGCATCAAGGCGGCTGCGCCTGCAACCAGCGGCGTTGACATTGACGTGCCGCTCAAATACATCAGCCGCTTGTTGTCATTGTCAGTAATGCCTGAATCCAATTGTGGGTTTTGTGTGACCAGGAGATTCGGACCTTGTGTGGTGTCCGATTCGGCATAGATCAGTTTATTGCCGGGCGCGGCCAGATCGGGCTTGATCAGATTATCGTAATGCTTGACGCCGTTCGCATCCGTCGAGTAGCTGCGCGTAGGCCCGCGAGAACTGAAGCTGGTGATGCCGTCATCATTGCGCGCGTCCGTGCCGAAGGTGTTGCTTGCTCCGACCGTTATCGCTGAAGGCTCGTTGCCGGGACTATGAATCTGGCCGTAAACCTTCTGCCCGGCGCTATTCTTGCCGTTGTTTCCAGAGGCTGCGACGACGACTATTCCGGCGTCAACCAACTGGCGAACAGCGCGGCACACAGGATCATTCTTGTAAGAATCAACTGCGGGTGCGCCCAAGCTCATGTTGACGACGCGAATGTTATACTTGCTCTGATTGGTCGGATTTGTAGAACTGAGAGGCTTGGTCGCATCAACCGGACCGAGCATCCAGTTGAGCGCGCTTAATAGAGCCGAGGTCGTCCCTATACCCTGTGAATTGAGCACGCGTAAATTGATGAGGTTGGCGTTCGGCGCAATTCCCTCGTAGCTGTTTCCGTTAGTATAGCTGAAGCCAGCGGCTGATGAAGCTACGTGCGAGCCATGACCGTATGGGTCGTCCGTGCGGTTCTCGCCCGTGAAGTCGCGGCTAAAGACTACACGAGAGCCGGAGCCGGAAGATTTTTTGAATGCCGCATGCTGGGCGTCCATACCTGAATCCAGCACGGCTATGCCTATGCCTGAGCCGTCTAGCGTTGCGCTGGTGAGGGATAAAATTCCGCCTATGAGCGAGCCGCTCGGTTGATTGCGCACCTGTTCAGTGCCTGTGGTTGTAGTGATGTGGCCGAAGGACTGAAACGTTCTATCAGGCGAGAGGTAGCGCGTTTGACTGTTAGCTGCTAGTTGTTCTAACGCTCGAACGGGGACATCAACTCTGAGCGCGCCAAGCTGCGCCATTCTCGCGCTGATCTCGATGCCGTTCTGCTTTAGAAATGTGTTGAGACGCCCGCTCCGCACATCATCTGCCTGAAGAATAACGCTCACGCGCTCTCCGCTTGATCTGGCGTTCTGCATTATTTCGCGCAAATCGGAAGAGACTTTAACACCCTCGAATCCTTCACGAGTCCGGTCTTCATCATCGTTTTGAGCGACATCTGAATCGGCTCTATTTTCTACATCCAGTCGCACTGTCTGGAAGAGTCCTGCTAGAGTTGAGTCTGCTTCAATATAGTCTGAATAGGCTTCGGACGAGGTTGCGCCGACAACGCGCAACTGCCCCTGCTCAATCGAGCTTCGCATCGCTTCGGAAGCTGCATGGGCCGCGCGCGTACCTACAAACTGATGCAGTTCGGGAATGAACAGAATAACTTCCCCTCTACTATTCGCCGCTTCCGCAATGATGCTCTGCAACCTGCTCACAAACTGTCTGCTGCTCTGTATGCCTGCCGATATGGCCGCCACATTTAGACTGAACAATTGCTTGCCGCGAAGGGATTCCGGCACATTGCCCGACGCAATTCTTTGCGCCACCCCGCTAGCAATCACAGCCATGCTGGTCTCTTGATCGCCAATCAGCACAGGATTACTGCGCGCACCTGAAGATAGAAGATTGATGGTGCGGCTAATCTCTGAGTCATGTCCCGTGACAGGCTCAAGCTCGCCCCGGCGAGCAAGTCGCGTCAACTCTGTTGCATAGCGCGAGAGAAGTGTGTAGCCAGCCCTGCTCTTCTGTCTATTAGCGGATTGAATGGCGCTTGAGGGGGATTGCGCGCCGGCATTGTTGCCAACGATGGTTCCGCTGCAAACCGAGAGCAATACGGAAAATGCTATGAGTAATGAAACGAGCGGGGAACGTTTATTAACTCTCACTTGTAAGACTCCTTCAGGTCTTGCGAAGTTGATTGCTGCCGCACGCAGTCCGGGCGAGACTTCAGCCCGCCGAAGCTTTGGCAAGCCATATGCCGCACAGGGCTAGACCTCATTTTGTCGAGTTTTGTTAGGAAAAGTGGGCACTCTTCCTGATACTCTACGAGATTGAGGGCAAGGAACAGTCAAGTTGAGAGACAGGAATTCAGTCAATATGGAGCTTTGATTGGGAGACGAGGATAGAAATTTCAAATTCTCTCATAAGAGTTATTCAAACGGCTTCACCTCCCGCCAAAGCTTCTTGCTTTTGGTCAGAGCACAAGGGTTATTCAATCTCCGCCGCTTCAACCCAAGCGACTTTCCGCGCCTTAGAACCACTCTTAAGTGCGGTTTTTCGATAAAAAAGCTGAAAATTTGGCGATTTATTGCAGACTTTCGAGCCTGTGTATGATATATGTTTCTCCCGTAAGTTTTTTCAAATTTTCTCTGACTCACTGGAGGTAATCAGACCACGCCATGGCGACCAAAGCGGCAACCGGCAAAAGACGTATGACTCAATCGGAAGTTGTGAACCACTTCGCCGAGAAATTCGGTATGAAGCGGTCACAGGCAAAAGAACTCTTCGATGAACTGGCTAATTTAGCCAGCAACGAAGTTACAACGAACGGCGAGTTCGTACTCCCAGGCTTCGGAAAACTCGTTCGTTCCGAGCGAAAAGCACGCGAGGGGAGAAACCCTGCAACAGGCGAAACCATTCAAATTCCTGCAAAAACCACGCTCAAGTTCCGCGTCGGTAAATCCATGAAGGATACGGTTTTGCCTAAGAAATAGGCCGTTTATATCATAACCGATAAAAGCAGCAGCGCCGCCCTTTGATTCCAGCGCATACACAAGACGTCTGTGAATCCGGCGGCGCTTCGCTATGGGAAGCAACAGGAAGAAACCCTCTCTTTAATTCTACCTATTCTGTTTCATAGCTCGTCGGTTAACCGTCTTAAATCCTGCAACTTTCTTTTCAACCTTCTATCAATCACAGCGATTCCTTCAGCCAATCCATATCCATCTTAAAATTCGCTAGATGTTACTGAATACCCCATAAATATTGGCCAAAAATAACACTGCGAGCACTCAAACGACCGACTCTGGCCATCTTTAGTCCAGTGCAGACTTTTCTAAAACAGCGCGCGAAAAAATATCTGGAAAAATTTAGAAGTTTCAAGTACAATCGCCTGTTTTGTAGGACACAGCTTGCCCTCGCTATAATCTATAGATGAGTACAGGTCTGTCGTTCCGTACAAAATAGCTTGGGAATTGCAACAATTCTGCATCCCAAACCGTAATCTTGACATCTAAAATATCTCGAACATTCATCGAGGGCATTGGTCGTGAGGGGAAGTTTATTCGACCGTGCTTTCGAGCACAGAAGGAGCAAATAAAAAGTGATTTTTGACCGTCATCTGCCGCTATCGGAGCGGCTCTTGAGAATTGATCATATCCAGGCGCGCCGTTTTTCTAAACTCTCAGGCTCTGCCCTGGACATAGCCACAGAAGGCATCATCCGCCACCTACGCGCCTGCGACCGTATGGACGTTAACCCGGACACTTCGGCAGTGCGCGAGATCATTGACGATGCGCTGAACGGACGACGTGTATTCGCCGAAACGGCTGACGACCGCCGCGCCGCCTAAAGCCTTAAGTTCAAGTTTTACCAAACTGAAAGACCGCCATCCCCTAAGTTGGCGGTCTTTGCATTTTGGGCGAGTTCAACCATCCAAAACTTTTCTTAACGAAGCCAGCGCGCTTCCCTTCTTCATCTCAATCATCATTTGATTGCTCATTAGATTCCGCATGCACAGTTGACTCAAAGTGCGCCGCGCATGTTAACATTCTGACTTGAAAATTATGCTCCCGTAGCTCAGTGGATAGAGCATCTGCCTTCAACTAGGAGCCTGTGCGGAGAATAAGTAATCCGTACAGTGGAGGGTGCTGTATCGGTGAATCTCTAAAGAAGCCGCGAGGCTTCCATGACAACACCGAGGAAACTTTAGAGTTACCTAAAGAATCCGTAGAGGCCATACGCATCCGGGCTGAAATGCCCAAGATATGGTCCAGACCACAACTCGTCTTTCGAGGTCAGGGAAACCTGGAGTGGTAGGCTAAGCAGAGGGTCGCACGTTCGAGTCGTGCCGGGAGCATTCGTGATTTCAAAACATAGTTCGCTCACTTGTCATATAGGATTTCTGTTGAGTATCATGCTTTCCGCGATCATGTTTTATGGCGATAGTAGCTCAGCTGGTTAGAGCGCCGGTCTGTGGAATCGGAGGTCGAGGGTTCAAGCCCCTCCTATCGCCCATCTCAAAATCCACCAGAAGTTAAGCGACCTGTCTGAACCCTCAACTTATATCACCCTCTCAACAGCGATTCTTATTAGGAGGGAATCATTATGGTTACTGCCGGTATCAACTCTGGGTTCTTAAAGCAAACCACAGACGTAGGTAATATCAGTGAGGCAAAGGTGTTAACTTTACTAATGGAGCTTGGCTACAAAGTCTCAATCCCGTTTGGTAATGGTTGTAGTTATGATTATGTAGCGGATGACGGAGCAAAATTACTAAGAGTTCAAGTTAAGACTGGACGGCTGCGCCAGGGCTGTGTTCATTTTGCTGCTTGGAGTCATAACGGTTCTCGCGGGTCTCACCATAAGAAAAGATATACTACACGTGCTGATATCTTTGCTGTTTACTGTCCCGACAATAGCAAGCTGTATCTAGTTCCCGTTGAGGATGTGGCTCTTGAAGGTAGATTGCGAATAGATGCTCCACGCAATGGGATGGTCAAGCGCATACGATGGGCAGCACCTTATGAAGTCGCTAATCCGATTGCACAATCTAGCTCTTTAGGTCGTCGGTTCAAGTCCGACTAGCCGCCCTCTTAAAGTTAAGGCCACCCGTTACAGGTGGCCTTTTCCTTTCTCAACTATACGTCAGGTTAATCTTCCTCTTTCGTCACCAGCACGGCGTTGACCTGTCCGTAGTGTTGGTAAGCGCCCCAGGTCGAAGTCATATAATTTTTCATGACATCTCTTCGAGCAGCCGATAGCGATGCGCCGAGCGTTTCGCCTTTGAGAGCGTTTTCATAAAATGTCTTAGCCATCAGTACGCCGGGGTCGTCTTCAACAGGCCAGCCCGCGCCCACGTAGTTCTGTACGCCGCGCTCGAAGAAACTTTCGGCCAATCCTGCGAGCCGCTTGTTCATCTCGTCTGCTGAGAGCGGCTGCCCTTCCCTGATGACAGACGAATAACATGCGTTGGCGAAGACAAGACGCGGCACTCTACGCGCCTTGAAGATTTCCATAGGGGTTAGGAAGCAGTCTTTGCCGAAAACCCAGCCGCCCAGATTCGGGTCTTTCTCGTCAAAGTAGCCGTGCCCTGCGAAGTGCACAACGTCGAACTCTTCGTTCAATATCAGGCCAAGCAACTCAACAGGATCGCATTCGTCCGCGCCTATGCGATCCACCACTTCTATGTCTAGGCCATTGTTTCGCTTAAAACTCTGAAACACTTTGACCACTTCGCGCCCTTCCAGCCGCGCGCCAGCGAGTTGGTACTGAGGCTCCGGCGCAGGGTCTGCTATCACCAGCACGCGCAGGCGGCGATTCAAGGGAGGTGCGACGGCGGGCGATGAAGAGAGAAGAGTTCGGAACTGGCGCGCGAGTTGAAGGCTAGGCCCGAAGAAGACGTTGCCGTTTATTCCACCAAAACATGCCATCTCCCAAGGGAAAGACGCTGTGCTGCGGTCTAGCACCAGAGTGAGCGGAGTATCATTGTCAATGATGCGCCCGAAATCTTCCGGGATGAGATAACTGTACAAGAGCTTGCCGAACATCTCCTGCTCTTTGATGGTGCGCGCGCCCATCAAATGATCTGCTATGCCTTCTACGAAGAAAGGCTGAACGTTACTTTCGCGCACGGGGATGACGGCAGAGTCTGTCATGGCTGAAAGTCGAAAGACATCTTTGACAGCGCCGCCTTCTACGGTCTGAGCACGCTCGACTGTAATTCTCACGCCGCGTTGTTCATCTTCCGGCATTAAATCATACGGTCGCTCAGGCCCGCCGCCGCGCGCCATCGCATTCTTAGGCTTCTCGCTTCTGACGGTTATATCTAACTGCGCGGCTGACTCGTCTCCTTTAATCTTCTTGAGAGCATCAACAATACATTTATGCCTGCTCTTATCCTTCTCTACAAGCAGCAGCGTCTTCAGCCTTATCTTGCGAGGCAAGCGAGAGAGCGCATCGCAGATGCCGAACAGCAAGCTTCGCAACGCGCGCTCTATGCTCATGTTGTTGCGGCTCGAACCCATCAACACGGTCGCGTAACTTTCAACGTCCAGGACGGAAAGCGCGTAGGTGACGTTCAGCATAAGGTAGCGCAAATCATCGCGCCCGAAAGAGCCTTCTTCGCCCATGCCTGCAAGCAGAATTGCGCGCGCGGCTATCTGTTTTCTGTTAACTGGTATAAAGAAGAGTTGCCCCAGATCAGCACCTATCATTCCGTGCTCGTTGGCTCTGCTTATCCAGTAGTGCAGCGCTTTGTCTAATGAAGCTTCTGCGCGTTTTGGCGCGACGCCTTTGTAATGGCCGCAGACTATGACGGGCGCGGCCACTCTGGCGATGTCGCCCAGCACGACTCTTATCTGTAGCTTGCGTCTTGCCTTCTTCCTCTCGCGCGTCTTGCGTCCCTTTTCCAGAACCGCAGCATGCTCTGTCTTTTGATCCTGCCCCTGCGTAGCCTGCATGATTAGCTCTTCAGCAACACGCTCCTCTTCGGGGTCTGCTCTTCGCTCTCTAGATTCTTGCGCAATTCTTTCGACCTCGTTGCCAAGTTGCTGGTCTGCTACAGTGTGGCGCGCGCGCACTGCGCCCGGCTTGAGCGCGCGCAAAACTGGAGGGCTTGCAGCGAGCGTGTTGGTGAGTCCTGTCGAAAGAATTTCGTCAACTGCCGTTAGCACAAGTTCATTTCTAGGAAGATCGCCGTGCGCTTCGTCAACGTAGTAAGTTCTCACATTGGGCAGAATTCCAAGCTCGAAGGGGACGCGCCCGTCGCCGTTAAAATTCGATGTGTAATCGAACTCGCCCGGCGCGACCATCTTCAGCCCCGTCAGCGTCTCGCGGTTGCAGCCAGCTATGTAAACCATACGCTCAGGGCTGACCGTTTCCTCTTCGCTTAGCTGCGCATGAAAATCCATAGCGCGCTTGAGATGAATAGCGGAGACCGTAGGCTCTCTCCAATTTTCAGCGCGATAGATTACCTGCGCTGATTCTGGAATTTTGTCAGGCGCGGGCAGCATCTGGTAGCTGCCCACGAATGAATTGAGGATTGCGAGCAGCCCATTCATGTCGTGCTTGATGTCTGCCTTCTCCAACCAGCGCACAAGCTTTTCCGTTCCCTTCATCGCCTGCGGTATTGCGAACGATCCGTAGTTTGGCGTTCCCAACATCACAAGCCTTCCGCCGCGCGCGCCTTCATCGTCCGCTATCTTCTCCCAGACATCTTTGTGCCTGCGTATAAAGTTGCGGCAGACAAGCCCACCCATTGAATGAGCAACCAGATGAACGGGCTGACCGTTCGAGTTCGCTTTGATGAAGTCCGCGAGCGCGTCCGCAGATGCATCAATGTCTTTGCGCCAGTCGAACGGAAATGGAAGCACGCGCCAACGCGCGCCCAGATAAACAAGCGCGCGCGCATAGGTTCTTTTATCAATCACGCTCGGAAATATCTTGATTCCTGCGTTCGCTTCGCGCTTTCCGTCCGCAGTCAATTTCAGCCGCTCGGCCTGACCCCACGCCAGCCTGAAAATATTCACCCAGACGAGATCGCGGTCGCCGCCTCCTTCTATAGACTCAAGGTTCGTTCCCATTATTCCCGGCAGAAGAATCACACTGCCTAGAACGCCCGCGCGAGTTCGCATAGCCTGCGCGTGGTCTGCGAGCTGTCGTAGATACTCGAACTCCTCATCGCCGAAATACTGGCGCATGGCATCTTCGCTCGTGTCTGCGCGTGCCGTGCCGCGCGTAGGACTTTGCAGCCTCTTCTCGAGATCGTCCCACTCCATCCGTGCGATTTTTTCCTGTTGCGCGTTTGCCATTGGCCAAGCCTCCATCTCTATATGGCTTTTAATGCTGAAATGTTTCCGTCTTCTCCGATTGACTTCTTAACAGGTTCACAAAACTCTCTTTCAGAAAGTTTCGGGGATGTTAAGGCAAGTGCTGGTTAGCCATACATTGCTGCCGAAAAAATTATGAGCGGTCGTATAAATGCTATTGGTTGAGGACGCGAAAGCGTTATTTGTGAGCTTGACGGTCGAAGTCTGGAGCGCGAGCCGTGTCCAGTGAAGCCGAGTCCCCGTTTTCAATTCAGTTAACGCGCGCACTTTATCACGAAGAAGAAAGTTTGTGTCAATTAATTTTCCGCAGCCGTGTTATGCTGTGCGCTCCGTTCATTGGATTGATTTTAGACTAACCGAGCGATAGCAAATCTTTCATCAGTCATCTTTCAGAAAGGATCAATAAAGCAATGAGCGCTACGGACGAGATTCTGGCGGCGGTACGAGCGGGCGATGCCGATGGCGTCAGGCGTTTGATAGGAACGGATTCGTCTCTTGTCAATGCGAAGGACGAAAGCGGCATCCCGGCTCTGCTTCTTGCTACGTATTATGGCAGGAATGAGATTTCAGAGATTTTTATTGAGCAGGGCGCTGAACTGGACATCTTCTCTGCGGCGGCGCTTGGCAACGAAAGTCGTGTTCGAGAACTTTTTCATGAGAATCATGAACTCGTGAACTCTTACTCGCCCGATGGATTCACGCCTCTTGGACTTGCTGCCTTCTTCGGTCGAGTTGGAATTTTGAATCTTCTGATTGAGGCAGGCGCGGACGTGAACGCAACGTCGCGGAATCATATGCGTGTGCGACCTCTTCACAGCGCTGTGGCGCACAGGCAAGCCGATGCGGCTCTAGCTATGGCGAAATCTCTTCTCTCGCACGGCGCGGATGTTAGGGTAGCGCAAGAGGGCGGTTGGACTCCGCTTCATCAAGCCGCAGCGCATTGCCCAATCCAGATGATAGAGCTTCTTCTGTCGCACGGCGCAGAGGTTAACGCAGTGAGCGAAGATGGGCGAACGCCTCTTCGTATGGCCGCAGAGAACAAGCATGAAGAGATCGCTGCTCTTCTTCGGCAAAGTGGCGCGCGTGAGGGCGAGACGGTCTGAAAGGAAAAGGTAAGCAGAAGAAGGCAAAAGTAAAAAGGGAAAAGGTAAAAGGAAGGCCGCAAACCATCTTTTAATTAAAATGCTTTCGTCCCCACTTTTTCCTTTTACCTTTTTACTTTTGCCTTTTCGTGTCCTGCTTGCCCTTGCAACTAATCGCTCTTTCCCTCACAATTGCCCGGACAATCAATTGCGGAATGCTGATTTCGGATTGCGGATTGAAAGCTCGGATTTGAAATCTCAAATTTCAGATTTGAAATCTCAGATTAAAGAATTTAATTCTTCTCTTAAATCCGCAATCCGAAATCAGCATTCCGCAATTGATAGGTTTCGCAATTCAAAGGGAATTTTAAATGCCTGATACACCGAACTACACGAACAATTCACAACTTTACACGGTCTCTGCCGACGACTTCGAGTTCGAGACTCTTGAGCAAGAAAATGGGCGGGCTACAGTTATTAAATTTCGTCTTGATAATCCTCGTTACTTTGCCGGTGATGTGGTGCTGGTTCTCTCCGGCTCTGATATTCACTTTCACGGGATGATTGGAAGAATCGAGGACGGATGGGCTACGGCCACAGACCGCCGCGATTCGCTTCTGCCCGCGACGGTGCAATAAATTTTGGGTGTGCAAGAGACGCACGCTCGTTTTTGCCCGTAAATGCTCTGTCAAAACTCGTATCGCCTGTTTTTCTGGAGGTGCTTATGAGACGCTGCTCCTGGCTTGCGATAATACTGCTGCTTCTTCCTTTCACGGCGGCGCACGCGCAGAATCAGCGTGCGGCCAGAGAGCATCTGAAGCGTGGGCTTGTGCGTTTCAGTCGGGGCGATCTGGACGGCGCCGTTGACGAATACACCCAGGCAATAGAGCTTGATTCGAGTCTTGCTGAAGCTCACATTTCACGTGGCAAGGCTCGTCGCGCGCGTGGAGATTTGGACGGTGCCATACAGGATTTCGAGCGCGCCATAGAGATTGATCCACGCTCCGGTTACAACAACCGCGACATAACGCAAGCCTACACGAATCGTGGATTCATACGCGCCAACCAGTTGGATATTGAAGGCGCGCTTTCGGATTTGGACAGAGCCATACAGTTCAGCCCTTCGGACGCTGACGCTTACGCCAAGCGCGGGCGCGCTCTTCTCATCAACAGCAACTTTGCGTCTGCCGTAGCCGATTTAGACCGCAGCATCTCGTTAGACCCTCGCAATCCTCTGAACTACGTTGATCGCGGCATAGCCCGCTTTCATCAGGGTCACGAGACGGAAGCGGTTCGCGATTTCAACAAGAGCCTTCAGCTAAACGGCGACCTGCGTCTCTTCCTTCAACTACACATCATGGAGCTTGAGATGCTAATAAAAGAGGCGCAGCAAAAGCGTCAGGCGACACAACCAAGAATCGCTAAAACTTCACCTTTAGTGCAGCATCAAACGAGCGGCAGAACTTAAAAGTCAATTGCAAATCTGTAGTAACTGCTCAACCCTTTGCGGTCTTTGCTCTTTTCTTTGCTTCTACAGCGTGAAACTGCAACTCACATGATTCTTGAGTATCAAGGGAATTGCAGTTTCACGCAAAGGCGCAAAGATAAAAACTTAAGCTTGCTAAGAGGAGATTGATTCACTCACCTTACGCAAAAGTTTGTTTTCAGCCCACGAAAGTGGGCGGCAGAGTAAAGCCCAGTGCGTTAGCGCTGGGAACAAATAGCAATAAAGATTATCAAAGCCCGCATGAGCGGGCGACAGCCCATAATAATCAAACGGCTGTCGCTATCTTCAATAGCTCTCTTCATTTTATTAACTCTAACCCAGCACTTACGTGCTGGGCTTTATGCTGTCGCCGTCTTCGACGGCTTAAAATTTTTGGCTATGTAACATGAGTGATTCAATATCTTTCGCATTTCCAGCGTGAAAATCCAACAAAGCATTCTCCCTGAAGAGGTCGAAGCCTACCGTGACCGCATGTGGCGGCGCGAGCCTGAGTCGCGCGTGGAGACTGCTGTGGACGCAGAGAGGCTTGTAGAGAGCGTTGGTTTCTGTTCCGCCATGACCGACGCGCGGCGCCCAGGCCCATCGCTATATGTTGCCGTCTGCGGTCGCCGCGACGCATTCATGCCGCGCAACGTTCAGAAAGATTATGAGAGCAGCCTGACATGGACTATCAAGGACGAGGTGATGCGACATGGCCGTGTCTATTATGCGAAGCTGCTGAAGGGGCGCTCAATCTTCGTCGCGCCCAGACTCGTGCCATACTTTAACGCGCTCTGGGGCGTGCCGCGCAAAGTGGAGGCTGCGCGACTATCAAAGGACGCTCGCATCGTCCTTAAAATTCTTCGACGCGAATGGGAGATGGCAACGAGCGATCTACGCAAGGCCGCGAAGATGGAGGAACGCGCACGGCTCACGCGCGCTCTGGACGAATTGCAACGCGCTATGAAGGTCGTGCCGTCGGACGTTCTGTACGAACCCTGGTTCACTTACATCTGGACATTGGCAGAGGGGCGTTTCCAGCAAGAGCTTTCACAGAAGGTCAAACGCGAAGTCGCGCTCCGAGAAATCGCACGCGCTTTTCTCACTGGCGCTGGTATAACTTTACGCGGAGAGCTTGCGAAGGTCACAGGATTATCCAGACCCGAAGCTGGAAAGGGCAACCGCGCGCTTGTCACGGAAGGCTTTGCAGAGAGGATAGGTGAAGGGATGTACAGAATCGCAGGGATGAAATAGTAATTGATTCATTGGTTCATTAGCTCATTGATTCAATGAACCAATGAATCAATCTATCAATCGCCGAGCCTTTTTTCTCCTTCGATTCGCTTCAACTCGTCTTCAGTCTCTTCATGCGCGGTCTGTTCCATGCGCACGGCTTCAAGGGCGAGCGGCAGGTGTTCTCTGGTTTCGTTCAAACGTCTCAGGGCGAAATCGGTCTCGCGCTGGCTGGCGTCGCGGCTTGCGGCGGCTTCTATCATCTGAAGTCGCGCCTGTGCTTCGGCTCTTCGCTCCTCAGCCTCATTGCGTATTCGCGCCAACCTCTCGCGGTCGTGCACCAATTCGTCACGCAAGTTCTTGACCTCTCCGCTCTGCATATAAACGGCGCGGTTGAGACGGCGCTCGACTAGCAGTAAATCCTTTTTCGCTCTTGTGGCGACGCGCGTGGCTGTGATGCGCGCGGCCAGTGTCTCGCGATAAGCGTCTGCCAGGAGCAGGTTTTCACGCCCCATCTGTTTCAGTGCCGCGCGCTCGGCTCTGGTCAATTCCGGCATGAACCATGAAAGCTCGCTCGCCGTCACACCCTGCGCGGCTACGCGGTCGCGCAAGACCTTCTCCCAGTGCCTGCGGTAAAGGAAAAGAAGCACGGCGACTATCAAGCCAACAACCGAACCCAGAGCGAGCGAAGTCAGCGCGAACAACATATAGACACCAGCCTCTTCGGTCGCCAGAAAATATCGCAGCAGGAAATAGAGCGGGAGCGGGACAGAGACTAGAAGAAAGGCAAGCCAGGGCGCGTAACGAAGCAAGCTGGCCGTTAAGCGATCCCCCGCGCTAATTCTATTTTTAGCAATTGCTTCTTTACTCGACATTCAAGTTTCAATCTATCTAAAGATAAGAGACTCGACGAACACAGAGCGAGAGTAATTCATAAAAAATCTAGCTCAATTCTTAACTAAGAAATCATTTCAACCCCTGTAGGAGTCGAACTCCTGGCGAGCTTATCTCTTATCTTTGCGCCTTTGCGTGAAACTGCAATTCACATGAATCTTGAGCTTCAAGTGAATTGCAGTTTCACGCAAAGGCGCAAAGGGAAATACTTAAGCTCGCAAAGCGATTTTGAACGCTCTCTAAATATACACTTTCTCAAAATCAACTCCCAACGACAAGAAAGTAAAAAGTAAAAAGGTAAAAGGCAAAAGTGAAGAGACGCCTTGCAGGCGTCAATTATAGATTAAAAATGATTTCCTCTTAACTTTTGCCTTTTACCTTTTTACTTTTGCCTTGTTCCCTCGCTCCCGCGCTATAATAATCGTGCGGCCAGATAAATAGACCTTGAACCGGAGGCGCGATGAATCAAGCACGTTCTCTGATCGCCGTCGCAGCGATCCTTTCACTGCTCGCACTGAGCATAACAATCTTGGGCCAACAGCCCGCATCGTCTCAGACGACTGTCGAGAGTTCTAACGCGAACAAACCCAGACGCGGCGGCGTACGTCCCGTGACGATTCCGATTACAGTCAGAGGGCACGGCTCCGCGCAGGAGCAGGAAGTTCAGCCCATTGGCAATCTTATGGTGCGCGAAGACGGCGATGAGCAGCAGATACTATCCGTGCGCAGCATGAGCACAACCCCTATTTCAGTCGCCGTTTTAATTCAGGATGATGTAGTCCCTTCTATCAGCAACGAAATCAAGGCCACTGCGGATTTCATACGAGGATTGCCGCGCGGCTCGCGCGTGATGGTCGCATACATACGCGCCGGATCGCTTCTAACCAGCGAGAGGTTCACTACAGACCTTGAGCACGCAGCAAGCTCTTTGCGCATCCCCATAGGCTCTGCGAGTGCCGCGCCCGCCAGCCCATATACGGAGATTCGTGACGCGCTCAAGCGCTTTGAATCGTTGCCGGGCGGGCGGCGAGCAATGCTTGTCGTAAGCGACGGGCTTGATGTATCGCACGGCGTTGAAAGCAGCACGCCGTCGCTCAGCATGGAGCTTGACCGCGCCATCAAGGAGGCTCAGCGTCGCAGCGTAGCCATCTATTCTTTCTTCGCCCCGACCGTCAGTTACACGGAACGCGGCAGCCAGTTTTTAATCTCGAACGCTCAAGGCTCTCTCCAAAGGCTTTCCGATGAGACGGGCGGGCGCGCCTACTTTCAAGGCACACACGCTCCCGTTAGCTTCGACCCGTTCCTGCGCGAACTTGGCCGCTCGCTCACGCAACAACTCGCCCTGACATACCTTTCCACTCACCCGAAGAAAGGTTTTCATAGAATAGATGTGAAATCGGATTTGCCCGGCGTAGAAGTTGACCATCCAGCCGGATATACGAAGTAGAGATTAGAGGTCGGAGGTCAGCAAAAGCTTTCCTCTAACCTCTAGCCTCTATTTTGCGATGGTTGAGCTTGTCGAAGCTGGTTTAGCTACACTCATATCAACGTCCGTAGGCACATTCTCCATAGTGTTCTTTATCAAACGATCCACGATTGCCTTCAGATCGCTGGTCTCTTGATAAACCTGTAGCTGCTCGTCTGCGCTCGTCCCGCGTTCTAAAATCGTGTTTATGTGCTCGACCTCTTTGCGCGAACCCAGATCGTCCAGCACGTCGTCAACGAATTCCAGCAACTCTCGTATCAAATCTCTGACGGGCACCTCCTTCTGCTTGCCCAAATCAAGCATCATGCCGTCAAGCCCGTAGCGAATCGCGCGCCACTTGTTTTCTTGAATCAACATGCGGCGATAGAGCCGGAAACCAAGATTCTTATCAATCAGTTTGTTCAGCTTTGCCACGATTGCCTGAAAGAGCGCGGCGATTGCTATTGTGTCGTCAACGCGCGTAGGTATGTCGCAGACTCGGAATTCGAGCGTAGGAAAGAACGGGTGCGGTCGCACGTCCCACCAAATCTTCTTGCCGTTGTCCATGCAATTGGTCTTAACCAGAAGATCAACGTAGCGCTGGAACCCTTGATAAGAATCGAAGTGGTCTGGAATGTCCGTGCGCGGGAACTGCTTGAAAATTTCCGAGCGGTAGGATTTCAGTCCCGTGTTGAATCCCATCCAGAACGGCGACGAAGTGGAGAGCGCCAGAACGTGCGGCAGAAAATATCGCGCGGCATTCATTATATGAATCGAGCGCTCGCGGTCTGCCACGCCCACATGAACATGCAGGCCGAAGATTAGAAGAGAACGAGCGACCGTCTGTAATTCCTGAACAAGCAGTTCGTAACGCTCGTCGTCAAAAATTTTCTGATCCTGCCAGCGCGAGATGGGATGAGTCGAAGCAGCTACAATCTCAAGCCCTGTGCGACGAGCGAGCGTAGAGATTATCCCGCGCAGGCGCGAGATGTCGGCTCGCGCCTCTTGAATATTTTTGCAGATGCCCGTGCCAACTTCTATCTGCGACTGAATCATCTCAGGCTTAATCTGCTCGCCCAAAATCATCTGCCCCTCTTCAAGAAATTCCGTGACATGCGAGCGCAACTCTCGCGTCTGCGGGTCAACTATCTGAAACTCTTCTTCTATCCCCAGCGTGAATTGATCGAACATCGCTCGCCTCCGTCGTAAATGCAGTTTTCAGTTTTTAGTTTTCAGTTTTCAGTAAGAAGTTAATTGCTTTTAACTTAAAACTGAAAACTAAAAACTGTTCTTAAGCGCCGCTTTAATCTCGCGCCAGCCGGGCGTCTTTCGTCGAAGTTTCTCGCTGAGCAGATGGCGAGCAGCGTTGCGCATGGAAGAGGCCGGGCTGTAAAGATCGAAATGAGCGCTCCAGCGCGGCCATTTCTCTTCCGCATAAAGAAAATGCAGAGCAGCGCGCAAGCGTTTGCGTTCGGCGAAGCCAGCCGAGTGGCGACGATGCCTTGCGAATTTCTCCGTGAAATCTTTTCGCCCTCGCAAAATGTCAAGCAACCGCGACGACGCTGTAAAGCTCAATCCCACTCCGCCCTCGCCGTAAACATTAAGGACAGATTCTATCTCTTCCCACAAGCCCAGTTCATTCAAGCGACGAACGAAGATGACGAGCGATTGCTGCTTGTCAATGTCCAAATGGTCGAACACTTCCTCATCATCTTGTGCGCGCCCGTATAACTCGCGCAACTTTCCGCGAAGCGCCGAGCGCACGCTCGTTGGAAGCTCCGTCCAGCGCAAAACTCCTGCTTCCTGATTGCCCGGCATCTCAGGGCGATGGAAGCTCGCGCTCCATCAGCGCGCGATCCTTATCCGTGAGACCCTGAAACTTCACGCCGACACCGTGACCCGGATTACTGTAAACGACTTCGGCGTTGATCACGACCTGCTGCCCGTCGTTGAAAGGTATGCGTAGCGTAAGCACAGCGCCTTCAGGCAAGTCTGCTTTAGTGTTCATGTAAAGCCCGCCAGCGCCTATATCTTTCGTGCTGGCGATGCCTGTCGCGTCCGCGCCGTTGAAGTAAACATCAATTATCAGGCGCGAGCGCTCGTAAGCGCGCCTCTCTTCATAAGGCGCGCCAGCATCCATCTCATCAACCACTTCCCTCTTCCTCCTTGCGTGAAGAGCTTTAGGTAAATGGTGAATGGTGAATGGTAAATAGAAAGAGCTTTCATCTATTCACCATTTACTATTTACCATTTACCTTCTTCTCACTTACGGTCAATGATGTAAGTTGGAACCATTCCCCCGCCTGATGAAACGTTCGCCAGTTCCGTAGAAGAAAGTCGCGTGAAAGCGGAGCCGACTTTACCGTTAAAAAGCAGCGGGTCTAAATCTACAAGCTGCTCCTCAAAGGTGAACGAGCCATCGTCGCTCAGAGCCGGAAAAACTTCACGCGCCGTAGGGACGCGCTCCTGCACAAGATAGTCGCCGTTCTCAAGCGCCTTCTTCAAGCAAGCGTCCCATTCATCCTCGTCCGAATTCCACCCTATGTAGATTCCGTGCCCGCCGTAATCGTCATTCGGCTTGAGCACCAATCGCCCGCTTTGCTCGCGTATGAATTTTATTAGATCAATGTTCTGGCCGTGATACTCGCTTCTGCCTTCGCGCACGCGGCGCGTCCAGGGGACGTGGTTTGCTACGGTTGCGCGCTCTTCGTCTGTAAACAGTCGCGCGCAGGTTTCATCCGTGAGCACTGCGAAGATAGCTTTCTTGTGAATGATCTTGGAGCGAAAACTGTTGACCATGCAGATGGCGCGCGCGCGGTAGGCATCAACGAGCGCATGTTGCTCCGCCATAATCGGAAGATATTCGTTGACGAGCAGCCGCTTGTAAACTATGTCAATCTCAAAATCATTGCAACTCAATCGCTTCCCATCCCACTGAAGCTCTTCGGGCGCGCAGATGATGGAAGGATAACGTTGCGATTCAAAATATTCTTTGAAAAGCTCGAACTCCTTCTGCGTGGGCAATCCTTTCAAATCTACGATTGCAATGTGCGGCGGTTTCTCCGGCCTACTTCCCAGAAATTCTTCGTAGGCGCTGAGCAAAACTTCCAGCATGAAGCTGCGTCCGTAGAGAGCGCGCGTGCTGTAGGTTTCGTTGAAACGCTTCATCACGGGTAGAGCGGAGAAGATTTCGTATGCTGCGTCCGCGTAAGCTATCCCCGCAGGACTTTCGCCGTTCAGTTCTACGAAACTGTAAGCCTCATCCGTTAGAAAGGAATCAAGGCGCGCCGTTGGCGAGACTGCGCGATAGCCCGGATCAATGCTGACAAGCTCGCGCTCGATTTCGGTCAAGCCCAAAGCGTCCAGAAGACGCGCGTCTTCAACCGCAGCGTCCTTCACTTTCTGAATAGCGCTCCAGACCGTTTCGCAAATTTGAGTGACGCGCGCGAAATCTTTTTCGGTCACGAAATGAGGGCGCAGGTACGGTGAAAGCGGGCGACCGCCGAAGATGAGCTTCGCGCGCTCAAGCCCTTCGTCCAGCATTTTGCGGGACGCTTCGGCCAATTCGGCGTCCTTCAGCAACTCGTGATAATGCGCGACAGCTTCGTGCAACATAACGGGGACGTAAATTTTGGAAAAGGATAAAAGAGCTTCTGGCTGCGCTTAGATTAGCACAGGTCTCAAGGAAAAAGGCAAAAGGTAAAAGTAAAAAGGCAAAAGTGAAGAGGGTTGAATGCCTTCCTTACTTTTGCCTTTTACCTTTTTACTTTTGCCTTTTTCTTATCTTGCTATCTGAGGCGGAAGAATGATTTCAAGGCTCTGCCCATCACGTATGATTACGAGTTTGAGGTTGTTTTGAGTTAAAGCTGACTGCGCAAACAGCGCATTGCCTTCCGGCAGCAAATGCCCGTTCAGAGATTCGATAATGTCGCCGGGTCTGAGGCCAGCGCTCGCCGCAACGCTCTGCGGTTGAACGGACACGACTATCAAACCGCTACGCGCGCCCAGCCTTCTCGCTGTTCTCTCGCCGAGCGTGATTGTTTCCAGCCCGTAGCTCGTCCAGGGGTCAGAGACAACCACAGGCGTGGCTCTAGTTGATTGCGCCATAGTCGTGGATGAGGTGATGTCAGCAGCAATCATAGGCTCGAACGTTTCGCTCAGCTTGATGACGAACGACATTGCTTTGCTGGGCGCTAGAGGCGCAGGCAGATGCATGTTCATGAGTTGAGCCATCGGAATCTGAGGCGGCGATGGGAAAGTTACCGGCGATGAAGGTATCTGCGGAGCATTTGGCAGGCCGGGCTGCTGCACGCCGCGCAGCACTGTGAATTGAACTGACGCGCCGCCGCCTGCTTCGCTCAACGTGAATGAGAAATCCTCAGCGCTTCTTATCTCTGCGTCGCCAACGCGCCAGATGATGTCGCCCGGTCGAAGATTGGCGAGCGCTGCGGGCGTGCCCGGCGTAACGTTGGTGATAAATATGCCCTGCCGCGCCAACTTCAAGGCGTTGGCCTCTTCCTGCGTCCATCCGTTCGATTGCATTGCTAATAGCGAAGCTGCCGAGACAGGTTCGCCTCGCACGCCTAGCCAGGGGCGAGGCACGCTCGAATGACGCGCCATCACACGGTCTGCTGCGCGTCGCACAATCGTTGCGGGAACGATGCGCGCCTGCTGCCCCGCAGCGCCTTCGACGATTCCAATGGTCTCACCCGCTTCGTTGAGCGCCACACCGCCTACGACCTCTTCCGAAAGATCATGAGCGTGGACGACAAGCCCCGTGATCTTGTTCATTGGCCCACGCCTGACTTCAATGATTTCACCTTCAATCTCAGCAATGCGAAGCGAGAGACTGTTCTGCGATGAAACATCTGCGTGGCGCGCTGGCAGTGGAGCTATAAGACGCACATGCTGCCCTGCTTTGATTGAGGCTTCGTCGGCATCATGTGGAGATTGAGGGAGCGCGTCATTCACCTCTATGAGCGAGAGTCCGGTCGCGCCGTCCCAGCCAATGTATCGCGCGGGAATCTGTTGCCCGCTTCTTTCCAAAATGGTGATGTCGGCAGTTACCGTGCGCGAAACGCTTACTGTGCTCGGCTGTTGCGTATTATTTGAATTTTCCGTGTGAACTTCCGTCTCGACTTCTGCTACAGCTTCGGGCAGCCGCGTGACGATTGTTCGACCGTCGCCCAACATCAGCCCTGCCAGGATGGTCGTGTGAACGTCGCGCGTTGTGAATGTCTGATCTTCGACTTCGACAGATGCATTGGCCGCTGTGTTCGAGCGCCTAAGCAGTTTTAGGACTTTTATTCCGTTGAGCCTGTGAATCACCGTGACGACTTGCGGCGCAGGTCTCTGCGATGATTGCGCAATCGTGCGCGCGGCTGTTTTCTGGGGCGAAGCGGGCGCTAAAGTTCTGGCTTGCTGCGCGAGAGCGATGTCCGCAGACAAACATAGGAGTGCAAGCAGAAGAGCCTGGCTCCGTATAATTTTAATGGTGAAAAGCTTCATCGGAAATTGCTCAGCGTCTTTACCAGATTCCCGTCGTAGAAGAGTCGGAGGTTTTGCGCCCCGGCAGCATGTTCTGTGAACCGAAGCTCACGGGCTTTAGCGAAACATCGCGTCTTGTCCCATCATGCTCGCTCACAAGAAGCCTGGAAGGAGCAAGCGGAGAGCGAAGCGGAATATGCATTTCCGGGTCAAGCAGGACGATTGGCGCGGGCGCAACCGTTTCGCTGAAATTCAGTGCCCTGCTTCTCGGCTGCATAGAATTTATAGCCGTCAAAGCCCTCTGTCTTTCTTCAAGGCTTCTTCTAGCTTTATTGCGTGCGTTAACGCCGGACGATCTCACGCTCTCAACTTTGACTGGCGGCTGGTTGTCAGCAACTGATTGAGTTTCATTAGATGTTCCAGTAGAAGGCGAAGAAGCGACCGTTGTGCTGGTTGCTTCAGCGCCGACCTGCATGTTCACTGCGGTAGCTTTTCTTTCCGTGTGGGAAGACCTGAGTTGCTGCACGGCGACTGTAATAGCGAAGAGTAGAGCGAAGGAAGCCGCGAAGATTATAGCGGGATTCCCCGGCGAGAAATTGAAGCGACCTAAAGACAGGCGTCCAGGCTCGCGGCTGGCAGCGAGACGCGCTCGGAGGCGAAAATCGAAATCCGCAGGCGCGTAAATGGGAGTGACTTTTCCAACCAGTTCTCTTAGCGCTCGTTGCTCCGTATAAAAGCGATGACACGAAGCGCACTCGCGGGCGTGCGCGGAAGCAGTTGGACTTAACTCCTGATCGGTCTCGTTCTCTTCAATCTCTATCTGAAATTCCTTGCAGTTCATTTCCCTTTACTCCGTACTCACAAATATGCGCGCAGCTTTTCTCTGAGCAGCCCGCGCGCGCGACTGATGCGCGATTTCACAGTGCCCTCGCTGGTCTCAAGGATTCGCGCGATCTCTTCGTAGCTTTTGCCTTCAACATCCCTTAGCACAACCGGCGCGCGATACTTTTCCGGCAGCGTCATGATCGCTCGCGCGACTGCCTGTTGCCGCTCGGCTTCTACTAGCGTAGCGTCCTGCAATGGACGCTCGTCCGGCACGTGGAACTCCTGCGGCTGCTCGCCTTCAGCGGAAGCGAAAAACGCTGAGAGCGAGACCATGCGTCGGCGTTTACGTTTGCGAAGCTCGCTGATGGCAAGGTTCGTTGCAATCTTGTATATGTAGGTCGAGAACGCATATGTGCTCTGGTAACGGTCAGCCGCGCGGTAAACGCGAACGAAAGTCTCTTGGGCAAGATCAACAGCCTCTTCATAATCGTTCGTCATCCTGTAGATGTAGCTGGTCAATTGATTACGATAGCGCCCTACAAGTTCTGCGAACGCATCCTCGCAGCCCGCGCGCGTGGCCTCAAGCAGTGCGTGATCCGAGCGAGATTCTGCCACGATTGTTTGAGGCACGGTCGCGCCGAATGCTAATTCATCAATTGAGCGAAGCTGGCTCATCAAAGCAGGCAGGCCACAGAGAGTTTCCAGAAGCGCGTCTCGAAAGGCTATTCAGGGATAACAGCCCGGCAAATTCTTTGCCGCACGCGCTTCAGCAAAACCATTTCGACCTCTCCGGGCAGCAATTATACACCGCGAGGCCTAAACTATCCTCACAGCATTCACGCGCCCGGCAGATGTAAGTTCCCGAAATAACGGGAAGAAAGATGAGAAGAGAGAGATGAGATACAAGGAGGGGGAAATGGGTAAAAGGGGAAGAGGGTAAAGGGAAGAAGCAAGAGCAAGCAACATGCTTTCTGCCTTCTTCCCTTTTCCCCTTTTCACCTCTTACCCATTTCCCCCTCATCCTTTCGCGCATCCTTGTTTTTCAGGGTTGCGAGGCAGTCGTGGAGTTCTCAGGGTTCTCGAAGAGAGAATTTTCTAGCCTGACGCCGTAAGTGACGGTCATGATGTTATTCTCCTGAGTTTGATGACCATCCTCGTAGAGTACGGAGCGGAACGGAACAAGCGTGCCCTGCGCGTAGCGATAATCGTAGAAGCGGCGCTGGTATTTGACTACGGGGCCGCCTTCGGTCGCAGGCTCTTCATATTCTAGCCAGAGCACGCGCCATGTTCTAGAGCTAACGTAGAAACGTGTCTTGCGGTTCTGTGTGTCCGTCACATCAAGCATGTAAAGGTCAATCCCCTGCCGCTTCTCACGACCCACAAGATTGAGCTTAGACCCGTTCTCCTTGTAACGCAGGAGCGCGTCAATGCCATGCCACATGTCTGAAAGAAAATCCACTGTGGTCTCGTGGCGCGGCGTGAAGGTCGCCCCGTTAATCAGCCCCCAGAGTTTCCCGCTGCCGTATATGAGCGAATACTCGAGCGTAGGCGTTTTCTGATCCAGCCTGATGCGATCCTGCTCGGTACGCTCGCCGCGTATGAAGCGGCGGTCGTAAATTGATTCCTCAGTCCGACCGTCCGAGCCTGTGCGAATGTTGCGCCCGTGCTCCACGCCCTTGCTGCGTATCTGCTTCAATCCTGGGCGCGTGCCGTAGATGAAGACTGCATACTCTGCAACCTGTTCTGCCGTAGCATTTCTTGCAGAGGGGTTATTGTTCTCGTTTGGACGCTGTGCGCTGGAGTTAGAGTTATTCTGTCTTGTAGATGTATTCGCGTTTGACGCGGGCGCATTATTATTCTGCGCTGATGTGGACTGCTGCGCCGCACCGTTCTGCACGAAGAGCAAGCTCCCGCACGCAAGAAGCGAGAGCAAGCTTGCAGCTATAATAAGAGGTCTGAACACTAAAGTTGGCGCTCCTTCTTAAAAGCTTGAAAAGTGATGGCCGGGCATGAAGGGAAGACTTTCTGCCATCCTATGTAAAATTGATTCTAACATAACCGGGTTAAAAAGCGCGCACCGAAGGTTTATAATTCCAACGACTTGCGCCCCTGTTTATAGATGCCCGGCGGCACAGCCCGCGATGCCTGTTAGCGGATTGACAACCAAGTGCGACGGCCTGTAGAGTTCTCAGTTCTCAAATATGGTGAAAAGAATAAGTCTGGAGTCTGAAGTCTGGAGTCTAGAGTCAAAGGCCAAAAGCTTTTTATCTTTTGACTCCAGACTCTAGACTCCAGACTCCAGACTTAATTTTGAAAGGAAGAGTTTTATGAAAAAAGTAGGACTTCTGGTTGGCCGCGAACAGTCATTCCCGGCTGCACTAATAGAGAGCATAAACGAGCGCGGGCAGGGCGATGTGGTCGCGGAGTTCATTAAATTGGACGGCGTAAGGTTAGACTACGGGCCAGAGTATGACCTGATTATTGATCGCATCTCGCACGAAATCCCCTTCTATAGAGCATTCCTGAAAAAAGCTGCGCTTGAAGGCGCAATCATCATCAACAATCCGTTCTGGTGGTCTGCCGACGATAAATTCTTCAACTACTCGCTCGCAGCAAAGCTGGGCGTAGCGGTTCCAAAGACCGTGCTGCTGCCCCAAAAGGATTACATAGAAGGCGTAACCAGCGAATCCTTGCGCAATCTGGAATACCCTCTGGACTGGCAGGCCATTGTTGATTACACGGGACTGCCCGCAATCTTGAAGCCTTTCGACGGCGGTGGATGGAAGAACGTCTCGCGCGTCAACACGCTGGAAGAACTCTGGTACGAGTACGACCAGACGGGCACGCTCTGCATGACGCTTCAGGAGTTCATCAACTTCGACCAGTTCGTTCGCTGCTACTGCATAGGACAGGAAGAGGTGATGATAATGGCCTACGACCCGCGCAAGCCCTACCTTTCGGGCGAGCAGTACATACATGACCCGAACTATCTAGCGCCTGAATTGGCTCATCGCGTAGCCAAAGACGTGCAGACGCTCTGCCGTGCGCTCGGCTACGACATCAACACAGTAGAGTTCGCAATCAAAGACGGTATTCCTTACGCGATTGATTTCATGAACCCTGCGCCGGATGCAGATGTCTATTCCGTGGGCGAGTTCTATCACAAATGGGTGACCAACACCGTGACCGATCTTGTCTTCAAGCGTCTTTCGGAAAAGATGGAGAGGCCGAATTATCGTTGGGACTCATTTCTAAATCCTGAGTCGAAGCGACAGCCCGAGCACGCAACTCATGCCGTAGCATCCGCCACAGAACAGGCCGCCCGTACTATCATCCCAGAACCCGTGCGCGAGATTTCAGAAGACATAGCCACAGGCGCGCGGGAGATTATGAACGACACAGCTTCGGCAGTATCCGAAGCCGTAAGCTCTGTCATAGAGCCAAAGCCTAAGAATAGGAGAAGCGCGAAGAGCGAAGCTTCTGCTGCTGAAGGCGATGGCACGACTGCTCGCAAGAGCACCGCGCGTAAAGCGCCGACAGCGCGCGCAAAGAAAGCCGCGCCTGAGATGTAGTTTAGAGACGACTCAGAATTATAGCGAAGTGCGAATGAATCTTGATCATTGACAGCGACTCGATCAGCCCCTGAAAGGGGCGGCAGAGTAAAGCCCAGGGCGCAAGCCCTGGGTTTACATATAATAAATGAACGCAAGCCCCGTAGGGGCGACAGAAGTTTAGGGATGAGGGGGCAAAATGGAATCTCTTTAGCCTCAGCCTCGCGCGGTTCTGTCGCCCCTACGGGGCTTTAATTCTTCTTCTTTGCATAAACCCAGGGCTTGCGCCCTGGGCTTTACTCTATCGCCCCTTTCAGGGGCTACGCTTCTCTCTTCTTCTCCCTTTCAACTCTCTCTTATCTTTCTTCTTTGAAGCAAAAGTTTTATCGCTGCCGCCGTCATCATCCATGCGGCGAGCGCGCCTGATGCGATTGACCAGCCGACTGAGGCAAGGGCTTCATCAAAGAATGATCCGGCAACTGCCAGGAGCAGCGCGGCAAAAGTTGTTCTCACCAGAGTGCGTCGCGCGCCGTTCAGGTGATGCAGCCACTTGATTCTTTTCATCTCTGCAAGCATGTACTCGTCGTCTTCGCAAAGCCGCGCGTAATACTCTGCCTCACGCGCAGCGAATCGGCGCGATGCTTTATCGGTTGCGATTGTCTGAGCATTGCGGAAATGATGAATGATGTGCGCGAGTTGGCCTCTGCGCAAAGCAACTTCTGCCAGCCCCGTCGCCGCGCGAAACGAGCGCGGGTTCAAGGTGAGCACGCGACGAAACGCTTCTTCAGCGATGCGCGCATCGCCCGCTTCAACCAAACTCTCACCTGCGCGCTCAAGCACGCTCGCGTTATCGCCAGCACGTTTTATAGCCAGCCTCAGCGCAGCGCGCGAACGCGACAACAATCGCGCATCGCCTGCGGCGCTCGCACGCGAACGCAGAAGCCTTGAGTATTCGTAAAGAAGACCCCCCTCGCGCGGCAGAAGCAAGAACGCACGACGAAAAGCTTCTGAGGATTCACGCAGACGACCCATTACGCGCAATTGATTGGCAAGAAGGCGAAGCAGACGGCCCCGCTCTGCGTCCCGTTCGGATAACTGTCCTGAGTCAGTGTCGGTGCGTTTGCTATTACTCTTAACGCCTTGCAGCACGCTTTCTTCAGACTCTTCCAGAACAGACGAAGGCGCAAGATGCACAGCTTCAAGAGCAGAGTTCAGCGATTTTTGATCTGTGAGGTAATCGCGCAAATCGCAGCTTCGCGCGTCAAGCTTTTCATCTCCAATTAACGGAAAGAGCAGGCGCACCATACGCCTGAACCCCTGCCCGCCTGAAGCGAAGACCAACGTCACGCTCTCGCTGCTCATTTCACAACGATAACGATAACGCACGCGCCCTGCGCTTCTAAGCGTGCGCACAGCGCTCATCTCTACGCGCTCTATCTGGTCAACGGAAAGCTCCAGCCTGCGACCGCGCAGACGTGAGACGAGCGCGACTATTCCTGTGCGCGAAAGTTTTCGTCCATCGAAGACAACGCGGTCGAAGAAGGCCAGGGAAAGTGTGACAGGCCAGGCCACAATCAGAAGGAGAAGAGCGAGCGAACTGAATTCATTACGAGAGACTATGATTGCCGCAAAGGTCAGGATGAAAGAGACTGCAAGGTAGCTGCCCGGAGACACGCGCACGCTTACTGAGCTAGATGCTCCAGGCTTTGAAAGCTCCGCAGATGAAATCGAATCTGTGAAAGCTTTGAATCCGCTACGTTCCGCGTTATCGCTCACCTGACTCCAGTGCCCTCCGCGTTCTGTGTATCACACTCAACGGGAACTTCCAGCGAGAAGTTTCCGCCGCGCCCGCCCGGTTCTGTAAAACGTAAGTCTGCAAACTGGACAAGCGCTTCTGTCATGCAATCGCCTTCGACTCTTGCCACGGGAAATCTTGCGAAGTCCAGAAAGATTTTACTTCTCCAATCCTCTGCGGCACGCGCTGCGAGTACGGCTGCTTCTCCCTCTGGTTTAGAATAACGTTTTAATAGCTCGCCGTTTCCATTTCTTTCATTAACTCTTGTCTCGAACCTGTAAATCGCCCTGTCGGTCTCGGCAACGCATCGCCACTTTAACGGATTAGCAAGCTCAGGCATAGCGGCGACGCGCGAAACTGTCTCGCCATTCTGCTCAGCAAGCAATGCGGCTTCAGCTTCCGCTAGATGAAGAGCGCGTGCGTGCAAAAGTGCCAGAGCGCCCCAGTAGATTACAATAGAGACTAGCGCAATGATAGGAATGGCTCGTCCCCACGTTCGTACGATGCGAGTGTTACGCGCAATGATGAAGCCCAGAAAACCAACAAGCCAGATGATGCGAATGGCGAGCGGGATAGAGACATTCGGATTGCGAAGAGGAAGAAGAATCACGCCCGCACTTGTAATCAGCCACAGCAGAGTCCAAAAGAATTTCTGTCGCCACGTTCTGGACGTAAGCAAGAAGGTCGCGCCCGCCAGCACAAGCCATATCAACGGATCGGCAATAAACACAAGGTCGCCATAAAACCATCTTCCGTTCCAAGGGAGAAGAGGACGCAGCCCGTAGTTGTTCGTCCAATCCATCAAAGGGTGCGTCGCCGTGACAAGAAGGGACGCAAGCAGAAGCCATCGAAATTTTAGTTGATTCTCTTTGCGAGAGCGGCGCGAGACTAACAACCCTATAAGATAAAAGATGAGGGGCAACAGTATTGCGAGCGTGAGCGTGCCTACGATTGAATGAGTTATGCCTCTGTGATAATGCAGGCTAGCCCAACGACCACCGAAAACCGAGAGCACGTCAATGTCTGGCGCGTTGGCAGCAAGCACGCACAGCGTAGTCGCGGCTGGCGACCACCGCTCAAGACCCGCCTTTGCGGCGGCAAGGCCAACGAGCGAATGCGTCAGGTTATCCATCTACTCGGTTTTGGATTTTAGATTTTGGATTTTAGATTGGAGTAATGAATCAAGCATAAGCAGTTAAATCTCAACTTGAGAGATGCTCAATCGCTTAATCCAAAATCGAAAATCTAAAATCCAAAATCACTAAAATGGTAGTCCTGCTGGCGCTGGTTCCGGGGGCAGTTGCGCGTAGCGTTCGGGGTCAAGACGTTGCAGTTTCTGCGCTGCATCTCTTGCGGCAGCAGATTGCGGGGCGGGCTTTCCGTCAGCCCCTTTTGCTTTGCGCGCCGCTTCAATTATCTGGAAGAGAAGGTCTGCGGCCTCTTTCTTCTTGCCCTGTCGCTCGTAAATGGCTGCAAGGCGCAGGTTGATTGTATCGGGCGGGATGGGTGAATTAGTCTGGCGTGCAAGCTCGTTGTAGAGAGTTACGGCGGCGTCCAGTTGCTCGTCCGATTCGCGCGCCTGCGCCAGCGCGAATTTAGAGAGTGCGGCAACTTTTGGATCGCTGCTTTTGGACAAAGCCTCAAGCTCGCTCAGCCCTTTGTTTCTGTCAACTGTCAGCAGATTCGTGGCTATGAAGTAACGCGAGATTTCGTTATACGAAGGATATTTTGCGGCGACCTTCTGAAACTCTTCAACTGCACGTTGCGCGCGTGCGCTTTCGGTTGGGAAAGTAAGCTCTGATGCAGGCTGACCCGGCTGCGCGGGCGAAGCGCTCACCTCTGCTTGCTGAATCTCTATGGCACGACCGAGCGCGCGCTCAGCCTCTTCATTCTTCTTGTGACGCCACGCTGTGAACGCCCAGACGAGGAGGCCCAGCACTATAACGCCGCCTATGGCGTAAAGAATCGTGCGCCCTCTTCCTTCTAGACGATCTCCTATGCGCTCGAAGACTTTCATAGTGGTGTCGCGGAACTGGTCGTGCTTCAGTTCGCGCGCCCGTTTCTTCTTGTACTTTGCCACTCGTTTTTCCTCTTGCAAGAACGCACTGTCAAAAGCGTTCATTTTTATGGTATGAGTCGTAAAAAGCCATGCTAGCGGTCGCAGAGAAAGCTTGTCAAGCAAGGCCGAAAGAAGTTGTTTGACCGTCAGGCGCGAGCGTGCTACGCTCGGCTAAAAACAAGGGATGAAGGATGAAGAGATAAGGTGAAATGGGGAAATGGGTAAAAGGGAAAAAGGATAATGACGAGCTGCCTTATCCTTTTCCCCTCTTTCCCTCTTACCCTTTTCCCCCTTCTTCTTTCATCCCTGCTTTTAAAAACTTCGGAACAAACTCAGGAAAGTGGTGTCTAAAGCTGCGGACTGTCCGGGAAGCGACCGTGGCCTTCCTTCAAAGCTTCCCAGCGCCGGAGGTTAGGGAGTGAGCTACGGAGAGCCAATTGCGCTGAGCGGGCATTTGGAGCTGGAGCAGGTTGCTGCGGCTACCAACGGCGAAGTCCGCACCTCTGGCGAGGAATGGTTCGTTGAAAGATTGAAGGCGGGCGAGCCTGAAGCATTCAACAGGCTAGTCACGGAGCGGTCCGGCGAAGTTTACGGCCTGCTCTATCGTCTGACGGAAGATGCTGAAGAAGCGCGCGACCTAACGCAAGAGACTTTCCTGCGCGCTTTTCAGAGTATCAAGAGCTTTCGGGGCGACGCCGATTTGAAAACATGGATTTACAGGATCGCCATCAATCAGGCTCGCAACCGTTGGCGATGGTGGCGACGACGCCGTAGAGACGTTACAGTCTCGCTTGACATGCCGGACGGCCACACAGAGCAGCCCTTGAGCGCAAGCCTGCGTGTCACTAACGCGCGCGATCCTGAGCAGGAGACGCTGGCGCACGAACGCGAACGTGCAATTTGCAACGCGCTTCACTCGCTTGGCCGCTCCTACCGTGAGGTCGTCATTCTGCGAGACGTTGAAGGTTTTACTTACGAGGAGATCGCCTCGACGCTTGAGATAAGCATCGGCACGGTCAAATCCAGACTTTCGCGCGGTCGCACGGAATTGCGACGCAAACTTAGCTCTTTGTAATTTTAGATTTTGGATTTTAGATTTACGATTTGCGATTTAAGTTAATGATGGGAGGCATGCTATTTCTAACGGCTTGCCTTCAATCGAAAATCGTAAATCTAAAATCCAAAATCATATTAGTGGATGGCTGACCCGCCCCGGCTTCACTGTAAAACTCGGTGCCAATGGGTCGAAGTGACGCGAGACGGTCTTTGGCGCTCGTCCGGGCTTGTCGAGGCTTCAGCAAGTGAGCGATATTGAAAACGCGGCCAGCAACACCCGTTTATGATGATCGTTTTCATGAGAGAAGCCAAAAGCCTGCGAGAGTCATTAAGGCCGAGCGAGTTGCTTCCTTTCAGGTAAGGGAGCAGCCGGGGTCGGTGAGCCATCCGAAAAACGGGTGACGGGTTTCGGGTGTCAGGTGTCGGTTAAAGACATCTACTGGCACCCGGCACCTG
This sequence comes from Acidobacteria bacterium 13_1_20CM_3_53_8, assembly GCA_001920415.1. GTDB lineage: Bacteria > Acidobacteriota > Blastocatellia > Pyrinomonadales > Pyrinomonadaceae > 3-1-20CM-3-53-8. Next base: position 5,078 of record MNJR01000034.1, on the reverse strand, counting down.
ACACCCGAAACCCAGCTTTATGTCGTGCGAGGAAATACAACAGGCTCTTTCGCTTTACGTTGACGACGAGTTGACGCAGCCCTCGCGTACTGCTTGCAATGCGCATATGGAAGCGTGCCCGGTGTGCCGTGAGGAGTTGGCCCAACTGCGTTTGATGACGCGCGGGCTTGCGCAGCTTTCGCGCGCCACTCCTCCGCCTGAACTTATTCCTTCCATCACAGACGCGCTCATCATAGAAGCCGCCGCTCGCGCCCGCGCACCTGAGATACCGCTTCACGTCGCAGTCCTGCGCTGGATTGAGCCGCGTCTGATGCCGTACTCGATTGGTTCGTTTGCTTCCGTTATCCTGTTCCTGGTTCTTATCTCAGCCTTCCGCCCGCACATGCAGGCGTTGCGCGACTGGGAGGTGTCACAACGCGAGACCGACGCAATAGCTTTGCGTGTCTTCGCTACTCAGAGCACAACGGGCGAGGATTACGACATAAGCCAGCCGGTTACGGCTGAGAATTACGCCGCGCGACGCGCGCCCTACTCCACTGAATCGCCAAGCCTGAATCCGCGAGGCTCGCTTGCTGCACTCGTTTGGTCTCCGCTTCACGGTCACGACCGCGCTGGCGATGATGACATGGTCGTTCTGACGGATGTTTTCTGGGACGGTCAGGCTTCGCTCGCTGGCGTGGTGCAGGCTCCGCGCGACCCGCGCATGTTGGAAGAGTTTCAGGATGCGCTTCGCCGCGATGCGGCCTTTGTTCCAGCCTCTTACGACCGCAGGCCAGAGACCCTGCGCGTCGTCCTCGTCGTGCAGAAAGTAAACGTGCGCGAGCGAAAATTTTAGGTATGAAGGATGCTACGCGCGAGCTTTGCTCTTCTGCTGTTAATCGTATTTCCCTTAGCGCTCTACGCGCAGACCAGCACTCAAACACGGGAACTACAACTCACAGCTAAAATCATAGGTCAAAAGTTCTGCGCAGGGTCTGGCGGCGTAGATGTTCTTCATCTCAAACTCCGTCTCAATTACAGGAACGCAGGCGCGCAGAAGCTCATACTTTACAGAGGCAATAACCTATTCTTCCAAGTCTGGGTCAGCTCGAATCTGAATCAACCTTCTTATCAAATGATGACGACTGGCTCCCGTTACTTACAACTCGGGCCAGAGAATCTTGATAGACCATCACTTGGCAGGGATTTCGTTCTACTTTCGCCCAAAGAAAATTTTGAGACGGAACTGACCGTTTCTCTGCCAGTTGTACGCGAAAGTGCGCCGATTCCCGTCGGCGCAATCATAGCCGGAGAACATCTTCTTAAAATCGGCGTCTCCACATGGTACGAGTCCAGACAATTGGGAGAAAGGTTGCGAGAACGCTGGCGGCGCACAGGGCTGCTTTGGACAACTCCTGTGACCTCCGCCCCTGTTCAATTCAGCAGCGGCTCTTACAGTAGCTCTGGATGTTGAAGTAATCTCGCCCTTCAACTCTTAAAATCCCGGACAATTTCTCTCCTACAATGATACTTTCCAACTCGCTTGACGCACCGGGCGCGGCGTGCTAGGTTTCAGTTTCGCTTTACACACAATGAAGTTATTAGCATCCCTCGGCTTCTCTTTGAGCCGCAAGGTGTTCAGGGTTGAGCGCGCAAAATCTCAAGCAGACTCCATTAAATTCGGTGCATCGCAGTTTGGGCGGGCGCATGGTCGAGTTCGGCGGGTGGGACATGCCCGTGCAATATCCTGCGGGCACAGTCGAAGAGCACCTGCGCACGCGAACCGTTGCAGGGCTTTTCGATGTCTCGCACATGGGCGAGATTGACGTTCGCGGCGCTGACGCGATTCCTTTCGTCAATCGCATCACGTCGAACGACGTAACGAAACTCGTTGACGGTCAGGCTCAATATTCCACGCTCACTACGCCCGAAGGCACAGTCGTTGACGACCTGCTCGTCTATCGTTTTACAGAAGATCGCCTGCTGCTGGTCGTAAACGCCGGGACGACCGATAAGGATTGGGAGTGGATCAGGTCGCATCATGAAGATGAACGGGTTGAACTTCGCAACGCGAGCGCGGAATATTGTCAGATAGCTTTGCAAGGCCCCGAAGCAATCCCTATTCTTCAGAAGCTCACGGAAACTCCGCTCGAAGAGATAAAGTATTACCATTTCAGCGAAGGCGAAGTTGAAGGAGTTCCAGCAATCATCTCGCGCACTGGCTACACGGGCGAGGATGGGTTCGAGGTCTACGCTGCGCCGGACAAGGCCGAGCAGCTTTGGAACAAAATCCTGAATGCGGGCGGTTACGGAAAACCGGAAGGTGTGCTTCCGTGCGGATTGGCCGCGCGCAACACGCTCCGTCTTGAAGCGGGCATGGCGCTCTACGGTCACGAGATTACTGAGGAGACGACTCTGCTAGAAGCCAACCTGGGATGGATTTGCAAACTGAACAAAGGCGACTTCATAGGGCGCGAGCGCCTTGCACAACAGAAGGAAGAGGGCGTCAAGCGCAAGCTCGTAGGCTTTGAGATGACCGAGCGCGGCATTGCGCGCGACGATCAGGACGTTCTCGTTGACGGACAAAAGGTAGGGCGAGTCACATCGGGCAGTCCAGCGCCTTTCTTGAAGAAGAACATAGGCATGGCTTATGTCCCCGTCGAACACACAGGCGAAGGACAGGACATACAGATTGATGTTCGCGGTCGCGCAATCGGCGCGAAGATTGTTAAGACACCATTCTACAAGAGGCAGCGACAATAGAGTTTATTTTGGATTTTAGATTTTGGATTTTGGATTTTGGATTGAATGAAAATGTGCAGCTTGAGTTTTCGATGCCAAAATTCAAGAAGAGAGAAGCTCTAATCTAAAATCCAAAATCTAAAATCCAAAATGTGAGGGTTAAAATGGCAAACATTCCAGATGATTTACATTACAGCAAGGATCACGAATGGCTCAGGGTCGAAGGCGACACGGGCGTTATAGGCATCACAGACTACGCGCAGAATTCTTTGGGCGATGTGGTTTATGTAGAGTTGCCGAAGGCTGGCGAACCGTTCGGCGCGCACGAGTCGTTCGGCACGGTCGAATCCGTCAAGGCCGTCTCTGAAATTTTCACGCCCGTCTCTGGCGAAGTCGTTGAAGTCAACGACGCGCTTTCTGATGAGCCTGAGAAAGTTAACAACGATCCTTACGGCGAAGGCTGGATGGTCAGGATGCGTCTTTCAAATCCGGGCGAGGTTGACAGCCTGTTGACAGCAGCCGAGTACGAAGATTTTACTAAATCGGAAGGTGAATAAGCTTTGCGTTACATCCCAAACTCGCCCGACGAGCGCGCAGAGATGCTGCGCCAGGTTGGACTCAGTTCCGCCGAAGAGCTTTTCGATTCCATCCCTGCTGACTTGCGGCTCACTGAGCCGCTGAAGACTTCTGCGGCAATTTCAGAGCTTGAGCTTCTCGCAGGTTTTGAAAATCTTGCTGCGAAAAATGTTGCCGCGCGTCGCGCGAGTTTTCTTGGCGCGGGCGCTTACTCGCACTACAGCCCTACGATTGTTGACCATCTCATTTCGCGCTCCGAATTTTTCACAGCCTACACGCCTTATCAACCCGAAATCTCGCAAGGGACTCTGCAAGCGATATTCGAGTTTCAGACTTTAGTCTGCCAGATAACCGGGATGGAAGTAGCCAACGCTTCCATGTACGACGGCTCGACCGCTCTTGCAGAAGCCGTGCTCATGGCCGAGCGCGTCACGCGCCGCAACAAGGTTATAGTCTCAAGCGCGGTTCATCCTGAATATCTTGAAGTAATCAATACCTACGTGCAGCACGCGGGCATAGAGCTTCAACACTCTGTCTATTGCACTGAGGCTGGCACGACTTTGCCAGAAAGTCTTAACGCGCTCGATGGCAAAGTGGCCGCGCTCGTCGTGCAGTCTCCGAATTTCTTCGGCTGTGTAGAAGACCTGCATGCTCTGGCAGATAAAGCTCACGCCATCGGCGCTCTTTTAATCGTAGCAATCACAGAGGCCATGTCTTTGGGGCTTCTTCGCTCGCCCGGTTCAAGCGGCGCGGACATTGTTGTCGCAGAAGGTCAATCATTCGGCGTGCCGCTCTCTTTCGGCGGCCCATACGTCGGTCTCTTTGCAACGCGCGAAAAGTACGCGCGCCAGATTCCGGGTCGTCTGGTAGGCGAGGCTTACGACAGGGAAGGAAGGCGCGGCTATGTGTTGACCTTAGCGACGCGCGAGCAGCACATCAGGCGCGAGAAGGCCACGTCGAACATCTGCACCAACGAAGGATTGATAGCGCTGGCCGCGACCGTCTATCTAGAGACTATGGGGCCGCGAGGGCTTCAGGAAACTGCGCGACAGTGCGCGCAAAAGGCTGCCTACGCCGCACGCAAGATTAAAGAGATCGAAGGCTTCTCGATTCCCTTCACTTCTCCGGTCTTTAACGAATTCGTTGTGCGTGCGCCGATTGGGGCCAAAGAACTTCTGTCTCGTCTGGCGCAAGATAAGAAGATCACGGGCGGCCTTGCGCTCTCGCGCTACTTCCCAGACCGCGCGCAAGATTTTCTGGTCTGCGTCACAGAGGTCAATTCGCGCCGGGAAATAGATTCGCTCGTCGAAGGTCTGGCGGCAGTTTCCAGTGAGATGATTCAAAGTCACGGCGGAACTTAAAGCGCGATTCAAAACCTTAGCGAGCTTATCTCTTATCTTTGCGCCTTTGCGTGAACCTGCAATTCACTTAAAGCTCAAGATTCATGTTAATTGCAGGTTCACGCAAAGGCGCAAAGGGAAATTCTTAAGCTCGCAAACGGGTTGAGCAGTTGTTATGAAGTTGAATTTGATTTTTCAGCTTTGTGTTAACAAGCTTTGAAGGCTTGGATTTTAAGGAATGAGTTCATCGGATATAAAAAAAGTTGTGCCGCACATTTCGCAGAACGAAGCGCTTATATTCGAGCGTTCGCAGCCCGGTAGAATTGGCTATCGTCTTCCGCCTCTAGATGTCGAAGAGGTTGAGATGGACGAGATAATCCCCCAAAAATTTCAGCGCGATGACGAGCTTGCTGGTATGCCGGAGGTGAGCGAGGTTGACGT
>MNJR01000011.1 GCA_001920415.1 Acidobacteria bacterium 13_1_20CM_3_53_8 | reverse complement strand
TTTTCAACCCAAGACTGGGGTTAACTCAAGGTAACTGTGGCGGTCACTCTTTGCAACGGCGTCCGCGTTGAGCGGCGACGTGCCCGTCTCGAACGGAAGCGCCATGAGATGATTGCTCTCGTCTGTGTAATAAACGAGCGTGCGATCCGTTGGCGGCGTGGGGAAAGTAGCTTGCGACTGAGCGAAGAAGGCCAAGGCGTAATTCGCCAAGAGAGTACCTGCTAGCAAGAAACACAAGAGACATGCTGTTAAAAATGTGCGGCGGCGCGTGCTGTGCGACGCGATAAAGCTTAATGAATCTTTCATAGTGGTCTGTGTCGGATGCGGCTAGCGGGCAAGTGAAGAAGGCAAAAGGTAAAAGGCAAAAGGAAGGCCGCAAACCGCTTTTAATTTTTAATTGAAATGCTTTTCGCCTTATCCCTTTTTACTTTTGACTTTTACCTTTTGCCTTTGCGAAGCTACCCGCCCAGCTTAAGCAGGCGGTACTGACCTGTCCTTATCCTATGTCCTGAGCGCGCAAGGTTAATATGGTTGCGCCGATTAGCCCGAAGAACATTAAGAGGAGCACAAGAGGATTGATGACTAGATTGCCCCAAGGGTGCAGAAAGTCTATGTACTCGCTCTTGTCATCATTAGGAATCTTGTGCGGGTCATCTATTTTGGGCGGGTCGCCCAGTGATTCCATCTGCGGCCTTGCGCCTGTGCCTCCCCTGTCTATGTAATCATCCATCTTCTTCTTGAATCTGTCCTGTGCGTCATCCGCTCTCTGCTTGTAATTCTTGATGTCTGTGCGCGCTTTGGCTATAAGCTCGTCGTTCTCCCTTTCCAGTTGCTTCAGCAAACCGCGCCCCTGATTCTTGGCAGGCGTTTGAGAAGGCTCTGCGCCCTCGTCTGCGCCGCGCAAGACGGGAAGTTCGGAGAGTCGCTTCAATTCGTCGAAAGACCATGTGGCCGGCATCGCAAGGCCTATGACTTTCGCCGTGCCTTCGGGAATCCCTACTAGACCTGAGAAGAGAATCTGCGGGATGAGTATGAGCGGCACAAGGCTCGTAGCCATCTCAGATGTCTTCACTATAGCGGAGACGAAGAGGCCCAAGGCTATGCCGACCATGCTTGTAATCAGAACGATGATGAGTTGCGGAATTGACCAGCCCGGAAACTTCATCAATCCTGCGAGGTCGAAGAACTTCAGCGTGCCAAAGAGCAGTATGCACTGCAAGCCCACTATCATAGAGAGCACGAAGAGCTTTGAGCCTACGTACGGCATCAGCCCCAGATTCACCATGCGCTCGCGTGTGTAGACCGCTCGCTCGCGTATTATCTCGCGCGCCGCGACGCTCGTGCCGAACCATATGGCGACGAGCGACAGCATGAAGTAGGGGAAGTCGCGCGGCGATTTCGCGCCGACGACCAGATAGGTCAGAAACGCTATGAGCGGCGCTTGTCCAAAAAGAATCAGCAGGTTGAACTTGTCGCGCGAGAGCACCTCGAAGTAGCGGCGCGAGAGCGTGGCCCACTGGCGTAGCGAGTCCGTCACGGTCGGACGATTGCGCTGCGGCGCTGCCTGCTGAACATTGCGGCTCACGCCCGTCAGAGGCTCTACGACGAACCGGCGGTACTGCTCAGTTCGAGTGAAGCGCTGCTTCCACTCTTCTGCCACCTGATCGGAAATCTGTTCCTTGATGCGCTTGTATTCCTGCTTCTGCTCTTTCGTTGCGTTCGCAGGCAGCGGCGGCATTTGCGAGATGCGCTGGTTGATTGGAGCTTCCAACTTGTCGTAGAGGTCTTTGAAGCTATCGGCCTGTATGTGCGCGAGCGCTTCCATAGGCGGCCCGTACCAGACCATCTTGCCTCTCATCATCACCACTATCTTGTCAAAGAGCTTGACGTTCTCCATAGCGTGCGTCGTCAAGATAACCGTGCGCCCGCTTTCGGCAATCTGCCGGAAAAGTCGCATGATCTTCTCTTCCGTCGCAGGATCAAGCCCCGACGTGGGTTCGTCCAAAAAGATAACCGAAGGCTTCGTGATTAGCTCAACTGCGATTGAGACGCGCTTGCGCTGACCACCAGACAATTGACTCACGGGCACGTCGCGTCTTTCCGATAGCCCGGTCACGTCCATCACTTCGTTGATGATTTTGTCAATCTCTTCCGTCGAAGCGTCGCGCGAGAGTCGAAGACGAGCAACATAGTAGAGCGTGCGATAGACCGTCAGTTCGCGGTGAATGATGTCGTCCTGCGGCACGTAACCTATGGATTGCTTTAGCGAATCAAGATGCTGATAAAGGTCCAGGTTATTAATCAGCACGTGGCCGCTCGTAGCGGGGCGCATGCCGTTTAGTGAATCCATAAGCGTTGATTTGCCCGCGCCCGATGGCCCAAGCAGTCCAACGAACTCATTCGGTTGAATCGTGAGATCAACGTCATCGAGCAGCTTTATCTGCCCGCCGCCTGAACGGTTCGTCACGACCTTAGTGATGTCTATGCAGTCAATGCGCGTCTTCGACCGTGTGTCATAGATAGCGACGCCGTGCTGGTTGACCTGTACTACAAAGGGGCCAACCTGCACTATGTCCTGCGGCTGTATCTGGCGGCGACCCGTTATGCGCTGGCCGTTGATGTAGACGCCGTTGGTTGAATTGGTGTCTTCGACTACGACCGCGCCGCCAGAGTTTACGAAGCGCGCGTGATGGTTTGAGATTTGCAGACCGTCCAGGTGTATGTCGTTGTCGGGCGCGCGTCCTATGGTCAAAGCCTGCTTTCCATCAAACAGGCGATGCATGAGAAGCTGCGGCTGCGCGCCACCGGCCTGAGCCGCTTGCTGCTGAGGCGGCAAAGCGCCTGTGCCTTTCACCACCATTGTGCCCAGGCCAGCAGCCTGCGAAGAGTAGGGCATGCCGCCCATAGCAGGTGGCACGGGCGCGACCGCCACCGGTAAGCCAGCGCCTGACACGGCGCGCTGTCCCGCGTGGCTCGCTCCGGCGGGAGCAGGGTGAGACGGGCTAACGAATTTCAGTTTTGGCCCACCCATGCCTAGCTGTATGCGGTCGAGAGCACGAACTGGCCGTTCTCTCTTTTAATCTCTGCGTGGCGGCGCGAGACGACTGCGGCTGCGGCGGCAATCGTGACGTCCATGCCCGGATCGCGCCCAAGCGTCGTCAAGTCCTTGCTAATCTGAACGCGGCCAAGCGGACCCGTTGCGCCGCTCACGTGCTCAACGAACGCAGGTTCTGCGGGGCGCGCGGGCGGCGCTGGCTTAGGCGCGGGAGGTTGCTGTACATGCTGCTGAATCGAAGGTTCAGGCGTTATGGCGCGCTGTGGCTGAGGCGGCGGGGCAACCGGCTGCGGCTGTCCGGGCTTGCTCGCAGGCGTGACCGTCGCAGCCTCTCTAGGCGATTGATCGTCGCGCTTCGTCTCAAGATTGAAAGACTTTGCGGGTTGCTCTGCTGGCGCAAGCTCTATGCGAGCGATGCGAAGCACAGGCCCGCCTGCGCCGAACTGCGCCGCGCCGCCCGCGTGAACTTCTACGGGTTCTGTCACGCGCTGGTTATCAAAAAAAGTTCCGAAGCGCGAATTGGTGTCTGCCAGAACGCACCGGCCATCACGCAGCCGAAACTCTGCGTGTTTGCGCGATACCATAGGCCACTCTTTTTGATCGAACACGATCTGGCATTCGCTGCCGTCGCGCCCGATCCTTATACTCGTTCCTTCATATGCGCGCTCAGGGCGGGCTGGTTGTCCCTGACGCTCCTCTATTAAATAAATCTTCATTGGAGAGTTCACCCTTAACTACAGTTTTCAGTTTTTAGTTTTCAGTTTTCAGTTAGTTGATTGTCAGCAAAGTTAGTAGCTTTTTCTTAAAACTAAAAACTAAAAACTGAAAACTGTTTCGTGAGTTATTCGCCGAAGCGGAATGAATCAAGAATCAATGGCAGTTGGCCGTGGACACCAACGTCATCAACTCCACCCAATTCCGGCGCGAGTGAAGTTGTGAACATGGTAAGTCTCACGCCATTCTTGCTGCCTTCGCTACCCATAGGCAGAAAGATGACGCGCCCCCAGTATTTAACATCACCGCGCTCGGTCATACTATGACCTTGAAAACGGAACTCGTAGCCATCTAGTGAGTTCACCTTCGTAGGCCCTTCGGAGACCTTCTGGTAGTTATCTAAGCCTTTGGCGTATTTGTTGCTGTAAGTTTCGACCAGAGTCGAGAAGCGTTGGCGATCCGCATCAATCGTCCCACCGCTCTCGTACCACCCGACGGTAAGACTTTCCTGCACAAGCGTTGGCGACAGTTCGCGCCTGACCTCAATGAAGTTGCTCGAACCTTGCTTCCCCGATTTAGGATCAATCTGCCAGGAGTCCGTGTAATAGAACGTGAACGGCACAAAATGCGCCGTGAGATTCGAGTCCGACAGCCTGTCAACCGTGTTTGTGAATTTTACGGCGTTTGGCGGCGGCACATAAGTGCTAGGTTGCGCCACCATGTTCGTGTTCGCGTTAGTGTTCGTGCTTGTGTTCACGTTCGCCGTCGTGTTCGCATTCTCGGCCACAGCGTTTCTGTTCTCTTCTGTGCGCGCGTTTGCGTTCGATCCTGTGTGCCTGGCAAAGAAGCCCTGGCGATTGAGCACGAAGTAGGCTGCGGCTACGGCAACGATTAGCAGAAAGAGTAGCACGACGACTCCGCCGATTATCAAAGGCGCGCGCGAACGTCTGGCCGGGGCTTGCGCTGCGTGCTGTGCTTGCGGCTGCGGAGCATGCTGCGGCGGCGCGTGTTGCGGCTGCATCGTTGGCGCAGGCGGAAGCGGCGACGACATAGGCTGTTGAGGGAGCGGCGCTGATGTCTGTTGCTGCGTAGGAGCGAAGCCTCCTGTGCTCGCCTGCTGCTGTTGTTGATCGGGCGGCGCGAATCCACCCGTTGGTGTTTGTTGCGGCGGCTGTTGGAATCCGCCCGTTGGCGCTTGCTGTGGGGGCGGTGGTGGCGGCTGAGCGTCCGACTGCGGTGTAAAGGTAGGCCCCGTGTTGCGGCTACCAATATCGCCCGTCTGCTGCTGCTGCGGAAGTCCAGCTATAGTCTTGTATGGATCGAATGCAGGCTTAGGCGGCTCAGACTGCGGAACGGATGGTATGGTCTGTCGTAGATTGGGATTGTCCGCACGCGTCGTTAAGTCTTTATCAAGGTCTATGGCCGTCCGATCCAGATCATAACTCGTCGGAGCAGTGCTTCGGTCGCTCACCAGCCGACTGCCGTCGAATGTGCAGAACTTCTGCACATCATCCTGATACGTACGATTACACTTGGGGCAACGCTGCATAATTTACGAGTGATAAGTGATGAGTGATAAGTGATAAGAGGGTAAATGGTGAATAGTAAATGGTAAATGGATAAGAGCCGCTTCTTCCATTCACCATTGACCATTCACCTCTTTCTTATCACTTATCACTTATCACTCATTACTTTCCTTTCCTCATCTCGCGCTGGCGATCTTGGCTTGCAGACTAGTGCTGGTCGGGTCTAGTTGTTGGGCGCGAAGATATACGCGCAATGCATCGGCGCGTCGTCCGGCTCTCATGTAGCCATCGCCGACGCCTTCAAGCCCGTATGCGCCTGCGAGCAGTTTGCGATTATTTCCGGTTGCGAACTCTGCCACGCGTAGGTCAGTTCGCTCGGCGTCATCGAAACGCTCCTGGCGCAGATAAGCCGAGCCTAGAACGTAATAGGGCGCGAAGCTGTGCGGGCTGACTTCTATGGCGCGCTTCAGAATTGGCTCGGCCTCTTCATAACGCTTGCGGACAACAAGCATTCGCCCCAGAAAGTAGAGCGCGCTTGGATTGCGCGCGTCCATCTCAATCGCTCGCTTCAATAGCGGCTCCGTGTCATCCCAGCGCTGCTCTGATTGCAAAGCTTCGGCTATGAGTACGAGCGTAGGGGCGTCGTGCGCCAACTCTTCCGCGCGATGATAGAGCGGTTCAGCTTCTTGCACGCGATTCATCTTGCGCAGAAGTCGCGCGAGGTGAACATATGCGACGGCGAACTGCTGGTCAAGCTCTATCGCACGACGATAAGCCTGCTCGGTGTTGTTGTCCGTGATGCCGCGCGCTTCGAGCGCCGCGCCCAGCCGGTCGTAAGGTATGGCGTTCGCGGGCTGCAACTGGATTGCTCGTCGCGCCGACGTCTCAGCATCGGCCAGAAGCCTGGCGTTGTTGCTATTGCCTGTGCGCGGCTGTATTAGCACGAAGCTCAGCGCAATATGCACCTCTGCTTTCGACGAGTTGAGCGTGACGGCCTGACGATAGGCGCGCTCTGCTTCATCCCAGCGCTGCTGGTCTGTGTAGATATTGCCTAATCCGTAGGCTGCGCGCCAGTCGCCCGGCTTGATCGTCTGCGCACCGCGATAAGCTCGCTCCGCATCAAGAAATTTTCGGCCATCGCGCGCCTCGTTGCCCTCGTCCAGCGCATCTTCGAAACGCTCCTCTACCTCAGCCGGATTAACCGTGTGCGTCGGGCGAGGATTAGCGTTCGGCGTAGGCCTCGGCCTGTTCGGCGTGCGCCGCTTGCTCGTCGTCTCAGGATTCTTCGGCCTGAAGATGCCTGCGCCTGCGCCCAGATCGCCGCTAACTTCCTGCGCGCTCACGCCCACACAGAACAGAAGCGCTACGCAAACAACCAGCGCGCTAACTGCAAATGCCCTTTTTAAGAGATAATAGGTGTTCATTGCTTAACCTTTTAAGAGCAAGTGAAGAATGACGGCAGTGACAAGAACAATTTTTAATCTTTAATTTTAAGATTTTAGTTTTCAGTGTTAAGAAAGAAGTGAATCTCTTCTACTAAAAACCAGGAATTAAAAATTCAAAATGGTTCTTGCTCGTCACTTGTCACTCGTCACTGCATTGTGCGAACGAGGCGAAAGCCCAGCACGGGGTTCGTCGTAGTGGGCTTGACCCAATCGCGGAATGTCGCTGTGGCTGCGCGCGGGCCTGTCGTGTCGCTAGCATATGACCCGCCACGTATCACGACCCAGTCGCGCTGCTCGGGCGGAACTGGCGGCAGATCGCTTCCCGTATATATAGAAGCTTTAGACGAAGTCCATTCCCACACGTTGCCGATTAAATCCAGCACGCCCCAACGCGACTTGCCGTCTGGATAAGTGCCTACGGGTCTCGGCGAAGACTCTTTTACGACGGCGTGATCTTCAGCCCAAGTGTTACCCCAGGGGTAAAGAAGGTCGCGGTCGCCTCCGCGCGCAGCATATTCCCACTCTTCTTCAGTAGGCAGGCGGTAAGTTACGCCGTCGCGCTTCGAGCGCCATTCGGCGAACGCCTGCACATCATTGAACGACACGTTGATGACAGGCCACATCTCCTGCCCCGCTAGCGGTTCTCCGTTTGCCCAGTGGCTGGGCGGAGTGTGATTAGTCTCGTGCACGAACTCTGCATACTCTGCGTTCGTCACCTCTGTGACATCCATCATGAAAGGCGCAATCTTGACATCGTGCGGCGGAATCTCCTGCGGTTGTCCGCCCGTGCGCCCCATCTTGAAAGCGCCGCCGGGGATGCTGACCATCTCTGCCTTGACGGTCGTAGTATGTCCTACGGGTACGCCGGGCGTAGTGCCTTCTCCTATGCTCACGCCGCTTCCGCCGCCAGTGGCAGCTTTATGCATGTAAAGGTACGCGCCTGTGCCGCCTGCGCCTAAGATTATGACAATGGCGGCAGCTATAAGTAGTATTGAGGAGGAGGAAGATTTTTTCGGCTCGGCGGCGACAACTGCTGGCGGTATGGCGGCCATCGTGTCGCCACCTTTGCGCGCGACCTGGCCTGAGTTGATACCGCTCAGGCTCTCTGTGCCGAGTCGCTGTGTGACTATGCCGTATCGCTGCTGTTGCGTCGAATCAAGATTCACTTCCGAAGCAGGCATGTTAGCGGCCATGCGCTCAATCTTCTCTTCAAGCTCTCTTGTCTGCCTGGATATGCGCTCAAGCTCTTCCTTATGTTTCCTGTCCTTCTCTTCGTCTGCGCGCAAGCGTGCTTCTTCCTCAGCCCTGCGCTTTGCTTCCTCATCAGCGCGCAAGCGTGCCGTCTCAGTCTGTCTCTCTTCTCGGTCAAGCGACGTTGAGCTGATTGTCCCGGCCATGGGGTCGTGCCGCGAGATGTTCAGTTCACTCGTTGTAATTGGAGTGGTTCTGAGCGGGTCTACTGCGATTCTCTGAAGCCGCGCCTCAACGCTGCACTCTGCGCTGTCGCCGCATTGCATCTGCCGCTCCCACTCAGCATGTCCTTCATGAACGACGCGCACGCGATGTATACCGGGAAGCATGCCCGGAACTATCAACTCGCCCGCGCTATCGGATACTCCGACCGAGATATTGTTGACGAAGACGCGAGACTGCGGCGGGTCTGTGTGAACGCGCAAGGTTATCTCTGTCAGATGAGGCTGGGACGATAAAGAGATTGCGCCCGTCTCTCTCTTCTTCTCGCGCGACGCGAGCGAGATGTGCGGCATGGAGACCATCGTCTGCGATTCCAGATCGTGTGTAGTTCCTTGCGCCGTCTTCACTGAAGCGGAGTTCAGGTTCACGGCCTCGCGCAACTCCGTAATAAACTGTTCGACCGTAGCCGGGCGACCCTCCGGCTCTTTAGCCAGAGCGCGACGCACCACGCGCTCTATCTCCTCTGGAATCGTTACGCCAAACTTGTTGAAGCTAGGCGGCTCTTCCGTCAGGTGCTTCTTCATTATAGAGGGTATGGAAGAGCCTTTGAACGGAACTTCGCCGCCGAGCATTTGATAAAGGATGACGCCTAAACTATAGATGTCAGAGCGCGCGTCAGGGTCTTCATCAGACCACTGTTCGGGAGCCATGTAAAAGGGCGAACCCATCAGCCCGCTTGTCTTCGCTTGAACGAAAGAACCCAGAAGCTCGCCCGATTTGATTTTAGCCAGCCCGAAGTCCAGCACCTTAAGACCTTCGGCTATGCTCATGCCTTCCTGCATCATTATGTTCAGCGGCTTCAAGTCTCTGTGCACAATGTTCTGACGGTGAGCAGCGCCTACGCCCGCACCCGTAGCGGCGATTATCTCAAGAGCTTTTGCAGGCGAAAGCCTCTTTTCCGTAGCCAGTAAGTCATGAAGCGATCTTCCGCTGACATACTCCATGACCAGGAAAGGCATGTTGCCGTTGGCTACGCCGAAATCAGTGACGGCTATGATATTGGGATGGTGAATTGCTGCTGCGGCCAGAGCTTCCTGACGAAAGCGCGTGACGAGCATGGGGTCGTTGCCTACAAGGTCTGGGAGTATGATTTTTATAGCGTGCGCAGTTTTCAGAAAGATGTGGCGCGCCTGAAAGACCACGCCCATTCCGCCCTGTCCCAGACGACGTTCCAACTGATAGCGCCCATCCAGCACGGGTTCGCCCATGATGGACTGCGTCGTGGCATCGCCGTCGTTCGGACAATGGTTGACGGAGTCAGGAAAACAACGCCTGCAAACCGGACATTCTTTCATTGAGTGGCTCGACCTAAAAGCAGCCTGCTCTCATCATGCTCACAGGCGGCACGCGCGCACGCGTGAGATGCAGCTTTCTTCATCTGCTTCGGCGGTAAGTGACCAAAGGTGTCGCGCCCCGCTATTGTCGCCTGCTTCCTGAAAGAACGATTAACGACCGTTCTTTTGCGACCGAAGAAGTGGACACCATAAAGGACGCGCTACAAGATTGTAGCGACTCCGTTCGCGCCAAGCAAGTGAGAACAAATCATACCAATATTATAGTTTGAAGATAACGGCCAGCACTCATAACGAAAGAGTTAAGCCCGCGCAAGCGGGCGACAGGGTAAAGCCCAGCACGTTAGTGCTGGGTTAAGACGGCAATAAAATTATCAAAGCCCGCATAAGCCGGGCGACAGAGCGTACTAATCAAAACGTCTGTCGCCCGGCTTATGCGGGCTTGATTCTCTTTTTACCATCTTAACCCAGCGCCATCGCCTTCGGCTTCACGCTCTCGCTTTATTCTGCCGCCCACTCCCGTGGGCTTTATACTTCCCCGCTCCAATTTCTTCCGAGAACATTTCTTTTGACAACAGCTATTGTTAGTAATATCGTGCCGCCATGAAAACGCTTGAGAGCTATCGCGGGCGCAACTTTATAGGCGTGGAAGAACTTGCGGCGGTCGCCTCCTCGCTGGTAGAACGCTACAGCCCCGAGCCTATGCGCGGCAACGTGCGTCTTAAAATCAGCCCGCGCATTGTGCGCCATTATTTGAGTGAAGACCTTCTGGGAAATCCTGCGGGTCAGGCGGGGACTTCGACCGTTTTCGACTACGCGAATCTGTTGCGGTTGCTTGCCGTCAAGAAGCTTCTGGCCGAACACTGGTCTGTCATAAAAATAAAAGAGATTATAGGCGCGTTAGATTTCAGGTCTCTGGAAAAATTCGTGAGCGGTGCGCTTGCTAAAATTTATGAGAG
Source organism: Acidobacteria bacterium 13_1_20CM_3_53_8 (assembly GCA_001920415.1). Lineage (GTDB taxonomy): Bacteria > Acidobacteriota > Blastocatellia > Pyrinomonadales > Pyrinomonadaceae > 3-1-20CM-3-53-8. Next base: position 175,438 of record MNJR01000011.1, on the reverse strand, counting down.
CGACCGAGAGAGCGATGAAGCGCGCCGCGACTCTCAGAAGAGAACAGGCACGAATAGTCGTCGCTCGCCTGATTCTGTGAAAGCGCCCGCAACCCGTTGCGCCCCTGAAGTCTACACCTCATCTTTAACCGCATTGGCCGCAAGTTCGGCACGCCGCACGAGTCATGTGCTAACCGAATGGATAGAGATAGCCACAGGTCTTGAGATAAAGGTACGCCGCAGCTTTCGTCCACCACGCACAGAGCAGGAGCGCCAACGCCTGGCAGCACGCTTCTGGTCTGTAGTTAAGAGCAAGGAATAAAGGAAAGGCAAAAGTAAAAAGGTAAAAGGCAAAAGGAAGGCTGAAACCATCCATTAATTAAAAATTGGCTTCCCCTAACTTTTGCCTTTTACCTTTTTACTTTTGCCTTTTTTTTATCTTAACTGCAACGCACGCCCGTCGGCATCGCACAAAGTCAAACCAAGAGTTGCCGCGATGGTTGGGCCAATGTCAATGAGACGAATTTCGCCAAGCTCTAAATGCTGAGGCAGCCCTGCGCCTGCGGCTATGAACGATGTGCGGTAGCGTGTAGGAAGGTATCCGTGCTGGCCTAGCTGCTGGCTGGGCGTGATTGCTTCGCCCGTGAAACTGTTTCCAAAACTGTAGCCGTCGCCAGCGTCAAGCATGAACGCTGCATCAGGATTTCCTCCGAACTCTCGCATCTTCGCGCCTTCAACAAGACTGAGCGCGTTATTGTTCTGCTTTGCGAATTTTTGGAAACTAGCGCGCGCGCGTCTCAAAGTTTCGCGGTCTGCTGGATCACGCAGGATAATGGAGCACGAGCCGCTCGTGACATACGCGACCGCGCGAACATCTGTGATGATGGCGTGTCCCTGCGCGTCGCGCTCGCCGGTCGCTCTCAAAAGTCCGGCCTGGGCCAACAGCACGTTCGGATGAATCAGTTTAGAGATTGGAAGAAAGCCGTGATCGCTGACGATGAAGATTGCCGTTTCGTCCAAAATTCCTGCACTGGAGGCGGCGGACAGAATGCGCGCAACGTAATCGTCCTCTTTCTCAAGCATTGCGAAAGCTTCCTGTGTGAACGGGCCGTACTTGTGCTGGAAGTGGTCGAAGTCAAATAGATGAACGAACACTACGTCCGGCCTCTTCTCGGCGATGATGTACTCTGCGACGCGCGTGCGCAGATCATCTTGCTCATCTGGATTAGAGTGTTGATAGAGAGCCGGGTCATGCCGCGTTATCTCTTGAAAGAGACCAACGGGGCGCGTGTTGGCAACGATTCGCGCCAGAGCTTCCTGTAATGAAATCCCGTTCTTGAAAATCTCCGGCAGGTTGTAATCACCAGCGCCAGCGCTAGCAGGCCAGGAGATCATTGCTGTCTTTAACCCCGCTCGCGCTGCTGCATCCCACAAAGTGTCTGCGCGAATGTAGCGCGCGAACCAGTTCCAGTCGCCCGTTTGCGATGTTCCCGGCGGCTCGAAACGTTCGTTGCCCAAGATTCCGTGTTTTCCGGGATAAGCGCCCGTCACCAGGCTTGTGTGCGCGGGATAAGTCACGGACGGGTAGACTGTGAGCACGCCTCGCGCTGACACTCCCTGGTTCATCAAAAGCCGAAGCGTCGGAATTTTTAGATGAAACTCGTCGCGCCTCTGAAGGTAACGCGCATCCAGACCATCTATAGAGATGACTATGACCCGCTTGGCCTTCTTCGCAAAGAGTTGCGTTTGATTTGACTGATGCGAGCCGGAAGATGTCTGTACGAAGAGCAGTAAGATTGAAAGAAAGAGGCCGAGCAAGCCAAGACCTTTTTTCAAGGCTCTGACTTGCCCGGCTTGTGATGTGTGATTCATCTTTTTCTTATAGCTCAAGTCAAGAATCGGTGAAAATGAAAACTATCCACGCGCATCACACGAAACGACGCGAAAGAAGAAGCTGTTTCTCTTCATGTTTTTTCGTGTGGTGCGCGTGGATAGTTCTTTCTCTTATCATCATCTTACTCTTTCATCAACACCAATCCTTTACTTGAGCCTCTCTTATTTCACAACAACATTAACCAGCCGTTGCGGGACGACTATAACTTTAACAATCTCGTGCCCGCTCGTATAGCTCTTAACTTTTTCGTCCGATAGAGCTATCGTGCGCAACTCTTCCTCGGAAATGTCTGGTGCAACCAGAACGCGCGAGCGCAGTTTCCCGTTGACCTGCACTGGAATTTCCAACTCCTCTTTTCGAGCCAGATCAGGATTAGCTTTCGGCCAACGAGCGTTGCCTTTAATCAACCCGCCATCGTGCCCCAAAGCCTCCCACATCTCCTCTGAAACGTGCGGCGCGAACGGCGCGAGCATCAAGACCAGAGATTCCAGCGCTTCACGAATAGCATAGGCATCAGAAGCCGAAGCCGCGACGGGCTGCGCGTTGAAATCGTAGAGAGCGTTCGACAGTTCCATCAACGCCGCCACGCTCGTGTTGAAGTGTAGCGATTCGAAATCGTCCGTGATGCGCTCAACCGTCTGGTGTGTCTTTCGGCGCAATGCACGCGCTGGCTGTGAAAACTCTTCCTGCGAGGGTTCGCTTCCCTTCTGCATGGCATCTGACAGGCGCTCGTGCCATCGCCAGACGAACGAATAGACTCTGCGCAGGAAACGCACAGCGCCCTCTATGCCAGCCTCTGACCATCGCAACTCGTTTTCGGGCGGCGCTGCAAAGAGCACGAACAATCGAACAGCGTCTGAGCCGTAAGCCTGAATCATTTCGTCCGGGTCAACTCCATTGCCCAGACTCTTAGACATGGCTTTCCACTCGCCCGTGCCTTCTACTATGTTCGTGACCATGCCTTGAGTCAGCAGGTTCTTAACAGGCTCGTCGAATTCGATCAATCCAATGTCACGCATCATCTTCGTCCAGAAACGTGTGTACAATAGGTGCATCACCGCGTGCTCGATTCCGCCAATGTACTGGTCAACGGGCATCCAATACGCAACAGCATCTTTGCTGAAAGGCATCTGCGAATTTTCTGGATCGCAGTAGCGAAAAAAATACCACGACGAATCAACGAACGTGTCCATAGTATCGGTCTCACGCTTAGCCAGTTCTCCGCACTTAGGGCAACTCGTGTTCACGAACTCCGAAACTCCGGCCAGCGGCGATTGGCCCACGCCCGTAAAATCCGCACGCTCCGGCAAGCGAACCGGCAAATCTTTTTCAGGCACAGGCACAATGCCGCACCTCTGGCAGTAAACAATAGGAATCGGCGCGCCCCAGAATCTCTGGCGCGAGATGCCCCAGTCGCGCAAACGATAAGTAACAGCCGCCTCGCCAAAACCATTCTTTTCGGAAAACTCGGCCATCTCGCGCTTTGCATCTTCCGACAGCTTCCCGCTCCATTCGCCAGAGTTAATCAGCGCGCCGTAATCCGTAAAAGCCTGAGTCATCACGGCTGACTGGTCGCCTCCGCCTTCTTCGGTAGTCGGCACAATTTTCTGGTCATGAGAGATGCGCCCTATGACCTGACGAATCGGCAGAGAATATTTCTGGGCGAACTCGAAATCGCGCTCGTCGTGCGCAGGCACACTCATCACAGCGCCCGTGCCATACTCCATCAGCACGTAGTTCGCAATCCACACGGGGATGCTCTCGCCGCTGAAAGGATTTATAGCCAACATACCGGTGTTGATGCCCTCCTTCGCTTCCTCTTCGCCCGGCTCCAAACGCCTGCGCGTGGCGCGCACTTTTTCTGCGAACCGCTCAACGTCCGGCTTTAACTGAGAGTTTTCTAAAAGTTTAGCTAACAGCGTATGCTCTGCCGCCATCACAATCGCGTTCGCGCCGTAGATGGTGTCAATGCGAGTCGTGAAGACGCGCACACGTTCTTCCGTGCCCTTTATCTGAAAATCTAAGTAAGCGCCCTCGCTTCGTCCTATCCAGTTGCGCTGCATCGTCAACACACGCTCAGGCCAGCCCGTCTCTATCTCCTTCATTCCGTCCAGCAACTGCTGGGCGTAACGGGTCGTGCGCAAAAACCATTGCTCCAAATCCCTCTTCTCTACCTGAGTGCCGCAGCGCCAACACACGCCGCCCGACGATTGTTCGTTCGACAGCACTGTCTCTTCGCGCGGGCACCAGTTTATCTGCGACATCTTGCGATAAGCCAAACCGCGCTCGTACATTTTCAAGAAGAACCACTGATCCCACTTGTAATATTCGGGCGCGTGCGCAGCAATCTCTCGCCGCCAGTCGTAGCTTATGCCCAGACGCTTCATTTGACCGCGCATGTGCCCGATATTCTCTTCCGTCCAGTCGCGCGGGTTCACGCCGCGCTTTATAGCGGCCTGCTCCGCTGGCTGCCCGAAACTGTCCCAGCCAATAGGGTGAATCACATTGAACCCACGCAGCCGCTTGTACCAGGAGATCGCGTCGCCGATTGAGTAGTTGCGCACGTGCCCCATGTGCAGGAAGCCTGAAGGGTACGGCAGCATCTCCAGGCAATAGAACTCAGGCTTCGCCTCGTCCACATACACTTCAAACGCGCCAGATTCTTCCCAACGCTGCTGCCACTTCTCTTCAACTTTTTCTGGAAAATATTTTTCGTCCATCGCTATCACCTTTACAGATTCTCTACACTTAACCACAGACAAGAGCGCGCACGCAAAGCACCGAGAAGGCAACTTCTAGTAAAGCGCCGCCTCTCTTTTGAATTCTAATTTTTAGCGATTAGAGGTGAGCCGCAGCAGCCGAGCCGCGCGCGTGAGATGTCAGGCGCGGTCGCCGTACGGCACCGTAAGGGCGAGTTTCAGAATTTGCTGATTAAAACGATTCATCTCGAAACTTAACGCTCCCTACCTCGAAAAGGTTTCGTTATGTTAGCTCACGAGGTTTGCGCTTGTCGAGCACTAGATTAATTAATGGCGAGGCGATTTGAAAATGATGGGCTTGCTGAATATTCGCTATAACCCGGCTCGCAAGACTGACTCCAATTTCTGTGCATACTGTTGATGAGCAATAGCGCTGGGATGAGAGTCGTAAGGGAGATTGTTGTTTGCCTTGATGGTCAAATCAACAAACATGCTAACTGTCTTTACCCCTTCCCTCTCGCAATATTCCAGCGTATCGGAAGTGGTGGCATCGTATGTCAGGGCGGCAACGATCAACTCAATCCTGTTTGCTCTACAGAGGTCAAAAATCTCCTTCAAAATTGCTTTAGTCACTTCGTGGCTGCGAGCGTGGCGTTCTTCATATCCATCATAAATTTCTTCGAGCGCGTTTATGAATGCAGAGTGACGCGCAAAAGGAAACTCCCTATACGCTTCAGCATCTCGAAAAATCTCCAGCCTGCCGTCGTCGGTCAGCCGTGCGTAGGGCTGATTGACAGGCCCTAAATGGCTTGAAGGTAAAATCAATTTTCTTCTGCTTCTTGTAAATGTGTTTCTCACATCGTGCCATGAGGCGTAGGCTAAGATGACAAGTCTGGGCTTGCGACCCGTTTGGAGCGCCTCCCTGAGTTGGATTAACGAATGCAGCGTACCGTACCCGCTGACTCCGAAGTTAACTATTTCGTAGTTAGGGAATCTCTCCTGCAATAACCAGGAGTATGATTCCTCATCGTTAACAGACCAGCCGTATGTAATGGAATCGCCAAAGACCCACACCTCCTCTTTAGCTGCTGTCAGATTCGAGTCGTCCAGCGCGTGTGTGACTCTTAAAGTATTATCCAGATTGGTAGCCCTGAAAGAGTATGTTCCGGCTAATGTGACTTTGAATTTTCCCGGCAGGTTTGTGTAACCGAGTGTAGGGTGACTTGTAAAAAACTTCCCTCCCGGCTCAACCACAATGTCTGCCTGCTTCACAGTGAATGGCCGAAACCCCTTCAACCGCGCAAGCACTTCCAGGAGAGAGAAAGCGACGATTATAATTATGGTATATGAGATCAGATAAAATAGGATTTTTTTTGGAAGAGGCAATGATGAAGTCGCTTTTCTATTCACAATAGAAGTATCAGCCTTTTATCTTTTCTTATTCAAGAGAATTTTTCTCTTCAAAAGCAACTGGCGAAAACCATCAGACTGTGGAAATAGTAAACGATGAAATGTTTAAGGACTGTCATTCTTCCACACCACGTTGTTGAGAGGCTAACTTATCGGGTGGTTAAGTAGAGTGAGTTTTAGACGGTCGCGCCTATCCTAAAATACTATTCGCGTCGAGCAAAAGAGTAGGGATCATTGATAGCGTGACGGACTCGCCGCGTTTAGCCTGCTGGATTTCCATGTACCTACCATTCACGGGCTGCCTGTAAATTTCAATAACGTCCGCAGGCAGATTGACGAGCCACACTTCGGGAATCTTTGCCCCTGCATAAAGCGGCACTTTGATCTCGCGGTCATACTCGACCGAAGTATCTGACACTTCAATGAGAAGAAGTACATCGGCTGGCGCAGGATAGCTTCCGGCATAAAAGTCATCCCGGCGCTTGAGCAGAGCGATGTCCGGTAGAGGTTCGGAATATTCGTCTAGATGAACGGGATTCTGCACCCAGACAATTGACTCAACGCCAGCCACTCGCCCGAATAGTTCAGTCAATCTTCCCACGCACGAAGCATGACGGCTGCCAATCGGACTCATTTCAATGATCTCACCTTCAATAAGCTCTACACGGTCGTCCTCAGAGAACACCCCTGCCGTCGCCATACGATAGAATTCCGTGACATTAAAATGCTTGCGCGCAATCTGTACCGACATAGCACCTCATTTCGCAGTCCCACCTACTTGCTACTGTTTGAGATAATAGCATATCTGGATTGTGTGATTCGCCGTTGCCAGATTCTATCTTCTTCTTTTCAGCCTGATATTTATTTCACCGTATAAGTGCTCTTTTCCTTCCCAAGAAAATCCTTGCCAACCGTTTTCGCCAGAAGGCCGTTTCGTTCAAGCTCGAAATAGGCGCGCTGCACTTCGCCTTTATCAATAGAGAGTTTCTGTGCGAGCGTGGCGGGCGACGGCAGCGTGTCGCCCGCTTTCAATCGGCCTTCGCGTATGCGCGCTTCAATCTGCGTGCGCACCTGCAAGTAGGCAGGGCCTTCCGAGCGGTCTTTCAGTTGAATGTCCATCAATGATTCTTCCTTTTGCTATCACCAAAAAAAGATCGCAGCACGTCAATGTTGCGCTCGTCGTCTCTTATTTCGTCCTGTGGAGTTTCCAGCAAGAATGCAGCGTGCGCAAGTTTAGGGTGCTGCGCCACGCGTCGCAGGGCATCTAGTCCTATGTGGCCTAACCCTATATGCCAGTGGCGATCAACTCTGGAATTATAATCCGCTTTTGAATCGTTAAAATGCACGGCGCGAACATTCTCCAGACAGACATTTCTTTCAAGAGATTCAAACGCAGCTACAAAACCGTCTTCATCTCGAATGTCGTAGCCGGCGGTGAAAGCATGCGCCGTGTCCAGACATACGCCCAAGTTCAACTGAGGTGTCAATTCGATTATCTCTCGAAGATGCTCGAAGCGATGGCCTATGCATTCGCCCTGCCCCGCTGTGTTTTCAAGAAGAATGCGAAATGAGTTTAATTCAAGCCCATCGCACGCCAGTTTCAAACTCTCCGCGCAGGTGCGAATCCCGTCCGCTTCGCAAGAGCCGCGAGCGCTGCCCGGATGAACAACCAAAAAATCCGCGCCGAGCCTTACGCCTCGCTCTACCTCTTCACGAAAAGAGGCGCGCGATTTTTCCAACACGTTCGGGTCGGCTGCTGCGAGATTAATAAGATAGTTCGCATGAATCACGACAGGCGAGATGTTCGTCTCTGCTCTCACTTTCTTAAAATTCTTAATCTCTTCATCCGTCAAAGGCCGAGCCATCCACCCGCGCGGGTTACGCGAAAATATCTGCACAGTATCGCAATCAAGAGAGCGCGCTTTCAAAAGAGCATTATGAAGCCCGCCCGTAATCGGCGCGTGAAATCCAATGCGTGGTGAATGCTTTTTCGATTTAGCCGCCTTGCTCAACGTCTCTCTACCTCTTCCATGACACGCAGAATGTTTCCGCCTAAAATTTTATCAATATCTTCTTCCGAATAGCCGCGCCGCAAAAGTTCCACAGTCAAATTCGGAAGTTGCGCGACAGAGGAAAGATCGCTCGGCACGGCTTGAACGCCGTCGAAATCTGAGCCTATGCCTACGTGGTCAATGCCCACGAGTTTCACTATGTGGTCAATGTGGTCGGCTATGCGCGAGACCGTTACGGGCGGAAGGCGTCGCGCGTACTCTTCAATGCGAACGCGGTCGCGCGCGACCTTCTTGTGCGCTGCGTCGCCAGCTTCTGCGTCAGAAGCACGTCGTAGAAGCGGCGCAATCTGCGCGTCAACTTGCTGGCGTTTCTGGCTCCAACCGGGTTCTAGAAATTCCGGGAAGAAGACCACGCAAACTACTCCGCCGGATTTCGCAACTGCCTGAATCATCTCATCAGTTAAATTTCTAGGAACGTTCGCAATCGCCCGGCAATTAGAGTGCGTTGCGATGATTGGTTTCGACGAAGTGCTGACAATATCCCAGAAAGTTCTGTCGGAGACGTGCGACACATCAACCATCATCCCCAGACGATTCATCTCGCGTACGACCTGTCTGCCAAAATCGTTCAGGCCGCGCGATTGTCCCACAGAGTCCCCGCTTGACCCTGCCCAATTTGTGCTCACACTCCACGTCACTGACATGTAACGCACGCCAAGCTTGTAATACTTTTCGACATTCTCCAAACGCTCGTCCAAAGCATATCCGCCTTCCAAGCCCATCAACGCCGCAAGCTTTCCCCCGGAAACAATTCTACGAATGTCTGCTGCTGTCGCGGCAAGCTCCCAAGTGTCTGGGTGCTTTTTGACCAACTCCTGCACAGACCTTATCTGGTCATCTGCGCTCTTGACGGCGACAGGCCCACCGCCGCCGTAAATCTCCGGGTTGACCCAGATGGAGAAGAACTGCGCGTCCAATCCTCCCTCGCGCATTCGCACGGCGTCCAGGTGGCCGTCCGGCAAGCGATTGTTGATGTCCAGGCCTTCGACGTACATGCGCTGTGTGGTGTCTGCGTGCATGTCTATTGAGATTGCGCGGCGGTGAATCTCCAGGGGATCGCTGATAGAAGATTTTGAGGGGCTGGGCGATGCGGTTTGATTTTTCGTTTCTGTGTTCATGCGACAGTTGTTTAGAAGAGAGAGCGCGAGCGCTACGATCAAAAGCAGAGTTGATTTCTTGCGCACGTGACGAATCATCGAGTTGGACTAAAACAATAAGTCTCACGCAAAGACGCCGTAGAAGCAAAGAGAAGGCGCAAGGCGGAATAACACTCAACTCCTTTGCGTTTCTTAGCGTCTCCAGCGTGAGACTCTTTTTCTCTTCATTCAACAGTTGGAGAAAGAAGTCTGTTAACAATTTATTAGCTTCAAGACGAATCAGTTTATGATGGTATGCTTAAGGCGGAACAGGAATCAAGCGTGCCTTGCAAACGGGCGCGAGTTTAAGCTATTGTGCAATTTACACGGGGCAAAAACGAGAACGCGGGCGGGTCTTGATGTCTGTATCAGCTTTGATTACAGAACCTCTCTTCTGCTCTTAATAATATTCCTTAAAAGGAGTGACTGAAAAGCATGTTCCCGAAAGATGGTAAGGCGAAAGACATAGCGTCCCCGCGCATTGCTGCGGAGATTTGGCGCAACGGCGAATTCATTCCGTGGAGCGAAGCGCGCGTGCACGTGATGTCGCACGTTCTGAATTACGGCTCAAGCGTTTTTGAAGGCATTCGTTGTTACAAGACAAAGCGAGGCCCGGCCATCTTTCGTCTGACGGAACACATGCAGCGTTTGTTGAACTCCGCGAAAATTTATCGCATGGATCACGGTTTGACGCGCGACGAGCTTTGTTCGGCTTCAGTCGAATTAGTTAGAAGAAGCGGATTAGAGCAATGCTATTTGAGACCGCTGCTGTTCCGCAGTCTTGACGAAGAGCATCCGGCGTTCGGCGTCAACCCTTTTCCGAACCCGCTCGATTGCTACATAGGCGCTTGGGACTGGGGCAAATATTTAGGCGACGAAGCGATTGAGAAGGGCGTTGATGTTTGCGTCTCCACGTGGAATCGTCTGACGCCGAACTCTATGCCCGCTATGGCGAAGGCCGGTGCCAACTACATGAACTCGCAGCTAATCAAGATGGAGGCGCTCGTCAACGGTTTCTCGGAAGGCATTGCGCTTGATGATCGCGGCTTCGTCTCCGAAGGTTCAGGCGAGAACATCTTTCTAGTGCACGATGGAAAAGTTGTAACGCCTCCTCTATCCTCTTCGATCCTGCCCGGCATCACGCGCGACAGCGTGATTCAGATTTGCCGCGAGCTTTCCATTCCCGTAGTAGAGTCCGGCATTCAACGCGCTGCTCTTTACGTCGCAGATGAACTTTTCTTCTCTGGCACGGCAGCCGAAATCACACCCATTCGCACGGTTGACCGCATCACGGTCGGCACGGGCGGGCGAGGCGAGATAACGCGACGCATTCAAGAAGTTTTCTTCCAGATAACTTCTGGCGAAAGAGAAGCGCCCGGCAAGTGGCTCACCTACGTTAACCAGATGAAGCAGGAGCAGACAGGCAACAACGGCTTTCACGCCACACCCGTTCAAGAACCCATTGAGGGCAGCGCTGCGGGCAGCGAGCCTGTAACCAAGCTTCACGCTGCTGCTGCGGATTAAGAATTGAGACCGGAGCGGAAACTCTAAAGATGGGGAGAAGCCCGAAAGCCTTCTCCCTTCTTTTTTGCCCAAATCTCCCCCATTTCCGCGTTTTTCAACTTTTAATCGTTGACTTTTCAGCAGCTTACGGGCTATGATAAAGCCAGCGTCTCCGGGCTTTTAACTTCTCCGGTGGCGCATCCTGCAAGCCCGCGCTTGACGCATCTTCGAGCAGAGAAGTCGCGTGTCCCGCACCTCGCCGCTCGTTCTCACGAGCATTCCCTGACGCGCCTACGATTTAACCTTATCGCGAAAGGCCAGAACAAGTTCCCCCATGCCTGTCAAGATTGATGATCTATTAAAGATCGCCGCAAGCCACGGCGCGTCCGACCTGCATGTTAAGGCCGGTGCGCTTCCCTTCATACGCTTAGGCGGCGAGTTGCGCCCCATAGTTGACGCCGGACGAATGTCGCCCGAAGACACGCTCGACATGGCGTTTTCAATGATGTCCAACCGGCAGAAGCAACGCTTCAAAGAGGTGTGCGAGGTTGACATAGCCTACGGCGTGTCTGGCTTGGGACGTTTTCGCGCGAACATCTTCCAGCAGCGCGGCACCGTAGGCATGGTCTTGCGCGTCATACCGGACAAGGTGCGCAGCACTTTCGAACTTGGATTGCCGCCCGTCCTGGAAAAGATTGCTGAAGAGCGACGCGGGCTTATTCTCGTCACAGGCTCGACCGGCTCAGGCAAGTCAACGACGCTCGCCTCTATGATTGACCGCATCAATGCCACGCGCAGCGGCCACATGGTTACAATCGAAGACCCCATAGAATTCCTGCACCGCGACAAGAAATCTTTCATCACACAGCGCGAGGTTGATGTTGACACACGCTCGTTCGCAGAAGCCTTGCGCGGCGCGCTACGCCAAGACCCGGACGTAATTCTGGTGGGCGAGATGCGCGACTACGAAACCATAGAGACCGCATTGACCGCAGCCGAGACAGGCCACCTCGTACTCTCAACTCTTCACACGCTAGACGCTACCGAAACAGTCATGCGCATAGTCTCTTCCGTTCCCTCGCAGCTACAGAAGAGCACACGATTGCAGCTCGCAGGAATTTTGAAAGCAGTTATCTCTATGCGTCTGGTGCGCGCGGCAAGTGGCCGTGGTCGCGTGCCAGCCGTTGAGGTGATGATCTCTACGGGGTTGATACGCGATTACATCGTCAATGAAGAGAAGACCTACATGATACGCGAGGCAATCGCTGCGGGACATTCGCAGTACGGCATGCAGACTTTCGACCAATCGCTCTTCAATCTCTTCCAGTCCGGCCTCATCACGCTCGACGAAGCTTATCGCAACGCCACGAACGCGGACGAGTTTCGCATGCGCGCCTCCGGCATTCTCTCTGCGGAGCAGGCCGTGAAAGACATTGACCGCATAGGCCACGTCAGCAATGCCCCCGCTCAGTCACGCCCCGAACTGAAAGAGGTGAAAGCTTAGGGAGTTTGGATTTTAGATTTTGGATTTTGGATTAAGCTTCATTCACAAGTTGAACTCTCAAATCCAAAATTCAAAGCGGACGAACACGCCAATCTAAAATCCAAAATCTAAAATCCAAAATCGAAGTAGGGGATGAATCATGAGCGCAGAATTTGATACATGGCAAGTCTGGAGCGAAGGCAACGTTTACGAAGCGGATTTCGAGACGCTCAAGCAGTGGATCATAGAGGGCTGCGTGCTGCCTACTGACAAGGTCAGGAAAGGCAACCTGCGCTGGATAGAGGCTGGCCGAGCGCCTGGCCTGCGCGCCATCTTCAACGGCGAAGCGGAAGTTAACCAGCAGCCGCCTGAACATTTTCAACAGCAGAAAGCTCCTCAACAACCATTCTCGCAAGCAGACCAAACGCAAGCGCCTCAGCAATCCTTTCATCAAACATCACACGCAGTTCATCAACCATCTCACCAGCCATTCCCATCGCAGGAATCGTTTTCTTCTCAGCCCGACCAGCAATCCTTCCAGCAATCTCACACCGAACAATCCCTTCATGCGCCGGACGCTTACACTCACGCAGACGATTTCGCGGCTCAACCTCATGCGGAACCGCAATTCGTTGACTTCGACCAAGCTCCTCCGCCTCCTCCGGTTGCGCCTGCGATTCTCTCTGGTGCGGCGACTTGCTACAACCACGCGGGCATGTATCCGAAATTCATCTGCCGCATGTGCAACGCAACGTTCTGCGACAAGTGCCCGAAATATGTTGGAAGCTCAAAGGTTCCCATCTGCGCGCTCTGCGGCGATCTCTGCAAGCCTTTCGAGGAAGTTCAGCAGAAGGTCGTGCGCCAGCATTCCCGAGCTTCAGGTTTCGGCTTCACAGACTTGGGGCAGGCATTCGGCTATCCGTTCAAGCATTTCTGGTCGCTGCTAGGCGGCTCAATCCTCTACAGCATTCTTATGTTCGGCGGCCTCAAAGGACAACTTCTTGGTTTCGCCATACTGCTAGGCTCGCTCTGCATGGTCATCAAACAGGCCGCTTGGGGAAGACTCGACCGCTCGTTCCTGCCCGACATAAGCGCCTTCTCCATGTGGGACGACCTCTTCGTTCCTTTAGGATTGAGCATAGGCATCTACATAATCACTTTAGGCCCTGTGGTACTGCTAGTGATAGTGACGTACTTGACATGGTTCGGCGCATCGCCGCCTGTGTCTGTGATGCCCTCGAAGGCCGAGCAACAATCGTCGCAACTAACTCAACAAGACATAGCCGCACTAACATCAGATCAGAACGACCCGCATGCTACGGAAGAGGCTGTGAAGAAGTTGGATAGAAATCGCCCTGCGAACCAGATCAACTCCGCAGTAGAAAGAATGGACAATGCCGGGCGTCAATCAGAATTTTCGGGCGTGATGAACATTTACGCGCGTCTGATGAGCGTCCCCGTCTGGATGTGGTTACTACTGCTGCTCGCGTTGCTCTGGGCTATCTTCTATTACCCTATGGCTCTCTGCGTCGCAGGCTTCACTGAAGACTTCTGGTCTGTGGTCAACCCCAGGCTTGGATTGAGCACCATGCGTGACATGGGACTTGTTTACGTCAAGGTCTTCCTTATGTATCTGGCGATTCAGATTGTTCAAGCCAGCATTGTCGTCGTAATCAACATCATTATGTCGCCATTCGACATGCCGATTATGGGCAACATCCCCGCAAGATTCATAAGCAACACATTCTCCTATTACTTCAGCCTCGTCGTCGCCTGCGTGCTTGGGCTGGCACTCTACAAGTGCGCTGACAAGCTTGATATTCAAACGGACTAGAAAAAGAAGGGGGAAAAGGGTAAATGGGCAAAAGGGAAAAAGGAGAAAGCAGTTAGCCCTTTCCTTTTCCCCTCTTTCCCTCTTCCCCTTTTCCCCCTTCTTTCTTCCTCCCTGCTCTAGTTCGCCCGCGCACGCCTCACGACGTGCACGCCATCGCGCCAGTCTTCGTTAATGTCGAAGCGGTAGATTTCTATCTCTGGGTTGATGCAGCGCGCGAGCGTCTGGAATGCGCGATGAAATCTGAGCACGGGCGCGACCAGATAGACAATCGGTGGTTCGTCTGCTATCCGTGTGACGCCGAAAAGTCTTGCGCGTGCGATTTCGCCGCTGCGACGGTGCGCCTCAATTCTCTGCCAGTAATCAACTCCCTGAAAAACATGTTCGCGGTCTTCCTTGACCTTCAACTCGATTACGACCAGGCGGCCTTCGCGCCTGAGCGCTAACAGATCAATGGGGCGCGGGGCTGCGCCGGTCGCGCGCGAAGTGCGGAACTGCGCGTAGAGCGGTGCGATGATTAAGCCGGGATCGAGCCGCGTGATGTCGCGCCTGAGAATTGATTCGAGCCACGCTTCCGGCGCAAGCCTGTAGAGCATGTGGCGATGATCTTCAGCCTCTGCACGGCGATGCCGTTTCAATTCATCCAAAAGCTTATTCCAGTCAGCAAAACTCTCATCGTCTAGAACGCGTCGGCGCGAGCCTTCAACGCCGAACCACACGCGATCACGATTCATAACGCGCCGAACACGTGCGAAAGCCAATCCGTTGTAGCGCAATGTTTCGCCGTGACGGGCGCGAACAACGTCAATCGCTTCCGGCGCGAGCGCAACGATTTTTCGGGCAAGTTCGCTCAAAGATGCGCGCGGCGGCTTACGAAACTTTTCCGGCTCTGACGACCACAACTCACCGGGTTCGAGCGCGCGAACGTGCGTTAATTTCTGCCACCCGCCATCAATCTCGTAAATGCTGATTGCGCGTCGCAGTTCATTACGCAGCAGAGCCACGCGACGCGCAACCGCTTCTGCGCAATTTTCGGAAACAATCAGCCACAGTCTCTTTATGAAAGGCGGTCTCATCCTCTCGCTCAATCGCGCGAACCAGATGAGCGTGGAAGAGAGCAGAGCGTCAATGTTATACGCATCGCTTTCCGCAACCGTGCCTGCTACGGCTATGCGCTCGCTCCTCAATCGCAAGATTATGCGCGCGTAACGACCGGGCTGGCCGGGGCGCGAGCCTGCGCTCAAACCAACGCGCTCGATTCTCGCGCCGTACGCCAACTCGCAGGCAAGCCGGGCTAGACGCTCGCATCGCTCGCGGCGCGATTCGCCCAAAACTTCAATCCCGCTCGAAACTTTAGCGCGAGGAATCAACTCAAGCTTTGCCCGCTCAGCGCCCGTGCGACGAGCGGCTTCGAGCAGTAGCTTTCCCCCAAAAGATTCCCAGCCGACGATGCGCCACACCTGCGCGCCCCGTTCAGTCCAGCACGAAAAGATCAATCGGTTGTGTACGACGCTGAAATCGAAATCGCTTTTCCGCAGAGAAATGTGCGCGCCGCCTGAGCCTGAAGAGAAGAACCATTCGGCGTGCTTCTCTATTAACTCACCGATGCGTCGCTCGGCGTCTCTGATCTTCTCGGCATTTGTGAGGCGTTCAATCATAGTGAAGATTAGCGCATGAATGATTCAGTTTACGGTCATAGCTTTATAACTTATTCTGCGGTGAAAATATTATCCGCGAACTCACACGAAACCGCACGAAACTCTTGCCTCTTATTCGTGTAGTTTCGTGTGATTTAGTGGATAGCTCTTTACTTTCCCTGAGGGTGCATAGACTCTGGAATTCGAGTTATACGGCGCGCGTATGCTAACATCTTCTGTCAATCATAACGCAAGAATTTTTACTGGAAGCTCGCTGATGAAGAACATTTTTTTAGTTGGTGCAGTGCGCACGCCTATTGGAAAATTCGGCGGAACGCTCGCGGGTTGGACTGCCGCCGACATGGGCGCGGCTGTTGCAGTTGAAAGCTTGAAGCGCGCAGGGCTTCGTGCCAATCAGATTCAGGATTCAATATGGGGTTGCGCGCGTCAGGCAGGAGGCGGCCCAAACGTTGCGCGGCAGATTACGTATCGCGCTGGCGTGCCTGAAACCGTTCCCGCTTTCACGGTTAATCAAGCCTGCGGCTCAGGTCTAAGGGCAATCACACTCGCCGCCGAGCAGATCATGCTCGGTCGCGCGCGCGCAGTTCTTGCGGGCGGAACTGAAAGCATGTCGCGCGTGCCATACTTTGCAGAAGGAGCGCGTTGGGGCGCTCGCATGGGAAATGCGGAGTTGGTTGATGGAATGTACCGCGACGGTTTTCTAGACCCTCTGTCGGGTTTGATGATGGGCGCGACCGCAGAGAATCTTGCGCGCCAGTATGAAATCTCGCGCGACGAGCAGGACGAGTACGCCGTGCGCTCGCAACAGAGAACGGAAAGGGCTGTTCATTCTGGAAGATTCGACGACGAGATTTTAGGGCTTGAAATCAAAGGTCGCAAAGGCGAATCAACAACCTTCGCGCGCGACGAGCATTTCAGGCCAGCGACTACGATTGAAAATTTAAGGAAGCTTCCGCCCGTATTCGCAACAGACGGAACTGTGACGGCTGGCAATTCATCAGGCATCACGGACGGCGCTGCCGCAGTCATTGTGATGAGCGAAGATGTTTTGCGCGAGACAGGCACGGAACCGCAGGCGCGCATAGTTGATTACGAGATAACAGGCGTCGCGCCCGAAATCATGGGCATTGGCCCTGTGCCAGCCGTACGCTCTCTTTTAGAAAGACAGAAACTCACTTTAGATGACATTGATCTAATCGAATTGAACGAAGCGTTCGCCGCTCAGGTCATAGCATGTGACCGCGAATTGAAATTCGATGCAGAACGTTTGAACCCGAACGGCGGAGCAATCGCGCTAGGCCATCCGATAGGCTGCACGGGCGTTCGCATCACTACGACATTGCTTCACGAGATGAAGAAACGAGATGCGAGGCGCGGGCTTGCAACGCTCTGCGTGAGCGGCGGCATGGGACTCGCGCTGCTGGTCGAGCGCGCCTGAAATCAAGTCAAAAGTAAGAAGGTAAAAGGCAAAAGGAAGGCAGTAAATCATATTTTAATTAAAGATGTAAAAATGCTTTTCGTCTTATCACTTTTTCCTTTTGCCTTTTTACTTTTGACTTCCACTGCCTGTCGTCCATCTCAAAATAACTCGAACAACAATAACTCGAACGCCACGGTCGAAACTTTCGATACGCCGCCATTCCAGACCAGAGAACCTGAGCGTTATC
The DNA here is from genome assembly GCA_001920415.1 of Acidobacteria bacterium 13_1_20CM_3_53_8. GTDB lineage: Bacteria > Acidobacteriota > Blastocatellia > Pyrinomonadales > Pyrinomonadaceae > 3-1-20CM-3-53-8. The sequence continues at coordinate 158,106 of MNJR01000011.1, read as the reverse complement.
AGGCTGTGATAGTGACGACGAGCAGAGTGGAGAACGCGCAGGCAGGGCAGCCTAAAGTGACCGAGCAGCGCACTTTGGTTGCGCGCGACGGTGACAGGCGTCGCACTGAGCTTGAGCTTCGCAACGGTGTGAAACTGGTCATGCTTGATTTGCCTACGGGTCACTTCATCCTCATGCCTTCCCGAAATGCTTACGCGGATTTAGCCGAAAGCGCAGGCGTCACGTTGCCCGGCAACGCTGAAAACTTGCCGCAGGAATTTTCGCCGGAAGTCCTGAACAACGAAGCGCGAGGCCGTGCGCGTTACGAGCGGCTGGGCGTTGAAGACGTGAACGGGCGCGCTGCTACGAAGTATCGCGTGACGAATGTGAACGCAAGCGGCGAGACAGTCGGGGCTGAGACTTTAATCTGGGTTGACGAGTCTCTGGGAATGCCCGTAAGGTCAGAAACAATTTCTCGCTCGGCTCAGGGTAGCGCGGCGAAATTCACTATGGAGATGCTGGACATCAAGCAGGACGTTGACACATCGCTCTTCGACATTCCGGCGAATTATAAGAAGGAGAGCGTGCGAGATTTTTACAATAGCCTGTTCGCGGAAGGCTAGAATTCGGGGATGAGACACAGATGAGAGCCAACCCGCCGCGAAACAGGCCGCATCCGAGAAAAGCAGATATTAGACGCTTGCAAACTCCCCAACCTATGCAGACAATGATTGAGAAAGGAGTTTATAAGGATTCATCATGAAGCAAACTATAGATGCAGTCTTCGAGAACGGTAGCTTCAGACCTTTGGACGACCATTCTTTGCAATTGTCACAAGGGCAGCGCGTCAGATTGATTGTCGAAGCTCCTTCCGACTCGCAAGAAGATTTGATCGAGTTGGCCGGGCAAGTTTATGAAGGTCTCTCAGATAAAGAAGTTGATGAAATCGAGCAGATAGCGTTAGACCGAAGTGATTTCTTTCCAGATAGAATTGCTGGCATCTAACATCCAGCATCTGACATCTGTTTTTAGAAAGGTAAATTTAAAAGTGACGAAGAAAATTTACTCTTTGTTGATTGCGCTCGCGCTGCTTGCTAGCCTCGTTTCGGCTTCGGCTCAGAATAGACAGGCTGCTGCTTCGGGCGTAGCGGCAAATGACCCGTTGCGGCTTCTTCCGGTTTCGGACGCTGTTTTCACGATTGACATAAAGCGATTGATAACTGAAACGATGCCGCGCGTGTTTGCGAATGATCCTGCGAAGCTGGCAAAGGTCAATGCGGAGATTGATAATTTCAAGACGCGATACGGTCTTGACCCGCGCTCGTTCGAGCGTGTGGCCGTCGGCGTGCGCTTCAACACACGCGGCAACATCACGACCACTGACACGGTGGCCGTTGCGCGCGGAAGCTTTAACGCTGCCGCGCTCGTTGCCGCCGGACGCCTTGCCGCGCCCCGTCATTTCACTGAACAGAAGTATGGCGGGAAAACTATCTACACCTTCAACATCAACGATCAGGTGAAGATGCTTGGTCTGGTGGACGTGCACGTGCGCGATCTGGCCATCTCGGCGCTTGACTCGAACACTATAGCCATAGGCGAGCCTGACCGCGTGCGCGCAACCATTGACGCTACGCACGGCACTGCTCGCGTGAGCAATGATCTTGTTGAGCTTGCCACGCGTACGCCGCACGCGCTCATAGGTTTCGGCGCGAACATTCCGCTGGAGGCTTCGCGAAATATCAATGTAGGAAACGCTGATACCAGCCGAACGCTTGCCTCTGTGAGACAGGCTTACGGCGCAATCAGCAGCACGGATGCTGGCTTCGACTTGATGACGGTTGCGCGCACTGAGACTGCGGAGCAGGCGAAGAACCTTGGCGACACGATTGACGGAGCGAAGATACTCATAGGATTTTGGGCCGCAGGCCAGAGCGGGCCGAAAGGTCGCCTTGCTCAGAACGTGCTTGAGAGCCTGAAATATTCTACGCAGGGCAACGAAGTGCAGATAACTTTGAAAGTCGCGCAGGCAGACATCAACACGCTAATGACTACGCTCGGCGGTCGAACGGAGTAGAACGGACGCGGAGAGTGGGAGACCGAGGAGACGCGGCGAAAAGAGCAGGCGAAGAGAAGTTAGAAAATGTTCCCTAGTCATCAATCTGTTTTCTCGCCGCGTCTCCTCGGTCTCCCACTCTCCGCGTCCCTCTTTCCGCTGCTCTTGAAACTTTCCGCCAGTTCTTTTCGTTGAATTCTAAGGTTGAAGCAGTATTCGTCCAGAAAAAACTTCCGCTAGCAATGAAAGGGGTTTCGGATGTCCAAGAAGCTTTACGCATCATCGCTCTTAATAGTGGCTCTGGCCGCAATCACTCTTTTCGCTATACACGCAACGCCGAACACAGCGGGCAGGCCAGCGTCGTCTGCCGAGAGCGAACTGTCTGCGCTTCCGGCGTCGGACATTGTCCTGTTCGTTGATGCGCAGAAAATTCTGAATGACTCAGTCCCCAACTTCTTCGCCACCAACCCATCATTAATCTCAAAGATAAATGCAAAGCTCGACGAGATGAAGTCGCAGACGGGCGTTGATATGCGCTCGTTCGATAGCTTCGCCATCGGTTTTAAGTTTACAGAAACTGCGCGCTTCGACAGTGCTCATGTAGTAGCTCTCTCGCGCGGTCACTTCAATGCCGACGAAGTTATAGCCGCAGGGCTTGCCAGCGCGAAAACCAAATGCAACATCAGCGCGCATGAAGAGCAGTTTTCGGGAAGAACTGTTTACATCTTCAAACCCGTCGGGAGCAGAAACGCTAACTGCCCGCAGGCGGGAAACGTGCCCGCAGAGGAGTTTGCCGTTGCCGCTTACGATGCGAACACGATTGTTTCGGGCGATGTGGAAAGCGTTCGCGCAGCGCTCGATTCTAATAGCCCGCGCGTGAGTAGCGAGTTGGTTGATCTTGCCACGCGCACGCCTGACGCCGTGATGAGTTGGGGAGGCAATCTGCCGCCGGGAGTGAGCGCAAGGCTTGACCCGCGCATGAACCACGAATCGGACGCTATGAGCCGCAGCATCGCAGCCATACGCCAGTTCTACGGCTCTGTGAGAGTCGCAGGAGTTGAAGCGGATACTTTCATTGGACTACGTACGGAGACAGCAGATCAGGCGCAGGAGATTAGTCACAGCCTCAACTCGCTGAAGATGGTGAGCAAGCTGGGCATCAGGAACAATTCTGGAAACTTAACGGAAAGCGCGAGCCTCACAAAACTGCTTGAGAACCTCTCAATCTCAACGGAGAGCAACGAAGTTCAGATCAAGATGAAGGTCGCGCAATCGGACATCGCGCCCTTCATGCGCTGAAAAGAATGAAGAGAAGGGGGAAGAGGGGAAATGGGTAAAAGGGGAAAGGATAACTGCTTTCTCCTTCTCCTTTTCCCCTCTTTCCCTCTTCCCCTTTTACCCCTTCTTATTTCTTCCCTCATCCCTTTCTTTACTTCTCTTCCCCGAATGTTATGCCGCGACGCTCGCGCCCCAGAGCGGCTACGAGCGCGGCGAGGGAGAAAACAATCAGAGCGGTGAGCGCCATAGTTCGCGTGTAGCCAATGTGCTTCGCCACGCGCGCCTGAAGGTAAGGGGCTGTGCCTGCTACCAGCACGCCGCATTGGTAAGCGAAGCCGGGTAAGAAACCTCTGACCGCATCGGGCGACAATTCCGTTATGTGCGCAGGGATGACTCCCCAAGCGCCCTGCACCATAAACTGCATTAGAAACGCACCCGCAACCAACAGAGCGAGTGACGGGGAAAATGCCCAGAGCGGTATAGCCAGAATTCCTAACACTAGAGAGAGAACGATTGCGCGGCGTCGTCCCCTTCGATCCGAAAATAGTCCGAAGATGAGACCGCCCGCTATCGCACCGACCATAGAGAATGCTGTGAGCGCAGCGCGCTTCTGCGGACTGAAACCCCAATCGCGCTCTAAGAATGTAGGATATAAATCCTGCGTCCCGTGCGACGCAAAATTCATCATCGTCATCAGGAGCGCTAGATAAAGAAGCAACTTCCAGTTGCGCGCTATTCCGCGACTCAGATCACCCCAAGTCGCGTGCTTCGTCTTCTCCCAGACTTCCGATTCTTTCACGCCGAAACGAATATAGATGACAAGCAGAGCGGGAATGCCGCCTATGAAGAAGAGCGGTCGCCACGCAGAGAGTCCGCCTATGAGTTGCGGGTGATGCAGGAAATAAGGATAGAGGAAGAAGTAGCAGACGGCTGCGAGCAAGTACCCTACGGCGTAGCCCTCTTGCAGCAACCCTGACAGCACGCCGCGCAATCGTGGCGGAACTTTCTCCATAGCGAGTGACGCGCCGACGCCCCACTCGCCGCCCATACCTATTCCGAACAGAGCGCGCAAGATTAGAAACGCAGTGTAGTTCGGAGCTAAACCGGAAAGCACTTCTATGATTGAGAAGAAGACCAGATCAATCATGAGCGGCAATCGCCGCCCGTAGCGATCCGCCATCAAGCCGAAGATGAACGCGCCCACAGGACGGAAGGCTAGCGTCAGCGTCAACGTCAACGCCATCTCGACATCCGATTTATGAAACTCTTCGCCTATGGCCGTGAGCGTGAAGACGACAAGGAAGAAGTCGAATGCGTCTAGCGTCCAACCGAGGAAACCGGCTGTGACGGCTGCGCGATGATCGCTTGGCCTGAGCGCACGTTCGAGTTGAGAGACTTCGGCGCGAGCTTCGTCCATCATGGGCTTTCAGCAACGGAGCGAAGAAGATTTTAAGAGCGATGCGGAAGGTTATACTTTAAGCGCGCGGAATTAACAAATCATTTCCGCGAGCGGCGCGAGCGAGTTTTGAGATTTGAGATGTGGAAAGAATAGGCCGAGCGTGTTGGCTAGCGTCGAATTGCCGCGCTGTCTTCCGCGCGAGGCGGCGACGCGCCCGTTTGTACGACCCACAACTGTACGGCATCACTCCTGCCGAAGCCTATGCCGACTGCCATGATGCGATCAGGAGCAACGCCAAATTGATTGATTAGATAATCTCTGATTCGCTCGGCACGCTTCCTGATCTCTTCTGCTCGCTGGCCGCGTCTGCCCAGAGCTATGATGTAGGCTCGCTCGTCCAGTCCTATGCGCAGCCGCAGAGCGAACCTGCTGAGACGCTCGTTCTCTTCATCTGAGTTTATACCGGCAAGCTCGTCCAGGCGATAAGCTTTTGGAACACGCTTAACCATTGTCGTGCACGATACAGTTAGCGGCGAACTGAAGCCGCCAACATGCGCAGTGGCTCTGAGAATCCCCCCGCCAAGGTCTGCCGTGTCAACCGCTATGGAAGCTGTGCCCTGCCCTTTCTTGATGCTGCCTTGAGATACAGCCCAGCTATAGATTGGAGTCGCGCCCGGCTCTACGCCGTCAACGTTAACGCTGAAGTAGGCGGCCTCGCCTTCTGTGACTATCTCGGAGCAGGTAGCTGTGGTGGAGGGCGCTGCGTTGTCGTTGGGGGCATTGGTATGAGTTGTATCGGCGGGGGCTGCATTGGCTCTTGCTTGAGCCTGCGGCCCAAGCTCCGCAAGAAACGAATCGAAGTAAGCAGAGTCCTCACATTCTTCCGGCAACCCATTAATCGTTACAGTGACTCTCACAACCCTGTCCGAATTTCCGTCCATGTTAACTTCAACTTCATCCGGCTTTCCCGAAACGGTCTGAATGGGAGCGCGCGCAGAAACATTCCACCGATAGATGATGTTTGTTGAAGAAGGGCCTTCTAAAGTAGCCGAGCAATGCAACGGCGAGCCGTCTCCGGCCACCCTGTTCGAGCAGACTACTTTAATGCTGGGACACTGCTGGGCTGATGCAGTGTCCACAATCAGCGTAATTGCCAGAAGCGCGCCCGCCAGGATTAGAAGATTTCTGCCAACCTTGCGCGCGCCGTTTCTCAGTCGTGGTGTTATTCGTGAAGTCATGAAAGAAAAGAGCCATCTTCGGCCATTCACAGTATAGCGTGAAATGGGCGAAGATGGCTCGTTAATTATATGCTTTCATGCAAGCCGCGCTGCTTACGGGCACGAAACGCTGCTAGGCAGCCCGCTTGCCGAAACGCCGTTCGCAGTATCGGTCAGCGACACGCCACTGTACGAGACGTTTGTAGGCCCGACCATAACTTGACCGGAGGGGCAGGAGAAATTGCCCGGCCCCGGAGGCGTTAAGGAAAGACAGTTGGTGACCTGCCCATTCTGTGGATAGAAGACACCGGACACAGTCTCAGAGCTACTGACAGTCGTCTTATTTCCGGCCTTGGGATGATTACCGCCGTTGTTGAAGCACTGGTAGGTGGCTGTGGCCGTGCCCGATAGAGCAATCGTGACGGGATGGCTGTCCAGACCCGCTTCTTTGAAGCAGGCTTTCAAGTTGTCGCCGTCGCAGCTTGCGCTGGCTCTGATGAAGTGTGGGCTTTCAGCAAAAACTATCCAGAGCGAAAGGCTGGCTAAGACCAGCAGGGACAAAAGAGTGATGGTTAATCGTCTCATAGGGGGTTCTTCTCCTTCTAGAATACGGCGCAGCACGATTCGCCGGTAAGTCAAACATTTGAATTGATTGTTGAGCGGACACCAGACCAATCGTCCGAAGTGCCTGAACTTATCCGGGCCGCAAACTAAACCTTTGCTCAAGGGAAATTACGAATAGGCGGTTTATACCAAAACGATGAAGTGTCAATCGTCGCGAGCCTATCTCGCCGAGTTCGTGATTATTCAAGAGAACTGATTCAGACATAGGTCAATTCACCGGAGCGCCTCTTATGTCAAACTCACGTTAGTAATATTCGGGACGCTGCTATATAATCCGCCGCACGGAGACGCCGCTACTGATTTACGAGGTTCGCTCTTCAATCCTGAGACAAGCAGCCGGGGCACTCCTTATTCTTCCCGGCGTCTTGTTAAGCGCCTCGTTATATTCGACGACGACGCCGATGGTGTCCCCAGAAGCTTTGCACAAAAGTAGTCTCAAAGTTCAATTAAGGTAATTCAAAAGGAGAGAAGCGAGAATGCGAACAACCAGATGGAATCTTGTGCTCGGTTTAGGTCTTTTACTCGCAGCCGCACTTGCTTGTAGTTTCGGCACGGCCAACATCAGCAGCTTGAAGCTCGGCAAGAATAAGAGCGTCAGCGAAGAGACCAGCAACTTCAGCTCTAACGATACGGTCTATGCTGTCGCGGAAATTTCAAATGTTCCGAGCAAAGTCAAAGTGAAGGCGCGAGTTGTTATAGATGATGTGGAAGGACATCAGAGCGGAAGTCCGGCAAGCGATGAGCCGTCGCTTGATCTACCCGGCAGCGGCACAGCGACTTTCACTTTCACGCCGCCGCCCACGGGGTGGCCCAAGGGCAAATACAAGGTAGAAGTTGTTATGATGGATGAGAATGGCGCGCAAAAGGATCAAAAGACGGCCAACTTTACGGTCTCTTAAGCCTGCGCTTTTCAAATGGGCAACACGGGCGATGCGTCTGCCATCGCTATTATCAGCCGCATCGCTTCTGTTGTCGTAAAGCAGAATCGCTGGAGCTAGGGATTAACTTCACGCTCCAGCGATTAGCTTTGTGGTCTCGTTTCCTTACTTCGTCGGTATAGGCAGACGTGGACGCGGGCGCTGTGGTGGGGCAGCCGAGGGCGGCTCTTCGTCTTCAGATAGCTGCGTCAGAACGTCGTCGTAGATTTTGATGCGACCTTCGCGCTGCATCCCGGCCTGCACGTTTGCGATGTAGTCTTCAAACACCTGCGAGCGTCGCTCATCAAGCGCCTGCTTCATCAACTGGTCGTGCTGCTTGGCAAAATCCGCCATGTCTGCGTCATCGCGCTTCGTTAAGCCTATGACCACCCAGTTATCACCGACCTTGATTGGCGTCTTCGTAACGCCGCCTTCCTGCAAGTTGAAGATAGCCTCGTCCATAGCGGGACTTGTCCCGGCCTTGCCGAGCGTCGAGCCTAGCTTGTACTGAATTTGCGTCTCTGCCGTCAGCCCCACTCTTTCGGCTGCGGCCTTCAAATCATTAGCCGAGGCTGTGTTCGCCGCAAGGTCACGCGCCGCCTGATCCAACTGCGACTTCGCGCGCTCCTTCCTGAGCGCATCTTCGACCTGTGTCCTTACCTCGTCAAAGTCAGGGATGCGCGGCTCCTTCTTATCAATCAGCATGGGGATTGCGAATCCGCCTTTGACGCCTGTGCGCTCGCCCACATCATTCGGATTGTTGAGCGGCTCAATCGCGGCGTCGAACTGCTGGTTGCTGCCAATGTCTCGAACGTTGTCACCCGGCTTGATGTAACCGGTCTCGCGCACCATCTCAGCCGGAGTCATGTTCGCTTCGGCAGCCAACTGCTGCGCGACCTTCTGCGCATCGTGCGTCTGCTTCAGAAGCTCTTCGGCTTGAGCGGCTAGTTTCTGCGCCACAGCGTAAGAGCGACGGTTCTGCGCAGAGACGCGCAGATCGTTCTTCGCCTCCTCGAAAGTCTTGGGCACGTCCTCGCCGCGACGCAGTATGTAATAGTTGCCAGCGTACTTGATGGAGATCGAAACATCGCCCGGCTGCATGTCAACAACGCGGTCGTATAGAGCATCAACTTTGTTTGGATTCTTCTTGTAAGGCTTGGGAAGATAGCCGCCGCCGCGCGCCGTCGCAACGTCCTCGGAATTTCCTCTAGCTAAGTCTGCGAAAGCCTCTTCGGACAGGCTCTGAGCTTTCGTAGCCAGTTGATCCGCCTTCGCATTGACCTGAGCATCAAGATCCGGCCGTGCGACCTTCAGGACTATCTGCTGAACTTTGACGCCCGCGCTTTTGGCTTCGCCCTGAAGATTATTGAACTCCTCGCGCAACTCATCATCGGAAATTTGAAGCTTAGAGCCAGCCTTCTGCTGGTCAATGAAGATGTAGCGAATATTCTTCTGAGGAACAAGGTATCGGAAGTCCGTCTGATGCTGCTGATAATAATCGCGCAACTCCTGATCCGAGAGTTGAATCTTCTTGGCAAGCTGGTCAGCCGCGACAAGCGTGTACACTAGATTAAAGTCTGTCTTCTCGCGTTTGTACTGGTCGCGTACTTCGTCTTCGGACACGCTCACGCCAGCCGTGATGAATGCTCTTAGCTTTTGCTCCGCGAGCGTATCGCGAAACTGTCGCTCGAAATTCTCTATGCTGCCTGCGCGCGCCACAGCCATCTCGCGGTAGCGATCCATGTCTATGTTGCCCGAAGCATCCGAGAACCGTTTGCGTATTGCGTCGGCCACCTCCGCGTCCGAGACGGCCAACCCCAGCCGCGCAGCTTCCTGCGCAATGATGCGGTCGTGTATCAGGCCGTCCAGCAGACGCCTGTCCATGCCCGGCATTCCCATCTGTCCGCCCATCATCTGCATGCTCTGCATGTAGCTCTCTTTGAGCCTTGTCAGGTCGCCTACGGTTATATCGTCGCTGCCGACACGGGCTACCACTTCAGTGCTATGTGATGGGTCAACTGTGCGCGTTGCCCCGCCGGGCTTGTAAAAGATTACAAGGCTCACGGCCATGAAAGCCGCGAAAAGGAGAATGATGATGTTACGAGACCGCTCCATGCGGCTTAATGCTTTTAGCATCTTATGAACTACCTTCTATAAAAGAGATTTCTGGTGACGTCAGAGCGAGCGAAGCCAGCAATGTCGGCTCCCGCACGCCCTCTGCAAAAGGTGAATTGTAGCGGAGAGACGCCGAGCGCCGCAACCACCGAAAGCAGAAGTCTGGAGTCTGGAGTCTGGAGTCTGGAGTCCGAAGGTCAAAAACAATCCTCTGTTATTAGCTTTTGACTCCAGACTCCAGACTCCAGACTCCAGACTTTTTATGCTATGTTATTTGACAATCATGGTGGAACATTCAATCTGGGCGTGGATAGGCTTTGGTGCGTTCATACTGCTGATGCTTGCGATTGATCTCGGTCTCTTCAATCGCAAGGCGCACTCTATCAAGTACAGGGAGGCGGCCATCTGGAGCGCCGTCTGGATAGCGCTCGCGCTTATCTTCTCCGGCCTGGTGTTTCATCAACTGGGGCATCAGAAAGGGCTGGAGTTTCTCACGGGTTATTTGATAGAGCTTTCGCTCTCGGTTGATAACCTTTTCGTCTTCCTGCTCATCTTCTCCTTCTTCAAAGTTCCGGGAAAATACCAGCACCGAGTTCTCTACTGGGGCATACTCGGCGCACTGGTCATGCGCATCACAATGATCTTGCTGGGCGCTGCGCTGATCGAGCGGTTCCACTGGATCATCTACATCTTCGGCGCGTTCCTCATCTACACGGGCTTGAACATGCTAAGGCAGGATGAGGCCGAGTACCACCCGGAACGTAATCCGCTCGTGCGCTTTATTACTCGTCACCTGCCGATTACGCGCAGCTACGAAGGTTCAAGTTTTTTCACAGAGATTGATGGTAAACGGATGGGCACGCTCCTGCTGCTCGTACTAATCGTCGTCGAAGTTACAGATTTGGTCTTCGCAGTTGATTCTATCCCCGCTGTCTTCGGCGTCACCACAGACCGATTCATAGTCTACACATCGAACGTCTTTGCCATTCTTGGCTTACGTTCGCTCTACTTCCTGCTCGCAGGCGTCGTTGAAAGATTCCACCTGCTAAGAATCGGCCTTGCCATAGTGCTTTCGTTCATAGGCGCAAAGATGCTGCTGGTTGCCGTCGGCATTGAAATTCCAATCTACTTTGCGCTGGGCGTCGTAGCCCTCGTTCTTCTATCATCGGTCGCGGCCTCGCTCATCTGGCCCAAACATGCCGAATGCGATGTGGATGTTGAGATGCCGGAGGATTATGTACACCCTTACCCGAACGTGGAGCCGAAAGATGCCAAAGAAGAGGAATCGGAAACAGCCATGCAGGGGAAAAGTTAAACTCTGAAACTACAGGCCCACACCATCGCAGAAACCTCTCTTCTTCAGCTATTTTAGCTTGCCCTGCATGGAAATCATTTTCCTTTTGCTTCTATCGCCCGCTTGTGTTAATTTTTGTTTGGTGGTGGTTTTCGCCTGCCAACCATCTTTGACTTTTCTCTCTGGCGGAGCGGGTTCTGAAATCCTCTTCCCAACTCCCGACTCAGCCTCTTAAACCTTTTGCCCTACGCGGTTTAGCCTTTCACATGATAGACAGCAGACGCAGTCTCTTAAGTTTCGACTGGTGGGTCGTTCAAAAGCGTATGGTCTACCTTTTGATCTCCGCGCTCATCGCTCTCATTCTGGCTGGCGGCGCTTGGGCTTACGTCTGGAAGTACGGCAATCCCTTCAAAAACATTGCTACGACGACGAATCTGCCCGCCGGTGCACGCTTCATCTCATTGGAAGGCGACGTGCGTGTAATACGAGCAAGCACGCGCGAGACCATCACAGCGAACAGCCAGACGCAACTCTATCCAGGCGACACAGTCCAGACGCAGGCGGACGGTCGCGCGCGCATCACACTCGCTGATGGCTCCACCCTGGTGGTAAGACCCAACAGCACAGTAATAGTGCGCGACAACACTAGCGGCGACGACGGGCACAAGACGAACGTGCGCGTAGCAGTTGATCGCGGCCAGATTAATGTTCGCACGGAGGATCAGCCTGAAGGCACAAGGAACGTGGTTGAGACTCCTAAGACGCAGAACCAGTTGGCGGGTCAGACAGGAGCAAGCTTCGGCGTCAACCCTGAAGAGCAGACCGAAGAGATTCGCGTAGGCGCAGGCCAGATTCAGACCACTACGAGTAACGGCGAACAGACCGTCATACATGCAGGCGATTACGTGGCAGTCAATCCTTCTGGAACGCTTGGCCCAAAACAGAAGCTGCTGGATGTCCCCGTAGCCGTAAGCCCGCGCGATGTTGAGAGAATCTTCGTAGGCGCGAACGGCGCTGCGAACGTTACTCTTCGCTGGCAGCGTCCCGTCATGGGCACGCCCACGCAGTATCGCGTAGAGGTCGCCACCTCTCCTTTCTTTGTTGCAGAAGGAAAGGTGATAGAGCGCGACCAGTTGGTCGCAACGGAATTCAACGCCACAGACTTGAGACCGGGCGTCTACTTCTGGCGCGTGCGCGCCCGCGCAGGCTCAGGCCAGATGAGCGACTGGAGCGAGCCTCTTAAATTCGTGGTCGCGCCGCAGGGCACTGGCGATCAGGTTCCCGTCAACAATCTTTCTGCACAGTATCTGGGCGGCAACGTCTACCTGATTCGCGGGCAAGCGCCGCCCGGCACGACCATACGCGTCTCTGGGCGCGAGACGCTGGCGGACAGCCGCGAAGTTTTTCAACTACAGATAACTGCCGCAGAGGGCGTGCGTGAAGCAATCGTTGAGGCGCACGACCCGCAGGGCAATCGAAGTCAGTACAAAGTCGCGCTCTCGCGCGGCGGATGATTTATCTTCTCGTTCAGCGTAAACCCATTCGTGTAATTCATACGGCTCTCTTCTTTCACGTTTCATGTCGAAGCACGTTGTCTTATTAGCCGAGGCTCACGAAGCACCAGCGTCTGCGCTCCTGGAAGCGCTGCGCGATGCAAAGGTCGAAGCGCGCATTGAAGTGCTGCGCGAGGCAGAGGTCGCGGCGGCGCTCGCCCTGGGGCGCGAGCGCGAGAGCTTGCCCGAAGCGGTTGGACCCAATCCGCTCGCAGTGCTTTACGAAATTGATGCAGCCGCAGACATGCTGGACGTGTACGCTGCTGTTGAGTATGCGGCGGCAGCATGGCCCAGCGTGCCGATTGTCGCATGCCGAAGACATTCGACCCCGCACGCGCGTCACAACATACTCACACCCGACGGCTCTGCGCTGAAGCGCGCAGGCTTTCGCTCGGTAGCGGATGAGCCTGCGCAAATCCCTGCTCTCTTGCGCGAGATGGAGGAGCATGGGACGACTGGGTCGTTGCGCCTGACAAGAAAGCTCGAAAGCGATTTCGGTCAGGGCACGCTCCTTCTGCCGCCAGGCTTGAGCACGAAGCATCTGCGTTCGGCTTTCGAGATTGTAGCGAGCCTGCACTTCGCCATAGACCAGCGAAGCGCCGCGCACACTGCGCTCGCAGGATTAGCGTCGCTCGTCCACGCAGACCGATGGACAATTTTTCTCATCTCCGAATCTGGCGCTCCCCATGCTAATAGTTTCGAGCCGTTGGCCGCGCGAGGGCTTACAGAGACCGAGCGCGAGATTCCAGAAGATTGGCGGCGTGCGCTTCTTGCCGATACGGACGCGATGCTTTCGGGGACGGAGTCGAAGGCAGCGCGGCTGGCGGCTATCAAGCTTGAGACGATTAGAAAGAAGGAGCGCGGGCGGCGTGTGATGGCAGTGCCGCTCGCTAGCGGCGAGCGCATAATAGGCGTGCTCGAAGCCGTGCGCGAAAGCGCGTGCGCGCCGAGAAGCTTCACCAAAGCGGAAGCTTCTCTAATCTCAGCCATGGCCGTCCCCATCGCTTCCGCCCTTGCCAACTCCGTGCGAATAGCCGAGGCCGAGAGGCTTTCGCAGACGGACGACCTGACGAAGCTTCATAACGCGCGGTACCTGCGGCAGTATCTTGTGGGCGAAATACGCCGCGCACGCCGCTATAACTCGCACGTCGCAGCGCTCTTTCTCGACATTGACGATTTCAAGGGCGTCAACGATGAGCACGGCCACCTTGTAGGCTCGCACGTTCTTATGGAGGTCGCGGCTGTTCTGCTTTCTGCGGTGCGCGACACGGATGTGGTCTCGCGTTACGGCGGCGACGAGTTTGTAATAGTGCTGCCCGAAACAGACATTGATCAGGCGGCTTATGTAGCCGAGCGCATGCGCCGGAAGATTTCTCGCTACTCTTTCAACGGAGGGCGCAGCCTCAGTCTCTCGCTTACGGTTAGCTGTGGCGTCGCGGCTTTTCCAGAGAACGCGCAGTCGCCTCAACAATTGGTCGCGTGCGCAGATTCAGCTATGTACGAAGCGAAGGCGGCGGGCAAAAACTGCGTTCAATTCGCTCTAACGCTCAGCCCGAAGGTCGAAGACGGAAAATAGTTTCTAAAAAGAATAGATTTTTAGCATTCCCCCGTAGCATTCAATATAAATTCGTTGTATCTTATCTAGTTAGCTCTTGTTCGGTGAGACGTTTCCGGCCCCCAGCACCAAAGTTTCCCATGTTGCAGATGCGTTTGTGCTTGAATCGTTCATCCTCCGCTTCGGAGCAATCATTAAAGAATACGGATAACAAAATAGAATGCCATTCAAATCGCTCTTTAGTCTCTTCTCAAGTGACTTGGCAATTGATCTTGGGACGGCCAACACGCTCGTCTATGCGAAGGGTCGCGGCATAGTCGTCTCAGAGCCTTCAATCGTCGCCATCAATAAGATAACCAACGCGGTCGAGGCCGTCGGGCGCGACGCCAAAGAGATGTTGGGGCGCACGCCCGGTAACATCGTCGCCATTCGGCCTATGAAGGACGGCGTAATAGCAAACTTTGAAGTCACAGAGAAGATGCTTCAACACTTTATTAGAAAAGCGCACAACGGCAAGACATGGGTCAGCCCTCGAGTTGTCATAGGAATACCTTCGGAGATCACGCAGGTCGAGCGGCGCGCTGTAGAAGACTCTGCCTATCGCGCCAAAGCTAGCGAAGTTTACCTAGTCGAAGAGGCTATGGCCGCTGCCATAGGCGCTGGGCTTCCCATCACAGAGCCGCACGGCAACATGGTAGTTGACATAGGCGGCGGAACCACAGACATCGCCGTCATATCTTTGAGCGGCATAGTCTATTCGCGTGCCGTTCGCGTTGCCGGAAACGAGATGGACGAGGCCATCACGCAGTACATCAAGCGCAAATATAACCTGCTGATTGGCGAACGCACGGCTGAATCCATAAAGATAGAATTGGGGAGCGCATACCCGCTAGAAGAGAAGCTGACGATGGAGGTGCGCGGGCGCAACCTTATAGAAGGCATACCGAAGACCATCACAATGACGGATGAAGAGATACGCGAGGCGCTCGCAGATTCCGTGGCAACAATCGTCAACGCCGTGCGCGTGGCGTTAGAACGCACCCCGCCAGAGCTTTCCGCAGACATAGTAGAGCGCGGGATAGTTTTGACGGGCGGCGGCGCGCTTCTTAAGAATCTGGACAGACGTCTCTCTATAGAAACTGGCTTGCCCGTCTCGCTCGCGGAAGACCCGCTCTCCTCGGTCGTCCTGGGCACGGGCAAGATGCTCTCGGACTTCAACCTGCTCAAGCGCGTCAAGTGGGACAACACGCTGACGAGTGGAACGTAAAAGGCTGTGATAAGTGATAAGTGATAAGAAAAAGCTCTTATCTCATCACTCATCACTTATCACTCATCACTTCTTTTATGGCAGCGATACGAACGCAGAAAGAGATAAGGCAGCGCGCGCCGTTCTGGCTCGTCGGATTGCTGCTGTTAAATTTCGGTCTGATGTCGTATGACGCGCGAGACGATTTGACTAAACAGCGCGTCATACGCGTTTGGGCGCAGGCCATAGTAGCTCCCTTCCAGCAAGTCTCTTCGACAGCGGGCGGAACAGGAGTAAGCATTTTTCAGAAACTCTCGAATCTTCGTACGGCTGCCGCAGAGAACGAACAGTTGAAGCAGCACGTCGCGGAGATGGAGATTGAGATTAACGCTGCGCGACAGGCCAGAGACGAGAATGAGCGATTGAAGGGGCTGCTGGATTTAAGAGAGAGCAATCAGTACAAGATTGTCCCGGCTCGCGTCATCGCGCGTGACCCCTCGCTCTGGTTCAACACCGTGACCATCAATCGCGGCAGTTCTTCTGGGATTGAACTGAACATGCCGGTCGTCACGCCCGGCGGAATCGTCGGTCGCGTCGTCGCCACGAGTCCTTGGACTTCTCAGGTCATGTTGATTACGGACGAGCGCGCGGCGGCAGGAGCGGTCGTAGGCCAACTGGGACAATCGAACGCGCTTGGTTCTGTGAAGGGCTTGGGGTCGAACGGGCTTGTAGAGATGAAGTACGTCTCAGGCCTTGAGCAGGTCAACGTGGGCGATTACGTCGTGACCACAGGTCAGGACAGCATCTACCCGCAGGGTTTGAGCGTAGGCCAGGTGGTAACGGTCACTTCCGGGTCGGCCACCACGCCGCACGTCATACACATCAAGCCCAGCGCGCGCCTGGATCAACTGGAAGAAGTAGCCGTGCTGCTCTATCACCCCCCGCAGCGCGTCGCACCCGATCAAGCGCTCCCGAACGTGGAGAGAAGGCGATGAGAAAAGCGGTGATGAGTGATAAGTGATAAGAGAAAGAGTTTCAGGTTCTTTGCTTTTAACTTGAAACCTGAAACTTGAAACCCTTCTTATCACTTATCACTCATCACTTATCACTCATTAAAATGCATCAACTGAAAGTCGCTGTAATTTTAGGGGTAGCTGTGATTCTGCAATCGTCTTTGCCAGAGGTATGGCTGCCGCTTCGTTACATTGACTTCGTGTTGATAGTGGTGGTTTACCTGGCCTTGCAGCGCGACGTGATGCAGGCGCTGGTGGCGAGCGCGGCTGGTGGGCTGTTGACGGACGCGCTAGGCGGAGGGCTTCTGGGCGCAGGCGGTTTTTCGAAAACTCTGGTCGCCTATCTCATAGCATCGCTGGCGACGCGCGTGATGCTCGACAACCCTTTGGTGCGTATACCCGTCTTAGCAGGTGCGGCGCTGCTGGACTCGACCGTTTACGTCATCCTGCACAGGTTACTGGGCCAGCCGTCGCTCATGCCCTTCGTTGAGGCGGCTTCGTACAGGTTGATAGGCACGACCGTTCTGGGCACAGCTATTTTCTATCTCTTCGATACGTTCTTCAGCGAACGAGCGCGCCAGCGGCGTCAACTAGCCGTACGCCGCCGCGTAGCCCGTCGCGGTCGCAGTATTTTGAAGCTTAGAAGAAGGTGAAAAAGCAGTAACAAATGGCAAGAGAGAATTTTTAATCTTTAATTCTAAATCATTAGTTCTTAGTTTTCAGTATTAAGAGAGAAGCTCCGGCCTTTTATTAAAATCTATGAATTAAAGATTAAAAATTCTCTCTTGCTCGTCACGGTCTTATGAAATTCGAGGACGATTCGCAAAACCTGCGCATACGGCTGCGGCTGATTCAGGGTTTGATACTGATGATGCTGGCGGTGCTGGGCATTCGTCTCTATTACCTGCAAGTCCTCAACGGCGCGCACTACGCAGAGGTTGCCGAGAACCAGCGCATACGCCTGCTGCCAATCCCTGCGCCGCGCGGAGTTATCTTCGACCGCAACAATAATCTTCTGGTTGACTCGCGCCCAATCTACAACGTCATACTCTCGCGCGAAGACATCAAGAACGTTGATCTGAACTCTCTAATCAAGCCGCTCTCGGACGGCCTTCAGGTTGATGAAGATTTCCTGCGCGAGCGTTTTGACGAGATACGTTCGCAGCCCGCCTTTGAATCCATACGGGTCAAGGAGAACGCCACGCAGTCGGACATCGCCTGGGTCGAAGCGCACGAGCTTGAGTTCCCTGCCCTTCGCGTCGAACAGCAACCGCAGCGTCGCTATCCTGAGAACGGCATGCTCGCTCACGTGCTGGGCTACGTCGGCGAGATTAGTCCCGAACAGCTTGACCAGCCGAAATACAAGCAGGCCGGATACAAGCCCGGCGACATCATCGGGCAAGAGGGTTTGGAGGCAGTTTACGATCAATACCTGCGCGGGCGCGACGGCTATCGCAAAGTCATAGTTGATAGTCGCGGGCACATTCAGAGCGAGGTTGAAAGAGTTGAGCCTCAGTCGGGTCAGGATTTGGTCACTACGATTGATCTGGACTTGCAGGAGGCAGCCGAAGAGCAGCTACGCAGCACTCCGTCTAAGCGCGGCGTGATAATAGCCATGGACCCGAACAACGGCGAAATCTTCGCCATGGCCTCGGCTCCAACCTTCGACCCGAATCTATTCTCGCAGCGCATCAACACGCGCGAAGGTCGCGCAGATTATCTTGCGCTACAGCGTGACCCGCGCACGCCGCTTGTCAATCGAGCGATTCAAGGGCGCTATCCGCCCGGCTCAACATGGAAAGTTCCTATGGCCGTCGCAGGGTTGCAGCAAGGGGCGATTACTATTCAGCACTCGAATCTCTTGTGCGGCGGCGGCATACAGATAGGCAACAAGTTCACGCGCTGCATGGGCAATCACGGCACGCCGGATTTGAAGACGGCCATCACGAAATCCTGCGACGGCTACTTCTATCGGCTAGGGTTGAAGATGACCATTGGCGGCATAGAGCAGATGGTTGACGAGTTCGATTTGAACAAGCGCACAGGCATTGACCTGCCGCACGAAGTTGTAAGCTGGACGCCATCGCCGGCATTCAAAGCGCGCATGAACCCGCACGATCCAGACTGGCGCGACATTGATACTGTCTATGCTTCGTTCGGTCAGGTCTACGACATCATAACGCCGATGGCTATGCTTCGAGCCGTCGCTGGTGTAGGCATGGGCGGAAAACTTTACGTGCCGCACCTGCTGAGAGAGGCGCGAGCCGTAGGCGATCCAGCTTCGCCCGACTACAGACCGACGCGCGCTTTCGACCGACCCAACCCGAAGGTTATACCTATACCTGAAGACCAACACCAACTTGTGGTTCAGGGGATGTGGGGTGTGGTAAATAACGGCGGAACAGCCGCGCGCATAAAGATGGCAGGGTTCGAGATCGCAGGCAAGACGGGCACGGCTCAGGTCGCCAGATTAGGCGAAGACGTTGGCGAGCATAAAGACCACTCGTGGTTCATCTCCTACGCGCCCGCGTTTAAGCCGGAAATCTCCGTGCTCGTCCTGGTCGAAAACGTAGGCTTCGGCGCAACATACGCAGCGCCCGCCGCACGCGCCCTCTACGACGTCTACTACCGCAAGACCCGGAATGAGGAGCCGCCCGGCGCACAAGTGGCTATGAGGCAGTGACAGGAAACAGTTTTCAGTTTTTAGTTTTCAGTTTTCAGAAAGAAGCGAACTAGCTTTTAACTGAAAACTGAAAACTAAAAACTGTTTTGTATGGTTGCAATGTTAGAGAAGCGAAAGATTCGTGATTTCGATTGGCTGCTGGCGCTGCTGGCTGTGCTGATTGTGGGTTTCGGTACGTTGCAGATTCACAACGCGCAGCCGACAGAGACTTTCTGGCAGAAGCAGTTGATGGGTCTAGGCATTGCGCTCGTAGCAATGATTGCTGTGTCGTTCACGGACTATCGCAAGCTCGTACACATCGCGCCAGCCTTCTACATCTTCGGCCTGGCGCTTCTCGTCATAGTTCTCATTCCGGGCATAGGCATGAAGATTAACGGCCAGCGCTGCTGGATAAAGCTCCCTGCGCTGGGCCAATTCCAGCCGTCCGAGTTCGTAAAGATTCCCGTCGTGTTGATGCTGGCGTACTACTTCGGAAAGCCCAGACAGGGAAACTTGACCGTGAAGGAGACGCTAATAGGCTCACTGATACTCTTGCTCCCCGTAGGGTTGATAATGCTTGAGCCGGATACGGGTCAGGCGATCACCTACTTCCCTCTTCTGGCCGTAGTCCTCTTTCTCTCTTCCGTGCGCATGTGGATTGTCTTAGCCGCGCTGTTGCTCTGCATGGCGGGCGCGCCCCTGGCCTACACGGTCGGCGTGAAGACAGGCGTGCTGCGCGGCTACAAGCTTGAACGCATCAACGTGATTCTTGATCCTGAGAATGCAGACCGTCGCGGCTTCGGCTATCACACATGGCAGTCAATCGTGACCGTCGGCAAGGGAGGTCTCACAGGCTCTCAATCAACGGACTACTCGCAGAGCAGCCTTAAATTTCTTCCTGAGCCGCACACGGATTTCATCTTCGCCGTCACAGCCGAGCACACAGGCTTCATAGGCTGCCTGCTCCTTCTACTGGCTTACGCCATACTGTTCTCGCGCCTTATTACGGGCGCACGGCGCTCGCCTGACCGAACGGGCATGATAGTCATCATGGCTGTCGTCGGCGGCCTTGCCTTCCAACTCTTCATAAACATAGGCATGGCCGTAGGCATGCTTCCCGTCATAGGAGTGCCGCTCCCACTGATGAGCGCCGGACTCTCTTCAGTGCTTGCAACCTTCATAGCCATAGGCTTCGCCATCAGCATCCAACTGCGGCGCTTCGTGAACTAGCTCTAAACATCTTTCAAGCTGCCTTAATTACTAAACGTCAATACGCTTAGTCTGCACGTTGCATCGCTGATGGCGGTATAATCACTTGTTAGATATCTGATTGAAGTATTACAGGAGAACAAATGAAAAGAAGCATTATTTTATCAATCGCTTTATTGCTCTCTGGTGCAACTCTATTTGCAGTAGCACAGGATGCCGAGCTTTCTCTTTATACCAAAATCACAGACGCGATCAAGAAGCACGAACCAGAGTGGAAACTTAATCGTAAGGCGATCATGCCAAATCAGGTAATAATCAGATGGACTTCTAACAAGGGGCGGGCATTGGTCTCTGTTGCTCTGCTTACATCTGAGGCTGAAGCTAAACAGGCATTGAAATCCAGAGTTGATGAATTGGAGGATATTCCAGAGTCGAAAGTATCTAAAACCAAGTTGAATGAATTTGGAGATGAGGGCTACATATTGAGAAATGACGGTGTAAGCGGAGTCAATATCATTTTCAGGAAGAGTGTTTATGTAGCTCAAGTGTTCGGGCCTTCAGAAGACGTAGCCAGAAGGTTTTCACAGCACATTTCTGATTTACTGCCAACATCTAACAATTCATTCAACCGGAGCGCGGATTGAATCGCTTTCAGCATCTTTTGCTGCAATGGAAGTTGAATGCTTCTTGCCGCGCCCAGTTCGAGCATTGGGCTGCTTCGCTAAATAACCCTGGATTAGATTTGAGATGCGCACTGAGCAAAAAATTCTGCGCCATTTTCTTGCGGCGCTTGCCTATCGAACGCAGAAGGCTTTGCGTGATGCGCCCGCAGGGTTCCATGAGTTTCGTGCTGGCGTGAATGTACGCACGCCGCGTGAACTCATATGGCATATGACGGGAGTTATTGGTTATGCCTGCACGTTATTCACGGGCGGCGAGTGGCATCCAGAACCTCTGGAGACGTTTGAAGAAGAAGTGCGCCGCTTTCACAATGTTCTGGAAGATTTAGCGCGCCATCTTGAGACGGGCACACCATTGCGAGAGACTGATTACGAACGACTTCTGCAAGGCCCGCTCGCGGACGCTATGACTCACGCCGGACAGCTTGCCATGTTGCGAAGACTGTTCGGCTCGCCCATCGCGCCGGAAAACTTTTTTTATGCAGACATCAATCCTGAAAATTTAGGTTCGGAGCAACCGCTTCCGGTCGCGCCCAAGCCTAGCTGGTCGCCAGAGCAACCGCCGCCCTCGCCGGGCAGACGAACAAGAAACGCTTACAGCGAGGCGGAGGCGGCGAACCGCTACGACACAGCCCGCAGTCTGCCCCAGCAAACGAAAACTTTATGGTTGGATGCGCTAACGCCTGCTGTTCCCCTGCAAAGAATCGCAAAAGTCTTAGACCTTGGATGCGGGACGGGACGCTTCACGGCCGCATTAGGCGAGAGGTTCGACTGTCCGGTCGTCGGCGTAGAGCCTTCCGCTGCAATGCTGGACGTAGCCGGGCGACAACGTGCTCCGAATGTTGAATGGAAGCAAGGCAAGGCCGAGAACATTCCGTTGGAGAGTCAGGCGGTTGATCTGGTTTTTATGTCTCAAGTTTTTCACCATCTAGCCGAGCCGCGCCCGGCGCTTCGAGAGAGCAATCGCGTTTTGACTCCCACAGGTTACTTAGCTATCCGTAACGGCACGCGCGAGCATAACGCGGAGCTTGAATGGCTCAAGTGTTTTCCAGAAGCTATGGAAATTGAAGAGAAGCGCACGCCGTCCGGGCAAGAGCTTTGTGAGTTAGTATGCGGCGAAGCGTTCACGCTGATTTCGCATCGCACGATTTATCAACTTTTCGCAGCCTCTTACGAAGAGTATTTTGAGAAGATAAGCCAGCGAGGTCTGTCATCCTTAATAACCATCAGCGACGAGGCTTTTCAAAGCGGGTTGCAGCGACTGAAAAAATTGGTGAGTTCACAACCCCGCGACCTACCCGTTTATGAGCCTGTTGATTTATTCATCTTTCAAAAGAACGCCACTTCAGCGGAATAACAGCCGACAGGTTATTCCAGCGAGGCGGAAACAAGTTGAATGCTTTCGGGAAAGCCCTAGACTAACAGCCCGCTCGACACGTGGACGCATCTTGAGAAGCATGCTTCTCAAGATGTTTCTTTCCTAAAGAGATTATGACTGGATTTGAAGGGGTGGCTATGGAATCGGCGATCTTAATTCTAGCCAGCATCTACTTTTTCGTAACCGGCGTTTCTCATATCATGCAACCGCGCGTTTGGGCGCAATTCTTCATGGACATGCATGGCAAGGGTAAGGTCGGAAGCTTCCTGAACGCCTTGCTGCATTTCCCTCTGGGAGTTTTGATAGTCTCTTTTCATAACGTCTGGCACGGACTCCACATGATTCTTACCTTAATCGGGTGGGGCTTGGTATTGAAGAGCTTTATCTACTTCGTATTTCCCACGCATGGCATGAAGATGCTTGGGCGCGTCTCAGTCGAAAGGTCTTGGGAGTTCATAGTCGCAGGGATATTTTCGATTGGCATAAGCGGTTTCTTGCTCTACCTGCTGATTTATAGATGAATTACTGCTTTCCATCACGCGAAGTAAGAGGCTGAGGTATACAGAGCCGTAGCTGGAATTTCTGCCCGCGCGCTTCGCGTTTATGCATGGTCTCGGTTATACTTCCGCTTGCCTGTCCTGCCGGTTGACGAGAACATCGCAACAGTCAACTACTAAAAAAGTTCTCTTTGCATAAAGGCAGGCGGCGCGGATTTTTTGAGGCCGCAGTTTTACAAGCGGCTTGAACCTGGGGTCGCACACAGAAGATGAGCGACCATGCGCCGAGTCGGTTGGTTAGCGCGAAGCATGGGCGAGCGATGATTTCCGGCGGCGCGCAGTTAGAGTTTTTAGCCTGTAGAAAACGACCCGATCGCCGGGCGACGCGCCAGAGAGAGCGCGTTTGAGCAGGTTTGAGAGCATATTCTTTGGCATATGTGCTCCCTGTTTAAGACGTGCGCGCTTGTAACGTTGCCGAACGATTGGGCGCAAACAGGCTAAGCGGAGATTTAATTTGCAGACCATCCACTCTCGCGCGTCGAGAGTTTGCGGAATCCTTGTAGGACTCCATCACAGATTCACGCGCGACCAAAGCTTGCGCGCGCATAGTTTGATTCGCGCAAGCATCAGAAGAGACCAGGGCACAGCGCCCGTTTCCAACTTTCCAGAACGCGGGGAGCAACCTTTGTGCGCGCACAATCGCTCGCTCTTTCCCGCGTCTTCACACATTCACACTTTCAACGTTACGACTGTCACGTGCTCAGAGTTTGAGGCGCGAATGGTGGCGCGGCGCGCTGCCACGCCTGCTCTTCGAGCGCGAATTTTCGGGCAATCGTACAGGGAGAACATTTTCATCTCATGGCAAAAGAATTGATAGTAAGCGTCAACGGGCGCGAAAAGAAGATCGCAATCGTAGAGGACGAGCGGGTCACGGAGTTTTACATAGAGCGCGGCGAAGAGAACCAGGGCATCGTCGGCAACATCTACAAAGGGCGAGTGATGCGCGTGCTGCCCGGCATGCAGTCCGCCTTCGTTGACATAGGATTGGAGCGCGACGCTTTCCTATACGTCTCTGACTTCTTCGATGAAGAGGAAGAGTTCGAGCGCATAGTAATTGACAAATCGAAGAAGGGCGACCAAGCGTCAGCCGAGCGCGCCGCGCAGGAGCATATAGAGAAAGCGCGCATAGAGCGCGAGCATCGAATTGAAGCCACGCATGAGCGCGCCGAACCCTTGCTCGATTCAGAACCGGCGGAGATTGAAGAAGAAGATGATGTTGTTGTTGTGGCCGCGCCGATTGAACTCGTGCAAGAGCAGCAGCCTGCGCCAGAGCAAGAAACGGAAAGCGGAAAGCGGCGAGGCAAGCGCGGTCGCCGTCGTGACAAGGGCGCTAAGCAGCCTGTGGAGTCACGGCCTGCGGTTTCGCATACGCAAGTCACGGATATAGAGACGCCGTTTGTGGTCGGTGGAGCTTCGTTCGAGCGCGTTGTTGATGATGAAGTGGTCGCAGCCGAAAACGGCGAGATGTTCAAGGACGCGCGTCTTCAAGAGCGCATCTTCGACCAGATTCACGCAGTCGAGTTCGACATGGAGGATGTGCCCACTGCTGAGGTCGGCTCGCTCCTTCAAGGCAGCGCTCCCGCCACGTCATCCTTCCAGCGCGTTGATGACAGCGACGTAGCTTCTGACGCAGCGTCGCGCCCGACCGCGCAGGTGCAGGAAGCAGTCGCCGCTCACGTTGACACTTTCATAGATGAAGTCACAGGCGAGACGCTAGCCGCGCCCGCACAGACCTTCGAGCGCGTCAGCGACGACGAGGAGATGGAAGCTCCGCGAGGCAAGCGCGCAGCGAAACGCGCGGCGAGCAAGAAGAGCAAAAGGGCGGCGGGCGAAGCTGAGAAGCCAAAACGCGCAGCGAAGAAGGGCGCGAAGAAAGCTCCGGAGAAAAAGTCTCCTGCGAAGAAGTCTTCTACGGCAAAAGGGCGCAAACGCTCTGCGGCTAGCGAAGCAAAGTCGGTCGCTAACTCGGAAGCTATGAGCGAAGAGGCCACGAGTAATACGGAAGAAGTTTACGAAGATGCGGAGGCAAGCGTTGCGTCTTCGCGACCTCGCGCGGAATTCGCAACCCGTCGCGGCGGACGACGACGAAGACGCGGCGGCAGCGCCAAGCCTCAACAGGCGAGCGCAGCCGAGACAGACCGCTCGAACGGCAAAGACGAAGAGAGCGCAGAACTTTCTGACGCAGACGAAAGCAACGACGCGCCGCCGCCCGTTCACGCCGCTCACGATAACGGTAGGCGTGAACGCAGTAACCGAAGAGATAGCGTAGACAGGAAAGAGAGAAGCGACAGAAGCGAGAGAACTGACAGGAGCGATAGAGGCGATAGGGGCGAGAGAAACGAGAGAAGCGAACGCAGCGACAGGGGCAGCCGTCCAGGCTCTCGTCACCAGCCTACGATCACAGACCTCTTGCGCGAAGGCCAGGAGGTTCTAGTTCAAATTGCCAAAGAGCCTATAGCCAAAAAGGGCGCGCGCATCACTTCGCACATAGCGCTTCCCGGTCGCTATCTAGTCTACATGCCCACGGTCGAGCACGTAGGCGTCTCGCGCAAGATTGAATCGGATCAGGAGCGCGCACGTCTAAGGAAACTCATACAGACAATCCGCGCGACCGAGACAGTGCCTTCCGGCGGCTTCATAGTCCGCACGGCTGGCACCGGCGTGACCGAAGAGGATTTAAGAGACGACGCGCGATACCTTGTGCGCACGTGGCTGGACATACGGCGCGGAGCGGAGCGGGCGAAAGCGCCTGCGCTCGTTCATCAAGATTTGGATTTGGTTGAGCGAATCCTGCGCGACCAACTCTCGGACGACTTCGCTGCAATCCGCGTTGATTCGGAAGAGGAGTACCAACGCATAGTCGAGTTCATAAACCGCATACAGCCGCGCATGGTCAAGCGCGTGAAGCTATACACGCGCGACACGCCCATACTCGAAGCATTCGGCGTGCAGGTAGAGATTGAAAAAGCCATCAAGCCGCGCGTGTGGTTAAAGAGCGGAGGCTACCTCGTCATCAACCAGACGGAAGCTTTGGTTGCGATTGACGTGAACACAGGAAAGTTCGTAGGACGCGGCGGCTCTCGCCTTGAAGACACCATCACGAAGACCAACATGGAAGCCGTTGATGAAATCATACGTCAGATTCGTCTGCGCGATCTTGGCGGCATCATCGTGCTCGATCTGATTGACATGGAGGAGCGGCGCAATCGCCAGCGCGTCATGCAGGCTCTTCACGAAGCATTGCAGCACGACAAGTCGCCCACAAAAGTTCTCTCCTTCAACGACTTCGGCCTCGTCATCATGACACGCAAGCGCGTCAAGCAATCGCTCGAAAGAACGCTCTGCGCGCCGTGTTCGTACTGCCAGGGCGCAGGACTCATAAAATCGCCGCAAACCATCTGCTACGAGATTCTTGAAGAAGCGCGCCGTCTTGCGCGAAACATTGACGGCGACACCAAGCAGACGACCCTCAGAATCAACCCGGAGGTCGCGCGCGTCCTTCGCAGCACAGAGCGCGACGTGCTCAACGAGATAGAGGACTACCTGGGCGCTGTGGACATCACAAGCGACCCAAGCATTCACCAAGAGCAGTTCGACTTCGCTTTTATTTAAGGGCAGATATCAGATGTAGCAAAATCTTCTTATACTGATTGAAGAGAAGTTTGAAGCCTACATCTCTGAAAAGTCGGCGGGGGCAAGCCCGCCTTCCTGACCTGCGAAGTGACCAGAGTTGAGCTATTCCCATGAAAAGCTCAACTCTCATGATCTCAAAGGTAAGGAAGGCGGGCTTGCCCCCGCTCTCTTATCATAGATTATCAGCGCGCGAGCTAGACCCGAAAGAGAGGAGAGCTTATGAAAAAAAGAAAGAGCGATTCTGAAGATGACCTACGCCCACACTACGACCTAGATAAGTTAGAAGTCGTAGCTTACGGGCCGGGCTGGGCTAGACGACGCATGCTAAGAAAAAAAGGGCGAGTGCGAGCGCTAAATCCCAAGCGATTAGCAGCAATTCCAAATCCGGCTCTCACACGAACTGCCGATAGAAAAGCTTGAGCCATGAAGATATATCTTCTGGTTTACGACGAAGACATTCGTGAGGGAGCGTTAAAGACGACATCGAATGACCTGCTGAGCATTCTCGACAACGCGCCGCTTTCAAGACCACGCATCCATCACTATTTTCTTAAACATGGTCACTGATATTATCGTCGTATTAATCAACTTCTGTGCTTCTGTAAAATCTTTGTCTCCGGTGATAAGATATTCTGCATCTGCCACCAATGCGCATTCGAGAAACCTGGCGTCTTTTCTGTCTCGCGGGAAATCCACCTCCACATCTACTGCTATATTAGTCGTCAACCCGTCGAACATCTCATCCCATTTATGCAATATTTCTTTGGGCAAGCCGAATCTCTCTCGCCTCAATACAGCTTTATACTCTTCCAGAATGGAAGCTGAAACAATCCATTCAAATTCAGGCCGCTCAACAACAAACAATATGATTGCCTCCGGGTCTCGATCTTTTAAGGCTGCCGAGACAACCACGCTGGTGTCAATGACGACTTTCATTGACCGCTCCGGTATACCTCAACTTCTCGCATAATATCGTCTTCGGTTAAGGCTTGGGCTTGAGGCAAAGATTGTGTGGCTCTGAGCAAATCTTTCAACTCACGTACACGAGCCAAATTATCTTCGTCTGCGGCCAAGACGACAATTTCGACCTGCTGGCCCGGACGAAAAGGTACATCGGAGAGAACAACTTGTTTGGGGTCTTTAATAGTCAAGTAAGTTCTATATGCCTTCATAAATCTTATGCTTCTCCTTCAGCCAACAATTATATTCGCCCTTCAAGAAAACGCCCAGCGCCGGAACTTAAACAGCCGCGAGCACGCAGCACAGCCATGAATCTATCACACAATGATGAAAGGAAAGCCATTACGAGGTCGGGTTGAATGTGTTGCTAGGTATCGGGTTGTAGTGCCTTTTTCAATTCAGCTAACAGATGCTCCGCTTCTTCTCTGTTTAGATATGGGTTTTTAATTGTGCGTGCCCAGTAGAAGGATTTACCTGTCACCTGTGAAACTTGGCTGAAAGGCATCCATTTCTGTATTCCTTGATCCCGCTTTGGGATTGAAGTTAGAAACCTTACTTTACGATATTTTTCATCAGACCCGTCGTCCTTGACTGGCCCAAGCACTGTTGCCGCAGCTACAATACCCATCCCTTTATGCGAAAAGAAGACGATATCCTTGGGATTGAGGTATTTAACAACATCCTTTATGTCACCATAAGCAGCCACACGAGATTTTTCCATCATTTCCCAAATAGAGTTTTCATTATAGCTGCGATTTGTATCGAATAGCACTCCTTTTACGGCTGATGGATTCTGATGTCTGTCATAAGGTAGAGCAAAGAATTCAAAATAATACTGATTGTCTATTCTGTAAACGCGATAAGGTAGAAAATCAGCCGATAGCCCTTGCCGTTTCCAATAGTCCACAGCATCAATCAACTCGTCATTTGCAGCATTACCAACAATAATAAAGCGTTGACGCCTATTAAATTCAGAGTGCAACAAGGAACGTTCCAAGTTAAATGCTTCCTTGTGGGTCTCGGCCAGAGAAGCTGTGCTTCTTGTATTGTACTTCTTATATTGTTCTTCCAGCTTGTTGTATGTCCATTGGCCTGCATCTTGCGCGTAGCGCAGTGCTTGAAGCATGGCATCAGCACCTGCAAATCCACGTTTCAGTTCGAAGATAATCAAATCGCCCTCACGGTTTAGGGCATAAATATCCGCTTCGGCCTGCATCGCCCGCTCTTGAAATATCGGCATAAGAGCACCATCCTCGAACAGCACACCGAGTAGATGCTCAGCCAGAATTCCCTCTAGGTCTTTCTCTAGTTTCCCCAGTTCCGAAAAATCAAGGAAAGACACTGGCTCCAAATTTCCGAAGGCACTATCAATTTTCAGAAGCTTATAGAGCATTGTGAAATCCTCAGAATGTTGAAAACGCGAAGCACCTAACTATCATCTATACTGCTACGATGCTTTACCGTGTGAAAGAGATAAGCCTGACCTTCTCACCAATCCTTCGCTAATCGGCTATCAACACGCTTAACTCACGAAGCTGAGAGGAATCGTTCTCGTCAATCTTAGAAATTTCTTCACGATTGACGTGGCGGTAGAGTATGTCGCGTTGCTGTGGACGGAATCCGGCTTCGCGTATGAGGTAGCGTAGCATACGTTCGTCTGCTCGGTTGTGCGCGCCTGCGGCTGAGACTACGTTCTCTTCTATCATTATCGAACCCATGTCGTTCGCGCCGAAGCGTAGTGCGACCTGTCCCAAGCGAAGCCCTTGTGTGAGCCAGGATGATTGGAAGTTTTCTATGTTGTCCAGAAAGATGCGCGAGACCGAGAGCATTTTCAGGTAATCAATGCCGGTCGGCTCGTCTTTGATTTTGCGCCCCAAAGCAGTGTTCTCGCGCTGGAAAGTCCAGGGGATGAATGCAGTGAATCCGCCCGTCTCGTCCTGAAGATCGCGTATGCGCTCGAGGTGGCGCACGCGATGAACAATAGAGTCTCCTATGCCGAACATCATCGTAGCGGTCGAGCGCAAGCCTACGCGATGAACTGCGCGCATCACCGAAAGCCATTCGGCGGTCGTGCATTTGGTAGAGACGCGCTTGCGAACTTCGTCGTCAAGAATCTCTGCGCCGCCGCCGGGCAAGCTGTAAAGCCCTGCCTCTTTCAGACGCGCTAGAATGGTTTCGTAATCAAGTTTAGAGATGAGATGAATGTTGTGAATCTCTGGCGGCGAGAAACAGTGCAGTTGAAAGTTCGGATACTTCATGTGAAGAGTACGCAGCAAATCCTCGTACCATTCAATTCCGAAATCCGGGTGGAGTCCGCCCTGCATCAGAACGCCCGTGCCGCCAAGGGCAATCGTTTCGTCAATCTTCCCGAAAATTTGCTCAAGCGTGGTGACGTATGTGTCCGGCTTTCCCGGACGGCGGTAGAAAGCGCAGAAGGTGCAGACCACGTTGCAGACGTTCGTGTAATTTACGTTGCGGTCAATGATGTACGTGACTATGTTGTCCGCGTGCCAGCGCTTGCGAATCTCGTCGGCTGCGACGCCCATGCGCGCTATGTCGTTCGATTCCAGAAGCGCAGCGCAATCGTCTGCGGTCAAACGCTCGCCCGAAAGCGCTCGGTCTAAGATAGGTTGAATATCTCTTTCTCTCATCAAATTTTTCCAGAACACTTCCGCTTTTCAACTGGCAACTTCAATTCCATTCTCTTTCACGCCAATTATCAGCAATTACCCTCGCAAATCGCAAATCGAAACGGCAAACCGCGAAGAAAGAACGCGAAGTTTTGCTTAATGAATCACCTTACACGACAATTAGATTTAAGCCCGCGAGAGCGGGCGACCGTCTAAAGCCCAGTGCGTAAGCGCTGGGTAAAGATAGCAATCAAAATTATCAAAGCCCGCGAGAGCGGGCGACAGAGGATGGTAATCAAAGGGCTGTCGCTATCTTCGATAGCTCAAATTATTGTTCTTTATCGCTAACCCAGCCCTTACGGGCTGGGCTTTATGCTGTCGCCGTCTTCGATGGCTTAAAACTATTGACTGCGTAATGGGAGTTATAACTTCAAGCTTTCGTCTCAATCGTCCTTAGTGGTTGAACATTCGGAATGATTCCATGCCTGTAAGCGAGTTTGTAGTAAAGCTCAAGCCCTGCGCGCATCTCTTCGTCGAGCGTGAACGAGATGTTTTCCCTTAGATACGAGCGGATTTCGTCTAGGGATAGTCCAATTGTCCGATGATACTCTGCGGCTATCTCTACTAAATGCTCTAAACCTTCGTCGCGCGCTGCTGCGAAATCAATACGGCTTGTCTTCCCCTCGTCTTCTTCGCGCGCCATCCACATTGCGAAGACGAAGCCCGTGCCTGTGTATTCGCGCCAGAGTCCGGCCATGTCGTGTACGGTCAGCCCTGCGCGCGAGAACGTCATTGCAGGATCGCCAATGAGCAGCGCGGCATCCGACTCGGCCAGCATCCGATTGAGATCGGGCGCGTGCGTTATCCATTCCGGCTCGAAGCCAAGAAATTCTCGGAAAATTATACGAACGAGAGTCGCAGAGGTGCGCGATGAAACGTCCAGCGCCACAGAGCGCGCGTCCTTTAATTCCATAGAATCGCGCGTCACCAGTACAACGCTACGAACAAGTGAACGCGCGCCGACGCAGACTCCCGGCACGATCTTTAAATCTGGAATTCGTTGATACTCTATAACAGGCACGAGCGCAGCATTGACTTCGCCTCGTGCCAGCATATCTGCGCATCGCGCGGGCGCTGTATCTGTGATTAGCTCAACCTCATTTCGTCTTTCGCCTTGAATGAAGCTCCAGATGAGCGGCGCAGTGTTCAAATAACTGGACGCTGCGACGCGCAGCAGCTTCGCGTCAAGCGAGCCAGCCCTGAGTTTATCATTCCCAATCTTCACGTTATTCATTCTTACTCGATGCTAACCCAGCAATAGACAAAAGCGGAAACCACAAAAAGGCAAAAGGGATAAAGAAAGGCAAAAGGTAAAAGTAAAAAGGCAAAAGTTAGGATGAAACCACTTTTACAGATTTAGAGAAGGAGTAATAGAACTCTCTTCATCCTTCTTCACTTTTGCCTTTTACCTTTTTACTTTTTCCTTCTATATTCTCTGGTGAGTTCCATCCAATGCGAATCTACGACATAAGCGTTCCAATATCTTCCGAGACCCCGATTTATCCGGGCGATCCCGGCGTGCGTATAAATCAATGGGCATCGCTTGCGCAGAATGATCCGGCCAATGTAACGCTACTGCACTTTGGCGCGCACACGGCAACGCACGTTGATGCCCCCGCGCACTTCATCGCTGGCGGTTCTAGAGTTGAAGAGATACCACTGGACGTTCTTATAGGTATGGCGACCGTGGTGGAGATTCCAGATGACGTTTCAGTGATTGATGCTGGCAAGCTTCCCTGGCTTGAGATGAGCGGCGCGACGCGCGTGCTCTTCAAGACGCGGAATTCCAGTTTCTGGTCAGACCTCGCGCAGGGTTTTCGGGAGGATTTCACTTACATCGCGCCGGACGCTGCTCGCGCTCTGGTCGAAAGAGGCGTGCGTCTTGTCGGCATGGATTACCTGTCTGTGGAAAAGTTTCAGTCCGAAGATCACTTGACGCACGTGACGCTGCTGGAGAAAAGCGTTGTCATTCTGGAAGGATTGGATTTGAGGGAAGTACCTGCGGGCAGATACGAGTTGATTTGCCTGCCTCTCAAGATCGTTGGCGCGAGCGGCGACGGCGCTCCGGCTCGCGCCGTGTTGAGGTCGCTGCGCTAGTCAGTTTCAAGCTTCAGGTTTCAAGTTTCAAGTTAGACGAGCTTCTTTAACTTGAAACTTGGAACTTGAAACCTGAAACTTAAAGAGGAGGCATAGATGCAATCTGCTGAAGAGCGAGATGCCGTGAATCGTCCCGGATACCAGGAGCGCGTTTTCGAGATAGTGCGTCGCATTCCCACTGGGCGCGTTATGACCTATGGGCAATTGGCCGAAATCTTAGGCGAAGGCTACACGCCGCGCACCGTAGGCTTCGTGATGCACGCGGCGGACGAAGAGACTACGCCCTGGCATCGTGTGATAAATTCTCAGGGCGGGTGTTCTACGGGGCGCGTGATACTGCCGCCAGACAAACAGCAACGCATGCTCGAAGCCGAAGGCATAGAGTTTGACGTGCGCGGTCGCTGCAAGCTTGAGCGCTACCGATGGACGCCCGAAGAATTTTTAGAAGAGAATGCCGATGAGCAATCAGAACAGCCAAGTCTCTTTCAAGATTGAAAAGTTTTTCATAGCGCCTCCAGCGGCTTTGCGTGAGATGGTTTTTCACGCTGTAGACGCAAGGACGCAAAGTAGTTGTTGGATTGCTCTCGCTTAAATTTAGTAATCGAGTGTAAAATGCTGGCCGAGCAATCAATTTTCGAGGGTGTTAAAGTGCTAGACAGAATTACAGTTAATCCAAAAATCCATTTTGGCAAGCCTTGTATCACTGGAACACGCATCACAGTCCAGAGCGTTCTTGAACTGCTTGATGAAGGTCTTTCTTTTGCAGAAATAGCTGAAAATTATTACCCCGAATTGCAAGAGGATGATATTCATGCCTGTCTTCGTTACGCTATCGCATTAGTGGCGGCAGAGGATATTGATCTGGCAAGCGTCACGGCATGAAGTTTTTGCTAGACCAGGATGTTTATGCGATAACAGCCCGTTTTCTTGTTAGCTTAGGAGAAGATGTAGTTTCAGCATCACAGCTAGGGATGTCACAAGCCGATGACGAAGATTTACTCAGGATAGCGCAAGAGCAAGGAAGAATCTTTGTGACCCGTGACAGGGATTTTGGTAATTTAGTTTTCGTCAAAGGTCTGGGAGCGGGAGTTTTGTACCTGAGAATTTTGCCATCAAACAAGGACGCAGTACATGCCGAACTTCAGCGTGTGCTGAAAGCATATTCTGAAGATGAATTGAGAAAAGCATTCGTAGTGGTCGAGCCAGCCGCGCATAGATTCAGAAAGCCATTAGACAAGACGTGATCCAACAAATAACTTGTCGACTGCTCTATAGCATCTCATTCATACGCTTTAGTTCCTCGCTATATGAATAGCATCTTGCAGGCGGCGACTTAATTACAAGATTCTACTTCTCAACCTTTCAACTCATTCAGCAAAGAGGGAGTTTCAAAAAAATATGGACAATGCCCCCTTGAAATCGCGCGCGCCCTATGATGTCAGCCCGCCGCGCTATTCTGTTTCGCACCAGATGGTCACGACCGCGTTCGAGCTTCCAGGCTATCGCACAACTCAGAACTTGGGCGTCGTTCGCGGCATAGTCGTACGCTCGCGCAATCTCTTCGTCAATCTGGGCGCAGTGTTTCAGACTATGGTTGGCGGGAACATCACAGCATGGACTCGGCTCTGCGAACAAACGCGCGTGGACGCTTTCGAGATAATGATTCAGCACGCGACAGAGCTTGGAGCAAATGCAATCGTAGGCGCGCGATATGACACTACGGAACTCTCTTCGGGCGTGACGGAAGTTCTGGCTTACGGCACGGCGGTCATAGTTCAGCCATTGGAAGAAGGAGCCGCTTACCGCTCATGACGCGCGAGAAGGTTTCTGAGGAGCGCGAGCAGCGGATTCGTGAAGCTTTCGCGCACGTCCCTTATGCTAGCCTTCTAGGAATCGAGATAGGCGCGATTGAAAGGGGCGAGGCCACGCTTCACATGGAAGTCTGCGAGCAGCTTCTTCAAAATCGAGGGGTGCTGCACGGCGGTGTGACTGCCTCTCTGATTGACACAGCCTCGGCCTTTGCCATCCTCACATTGCTGGACGCGGGCGAAAGCACTACGACCGTTGACCTGACCGTTCATTACCTGCGCCCTGTCACAGAAGGGCGCATTACGGCGCGTGCCCGCGTCCTTCGCGCCGGGCGGCGCATGATAACCGTCTCGGTTGACGTCACGGATGACGCGAAAGCTCTTATAGCTACAGCACTTACGGCCTATTTGCGGCTTGCCTGAAGCCTCTCATTTTTATCTAAAACTTTTCAGAATAGTATAGACAAAAATGTTTGTCCGTGCCAAAATAGTTTTGCCCTCGTTGCCCGCTTCCCTTGGCGGCAGCGTTTCGCAAATCTTCTGGCTGACGCTTCACGCCTGCGCGTAGTCCGCTTCTGAATCCTAATGTACTCGCTCTATAACGCCCTGCTCACTCAACACGCACGACAGCTTACCTCTGTGCGCTGTGCAGAGCAGACCATAGCCCAGCTTCATCGCTACTTCGAGGACGTGGTGCTTGAGAATAATCTCTCGTCGCTCGTAGTAGAGAGTTTGCCGTTTAAGGCCGAGCGCACGTTGCGCGAGCTTTCCCGCGTGCGTGAAGTCGGGCGAGCCGCCAACCGCGCTTACTTCATGGTCTCGCATGACGACGCGCTCAACGAGATGCCTCTGCGCACAAGCGAGCAGGATCGTGAACCAGTGCTCTTGCAACGCGGCGAGCGCGAGATTGCAAATGAGCGTTTCGTAGTCATTGCGGACGCGCGCTTTTCCGGGCTGCTCGCTTCCGTGCATAGGGGCGACGATGGAGAAGACGAAGGCGACGACGTTATATGGACGTTCGAGCCTGACATAGTTTATTCGGCGCTTGAATTTCTTATGGCGCGTCTCAAGGCAGAGCGACACGCGCAAGCCTTCTCATTCGAGAGCGCTGTGCGTCTATCAATGCCGAAAGCGACTTCGCTGCAATTGACTGTGAGCGTGACTACGAAGCTCGCGCGTCTGCTTCAAGAGCAGGCCGGGCGCGAGATAGCCATCAACCGCATTGCCACAGCCATCAGAAGTTCTCTGGAGATAAGCAGTATCTTGCAGACTACAGTCAACGAAGTCGGGCATGCTCTGAAATTGCAGCACTGTGCGCTGCACGTGGAAGGCGAGGCGGGCAGCGAGCCTCTGACTTGCTGCTATTTCCGCGACGGCGCGCATGAGGAGGAGGACGAAGAGAGCGCGGAAGAGACCGAGTTGATTAACAACTTGAAGGCATACTCGTCGCGCGTCGCACGCAACAACGAGAGCTATGTTCTAGACGGTCATGTCACAACGGACGTTGAGAGACAAAACATACGCCCTGTGGCAGCCGTGCCTCTAGTTTATGACGAGCGCTTCATGGGGCTTCTGCTGGCAAGCTCTGACGACTCCACGCGCGTCTGGCAAGAGAGCGAAGTCATGCTACTTCACACCGTGGCGGATCAGGTGATCGTTGCTGTGAACCACGCGCGCCTCTTCGCGCATATGCAACAGCAGGCTCTGACAGACCCTCTGACCAACTGCTTCAATCGCCGCTCGTTCGAGATGCAGCTAGAGCGCGACCTGCACCTGGCCACGCGAATGCGCCAGCCCATATCGCTACTGCTGTTTGACGTAGACAATTTCAAGGAAGTAAACGACACCTACGGCCACGACGTTGGCGACCTTGCGTTGCGCCACATAGCAGACGCTCTGCGCGAAGAACTCAGGGGCGTTGACACGCCCGCTCGCTATGGCGGCGACGAGTTCGCCATAATACTGCCGCAGGCAGGTATGGAAGGCGCTGGAATTGTTGCTGAGCGTCTGCGCTCGCGCATAGAAAAACTTTCCGTGCCCGGCCTGAATTCCATCACTGCATCGTTCGGTCTGGCTACCTTCCCCATACACGCCTCCTCGCGCGACACGCTCTTCGTGGCCGCAGACCGCGCCCTCTACTGCTCCAAAAATCAGGGACGCAACCGCGTCAGTCCTCCGCCAGAGTCTGAGTATGAGGAACAGGCGAATGACTTCTTCGAGAGTGATAAAACAGAAGACGACGAACAGAGCGACTGCCCGGCAGAAAATTTTCTAACCGAGAGCGAAGACGCCGAAACCTCTTCAACTCTTCCCCTCTAAGAAAGGGATGAGGGCGGAGGGATGAGGGATGAATAAGAAGAATTTATTCATTTAATCATTGACCCATTGAACCAATGAATAAATGAATCAATCTATCAATTCCTACTCATCCCTCATCCCTCCGCCCTCATCCCTGCTTTTGCATTTGGCATCCGAAGCGAAAATCGCGCATCATAGCAGCTAACACTTTCTTTAGCTGTTACGAAGCACGGGTGTCGAATCTCTATGGATGACCTGCGAAAATTTTTCCGTTACTTTCGGCCATACAAAACGCCACTCACCATAGGCATCATCTGCATACTGGCCGGAACCGTTTTCAATCTGCTCATCCCGCTCATAGTAGGACGGGCGATTGACGAGCATTGGGAGCAGATAACATGGTCAAAATTGACTATGGCAGCGCTGAAAGTTCTTGGCGCGAGCCTCATCAGCGGCATCTTCCTCTTTTTGCAGCGGCGAATTCTGATAGGCATGTCGCGCCACGTCGAATACGACTTGCGCAAAGATTTTTACGCGCATCTTGTTGACCAGCCGCTCTCTTTCTTTAACGAGCACCGCACGGGCGACCTGATGGCACGCGCTACAAACGATCTGGCTGCGGTGCGTCAACTTGCCGGGCCGTTCATCATGTACACGCTGCAAACGGTCTTCGTCGTAGTAATAGTGCTGCCCATAATGTTCTACATCAACTGGCGTCTGACGCTTCTGCTATTCGTTACGATGCCGCTCGTATCGCTCACTGTAAAATTCTTCGGCCAGCAGGTTCACGTGCGCTTCGGGAAGATTCAAGACTTTTTTGCGCAGATAACGGCGCGTGCCCAGGAGAATTTTACAGGCGTCAGGGTCGTGCGCGCATACGCGCAAGAGGGCGCGGAGATAGAAGCGTTCAATCAGTTGAACCGCGAGTACGCCAATCGCAACCTGGGCCTAGTTAAAATTGAAGCCATCATGCGCCCGCTTATGCAGTTTCTAATCGGCTTCGGCTTCATACTGATTATCTGGTACGGCGTGCCGCAGGCGGTTAGCGGAAAAATCACTGTGGGCCAATTCACGGAGTTCAATCTTTATCTGGCGCGGCTAATCTGGCCGCTCATAGCGCTGGGCTATGTTGTGAACCTGTACCAGCGCGGGACTGCAAGCTTGAAACGCATGAACTCCGTGTTCGCCGTTAATCCTGAGATTAGAGACGCCCCAGATGTTAAGGAGCAGCCGCCGATTCAGGGGCAGATTGAATTCCGCAACCTGAATTTCCGCTACAGCGAGACGCGCGACGCAGCGCTTCGCAACATCAATCTAACGATTGAGGCGGGGCAGATTGTAGCATTCGTAGGCCGCACTGGAAGCGGCAAATCAACTCTGGTGAATTTAATCCCACGTCTTATGGAAGCGCCGCCCGACACAGTCTTCGTTGACGGCATTTCGGTGCGCGATTACTCGCTCGCACAGTTGCGCGCAGGCATTGGCGCAGTCCCTCAGGAAACTTTTCTTTTCAGCGACACGCTGGCCGATAACATTGCCTTTGGCGTTGAAAAGGCCGAGCGCGCAGAGGTCGAATGGGCTGCCGAGATAGCGGGGCTAACGGACGATGTGCGCGGTTTTCCAGAAGGCTTCGACACGATGGTTGGCGAGCGCGGCATCACACTTTCCGGCGGACAGAAGCAGCGCACTGCGATTGCCCGCGCAGTTATTCGTCAACCTAAAATCTTAATTCTGGACGACGCGCTCTCTTCAGTTGATACTTACACTGAAGAGAAAATCCTGGGCCGGTTGCGCGGCGTGATGCGTGACCGCACGAGTTTGATAGTCTCGCACAGAATCTCTACAGTTCGTGATGCAGACTTGATCTGCGTGCTCGATGATGGCGAGATAATAGAGCGCGGCACGCACGAAGAACTGCTCGCTTTCGGCGGCGAGTACGCAGACCTTTACGAGCGGCAACTGCTGGAAGAAGAGTTGGCCGCAAGCTAAATCGAAACTTGTCTGATTGGGAGATGCCGAAAACATGATCCATGAAGCCACACGAAATTGCACGAAGAGAAGCCCACGAATAAAGTTGATATTTGATTCGTGTAATTTCGTGTGGCTTCGTGGACAATCTCTTTCTTGCCCCAATTCTCTGCGCTTCGATTTAGAAGAAAGGAGATAGGATGCAACCCCTCAATTCGCAGCCGGATGAGAGAACTATTGCGGCGCGCTTGCGCACGCTGCGCATCCTCTGGTTCGCAATACTCTGCTCTATAGGACTCTTTTTCTTGCTCACTATCTTCATAGGCAAGCGGCCACATACGAGCAGCGAGACGGACGCGGTGAGCTTTGTGTTCATGGCTGTGGGAGCTTCGTCTGTCCTGGCTTCTGTGATTGTTAAGATGAAACTTCTTGCGCGAGCTTTCGAGACGCAGAGGATTGAAAATCTTGTTAGCGCTTTCATCGTTTCTTTCGCGCTGACAGAGGTTGCAGGAATACTTGGACTGCTCGACTTTCTAGTAACAGGCGAGCGCTATTACTATCTTCTCTTCGTACTTGCGGCGGTGGGGATGCTGCTGCACGTGCCGAAGCGCGAGCACGTCATTAGCGCTTCTTACAGAAGCAGGATTTGAATTTCGTCGGTTGAGAATTTTCATAAAACTCTGATGGCAACTGCGGTCAAACAATTTCACGAAGAAGAGTCAATCGG
This sequence comes from Acidobacteria bacterium 13_1_20CM_3_53_8, assembly GCA_001920415.1. GTDB lineage: Bacteria > Acidobacteriota > Blastocatellia > Pyrinomonadales > Pyrinomonadaceae > 3-1-20CM-3-53-8. The sequence continues at coordinate 119,196 of MNJR01000011.1, read as the reverse complement.
GAAGACTTACGATCTTCAGGTTGCGCGCAGGCTCTTGCGCTACTTGAAGCCTTACTTGCGTATGCTTTTCCCCGCGCTATTTCTAACGCTGCTTTTGAACCTGCTCGGCATACTTCAGCCGAAGTTCACTCAGTATTCGATTGACTGGTTCATAATGCCGCGCGCCACGAACGGCCTGACGCTCTTCGTTCTCGTTTACGTTGCGGTGCAGCTTGTTCGTCTGGTCTTCTCATATTTTCAGGCCGTGCTACTGAACACCGTAGGCCAATACGTGATGTTCGACCTGCGCCGCGAGCTTTACAACAAGATGCAGCATCAGGAGGTCGCCTACTTCGACCGCAACCCTGTGGGGCGCATCATGACGCGGCTCACTTCCGATGTTGACGCGCTCAACGAACTTTTCACCTCCGGCATCATTGAACTTCTGGGCGACGTTGTGCAGATAGTCGCCATAATGTTCATGATGTTCTACATGGACGCGCGGCTCACGTTCGTCTCGCTTCTTACAGTCCCACTGCTATTCGCCGCTACGAGTTGGTTTCGCAAAGGGGCGCGTCGCGGCTATGACATGGTCAGAACACGTATCGCGCGCATCAACGCATTTTTGCAGGAACATCTTTACGGCGCGCAGACCGTTCAACTTTTCAACGCCGAAGAAAAATCTCTGCGGCGCTTCGATGACATCAACGACGACTATCGCAACGCCAACATTGAAACCATCTTTTATTACGCAGTCTTCTTCCCGCTCGTTGATTTCATCTCGGCAATAGGAATCGCGCTCGTAATCTGGTACGGCGGCTGGCGCGTGATGCAGAACACGCCCGGCCATACTGTGCTAAGTCTCGGTGCGCTCGTCGCATTCATACAGTATTCGGGTCTGCTCTTTCAGCCTATACGCGATATTTCGGACAAGTACAACGTGCTTCAGGCGGCTGTCGTTGCGTCGCACAGAATTTTCCGCGCGCTCGATCTGCCGATTCAAATTCTGACGCCCGAAGAGCCGAAGAAGACTGGGCGAGCCGCTGGTCGCATAGAGTTCGAGAACGTCTGGTTCGCTTATAAGAATGAAGACTGGGTGCTGCGGGACGTCTCATTCGCGGTCGAGCCGGGGCAGTCTGTAGCTTTCGTAGGCCACACTGGCGCAGGCAAAACCACCATCACGAATCTCTTTATGCGCTTCTACGATGTGCAGCGCGGGCGCATTCTTCTGGACGGCGTTGACGTGCGCGACTGGGATTTGCAATCACTCCGAGAAAACTTCGCGGTCGTGCTTCAGGATGTTTTCCTGTTTAGCGGAACGGTCGAGAGCAACATACGTTTGGGACATGCTGACATTGCGGACGAGCGCATACGCTGGGCTGCCAGTGAAGTTCGCGCCGAGAATTTCATCAAGCGTCTGCCCGAAGGATACCGCACGGAAGTGAAAGAGCGCGGCGCGGGCTTTTCAGTAGGGCAGAAGCAGTTGATCTCGTTCGCACGCGCGCTCGCCTTCAACCCGGCAGTGCTTATCCTTGACGAAGCGACAAGCTCGATTGATACGGAGACAGAGCAACTCATACAGCAAGCCATAGAGCGCGTGATGCGCGACCGCACTTCAATCGTCATAGCTCACCGTCTTTCGACCATTCAGCGAGCCGACCGCATAGTCGTCATGCATCACGGAGAGATACGCGAGCAGGGCACGCATCAAGAACTTCTGGCAAAGCGCGGTCTCTATTGGCGTCTCTACAAACTGCAATACGCCGACGGCTCGCGCAACGAGGAATTGGAGTCAGAGACTAGCGCTTGAAGCATTCGAGAGGAGAAAGCTTTTCTTAATATAAGATGATGACTGGTGATGAAAAGGGGCGCGTGCGCACTTCTGTGCACATTCACTGGGGCGTGACCGAAGAGTGCCCGCGCAACGGGAAGATGACCAGCTTGAGTGTGGACAGTTGTTTTATTCAGACTAAGGCGGAAGTTATCGTAGGACAGACGATTCACGTTGATCTTAAAAACAGTCTGGGTTCGCCTCTTATGCTGCGTGGTGAGATTTACTACCGTCTGGAAAGGCTTGGCTTCGGCGTGCGCTTCGCAGAAGTTTCCGAAGAGGAGAGAGAGAAGCTCAAAGAGATTATAGCGCGCGCGGGGCGCGGTAACGAAGATTGAGAAGATTTGGCTTATGCCAGGAATCGGTGCAGATAAAAACAATCCACGAACCCACACTAAATAACACGAAAAGAAATAGCTCCTTCATTCGTGTTATTTAGTGTGGTGCGCGTGGATAGTTCTTTCTCTTCTCATCATCTTGCTCTTTCATCAGCGCTAATCCTTTACTTGAGTCAAGATTTTTTTGAAAGAACCGCGTGAAGAAAAAGCTGCTGGTAATCGCCAGCAGCTTCTTTTTTTGAGTGTGAACCAAAATAACAGGCCGCAGCCGCCGAGCAGAGCGAAGTTTTAGCGAAGATTGAGGAGAAGAAGTTTTCAAATCTGAGGGTTTTTAATTTGAGCTTTCAAATTAAAATCTTGATTCGGAAATTTCTCGTTTATCCTCTGCTATCACTCGCGCTGCTCGACGACCCGGCCTTCCCACTTCGCACACACAAGCGAAGGAGAGCGTCGGGGCCGCGCCTACTTAATCTCTGACATTGCGGCGATATAGCAGCCGCGCGCAGTTGCAGTCAAAGGGTCTTTTGCCATGCGAACGTCTGCGAGTTGAATCGGGAATTCGCCGCCAGCGTGTAGCATGCCCTCGAATTTTTTCAGGAAGCCATCGGGCATGGACGAGCCTCCGGCGACGACTACAGGCATGGGGCGATCAATGCGCGGCAACTGGCTCTGCGCCCTGAACTCCATGCGCAGCTTGTCAATCAAAGTTTGCAGCACGTCATCGTAGTAGATGTTGAGCGCGCGGCTCAGATCATCATCGCCGGGTCGCCCAAGGTCTAGCTTCTCCTCTTTGAAGAGGCGAACGCGCGAGGGCGTCTCGTTCAAAACGGCTGCGACGTTCGTGTCAATGTAATCGCCACCGCGCGGGACGCTGAACGTAATCACAGGCATAGCCATGAACGAGACCGCCACGTTGCACATGCCGCCGCCGCAGCTAATCCCTATGCCCGTGAAATTCTCGTTCTTCAATTCCGAATAAACGACGGCCATTCCCTCGTTCAGAGGCTTCGCCTGATAGCCCAATGATTGAAGGAAGCTTTTTAACACGGCCTCGTGGTAGACGAGATTTCCTTCAACGGTTTCGCCGCGACCGGGCACGCTGAAGCAGAGCACGTCCGCCTTGCGCGATTGCGGGACGAGTCGCTTGACTATAAGTTGAATGATGTGCTGGCTCATCTGCTCCTTAGAGTTGAGCAGGCCATACTGCATTGGGCGGCGCATGTCTGTATCCAGAAAGCTTGCGAAAAAATCCGTGTCGTTGCCGTAGACGTAAAGGTTCTCGCAGTTTTTTTCGTAAACAATATTTCGCTGCTTCAGAACGTTTTCGGCCATCTCCGAAGCGGGCATGGAGATGAAAGCATTAAGCTGCGAGCGAGTCTCTTGATCGTAGGTGCTGTTGGCGGCGACTATACGGCTCGTACCTATGTCCAGGCCGAGCGCGCCCGGTTTCGCCGTCACCGCCGCATCAGATTTCGATGTGGCTGAAGTTTCAATTCTCTCTTCCATCTATTTCTCCTTCTTCTAGCATTGTGTGTGTTTCGTGGGTTACATCTGGGATTGCAAAGCCCTCAATACTGTCGGATGGCTAATTTATCTCACTGCTCGCTCTGGCGCAAGAGATAAAAAATTTGCGCCTACGATTGAATCATCTGAGAGCCTGACTAAAAGGCTATTCCTAAACCCTTAGTTCAACCCTTTGCGAGCTTAAGTTTTTAACTTTGCGCCTTTGCGTGAACCATCAACTCTCTTGATACTCAAGACTTGTGAAAGTTGATGGTTCACGCAAAGGCGCAAAGAAAAGAGCAAAGTTCGCTAAGAGGTTTTGAAATGCTCTCTAAGAGTCTGAATTGGAACCATCTGCAAGCGATAGCGCTCGCGCATCTCGCGCCGCATCTCGTCCGTAGTCAATCCAGCCTGCTCAGCTTTCTTCTTAAACTCCTGCTCGGCCAGACGGACGCCCTCCCAGACCGCTCCGCCGATTTTGCTCAGAGTCTCTTCATCGTAATTGAAGCCCAGTTCGCGCACGCTCGCAGGGGCGACCTTGTACTTGTTCGAAAGCCCGAAAGCCTCGAACGGAAAATTCCTGGCCCAGTCGTGGTGATAGCATATGAGCATGTTCGATGGGTTTACGGAGACCAGGCCGTGCGTGACGCAATCCGCGTCGTCAATCTGGTAGCGGCTGCGCAAGATTTGCGTCAGCAGGCGACCCGACACCAACTGCGCTTCCGTCAATTGCTCGTCCAGAGAACCAGCCTCGCTGTTGGTCTCAAAGCAGACGCCCAAAAAACTTTCGTTCAGTCCAACGTAAATTCCCTTTTGATCTTCCCACACGGAATTGCCCGCGTGGTTCGCCGCGTGGTCGTCGCGCACTATGCGATAAATCTGGCCGAAGCGATCAATCACGTAGTTGTACGACCTATTGCGCCGCACGTATTCGAGCAGGCCGCGCGTGTGAACCTCTATTGATTGATTATTGTCGGACGTGAACTCAACAAGGTCGCTCTCAGATGTGTGATAGAGGATGCCTATGGGTTCGCGCCTCACCGTAGGGTCAACCGCGCTCTTGTTGTCGTGCGGCCAGACGTAATAGCCGCGCGCGTGATTCTCCGTAGTGTAGTCTATGAGAATGCGACCACCGTTGCTGTATCGCTCATAGTTGTCTCGCTGCTCCACGAGCCACACTCTTTCCGGCTTGTAGTCGGGCAGATACGTCACGCTAGGCTGCGGCGCTCGATTGCTGGCGCTGGCAAGTTGAGGTTGATTCTGTACGGCAACGCGACTTTCGGCGCGGCGCGCTGACCAGACAACTCCCGAATAGAGGCCTACGAAAAGCAGAGCCATAGCGGCAACGCTTGCGCCGCCGAGCGCGTAGCGAAATTGGTAGCAGCGGAAGAGAAATCGCGCTGACACAGGCGCGCGGTTGCGCAGCAGCAGTCGCAACTGCGCCTTCGGAGAGTTCGGGAGTAGATTACGCACCTCTCGAAAGACAACTCTGTAGAAACGCAGCTCAAGCGTCAACTTCACCAGTCTCTGAAAAAACTTGTACTGCCCCAAAAACTCATAACGGCTGAGCGCTTCGTCCAGCTTCTCGTTCGTTGCGGCTTGCTGAAGAGCGCTACTTAGGAATCGCAGGCGCAAGTCTGGTCGGTCGAAATAGTGCGCGTAGCGCTCGATGATTTTCGAGTACATTAATTCCGTCTCTTCACAAACCATCTGGCTCATACGCGCTTCTTCTAACCTGCTTCTAAATTTCTAACTCTTTAATCCGAACACTCTACGCTTTTACTGAACTTCTGTTACGACCGCAGCATCGGCAGCGCCTTTCGCACGAACCGAAGCGCCGTAGCGTGTGGCTTCATCGCGCGTTGCGAAACGCCCGGTCTGCACTCTGTACCAAGTGCCGCGATTCGGTATCTGCGCCTCTACGACGCGCGCGTCGAAACCTGAAGCGCGCAGTTTCGCGGCGCGCTCTTCGGCCTGTCCCGGTTCATTGTAAGAGCCTACCTGAACGGTGAACCTGCCATCCTGAGTCATTGGTTGCGGCTCAACTACTTTCGGCGCGGGCGTCGGTTCAGGAGTTGGTGCGGGAGTTGGCGCAACAACGGGGCGCGGCTGAGGCGTTGGAGTCGGCTGCAACTCTTCAACATATGCGGCGGGTTTAATTGGCTCGCTCTCAATGCGCGCGACCGATTGCTGCATTGCTCTATTGGACGATTGATTGCTGTCCTGGTTAAGTTTTGTTATCGCGCTACCGGAAGCTTTTCCTGTTCGCACTACGGGCGCGACCATAAGGTTGCAGACTACTATTAAACTTATGAACGCGACCCCGCCCATGAAAAGACGCGAAGGCGACACTTTCATCAATCGCACGCCTTCAGCGTATTTGTCTCGCGGCGCAACCGGGGTCATTACATTTGCAGTCTCGGAGCGCTCTTCTGGCGCGAGCGTGGTGTCCGGCGATTGCGAATCCTGCAAAGCGTCAACCCTTTGCTCTTCAACTTTGGGCGGCTCAGTTTGCGCGACCGGCTCTTCCTTCTCCACTTCTTCTTTCTGTTCCGATGACGAGTTCAGGAAGAGTTCTTCTAGAACAGCCATCTGGCCTTCCGCATTATCCGAAGAGGGCTGCTCAGGCAAGATCAGCAGTTCGTCGTTTTGAGCGTCCGGCAAAGAGTAAGCCTCTTCCTCATTCTGTGGAGCAGTCATCTCAGGCATCGCATACGTTTCACATAGAGATGAATCATCAGGGGCTGCTTCATCCCGAAAAACTTCGTACCTAGTAGAGCAGCGCGCGCAAACGAAACGTGTGTCAGGTGTGACCGATGCAGGGTCAACTTCATCTTCAAGATTGCACTCGGGGCAGATGGCTCTCATTGATTTTTACTCTTCCTCTCTGAAATCTTCACCGACTTGGAATAGCTCATCTCTTTTTCGTGCCGCTTTTTTGAATGTGAGCAGAACATGAATGATCTGGCGGTGAAAGTTTTGAAGCGCTGAATAAGCAGGGAACACAAAGCTGGCAGGCCGGGAACCGATTAGGTATTTTCCGAGTAAACGCTTACAGGCGTTTCGGTTCCGCCTGTATCAGGACAATTTTATTGGAATAGCATGGTTTAATCAAGTAAAAAGTTTTTATGAAATTTCTTCTGGTGTTTTACCCATGAACCGTGCTAAATTGTTGATAAGCCGCAAACGTGCGGCCACAGAGTATGAGCTTTAAGCTATTTGGCATCAAGCACATGGCCTACAGATTCACGCCCCTGACGAGCTATGCCCTCCCGCTCGTTCAATCTGCGCTTCGCAAGGCTCACATGATAAAAATTTGATCTAACGCTCCTCCGAATTGCGGAATAAGAGATTGATAGATTGGTTCATTGACTCATTGATTCAATGGATTAATGAGTCAATGAATCAATTCTTCTAATCCGAAATCCGCATTCCGAAATCACCTGACCCTTCATGACCGCAACGGCCAATCAACGTTTCGCCAATCTGCACATCTGGCCCACAATTCTTCTGGCCGCAGGCGTGCTCGCATACTCTGCGTTCCATGTCTCGTTTGGGCAGATTACGATTCCCTTTCTACTACTGACGCTGGTCGCTATAAGCGCCGGGGCGCGCTTGAGTCTGAAGATTCCTAACGTCAAAGGTCAGATTTCTCTAACGGAATTCTTCATCTTTCTTGCGCTATTTCTCTTCGCGGGCGAGGGCGCAGTGCTCCTCGCAGCAGTTGCGACCGTTTGCTCAAGCCTACGGCACAATGAAAAGAAGGCGACGCTGCTATTCAATTCTGCTGTTACAGTAGCTTCAACTTTTATCAGCGTACATCTTCTCAGACTGAACTTCGGGCTGCTCTCTGAACTGCCGCTCGGCGCGCACACAGCATCTCTGCTCCTGGCGCTCTTTTTTGTAGCGCTCGTGCGCTCGCTTACGCATTCAGCCGTCTTAGCCATCAGCGAAGAGATTGGGCTTTCGTTCTGGCAGGCATGGAGCGCAAGCGTGACGTGGACTTTCTTCACCTACTTTACGCTCGCAGCGGCAGCCGGACTCGCCGCTCGTCTAGCCTCAATCATAGGTCTTTACCCTTCTATCTCCGGCATGGCCGTCATAGCCATAGTCTATTTCGCTTACACATCTCTGAAGAAGCCCGAGCCGCTGGCCGAGCAGAACAATGAACTGCTGCGCCACTTGAACGTGTTGCAGCAGAGCGAACAGCTTTTCCGTAGCGCTTTCAACTACTCGGCTGTGGGCATGGCTCTCGTTTCGGCAAAAGGTCGCTGGCTTCAGGTCAATCGCTCGCTCTGCGAACTTCTAGGCTATTCGGAAGAAGATCTATTAGCGACAGACTTTCAGCGGCTGATTCATCATGAAGACTTGGGGGCTGCGCTCGCCAACATCAAGCGGCTGCTCAAGGGCAAGATTCACACTTGCCAGATGGAGCAGCGCTATCTGCACAGGCAGGGCCACATCGTCTGGGTTCTGTGCGGCGTATCCTTGGTTCGTAATGTAGAGACTGACGCTGCGCACCTGATCTTTCAGATTCAAGACATCACGGATCGCAAGCGCGCAGAAGAGCGTCTGCTTCACGATGCATTTCACGATGCGCTCACAGGGTTGCCGAACCGCGCGCTCTTCATTGACCACCTGAAGCTGACCATAGCCCGCGCCAAGCGCAACAAAGGTCAAATCTACGCGGTTCTCTTCCTTGACCTGGATCGCTTCAAGATCATCAACGACAGTCTAGGCCACATGATAGGCGATCAGCTTCTCGTTGGAATCGCCCGAAGACTCGAATCCTGCCTGAGACCGGGCGACACAGTAGCGCGCGTGGGCGGCGACGAGTTCACTATTGTCCTTGAAGACTTGCAGGAAGAGACTGAAGCCATTGTGGTCGCCGAGCGCATTCAGAAAGAGTTGACAGTGCCCTTCATACTCGGCGGGCGCGAGGTCTTCACTACAGTAAGTATAGGCATCGCGCCGAGTTCGACTGGCTATGAAGAGCCGGAGGAAATCCTGCGCGACGCGGACACAGCGATGTACCGCGCAAAGAGTCTGGGCAAAGCGCGCCACGAAGTTTTCGATAAAGCAATGCACGCTTTCGCCATGAACCTGCTGCAACTCGAAACGGACATGCGCCGCGCGCTTGACCGTCAGGAATTTTTCGTACAGTACCAGCCTATAGTCTCGCTCGATACCTTCAAGCTGCGCGGCTTCGAGGCTTTGGTTCGTTGGCGACATCCAGAGCGCGGAATGATCTCGCCTCTGGACTTCATCCCCGTGGCTGAAGAGACAGGCCAGATAATTCAGATAGGCCACTGGGTGCTGAAGAAAGCGTGTCACCAGATGCGCCGTTGGCAGCGACGCTTCCCTTCGGATCCGCCGCTTTTCATCAGCGTCAACCTTTCAAGCCGCCAGTTCACGCAGCCAGATTTAATCGGTCAGGTTAAAGGCGTTTTGGACGAGACGAAGCTTGACCCGCGCAGTCTCAAGCTCGAGATAACGGAATCTGCCGTCATGGAGAACATAGAGACGGCCACAGAGATGTTGAAGCAGCTACGCGCGCTCGGCGTGCAACTCGCCATAGACGATTTCGGCACGGGCTATTCTTCATTGAGCTACCTGCACAAATTCCCCATTGACACGCTGAAGATTGACCGCTCGTTCGTCATACGCATCGTTGACAATAACGAGAACATAGAGATAGTGCGCACCATAGTAATGCTAGCGCAGAATCTTGGGATGGATGTTGTTGCAGAAGGCGTTGAGACGAACGACCAGTTGGCGCTATTGAGAAAGCTGGATTGCGAAAACGGACAGGGCTATTTCTTCTCGAAGCCTACGGACGTGAGCGGCGCGGAGAAAATCATTTCTGACACCTACACGGAATCGCGCGCAGCTTCAAACGTTTACCCCGCCAAAGCCCGCCCGACGCTTGTTGCGTGAAACGAACGCGCTTAGAGTAATTCCTAATTGAGTGCACGGAAAGTAAGACTCATCACTGCAGACACAAAGTACGCAGAGGTTACATCGAAGAAGAGCGAAGCATTTGAGATTTGAAATTTCAAATTTGAGATTTCTGATCTGAAATCCTCTGTATAACTTCTGCGTACTCCGTGTCTGCGGTGGTGAACTTCCCGTGCCATTCATTCAACTAAAATTCGCTCTAGTTAGTTGAGATTTGCGTGCGCGGTTTAGTCTGAATCAGCGCTTCCAGATTTTTATAAATCTGTAGATAAGTCTGCGTTTCGCGCGGGATGAGCGTGCGCCATTCGGAGCCGCCGCGATTCAGGTAGAGACCAAGCCGCGCAGGGTTTGAGTTATAGCCCGCAGCCATCAACTCCGACTGCGTCGCCAATCCTGATTGATAAGCGGCGACGACATCAGGGTTGCTCATCAGGTCGCTCCAAGTGTCTGACATGTAGAGCAACATCGCTTCCAGAGCATTTGTGTGGTTGCGCATGCCGCTCAAAAAATCCGGGTTCAGGTTAGCGGCTGGATGAAGCCGCCGAATCATCTGGTAGGTAGAAGGAATCATCTGCACCATGCCGCCCGCGCCCGCGAAGCTCACGGCGTAGCGATATGTGTTCAGTTCGTTCAGCGCGTAGAGCGAATAAATCTCTTCGTAAAGCGCTATTCGATTTTCCATACGAAAGCGCTCGTGATCTACGTGCTCCACTACACAGAGGCGTTCGGCAATATCAATAATCACAGGCGAGACTGGAACGCCTCTATCTCTTAAACGCTTCGCGGCAAGATCGAGCATGTTGTGAATGTAGTTCTGCCCAGCTCTCACAAGCTCTTGGGAAAGAAGCGCAGGGTGCGCTGAAGTATAGTAAGCTGTCTCGCGGTAGACGCCGCCGCGCTCAATCGGAAACTCTACTATGAGCGGCATCAACTGCCGCCCTGCGTTGTCCGAGACGGTGACGGCAGTGTTCACTCCGTTCACTCTAACCACGCGCAGTTGCAGCGTCGCGCCCAAACTGCTTGTCAAAGTCATCTCTGCTCCCTTCACCAGATAGACTGTCTTCGGAACGGTCAGCAAATGAATCTGCGAAGAGTCCTGATCTAACGCCGCGAGCGTCACGAAATCTGTTGACGGAAATGTAGTCGTCATAGCCGTAGGCTGTGGGCGAGACTTAAGAAGTCTCTCGGCTTCCGTGATACGCGCGCGAATTCTGTCCGGCGGAAGCGCCCGCGTCGCAGGCACAGACGTTATCAGAGACGGCGCGGCTGGCGGCGTCAAAGTGGCGTGCTGCGGCGGCGGCGCGCTCTGCGTAGAAGAAGGCGAAGTTGTCTGTTGCGTAATCGGAGGAATGACAATCGTAGGCTGAGCCGGAGTCTGCGTTTGTTGCGAGGGCTGTGGCTGCGGCGCGACTGGCTGCTGCGATGGCGGCGGAATGACCGTGACCGTACGCGGTCGCGTCTGCCCTGAAGTCTGCTGCTCAGGAGTCTGAGCAGACGCCGCGCCGACTGTTAAGAATGCTAGGAGAGCTAGAAGGGACGGGCTGAATTTCATACTACATATTCCCTTGTACGATTATTTTCCGCCGGGGGGATGGCGAGCAACGCTAAGATTCGCTCTTAAGGCTACGGGTTGTCAATGAAAAACTAGAACAGTCTGGAGTCTGGAGTCTAGAGTCTGGAGTCAAAAGCATTTCTTCTTCAGACTCCAGACTCTAGACTCCAGACTTCTTTCAGATTTCTCGCAGGCTTCCTGCTATTGCGCCTATTGCCGATGCTGCGAGGTCTTGTAGTGCGCCTGACGTTTGCAGAAGGCGGAAGCGCGTGGCGATCATGTAGCCTACGCTGAAGCCAAGGCTTGCGTCGAGCGCATAGAGTTCGCGGGCTAGTGAGCGTTGAGAGGCGCGCTCTAAGGCGTGCTGCAATTCGCTGGGCGACACTTCCAGATTCTCGAACATAAGGACTTCCGATTCGCCGCCTGCGCGCGAGCGGCGACGCGCGTGCTCACGCAAACGCCCGCGCGCATCTTCTTGAATCTTCCCTGTCGCTATGACGACCAGGTGCGCGGCCTCCGTCTCGGCCTGACGTTCCAAAGCTCTTCGCGCGTGCGCGAGCGTCACATCGCCGTCACGCAGGACGAATAGGAAAAGCTCGTCGCAGGCGCTGACCATCATCTGCGCTTCGCCCTCGCCCGAAGCAGAGCCGATGGTGATAGCTGATTCCGGGATTCCACATTCGCGCAACACAGTGCGCACGCGACCGACCAGCCAGCGCCCGTCTTCCAGAAGCGCTCCGGCCTGTTCTGTAGGAGCTATCATCTCTTCAATCTTCTCGTCGGCTATCTTTGAGCCGCACTCGCTGCACACGGCGTTGCTTGCAGTTATAATAGAGAGCGCGTCGGGCGAAGGTAGCCGGAACAGTGCGCGCCCGGATTTGCGGCAGCGCACTAGCACTTCGCGGCGTAGCAGCCCAACGTCGGACATGCGACTAATCAGAGCAGGCCGCGCTTCCGTCTCGCCACCGAACATCAATTCGGACATGCGCCCTTCCGTGTGCGCCTCTTTCACACGACGAAGAAACTCTCTTGCCTCTTCATCTTCCAATAACTCGACCGCACGTTGTTGTTCTAGCGTTGATTCGTCACGCGCGTGAGACTCGCTTCCGGCGAAACGAGCAAGCGCTGAAGAGACGCGCGGCTCGTCATCACGCCAATTTGGAAAGAGCATGCCAAGCACATTTCCTTCTCCGCCCGCGTTGCGCGCTGTTTCGAGCACGTCGCTCACGTTGCGGCAGAACGCATCCAGTTTCTTGCGCGGCTCTGTTGTCGAACCTTCGTAAACAATCCCTGCGCGCATAGAAGCCATCTCGTCCTCGCCGCTACCGAATATCAGAAAGAGCGTGAAATCCTCTGAACAGAAAACGTCGCCGCGCGTGTAGAGCGCATCTTCTTCCGTCTCAGTCCATGCGGCGATTGCTCGCTCCATCTCTTTCACACGCTCAGGCCCAAGCAGCGCAGATTCAAACGCGCTCAAACGCGCAGAGCGAATCAGCGGCGTCAAGCCTTTATCTTGCAGCCTCTCAAGAACCAGAAGGCGCGTCGCGCCGTCAACTGATTGGTCGGAAGTTTTACTCAGGACGAACAGCATTGGGCCTGGATTCTCCTCTCTTCAACTGAGGCCGCATGCTATCACGCCACGCATTAAAAGAAAAAGAGTTTCAAGTTTCAGGTTTCAAGTTAGGTAAAGCAAGTGTGCCAAATGAGCCGCGTTAGCGGCTACATGAATTTAGCCCGGCTTTTCAAAGCCGGGAATCGCAATGTCACCACGAACAAAGTCATCGCGTTAGCGATGATTGATAAAGGATGGTAATTCAATCGTCGCTAATGCGACGAGGATCAATAATTGATACACTCTCCCGGCTTTGAAAAGCCGGGCTAAATTCATGTGGCCGCTAACGCGGCTTATAACGCGGCTTACTTTACGCGAAGGCTTCATCTAACTTGAAACTTGAAACCTATGTCATGATGACCGATAGTGTTTTATCGTAAGACAATCGAGCAATCCGAAACAGTGAACGAACGTTCATATGTTATAGCTTTGTGAATCCTTTTAGTTCAAGCCAGTGCATTGGCCCATGCTTTATCACGAAACAGTCACATTGCTTCTTGTATCATCCACTTCAGGCATGTAGAATCCGATTCGTGGTTCAAGCGGTACCCCTCTCACCACAGCACTTCCTTAAAGCAAGACTAAGAAATTAAGAGAACGAGCGAAGGAGATAGGTAGTCCCCTACTATGCTGATGAGAAAACTATTCCCCCGTATGCTGGCCGCATGCCTCATAGCTTGCTTGCCTGCGATCACAGCTACCGCTCAAAGTTTGGACGCGCGAACGCGCAAAGTACAGATTGCCGTAGGTCCTTATGGAGTCTCAAGACTTGAGAACGAGCTTTCAGTTGACGCCGACGAAATTAATATTGAATTAGGAGAAGCGCCGCGCCCCCCCGCTTCCATATCAACGCCGCGCCCTGCGCGATTCAACCAGCTTCTCTTATCCGCCATTGACCAGAGAATCGGAGCGCCTTACGTTTACGGTGCGACAGGCCCGCGAGTATTCGACTGTTCGGGTTTTGTGTGGAGCGTCTTTCAGTCCGTGGGCATTAACTTCGAGCGTGGCAGCGCGCGTGCATTCTGGTCAGAGTTTGCGCCCGCGCGCCAAAATGAAGAGTACAAGTTCGGCACGCTGGTCTTCTTTAGCGGCCTCTCGCACATAGGCATAGTCGCAGACGAGCACGGCTTCTATCACGCCTCGCGCAGCCACGGCGTCACCTATTCGCCCTTCAACGACTACTGGCTCAGCCGCATTGACGGCTTCCGCCGCATCCCCGTTCCCGTTCAAAATCTAGCTGAATGAGTTAAAGAAGTTTGCTGCTCAACAATCAAGGCCGACGCAGTTTCACTCCTGCGTCGGCCTTCTTAATTTCAAGAACCTTCTTTGACTAAGAGCGCGCTACAAATCTTCCTTTGCGTTTCTTAGCGTCCTTGCTTCTACAGCGTGAGGACGTTTTGCACGCAAAGACGCCAAGTCGCCAAGGGTCGCAAATCGCAATTGCTTCAACGGTTATTATTCAGAAGGCCTGAGACGAAGCCCGCACGCTTCTCCTCTTCGCGCGCTTCCCACACGACGATGATCTTCTCAATCGCAACAAAGCACATCTGATCTTCCTCATCCCGCACGTGCAACACGCCGCCCTCGACCTTCACGACCTCGCCGCGCAAACTCGACGAGCCACCGCAATAAATATCAATCTTCCGACCAATCATCTTCGATAGAAACTCTCGCATATCTTTACCTCTTTCCAGTGATAAGTGATAAGAAGGTAAATGGAAAATGGTGAATGGTAAATAGAAGAACTGCTTTTATCCATTTACCATTTACTATTTACCATTTACCTGCTTTCTCTTATCACCTATCACTCGTTTCCTTCGCTCTTTGCCGTTTTGGTCGCCTACAGTTTTCTTGTGCACCTTGCGGAAAGTTAGTTGGATGAGCGGCAGCGCTTCGGGGTCGTCCTGTTGCCTGCGCTCAAACTGAAGCGCATCGTAATAGACGCAGCGAGTGCGAGCCGGGTACTCGCGGCAGACCGCAGGCCGTCCGTGATAGATTGTGCAGCCGCGCGTGTCCGGGTCAAGAAACATACAAGCCTCTTTAAAAATTCTGTCCTTCTTTCGCCGCAGCACGCGCTCCTTGCCCCACACTTTCGTGTAACGCTTCGTAGCCTCTTCAACCGTCACGCCGAAATGCTTCGCCAGCCTGTTGATGTCACGCTTAGTCACCTGCACACGCTCATAAATCGCGCAGCAATACGCAGGGCACTTTGAGCAATTGTAATGAACCCTCTTCTGTTCGTCCGTGATCGTTTTCTCCATATACCCCTTAAGAACAGTTTTCAGTTTTTAGTTTTCAGTTTTAAGTAAAAAGCATTTATCTCTTCTTGCTGAAAACTGAAAACTGTTTTATCACCTTCTTTTAGACTTCCTGTATTCAGACATCAATAGCTCCATGAACTCTTCGCGGCGGTCGTACAATCGCTTAGGCTCGCGCGGCTCGTGTCTGGCTAGAGCATAGGCTGTGATGATCGGCAGTGCAATTGTGGAATCAACATAGCATACAACTGCATCAGGCAAACGGTCTGGATCAACTTTGCCCCAACTGACTGCCTCGCCCGGTGTCGCCCCAGAAAGTCCGCCCGTGTCTGGACGGGCGTCTGTCAATTGTAAAAAATAGTCGTGGCCTCGCTCGTCTATGCCGAGCACTTCCTGAATCTGCGGCTCTGTTTGCAGCATGAAATTTTTTGGGCTACCGCCGCCGAGTATGAAGACTGCCGAGCGACCGCCGTGCTTCTTTCCCCTGTCGCCGCGCCCGTGAATCGCGCCGCGCTTCGCTGCAAGCACGATTGCGGCGGTTTCGTTCACGTCCAGCGAAGGGTCGAACGCGAGTTTATTTCCCTGTAGAGCTTTCGCGGCGACGTTCATGCCAATGGAAGAGTCGCCGGGCGAAGAGGTGTATATGGGCACGCCGTAACGGTAAGCAACGGCGAGCAGAGATTTGTTCTCAACGCCAATCTTTCTCTCTCGCTCTTGCACGTAGCGACCGCACAGGTAATGAAACTCAGCCGTTGACATAGGGCGCTGAAACTCGTCGCCCTCGATTATCTTTCGGAAGAATGCGTCTGTGTCGAGCAGCACAGAGTAATCAAAAAATATGTCGTAGATGCGCACGACCTCTTCCTCGCGCAGCACTATGTCGGAAGTCTGCGCGTTGCCCTGGTGCATCGAGAGGCCTATGCCGAAGTGCGTGTCGTGATAAAGGTTCGCGCCCGTAGAGATTATCCAGTCAACGAAGCCAGCGCGTATAAGAGGAATCAGAGCAGAGATGCCAAGCCCCGCAGGCGTCAACGCTCCGGTGATTGAAAGCCCGACCGTCACTTCAGGCTCCAACATCTTTTGAGAGAAAAGCTGGCAAGCCTCGCGCAGACGCGCCGCGTTGTAAGCCTGAAAAGATTCATCAACCAGATCGGCCAACTGAATTTCAGGCGTTATAGGCTTCGGATCAATTTTTTTGCCCTGTAAATACTTGCTCTTCTTTCGAGCCATTCCGTTCCCTTCCGGCTTCAGCAAATTTTTCCAGACATGCGCGGCACAGGCAGCGCTCGTAAGAGGCGCGCAACTCTGCGCGTACTGCATCGCTCAACTTAATCTCCGAACACCAGCAGCCCGCTAGCCCCACGCCGCAGGTGAATTCGCTCCCGCAAGCTTCACAAACTGAAAGGCCGCGAAAACGCGGGTGAATGAATTGAGCTAAATTGCGTAGTTTCATTTTGCGGTTTTCAACCTTTTCTCACTTCAACTCTGAGTCGCAGTGTTTGCTTCCGATTCCTCTTCAACGGCTCGGCGCAGTCTGAGGCGATTGATTCGTTTATCGTCCGCGTCCAGCACTTCCACATCAAGGCCGCGAAACTTCAATCGCGTACCCGCTCTGGGCACACGACCTGATTCGCTTATGACTAATCCGGCGATGGTAGTGAAATCGTCGTCTTCAATCTCCATGTCGAACACCCGCTCTATCTTTCCTATCTCGGTTGAACCTACGACTTCATAATATCCGTCGTCGGCTTCGACAATCTCTATAACCTCTTCGGTCGCGGTGTCCTCGTCTTCAATCTCGCCGACAATCTCTTCCAGAATATCTTCTACAGTGACAAGGCCAGCCACACCGCCGTACTCGTCAATCACAATAGCAAGCTGCACGTGAGCCTTCTGCATCTCTTCCAGAAGGTCTGCGACAGGTTTTGTCTCCGGCACTTCGTAAACGGGGCGCACGAGCGATTCTATAGAATCGTCTTCACGCCCTTCGGGCCAGCACTGCATAAGGTCGCGCACGTAGATTATGCCGTTAACATTATCAATCTGGTCGCGGTAGACAGGAATCCTGGAATATTTCGATTCAATCATCACATCGCGCGCTTCACGCACCGTAGCAGTAATGGGCAGAGCGACTATCTCAGTGCGCGGCGTCATCACCTCGCTCACGCGCGTGTCGCCAAACTCTATGATTGAATGAATCAGTTCGCCCTCTTCCTCCTCTAAAATTCCCTCCTCCTCGCCCACGTCAATGAAAGCCTGTATGTCATCATTCGTAGTCTCTTCCTCTTCGGCCTCCGCGCCCGTCTCTGCCGGAAACTCTCGACTTCGCCGCATGCGGTCAAACGTCCTATGCCAAGGGTCAGCAGCGAAAGAGAGCAAGCGATAGAACGGGCGCACGAACGGCAACAGGAACAGTAGCGTCCCTTCTGGATTGCTTAACGAGAGTAGGCGCGGGACGAACTGCCGGAAAATCCCTGCAACGAACAGCCCGACAAAGAGCGCGACGACTATGTGCCGAGCGTCCGTAGTCGGAAACCAGTGAAGCGTTATCGTCGTGATGAGAACGGCTACTGCAACCAGAAAGATTTGCACCGCAGCCGAGATGGTGAAACGAAAGCGCGGTCTGTTCTCAAGAATCTCTTTGAGAAAATCGCTCGTACTCGTCGCGCGGTCTTCGGCCTCGCCAATCAAGCGGCGCAAGCCCACGTCGCTCAACTGCCCGAAAGCCATGTCCACCGTGGCGAGAAACGTCATCACCACGAGCAGCACGCACGTAATTACGATTTCGATCTCCATAAATAAAGAGTCTGGAGTCTGGAGTCTGGAGTCTGGAGTCAAAAAACAAATTCTTGTCTTTGACTCCAGACTCCAGACTCCAGACTCTAGACTTTTAACGATTATATTCCAAGACGGCGGCGCAAAGTGAGTTCAAGACGGTTCATCTCGCCATCATCCGTCTCGTGATCGTAGCCGCAGAGGTGCAAGATGCCATGCAAAATTAGCTGAGCGACTTCTTCATCAAACTCAAGGCCGTGCTCTTTAGCTTGCCGCGCAGCCTGCTCAACCGAAATCACCACGTCACCCAACGTCTCACCCTCCACCTTCTCAAACTCATCCTGCTCCGCCGGAAACGACAACACATCCGTCGTCCCACGCTTCCCTCGCCAACGTCTATTCAGTTCCCGCATCGCACGATCTGAGACAAAAGCAACGGTCACGCCCACACCGCCAGCAGGCACAACTTTCAACGCCTTCGCTGCAAACGCTCGCCAGCGTTCGCAATCAATCGTAACTTTGCGCTGGCGGTTTACAACTTCAATCATCACGCTGCCTCAAGCATTATGCTCACTTTCAGCCTGAGCCGGAGGCAAATACAAACTGTTCAGCATCGCCTTCTTTTTATCTGGTGGCATAAAAGCTAATTCCAGACAATCTTCCAGCAGGCGAGTAGCAAGGACATAATTGACCCACCGCAATTCTTGTTTTGCCGTTAAGGTCCAGTCATGCCCCATATCTCTATACTCTATCATTAAGTCATGCAAGCTATTTGCAAACTCTTTCGACTCTACGTTATTCACTTTGTCGCTCAGTACCTTCGGTATCTGAAGCGCGGCTACTTTCTCTGCTAACTCATTAAGACCCAATTCGCGAGCGAGGTCGCAGGTGAGGGGGAAAATGCGGATGAGGGCTTTGACATCGATAGGATTGCGATGGCGGGCATAGTCAAGGGCGTGAACATGGGTATAGTAGAGATGGAGGTTAGCTTAACCTTACCGCCCATGGCTCTGCTTGAGTCGAAGCTGATTTGCTATCGGCCCATGCCAGCAATGATCTAAGCTTTTCATCACTGCCGAGCAATTCATCAACTCTACGACGAAAGGTTGTCATAAACTGTCTGGCATCCGGCAACAGGCTTGTCGTTAGCAAGAACACTTCACGCCACCGCTCATCCATACAATGCTCTTTGACTAGATTAGACAATGAGCCTTTGCTCGCGTTAGCGACAATGTACTTCGCCGTAAAGTATTCCTGAAAAGTCAGGTGCGAAAAGGAATAGACCTCGCGGGCGCGCTCGACAAAAATGCCGTGCTGCGCCTCAATTGCTTTGAGGATTACTTCCCCATCAGTTGCTTCGCTCGTGTCATGCGGTGGAACGTTCTTAACATAATCCGTGATGAGCCTTTCCAGTTCCATTTGTGGGATGAAATATTGGTTCTTTTCAAATGTTTCAGCAGCAATGCGGGCCAGCATGTTCTCTTTATGTCCCAATGACAGCTTGCGATAAACTTCATCACGCTTAATCCTTCGTGATGAGTCCCACTTCTTCAACAGCGCGTCTAACGCTTCCTGATAGATTTCAACTCGCCGCTGTGGAAAGGTCAGCGTCTCGTTGAAAGCAAGACACAGCAATGTCAAGAGCAGCGGCGTGCGCGCCAAATCACGCAAGCCTTTGTTGTCCTCCTTCTCAAACTCTGTCAAAAACCTCTTGCAAGTTTCTTCGTCCTTCTCTCCTTCTTTGCGAAACCAGTTGCCAACAAATTTCTGAATCTGTTTCTCCGTGAAGTCAGCAACCTCCACATAAGTGAAAGGCTTGAAAGAATAATCGCTGGCGGCGATGCGGCAGGTGATGAGGCATTGCGTCCTGTCGTACTTCTCTACGAAATTATTCATCGCGCGCGTCTGCTTATCCCTTTGCCCGCTCTCTTGATTGACTTCATCAAGACCGTCAAACAAAACAATCGCGCTGCCGGATTTCAACAGTTCCTCGACAAACGGCTGCGCTTCGGGAAAGCCGCAGATGTCGAAACGCTCCATTATAAAGGGCATTAACTCCGTGCCGGAGTCTGCCCACTGTTTGAGAGAGATGAAGATAGGGACTTTATTAATTACAGGCTTTTTCGGCTCGGCAGCTTGTACGGCAATGTATTTGAGGAAGGTTGTTTTGCCTGCGCCCGGTTTACCTAAGATGAAAAGGTTCTTTTTCTTGTTAACTAGCGCCAAGCCGCCGATGCGTTTCGCATTGGGAGGTGGCGCGTCCGGGTCTGCAGACAACTGCTTTAATCGTTCTATATCGAAGCGACCGAAGGCAGTAGGCTTATCAAGCATGTAAGCCTCGGTGAAAATATCATCGAGCGGCACAGGCCCGGCCATGCCCATAATCTGCATCGTGCCGTAGAGATTCTTGACTTTAGCCCGATACTTTTCCGCCGCATCATTCCACTTAAATTTATTCCAGCCCTCTTTAACAGCGCCCGCAGTCTTATCCGTGATGGTCTGGCCGTACTTATCCCAAAGCCAAGCACCAACGGAAAATGCAGATGTCGTCAGAGGGTCAGGCACTGATTTGCTCCTTAATCTTCGGCATTAGAGATTGCTCTTGCTGGTGTGCTCTTCGTAAGCCTTGATAATCATCTGCACGAGTCGGTGGCGCACTACGTCTTTGTCTGTGAAATAGACGAACTCTATGCCCTCAATGCCTTTGAGTATGCGCTCGGCTTCTATCAATCCACTGCGCTTGCCCGTAGGAAGATCAATCTGCGTAACGTCACCTGTGATGACGGCTTTCGAGCCGAAGCCTATGCGCGTGAGGAACATCTTCATCTGTTCGCTCGTAGTGTTCTGCGCTTCGTCCAGGATGATGAAAGCATCTTGTAAAGTCCTTCCGCGCATGAATGCCAGCGGTGCAACTTCGATGATTCGCTTTTCAAGAAGGCGCGTCACGCGCTCGTTGTCAATCAAGTCAAACAGAGCGTCGTAGAGCGGTCTGAGGTACGGATCAACTTTGTCTTGCAAATCGCCGGGCAGGAATCCCAGTTTCTCTCCGGCTTCCACAGCGGGGCGAGCAAGTACGATGCGATTCACTTGCTTCTGCATCAGCGCCTGCACGGCCATAGCAACGGCCAAATAGGTCTTGCCTGTTCCGGCGACGCCTACTCCGAACACAACATCTTTATCCTGCATCGCTTCTATGTAGCGGCGCTGGTTTGCGGATTTTGGCGCGACCTGCTTTTTGCCTGCGGGGTTGAAGCGAGCTTTCGTAAAATAGTCGCGCAAACTGTATGCGCGGTCTTCTGCGATCTGTGCGAAGGCTTCGCGCAGTTCTTTGTCCGTAAAGCTCTTGCCTTCGGTGAATAGGTCTGAGAAATCTTCAAGGATGCGCTCGACCGTCTTAACATCTTCGGGGTCGCCGTCAACTGTTAAGTCCTGGCCGCGCGCGTTGATGCGCACGTCAAGGAGCGATTCCAGGTATTTGATGTTCTGGTCGTGTACGCCGAAGAGCGTTTCTATACCTCTGGGTGGAAGTTCAATCTTCTTCAAGTTTTGTGCAGAATCTCCTTGCTGTAGGCCAGACTTTCGGCCCGGTGGCGGTGGTATGAGGGCGTGGCTGAAATCCCTTGCATCTCTATGAACGCGACGCTACTACATGCCGCGCGCAAGTGTCAATAATTCAAAGCAAAAGTAAAAATCCTCGCCGCAAGCAGCGAGGCATTTAAGCGGAATCGCTGCGCGACTTCTTTGAATTTGTTTTCTGACTCGGACTCATTCATCCCCGCCGCAAGCAGTGGGGCATTCTGAGTCACTTCGTAAAAAGGTAAAAGTAAAAAGTAAGGATGAAACCATTCTTTTAGGAGTTACGCAGTTGAACGAACAGGTCAGTACCGCCTGCGGTAGCGGGCGGGTCGTTGTGCTTGCATAACTCGCTCGCTATCTCAAATACCACCCGCCCGCTACCGCAGGCGGTACTGACAAGGCTTGCGCTTTTCTGTCAACTGCGTAACTCCTATCTTTATTAAAATGCTTTTGTCCTAACTTTTGCCTTTTACCTTTTTACTTTTGCCTTTTGCCTTGACACCCCCGCGCGGAGATGAAGACCGGCGTGAAGGTACTCGTGTTATTGCAGTGTCAGACGGCGATGGTGCTACCATCAAACTTAGTCAAGCTAAAGCCTCTGAAGGCTTCGTTGTAAGTTCCTCTCTGATCTCTCAAGAGACGGATAGCTACCTCTTCTCCGAGTTTGAGCGACTCTGTGCCGTCGGAGCGCCAGTGAACACCGGCGATGTTGCGACCCACCGCGACGTTGGAGGCGACCTTGTTCAGTTCGCCGCCGACGGTCAGATCATTCGCATCTGCTCCAGCGTAAGGCAAAAGAGTTGAGCCGTCATCGGTCGGCTGCAACGGTGTTACGCCCAGGTTGACGAGCTTAGTTGACTCTCTGAACCAAGCTTTGAGAATCGTCACACATGCGCCCGCGACCGTCGCGTGTCCAGCGCCGTAAGCCGGATGTGTCGGCGAGCCTTCAGGAAAAGCCATAGGCAAGAGTGCGTTGCCCGGAGTCATGTAGCCACCCAGGCGTGAAGACGAAGATAGCGAGTTGAGTATGTCCATATGCACAGGATAGCCAGCGCTGTGATAGAGCGTGCGGTCAACGCGCTCGGCGAATACTTCTGGCCGCAGGCGACGATGAACGTACCACTTCTGATACCAGACAGCTTTGAGAGCGCGCGTCGCCACTTCACACAGCAGCGCGGCTATGTGTGGCCCGCCGAATGTGCCGAAGCCTATCTGCGTTGGATTGCTTTTGTACGGGTTGCCGTCGTCCACGGGCGCGTTCCAGCCCGCTATGATGAGGAAGGCTTTGAAGTAGGCTTGAAAGAGCACGTCAATGTGCACCCACTGGCCCAAGTCGCGCCCGTTGCGCGGGTAGCGTCGCGTGGGATCAATCCTATCTGATTCCGACGGACTGGTGCCGCGCTGCACGGAGAGCCATGACGAAAAGTCCGTCATGTAGTCTGCGCCGCCGTCCGAGAGGCCGCGCACGGTCGTCATCTTCTGCTCGATCTCGTTCGCGCCGAAGTTGCAGGGCTGATAAAAGAACTGCGAGAGGTACGGCCCCTTCAAATCTCCCGGCGTCAGGCCACGAAAGAGTGTGGACGCGGTGACGACGCCGCCCTGCTTCGCGCCCTTAAAATCTGTGCCAAAGAGCGTCAGGTCTGCGGCAGCAGCATTGGCCGCCGCGCTCGTATCGTACTCAGCGAAAGGTGTGTCGCGCAATAGCGCCATCCAGTAGTTCTCGGCGATTTCGGCGGCCTCTTCGCGGCTGGCAAAGGCTGGCGCTGGCGGCTGTAGAAGGCACTGCCCGTCAGCGCCCTCCATGTCAAAGGCCAGACCAGATTGCGGATTCGTGAGTTTGCGATCACCGCCGAGCGGGATAGCATCGAAGTCTGCGGGGCTGCCGCTCGTGAGAGCTTTCATCAACGCGTAGTAAGCGACGAGCGAGACCGTGCCATTGTCGTTGTGAGGCAACCCTTTCGAGTAGCTGCTGATCTTGTCTGGATAGATGTCGTCGTCCGGGTTCGTAGCATGTTGCAGGCTCGCAGGTGTCAGTTGCAGATTCTCCTGCGCCGCGTCGCGCCGCATCTTCGCGCACTGGTTCGCGCGTTGATTGGAGCCTTGACCGATGGCTGTGGCATGCGCGTTAGCGCCCTCGCCCAAGAGTTGTGGCTCAAGGCTAATGATTCCAGCGGCGAGAGTGGCCGCACCGACCTTGCATAGGAACTTGCGTCTGTCTGGTTGCGCGGGGTGATTCATGGGGGTAAAACTCTCCTTCTCAGTTTGGCAGTGGTGGTAAAGCGACCGGCATGAACGACGGGTTCAAGATGGCTCTGAACCTGTCAGTCTGATTGTGATGCAAATAGAGCCGAGCTTACTAGCGCAAAGGCAGTAAGAATGTGTATGGCCGGTTGGCTTCCGGGTCAAAGCCGCATATCGTTCTCGTACGGTCTGCCTTAGCGCTATTTGTATCACGACCTACGTCCTTAAAAGAAATTAATCGTGTAGTGACCTCTTTGGATTCAACAGGCGCTTGCTCGCGTTGGCTCTATTCAAGCGAACTGAAATTTTAGAGCCAACGCGAGCGGAACAAATTTTTGTTCCACATTGTCATCGGCACTGGCGTCTTCGACCGCGAGTGCATTCATAGCTACTCACCGCAAAGACCAACACGCGACTAAGCTCCGGCAATGAGAGCGAAACGAATCAACAAGCCGCTCTCGTATCACGGAGTGGCTTTGCACAAAAAGTCGGCTGCATCAACAGCATTTAGCGGTCAAGGTTAATCGCACGCCTATTGCTGGTAGCATTTTTGACTTTTTGTGCAAGGCTAGTTAGAGCCAAATAGACAATTGGTGCACTATTTCATCGGCCTTATTTATTTACGCCAGAAGAAGTACGAAGAGGCTTTCGCGGAATTCCGAAAAGAGAAGGAACTTTCGCCAGACGACCCGAGAGTTGACGCGCTGTTAGCATTAGCGTACGCCGAAATGGGCAACAGGGATGAAGCTGTCAGGATACTCGATAAATTGAAGAGGCTATCGGCACTAGAAGGGCACGACTACCTTTTTATAAACATAGCGGCGATCTACGCGGCGATGGACGAGAGGGATCAGGCTTTAGCATGGCTAGAGAAGGCTTATCAGGTGCACTCCTCTAGCCTAACACTCATCATGAGCATACACGAGTTCCAAAGCCTGCGTTCAGACCCCAGATTCCAAGACATCTTGAGGCGCATGAGCTTCCCACCGTAAATCATTTTTCGCAAAAGCAGAGACTATTCATTCTCTATTTCTACAACAGGATTTTCCCGCCAGAGCGGAAAAGCTATCCACTAGAGCAGTTTGCAAATCAATTTACCAAGGGTTTAGAGGAGGGCTATGCCCGCCGCCACGAATTACATCGCAGATAGAACCGGAGGGCATAGCCCTCCTCTAAACGTAACGGGGTAAACACAAACGCAAACCGCTCTAAATCACACGAAACGACACGAATTTCATCTAGCTCGTTTCGTGTTGTTTCGTGTGATTTAGTGGATAACTCTTTCTTCTTTCAAGAATGAATAGTCCCTGTTTCGCAAAAGCTCTCGCCTTGACACCCTTGCACGTGAACCCTATACTTTTTCCTTTGCGCTCGTAGACAAATTCTTGTCTGTGAGTAGCAGTTACTAATTCAGAAAAGATAAGAAGAGAGTTTTTCTATGCCGAACCATAAATCAGCCGAAAAGCGCGTGCGCCAAAACGAGAAGCGGCGCGACATTAATCGAAGCAATCGCAGTAGCCTTCGCACATCTGTCAGAAAGCTGCGCGAGGCGCTCTCAGGTGGCGGCGACGATGTGAACCAGCTTCTGCCAGAAACGATTTCTACGATTGACAAGGCCGTGCAGAAGGGTGTGCTTCACAAGAACGCTGCGGCGCGCCACAAATCGCGGCTCACCACGCGCGTTAATCGAGCGGCGAAGTAAGCGGTTTTCAAATTTAACGCAGGGAGCGAGGCGAATCGAGTACAAAAACTCGGTTCGCCTCGCTTTTTGTCTTTCAAAGGAGACACAATATGGCTGTGGAATCTTATTTCAAGAGCGATAGTGAAGTTGAAGAACTCGTGCGCGGGTTCGAGTCCTGCGAGTTAGAGCCTGAAAGATTCAGCCATAGCGATCATCTGGCAGTTGTCTCTTTTTACCTGACGAAGATGAAGGAGCATGAGGCTGCGGAGCGCATGCGCGCCGGACTCTACAAATTTCTTGATGCTCACGCGGTTGACCGCCAAAAATACCACGAGACGATTACGCTCTTCTGGGTGAAACTCGCCCGAAAATTTCTAGACCGTGCGGGCGAAGGACGTGCGCTCGCAGATGTCGTCAATGAGATGATCGGAATTTATGGAAATTCTAAACTCATCTTCGAGTATTACAGTCAGGAGCTTATCAGTTCAGACGAGGCTAGGCTCGGCTGGGTCGAGCCTGATTTGAAGCCACTGGATTCCGCCGGGAGCGCAGGCGTCCCGCCCGCAATTTGAGCTTAAAATTCATTCAGAACCCCTTTGCGAGCTTAAGCATTTTACTTTGCGCCTTTGCGAGAAACTACAATTTTCTTAACACTAAAGATTCATGTGAATTGAGGGTTCACGCAAAGGCGCAAAGATAAGAGATAAGCTCGCAAAGGGTTGATTAGTTACTGACAGTTTTGAAATCGGAATTACGCGGAAAGCTCACAGACGAGCATTTCGAGTTGAAGACGCGCGCCCGACGCGCCTCCGCCTCCCAGAGAGGTTTTGATGGCGAGGTCTGCGGCGGCTATGCGCTCAAGGCTTCGCGCAAGAGCTTTTGCATCGCTGCGTCGCGCAGTGGCTAGAAAATCTTCGCGCTTGCTGAAAGGCATGCTGACCAGACGGAAAACCTCGTCCTTGCCAGCCTGGCGCGACATCAACTCTTTGGCTAGAGCAAGACGATGATAGTTGCTCGCAATCAATCCTATGAGCATGACAGGCTCCGCGCCGTCATCCAACAGGCGTCGCAGAATCTGTAGAGAGCGCTTACGGTCGCGCGAGATGAGATGATCTGTCAACTCGAAATTCGAGAGCGTGCGCGCCCGTCCAACAAGCTCGTCAACCATTTTCATAGTGATAAAGCCAGTATCAGCAGCCGCAGTAGCAAGCTTCTCAAGCTCGTTCGAGAGCAAGCGCACGTCGCTTCCCACAAGCGCAACGATGTGATGAAGCGTGCGCTCGTCCGTCTCGACTTTCAAATCCTTCAGACGGCCTTTGGCCCAAACTCCAAGCTCTGCGTCCGTAAGCGGCGCGAATTCCACCGCAACGCAAGCGTCAATCAAAGTCTTAGTAAGCCGTCGTCTCTTGTCCAAATCATCTGCGACGAAGATAACGACGCTTGACTCGACCGGGCGCGAAACATAACGCACAAGCGCCGCTTCGTCAGCCTCGTTCAATTTCGTGAAATCACTGACGCGCACCACACGGCGGCCAGACATCATAGGCAACTGCTCTGCTGCGGCAATCGCCTGCTGCACGTCTGTGTTCAAGAGACTGTAAGAGGATTCGTTGAACTCGCGTAGCGGAGCATTGCGCAGAACTTCTTCTGTGATTGCTTTCGCTGCAAGGTCGCGCAAATAACTCTCGCCGCCGAAGAGCAGATAGAGCGGGTCAATCTGCTTCTGGCGTAGCGCGCGCCGCAGGTCTTCTTTGTCTCGCAAACTCATCTGGCGTTGTTCACTCCGAAGCCGTTGATGAGCGTGGAGACTACGGATTCAGCGAACTGGCGCGCTATTCGTTGCACAGCAGGGTCTTCCTCGTTGAAGAATGTGCGCGGGTCGCTTGCGAATTCGAAGTCGCCGCGAAACGTGAAGTTCTGGTTATCGTAGAGCACGTGGTTCTCGCGCTGGTCGCGCACAGTTACGGCGGCGTTAATAGTGACCTCGAAGATTCGCGCTCGCCCGCTGCTATCGAGAAGCACGCCCGTGAATCCGAAGTTCTTTATCACGCCGTCAATCACTGCGTCTGCGCCTTCCGTCTCAGACTGTACACGCACGTCACGCCCGCGATGAATCAATTCGCGTATCACTGCATCCGTAAAACGCGTTTCGATCTTGTAGCGTATGGCGTTGTTCTGAAAAGCTGGCACTGCGATTGTGCGTATATTGTTGGGCAGCCGGTTGTTCGTCACAGGCTTGTAGCATTCCGCGAATCCTGAGACGAACGAGAGCATAGTCAGAAGCGCAACGGCGCGCCACGCTTTTTGAAAAAAGGTCATCCCTTACTTCCCCACTGCGGTCTTTGCGTTGAGTGATTGCTTTCGGTTTTGAAATAGCCTCTGTCGCTTAGAAAGAAGGGCGATGATAAGAACCAAACCTTGCGCGTGTCAAACCGCTCGCTCCTCTGCAAGCGCTCTCTTAACCATATCAGCAACGCGCACGGTCTCGTGTGCGGCCTTAACGTCATGCACTCGAACGATGTGAGCGCCTCTGAGGACAGCAACGGTAACGGTCGCCATAGTGCCGTGAAGGCGAGAAGGCGCGGGCGCGCCGCCGAGCAGTCGGCCTATGAAAGATTTGCGCGACGTGCCTATGAGAACAGGAAAGTCTGGAAATTTTTGGACGAGTTTGTCCAGCCTTGCCACCAGTTCCAGATTCTGTTCGGGGCTTTTACTGAAACCTATACCGGGGTCAAGCGCTATGCGTTCACGCGCAACGCCCCGTCGCTCGGCTTCCTCTATGCTGTTGGTCAAGCTGCCGACAATTTCATTGAAAATATCCGGCACAGGCTCAAGCTTGTGCATCGTCTCTAAAGTTCCGCGCGAATGCATCAGTACGAGTCCAGCACGTGAGCGCGCCGCTTCGTCAGCAATCCGAGGATCGAAGCGCAGACCTGAAATGTCGTTGACTATTTCAGCGCCAGCGTCAAGCGCCGCGCGCGCTACAGCCGCTTTCGTCGTGTCAATCGAAATCGGAATTTTTATGCGATCAGCCAGCCGCTCGATCACAGGCAGCACGCGGCGCTTCTCTTCCTCTGCCTCAACAGGTTTCAGCCCCGGTCGTGTTGACTCGCCGCCAATGTCCAGGATGTCCGCCCCCTCATTAACCATCTCTTCGGCGTGCGCCAATGCTCTATCAAGAGAGAAAAACTCTCCGCCGTCGCTGAAGCTATCCGGCGTCACGTTGAGCACGCCCATCAAAAGCGTGCGCTCTCCCAACAGAAGTGTGCGTCGCGCAAGTTTCCATTCATGCGTCATAAAAAGTCAAAAGTAAAAAGGCAAACTGAAGAAGGCAAAAGGTAGAAGTAAAAAGGCAAAAGTGAAGAAGGTTGAACGCCTTCCTAACTTTTGCCTTTTTACTTTTACCTTTTGCCTTTCCTTCAGGCTGTCGCAGGGCCTGTTATCGGCGGCAGTATAGGCTTCAAAGGCTTTGCGGCAGGCTCTTTGGCTTGCGGGCGCTCGTTGTCGCCCGAAGCTGCTTCCTGCCCGTCGTCTTCGAGCGGGAGGTCAGCGACGATGCGGCGAATCTGCACGCCGTCGAGCGTTTCGCGCTCAAGCAGCGCTTCGGCCAGACGAACCATCGTGTCGCGGTTCTCTTCAATGATGGCGCGTGCGCGCTGGTATTGATCCGAGACTATCTTCTTCACTTCCTGATCAATCTTGATGGCTGTGTCTTCCGAAAAGTCTCTGTGCTGCGCTATCTCTCGTCCAAGAAAGATTTGCTCCTCCTTCTTGCCGAAGGTCAGCGGCCCCAACTCAGACATTCCGTACTCGCAGACCATTGCGCGGGCGAGCTCCGTAGCGCGTTCGATGTCGTTCGAAGCGCCGGTTGTGATGTTGTCCAGAAAGATTTCTTCTGCGAGTCGGCCTCCCATCAATATGGAGATTTGACCCAACAAATATTCTTTCGTGTAGTTGTGACGGTCGCCTTCGGGCAACTGCTGCGTCACGCCCAGAGCCATGCCGCGCGGGATTATCGTCACCTTGTGAACTGGATCAGCGTTCGGGACTTTCAATCCTACGAGCGTATGGCCTGCTTCATGATAAGCAGTGACGCGCTTCTCCTCGTTCGAGATAACCATTGATTTGCGCTCAGCGCCCATGAGCACTTTGTCTTTTGCAAGCTCGAAGTCCGTCATCATGACAATCTTCTTGTTGTAACGCGCGGCGTTTAGCGCAGCCTCGTTCACAAGATTCGCAAGGTCAGCGCCCGTAAAACCCGGCGTGCCGCGAGCTATAACAGAGATGTCAACGTCTTCGCCCAGAGGAATTTTTCGTGTGTGGACTTTGAGTATGCCTTCGCGCCCGCGAACGTCCGGGCGAGAGACTACTACGCGACGGTCAAATCTTCCGGGGCGTAGCAGAGCGGGGTCTAGAACATCCGGTCGGTTGGTCGAAGCAATCAGTATAACTCCGTCGTTCGACTCGAAGCCGTCCATTTCGACTAACAACTGATTAAGGGTCTGCTCGCGTTCGTCGTGCCCGCCGCCAAGACCTGCGCCTCTGTGACGCCCCACTGCATCAATCTCGTCAATGAAGATGATGCACGGCGCATTCTTCTTGCCCTGCTCGAAGAGGTCGCGCACGCGTGAAGCGCCTACGCCCACGAACATTTCAACGAAATCCGAACCTGATATTGAGAAGAACGGGACGTTGGCTTCGCCAGCAATGGCGCGAGCCAGAAGCGTCTTTCCCGTTCCCGGAGGCCCCATCATCAGAACGCCTTTGGGTATGCGCCCGCCGAGTTTCTGAAATTTCTGCGGCTCCTTCAAAAATTCAA
Organism: Acidobacteria bacterium 13_1_20CM_3_53_8; assembly: GCA_001920415.1. Taxonomy (GTDB): domain Bacteria; phylum Acidobacteriota; class Blastocatellia; order Pyrinomonadales; family Pyrinomonadaceae; genus 3-1-20CM-3-53-8. Next base: position 89,073 of record MNJR01000011.1, on the reverse strand, counting down.
TTATCTCTTGAAGCTCTTCTTTGGCCTCTTCTACTCCGGCAACGTCTTTGAACGTGACGCGCTTCTGCTGGTTATTGAGAAGCTTGGCGCGCGATTTTCCGAAACTCAGAGCCTTGTTGCCGCCCGACTGCATCTGGCGCAACATGAAAATCCAGATGACTATGATGAAGAGTATAGGTGCCCAACTGAATATCATAGGCCAGATGAAACTGCTGCCAGCTTCATCCTCGACCTTCGGGACGCGCGGATTGCCGTCAACTATCTCGCGCGCCAGCACATTGAAATCACGCTTGACGAATTCGTTGGCGAGCGGTATGCGATACTCCTGCCCGCCATCGTCAACGGCGGTCGCTTCCTGCTGCTTAAAAGTAAGCTGCTTTATGTGGCCGCCGCGAATCTTGTTTTCGAGCGTGGTCTGGTCAATCTGCTGAACGCCCTTGCCCTGAGCGCCGCCAAAGACCTTGTAGAGCAGTAGCGCGCCTATGACTATGAAGAGCCAGAAGATGATTTGTCTTGCCGTAGAACTCAAAATGTTTTCCTTAAGCCTCCGATGCCGATGATAACCTATCAGGGCATCATTTGTCGCTCCCGAACCCCTTTAAACTTATCACGCCAGGCCGAGCCGGGAGCGAACCATTGTTTGGCCCGGCTGGCTACTGCAAGTTTTTAGATGCCCCGCGCTTCCATCACGTTGCTGAAAAGCAAGTAGGGAGTCTGGAGTCTAGAGTCTAGAGTCCGATGTCAAAAACATTTCTTTGCTTTTGCCTTTGACTCCAGACTCTAGACTCCAGACTCCAGACTTTTCTAACATACAGCATCTGACATCTGCTTTTTCATTCTTGCTTTTCAAGCGTTGCCAGAAACGGCAGTTCATGAAAACGCCCCTGAAACCCAAGGCCGTAGCCGAACAGGAAATCCTCGCCCGTCTCGAACGCGCGCCAGTCAGGTTTAAGCTCTACGCGCCGACTGTCGGGTTTATCCAGCAACACGCACAGACGAACCGTTGCAGCGCCGCGCGCAAGCAACTGCTTCATCAAATATTCCTGCGGCACGCCAGTCTCCAACACCGATTCGACCAGCAACACATCGCGTCTAGTCAAATCCGTATCGGTCGTAAACGAGATGTCTTGTACGCCCGCCAGGGAATTATGTTTCGAGCGAAGGAACGCAGTTCTAACTGGCACGCTCAATGCGCGCAGCAGGTCTGCAAGAAAGACAAAGCTCTCTTCGGGAGCGGAAAGGATTGTTAGGTCGCGCCCCTCATAAGCGTGCGCAATCTCAGCCGCCAGATTCTGAACGCGGTCTGCAATGTGCGCCGCGCTGTAAACTTCTTTGATTTCGGCCACCGAAAGCCCCTTTTCTCCAAAAAACTGCAAAAATAAGAACCGCCTGCGAATTGTTCGAGGCGGCTTGGTTACCCAATAAGAATATTAGACTCCGTAAAAACCTTTTTCAACCCTTTTCCGTGTGAAGCTCAAGCCTCTGCTTCCGGCGGGAGATTTTCAAGCCCCCGGGGAGCACTATCATGCGCCCGCCGCGCTCGCCTTCGAGCAGGCCGTCAACGGCCAACAGGTGAACCAACTCAAGCCTTCGCAGATGCCCGCGCGCCCTTGCAATCCATTGCCTCAGAGCACGCGTTCGCACGGCGGCAGGAGCAGCGCGCAGAATCTGTACGCTAAGCGCAGGCGGTTTGGATGAATTTTCGGCCTCTTCGCTTGCTCTGCGTAGTAGCTCTGCGGCGGAAGCGTTCAGGGCTGAAGCGTCTTCTGATAGAAGCGATGCTGTGCGTGAGATTGTCTCGACTACGCGCGGGTTGAATTTCTGCATGAGCGGCAGAAGCTGACGACGAACACGAACGCGTGTGAAATTTTCGTCCGAGTTCATCTCGTCCACCCTGAAGCGCACGCCGCGCTCGCGGCAGTATTCTTCTGTGTCGGCGCGCCTTGCCCAATTGAGAAGCGGACGCACAAGCGACAATTCCCCTTTGTCTTCAAAAGCGCTCACGGCCTCCATGCCGCTCAAGCCTTCCGCGCCGCTTCCGCGCATCAATCGCATCAAAACGGTCTCTGCCTGATCATCCATAGTGTGCGCAATCACTATCACTCTCGCGCCAACCTTTCGCGCCGCCTTTATCAGAAACTCGTAACGCGCGCGGCGCGCAGCCTGCTCAAGATTATCTCTACTCACAGCAGCCAGCTTCTTCACCTCGGCGCGTCCAATCTTGAAATCCAGACTAAACTCTTCTGCCAAAGCCTTCACCCATCGCGCGTCCTCTGCCCCAACCGCCCCGCGCAATCCATGATCCAGATGAGCAGCAGTTATCTTCACATCAAGCCGCCCTGCTCTGACCATCTCGCACAGAGCCAGCAGCAACGCCACAGAATCCGCCCCGCCCGACACGGCTACAACCACGCGCTCATCCCTCGCAGGCAGACCTAGGCGCTTCCACTCTTTGAGCAACGCTCCGGCAAACGCGCTCAACTTGTGGCGAGTGCTCTCGCTCGTTCTTCGCCTCATCTGCAATGCGCTCTCAGGCTGCTCTTTCTTCATGCCGTCCATCAAAAGGGATTGTCAGACCACGCCCGCCGTAAAGTCAAAACGAAACGCATACGCCACAATTTGAGGTGCAGTCTTATTTCGCCAATTCAATCGAAGCATCCGAGATTGGCACACAATCAATGAACAGTCCACGAAGCCACACGAAACTACACGAAGAAAACCTAAGCCCTTTCGTGTTGTTTCGTGTGGCTTCGTGGATCATCTTCTTTTCGTCCACCTCAATGTTGCAAGTTTCGGTTTAGAGTTATAATGCCTCTGCCGGATGGCCTCATCATAGCCACCTGATTGACGATTCCGAGAGAGTCGCCACGAGACCGAGCAGCAATGCGACGAATATCTATTTTAGGAGTTACGCAGTTGACAGAAAAGCGCAAGCCTTGTCAGTACCGCCTGCGGTAGCGGGCGGGTCTCGTAACGCACAATACCCGCCCGCTACCGCAGGCGGTACTGACCTGTTCGTTCAACTGCGTAATTCCTACTATTTGCCTCATCGCGCTCCAGTTCATTTCCCGGATTATGTTTTCAGCATCGAGAGGCTGCGTATAGGCGTTCGGATTAGCTGTCGGATTTGAGAAGAGACAGGCGCTGCTGAATTTCATGTGAGGAGTAAACAGATGAGTAAGTGGCTAGACCGCTTTAAAAAACAGGCGTCAGACGAATCATCCGACGTGTTTGCTCTTATTGAAAAAGCCCGCAAGAATCATTCACCCTCTCTGGATTTATCAGGTCAGCACTTGTCTGAACTGCCAGAGTCCATCGGCCAGTTGAATCGGCTTGAAAGTCTATCCCTTGATAACAACCAACTGACGTCTTTGCCGGAGTCCATCGGTCATTTGAGTCAGCTTCAATTTCTATATCTTGATGGCAACCAACTAACAACGCTGCCAGAGTCCATCGGTCAGTTGAGTCAACTTTTATCTCTATCTCTCAGCGGCAATCAACTAACAACGCTGCCAGAGTCCATCGGTCAGTTGAGCCAGCTTCAAATCCTATCCCTCAAAGGTAACCAACTGACGTCTTTGCCGGAGTCCATCGGTCATTTGAGTCAGCTTCAACTTCTATATCTCGATGGCAATCAACTAACGTCTTTGCCAGAGTCCATCGGCCAGTTGAGTCAGCTTCAATATATATTCCTCAATGACAATCAACTAACAACGCTGCCAGAATCACTGAGACATCTTAGATTGCTAGAAAGTCTTTACCTTCACGGGAACAGTGCGCTTGACTTACCAGCGGAAGTTCTGGGGCCTACATTGATAAAGGTAGTAGAAAAAGGAGTCCAGTCAGCCAAGCCAGGTGAGATTCTTGAATACTACTTCCGGGTGCGGGGCGGCAAGCGTCCTTTGAATGAAGCCAAGCTCATCCTGTTGGGACGGGGAGCAGTAGGCAAGACTTCAATTGTTAACCGGCTGGTTCACGGTCTGTTTAAGGTTGAAAGAAAAACAGAGGGCATTCAGATCACCGACTGGCCTATCTGCCTCAACCGGAAAGAAGATGTGCGGCTGAACGTCTGGGATTTCGGCGGGCAGGAGATCATGCACGCGACTCACCAGTTCTTCCTCACACAGCGCAGCCTTTATCTATTGGTTCTCAACGGGCGCGAAGGTGGCGAAGATGCAGATGCGGAATACTGGCTCAAGCTCATCGAGAGTTTCGGCGGCGAATCGCCTGTCATTGTCGTACTGAACAAAATCAAAGAGCATCCCTTTGACGTGAACCGCCGCGCTCTGCAACAAAAGTATCCGGTCATACGCGAATTCATTAAGACTGATTGCGAAAATGGAATCGGATGCGAGGAGCTTCGTAAAGCCATTGAGCGAGAGACTGATCGTCTTGAACACTTGCGCGACGCTTTCCCGGCAAGCTGGTTCACAATTAAGGAAAAACTCGCGGGGATGAAGAAGAATTACCAGAGCTTTGAGGAGTACCGCGAGTTCTGTAATCAGAATGGGGAAACGGACAAGGGCGCTCAGGAAGCGCTTGCGGGTTATTTGAACAACCTCGGCATCATACTGAACTACAGGGACGACCCGCGATTGCAGGACACGCACGTTCTGAATCCGCACTGGGTCACGAATGGCATCTACAAGATTCTCAATTCCGATAAGCTTGAGAAACAGAAGGGCGAGATTCGCCTGCATGAGCTATCCGAGATTCTAGACTCAAATGAGTATCCCGTAGAGATGCGCCGCTTCATCTTCGACCTGATGAAGAAATTCGACCTCTGTTTTAGCTTTCCCGACGACGATAAGCATTACTTGATTCCTGAACTGCTTGACAAACAGGAACCGGCTGAAGCAGCTAAGTTCAAGCCAGAAGAGTGTCTGAATTTTCAATACCACTATCCTGTGCTGACCGAAGGGCTGCTGCCGCGCTTCATCGTCCGCACGCACACGTTGAGCGAAGGTCTGTCGCGCTGGCGCACCGGCGTCATCCTAAAATTCGAGGATAACCGCGCGCTGGTCAAGGCCGATGTGCAGGACAAAAGGGTCTTCATTAACGTTTCCGGCCCCGTGCCCGGACGCCGCCGCCTTCTGGCGCTCATCCGCACTGACTTCGAGCGGATTCATTACGACATTCGCAATTTGCAGCCGCAGGAGATGATTCCTTTACCGGAGTATCCCGATACGGTCACGCCATACCAGAAACTGCTGGTGATGGAGCAAAACGGGATGAAGAAATTTCTCGAAGTTGTGGGCAGTCAGATTATCGAATTAGACGTGCAGGAGCTTCTTAACGGCGTTGACCTTGAAGGCGCGCGTCGAAGAGAGAGAGCAACAGATGAGCGTCGGCAGGCCGTGCGCCTGTTCTACAGTTACTCACACAAGGATGAGAGATTGCGCAACGAATTAGAGACCCACCTCAAGCTCTTGCAGCGTCGTGGTCTGATTGACCCTTGGTATGACCGTAATATTGACGCGGGTGATGACTGGAAGCAGGAGATAGATGAAAACATGGAACGCGCGGAGATTATTCTTCTACTTGTGAGCGCCGACTTTCTTGCTTCAGATTACTGTTACGAAAAAGAGATGACGCGGGCACTTGAACGTTACGAAAACGGAGAGGCGCGTGTGATTCCCGTCATCGTGCGCGATGTCAATCTGAAGGGCGTGCCGTTCGCCGGATTGCAATACCTACCCAAAGACGGGCGCGCCGTCACCAAATGGCCGAACAAAGATTCTGCGTGGCGAAATGTTTCAGAGGGAATTGAAAAAGTTTCTGAAGAGATGCGGAAGAAGTCCGGGCGATTTGGTTAACGCGAGTTCGATATAAGCCATGAAGAGAAAGGGGCGAATGAATTATCCACTAAATCACACTAATCTACACGAATATTACGGTTTACGATTGAGTGCGACTTATGTCAGTACCGCCTGCGGTAGCGGGCGGGTTCTTCATCGCGTCCAGACCCGCCCGCTACCGCAGGCGGTACTGACTTGCCACGCTTTGTCAGTGGTCGCATGCAACTGTAAACCGTAATAGAACTGCTCGTTTCGTGTTGCTTCGTGTAATTTAGTGGATAATTCTCTCTCTTCCGTCTTTCTCTCTCTTACATCGAACTCGCGTTGGTTAACGTGACGAGTAGCAACTGTGATTACGCGACTATCATCGTGCCTGTGCCTTCGTTCGTGAAGACTTCGGATAAAAGTGCGTTACGGTCAGTGCCATTGATGATGTGCGCGCTGTGTACGCCGCGATGCAGGAGTTCTGTGATGCTTTGAAGCTTTGGAATCATGCCGCCCGAAGCCGTGCCATCGTTTATCAGAGCTTCCGCTTCACTGACAGTCAGGCGCGAGAGCTTTGTCTGTGGGTCATCGGGATTCAGGTAAATTCCGTCAACATCTGAAAGCAGTATCAACTTTTCCGCTTGAAGATGGACGGCGACCTCTGAGGCAATCGTGTCGGCGTTGATATTGAAGACTCGCCCTTCCGAGTCCGCGCCGAGCGAAGAGACGACCGGCAAGTAACCTTGATCTAAAAGTACGCAGAGCAGCCGCGCGTTTATCTCTATCACGTCGCCCACATGGCCGAAGTCAACAACTCCGCGCTCGCCCGTCTCACGGTTCATAATCTCTTTCGGCGGGCGTCGCTCGGCGTGGACAATGTTTCCGTCAACGCCTGAAAGACCGACGGCTTCAACTCCTCTGTGACGAAGCGCTGCGAGAATGTCCGTGTTGATTTTTCCGGCAAAAATCATCTTCGCCATCTCAAGCGTCGCGTCGTCCGTCACGCGCCGACCGTTGATGATGGTCTGCTCGACTCCCATCTGCAAGGCAAGATCAGACAACTGCTTGCCGCCGCCGTGAACAACGCAGACTCGAATTCCGACCTGATGAATGAGCGCCAGTTCTTCCGCAAGCGACCGTAAGTTTTCGTGATCTTCCGTCGCCTTGCCCGACACCTTCACCACGAAGGTCTTGCCCTTGAAGCGTTGTATGTAAGGCAACGCCTCGCGCAGCAGGTCAAGGCGAAGCTGGTTAGAGATTTCCGATTGAGGTAGAGACATATTGAGTCAAGTCAGTACCGCCTGCGGTAGCGGGCGGGTAGTATTTTTTTAGCTAGTCACAATCTAAACATCACCCGCCCGCTACCGCAGGCGGTACTGACCTCATTGCTTGCCTGAACCCGAAATCAGCCGCGCCATGATTGCCTTCTGCACATGCAGGCGATTCTCCGCCTCATCAATCACGACGGAAGACGTGGAATCAATCACGCCGTCCGTCACAATCACATTGCGGCGCACAGGAAGGCAGTGCATGAAGATGGCGCTATTAGTTCTTCTCATCTTCTCTTCGTCAACAATCCACTTCCCGCGATACTGCGCGCGCTCCTCCATGTCTTCTTCAGGGCTGCCATAGAACATGCGTGCCCCCCAACTCTTGGCGTACACCACTTCTGCGCCGTCGAACGCTTCTTCACAGTCGTTCGTCACGCTCACAGTTGCGCCTGCATCGAAGGCGCGCTCGTTAATCTCTCGCATCAAATCTTCATCCAACTCGTATCCACGCGGGTGCGCTATCGTCAATTCGTGACCCATCTGCACAGCCGCAAGCGCGAAACTGTTCGGCACGGCCATAGGCAGCGGTAAGGGATGCCACGCCCAAGTCATCAGCACACGCTTTCGTCCCGCGCCCAACTTTTCGCGCACGGTCATCATGTCCGCCATAGCCTGACATGGATGATGCATAGCCGATTCCAGATTGATGACAGGCACGCTGGAATATTTAGCGAAAGCGTTCAAGATAGGATCAAGCCTTTCCTCTTCCCAGTTCTTCAAGGCCGCGAACGTTCTCACGCCCACACCAGCGCAATAACGACCGAGCACGCGAACGAACTCGGCCACGTGCTCTGTCTTATCAGTATCCATCACCACGCCGTCTCTATGCTCAATCGTCCAGCTAGTTCCGCCCGGCTCCAAAACGACAGCGTTCCCGCCAAGCTCGAACACGCCCACCTGCATAGAAGCGCGCGTGCGCAAACTAGGATTGAAGAAGACCAGAGCAATCGAGCGCCCTACAAGCGGCATACGGCGATCATCGCCACTCTTGAACTTGAGGGCCGATTCAATCAACTCCTCAAGTTCGTCGCGCGTCCAGTCCCCTGTTGTCAGAAAATCTCTAGGCATCTTAATTACAGTGACGAGAACAGTTTTCAGTTTTAAGTTTACAGAAAGAAGCGAAAAGCTTTTACTGAAAACTGAAAACTAAAAACTGAAAACTGTTCTCAGCGCCTCTACAAAAAGATCAGCCTCTTCCCTTTTCAAGCAGAGCGGAGGAAGAAGCCTGAGCACGTTGGCATCGCTGGATGTTCCCGTAATGATTCGCCGTTCAAGCAACTTCTCGTGAACCGGCGCGGCCTTTTCTTTGAACTCTATTCCGAGTAAAAGTCCAAGCCCGCGCACGCGCTTGATCTGCGGAATCTCCGACAGACGTTCGCGTAAATAGCTCTCAACCTCTTTAACGTTCTCAAGCATCCCATCATTTTCAATCGCTTCGAGCGTAGCCGTCACAGCAGCCATCGCCAGCATCCCGCCGCCGAACGTTGTGCCAAGATCGTTCTCTTTAATGTGTGCGGCAATCTCTTCCGTCACCAGACACGCGCCGACGGGCACGCCGCTTCCCAACGATTTCGCAAGCGTTACGATGTCGGGCACAACGCGCCCGCCCGCCGCGCTTCCAGCAAAGAACCACTCGCCCGTTCGCCCAATGCCCGTCTGCACTTCATCGTAAATCAAGATAATCCCGCGCTCCGTTGCGAGTTCGCGCAGAGCTTTATAAAAATCCGGTTCGGCCATGCACACTCCGGCCATTGACTGAATCGGTTCAAGCATGATGCCAGCAACAGTCTCATCAGCAAGCTTCTTAACAGATTCAATGTCGCCGAACTCTGCGAAGAGATGTCCCGGCACGTTAGGCTTTCCAAGCTCACGATATTTCCCCAGAGCGGTCGCGCTTATAGCATCAGCCGTGCGACCGTGAAAGCTGCCGCTGAACGTTATAATCTTCTCTCGCCCCGTAGCCATGCGAGCCATACGCATGGCATTCTCGTTCGCCTCAGTTCCAGAATTGCAGAAGAAGCTGCGCGTCAAAGTAGAAGGAGCAAGAGAGACCAACTTTTCAGCCGCACGCGCGCGCTTTTGGGAATAAACAAGATTCGAATAGAAGAGAAGCTTCTCCGCCTGCTCAACAATGGCAGCGACGACATGCGGGTGACAGTGGCCTGTTCCAGCGACCGCGTGGCCGCCGTACAAATCAAGAAATTTCTCGCCATCGCTCGCGTAAACCCACACGCCCGCGCCCGCTTCGGCAGCAACAGGCATCTTCTTGTAAGTCGCCAACTGGAAGCGGTCTTCCAGCGCTTTAATCGAATCAAAAGTTGAAATTTTTTCAGCTTTCATCCTGCCCTTGCTCCATCTGGAACTTCGTTTTCGGGAACTGCCAGCACGGGGCGAATTCCATCCGCGTACCCTATGTCGAAAAGCATTCCTTCGGAAATCTCACCAGCCATCTTTTTCGGTTCGAGATTGACTACGAACAACGCCTGTCGTCCCTCAATCTCCCTGAAATTCTCTCGCTCTTGCTTCATGCCCGCCAGTATAGTTCTTTTGTGATCGCCGAAATTCACAGTGAGCCTGACCAGCTTGTTAGACCCTTTCACCTCTTCGACCAACTCTATAGTTCCGACGCGCACATCAATCTTCTCCAGCACATCGAAAGAGATGAGCGGCTTAATCGCCGCAGCTTCAAATCGAGCGCCGCCCTTCATGGATTGCTCCCGGTCAGCATCAACGCGGTCTTCTCTTCAATTGCGAACATCAAGTTCATGTTCTGCACAGCCTGACCCGCAGCGCCTTTTACTAGATTATCAATCGCACTGAACACAACTAACTGACGACCGCGCACGGCGAATCCAATGTCACAAAAATTAGTCGTCTTCACCCAGTTGATGTCGGGTGAACCTTTGACAAGGCGTACGAAGAATGAATCTCTATAAAAACCAGCGAACAGAGCGCGCACTTCATCAACCGTCATCTCGCTTTTCGTCTCCGCGTAAACGGAAGCAAAGATGCCGCGCGAGACTGGCAAACTATGAGTCATGAAGACAAGCTCGCTCGTCCAATCGCCTACCGTTCGCAACTCCTGCTCTATTTCAGGAACATGCTGGTGCGTGAAAGGTTTGTAAGCGTAGAACGAATTCATGCGTTGCGGGTGATGTGTGTTCGCCGCAGCCTTCGCGCCAGACCCGCTTGAACCAGTCTTCGCATCAACCACAACGCGACCCGTTAAAAGATTGTGCGCAACGAGAGGCGCTAGACCTAACAACGCGGCGGTCGCAAAGCAGCCCGGATTCGCTACGAGCCGCGCATGCTTGATTGCTTCTCGATTAGTTTCCGTCAGCCCGTAAACAAATTTTTGTTGGAAATCCATAGCGCTGTGCTCGCGCCCGTAATGCTCCTCGAACACCTCGCTGTCACGAAGACGAAAATCGCCCGACAGGTCAATCACCTTCACGTTTTCAGGCACGCGCGGCACAATCTCCATAGCCTGTCCGTGCGGCAGAGCAAAGAAGATGCAATCGAATTTTCCCAGAACATTCAAATCTTCCGGCGCACGCTCAAATCTCAAATCCGTCAACCCATAAAGATTTTTATGAACTTCGGAAACGGCCTTGCCAGCATGCTCATTAGCAGTGACCAGAGCGACTTCCGCGTTCGGATGAAGCAGCAATATGCGCAGAAGCTCCGAGCCGCCATAGCCAGAGCCGCCGAAAATAGCGACGCGGGGACGCGGTTCTGCGACGCGGGGACGCGGGGACGCGGAGACGCGGGGAGATATTGAATTCTGCTCGCCCGTCTGTGTTGTCTTCGATTCCTTCTTCATTACTTGACCTCTCGTCAACTTCTTCTTTCGCCGCGTCTCCGCGTCGCCCACTCTCCGCGTCTCGTTAGACCTGCTCAAGCGCTTGCGTGAAATCTCTAATCAGGTCGCGCTCGTCTTCCAGTCCGACGGAGACGCGCACAAGCCCTGCGCTTATTCCCGCCTCGCTCAACTGCTCTGGCGTCAGACTGTGTTTCCACATCGCAGCAGGGTGAACCACAAGCGTTTCTATTCCGCCAAGGCTTGCAGCGTAGGCCGCGAGTTTAAGTTTGAAGATTAATCGCTCAGCTGCTTCGTAACCGCCGCGAAGCTCAAAGCTCATCATCCCTGTGAAGCTGCGCATCTGTGGTCGCGCAAGCTCATGTTGCTGATGCGATTCGAGGCCGGGATAAAAGACGCGCGCAACCTTCGTGTGCGATTCCAGAAATTGCGCGAGCGCCATTGCGTTTCGGTTGTGTCGCTCGACTCTTAATTCGAGCGTGCGAAGCCCGCGCAGCAGAAGCCATGAATCGAAAGGACTCAGCACCTGACCCGAAACGATTGCAAAATCCCACGCGCGCTCCACGAATTTTTGGGAACTTACAAGCACGCCAGCAGTCACATCATGATGACCGCCCAGATATTTCGTACCAGAGTGAACCACAGCGTCGAACCCAAGCTCAAGCGGTCGTTGATTAATCGGCGTAGCGAATGTGTTATCAACAATCGTCATGATGCCGCGCTCTTGGCCTAACTCCGCCACGCGCGCAAGGTCTGTGATACGCATGAGCGGGTTCGTAGGCGTCTCTGCATAAATCAATTTCGTGTTAGGTCGAATCGCTTCTGAAAATGCTTCTACGCTTGTCTGGTCAACGAGCGTGCGGTCAATTCCCCAGAGCGGTAGTTGCTTGCTCATCAACGTAAGCGTTCCAGCGTAAAGGCTGCTCTGTGCGACGACGTGATCGCCAGTCTGAAGATTGCACATCACGGAAGCGAATATCGCGCCCATGCCTGAGCCTGTGACAAGCGCAGCCTCGCCGCCTTCAAGCGAAGTAACAACGGCCTCAACCTGTTTGTGCGTAGGATTGCCGTAGCGCGTATAAAACTCTGCGTGCATGGGCGTCGTCGCCATCTCGACGAAATGCTCCGTCGAATCCGCCCTAAAACTGGTCGTCTGCCAGATAGGCGGGCTGATGGCGCGCGTCCCGTTCACGTCCTCGTCCGCGTGAATCGCCTTCGTCTGTGCTCCCTCGAATTTATCCTTCACGAAAGTTCGTCTCTCAACTTCTTTGCGGGCTTAAGTTTTTACCTTTGCGCCTTTGCGAGAACATGCAATTCTTTCTAAGCTCAAGCTAACCAGAGTTGCGGGTTCACGCAAAGGCGCAAAGTTAAAACCAAAGCTCGCAAAGGCTTGAATGTTTTCATGCGGCTTGAGCCACTTTCTCTAACTTCTCTCGCACAACTTCAAAGAGTCTTGCACCGTTTCTGCGCGCGTTGCCAGCCGGGACATTGAACTCGCGCTCTATGTAGTCTTGCCCCATCTGCGAATCTGTGACGGAGCCTGCGACGAGATCAACGCGTATGCCGCGACGATTGAATAGCTCTATGCCGCCCCACGCGCCCACGTAATCCGACGCGCAGAAGATTATCGCCGAAGTAGCTTCGCGCAACTCCGCGTCATCGAAAACAGAATCAACCGAGTAGCCGCCCAAGATTCCATCGCCAAGCTCAATCACAATCATGTCCGGCTGCAGACCGCAATCAAGAAAGCTTGCGGTCGCCACAGCGCCGTGATCCGCCATGTTGAGCGTGTCGCGCAAACAGGCCACGCCAGATAATTTAGCCGCCGCCACGCGAAGCCCAGCGCGCGTAGCCTGCTTAATTAATTCCGTCACAGCGTAAGTCTTGCCGCTGTTCATGCAAGTGCCCGCGACTATCACAAGCGGCGCGCTCGCGCCTAACCTTTCGCGCGGAAGCAAAGCGCGGTCGGCTATGTTGAGGACGCGCCCACGGTCGTCGCACGCAAGCCCTATGACTTCGACTTTGATTGCATCGCTCAGGCTGGAATGATGTCCAGTGCAGCAGCCGATAACCCCGCCCATGTTCAGCAGGTGAAGCTCATCACCAGCGGCGACCGTTTCTGGGACGTCTCCGACGAAACCTTTCAACGCGCGGCGGCGACCCAAAACACCAACCAGCATGTCGCCCGGATTAATCTTCGCCAGACGCCCCGTAGGCAGTTCGAGCATGTTGTAAGTGGCGCTGTCCGTGAGCGCGCGCACCACCACGACATCGCCCGCGCGCACTTCGCGCCGCTCACCCACAACCGCAACAGTTCTGTGCAACCCAAGCGGCGAAGTGGCAGACCCAATCTTGTCAGCCTCAACCACAGCTACGGCGCTGGTAATGTCAACTTTATTCAGCATCAACACGTCCTCCAATAAAGGCAAAAGTAAAAAGGTAAAAGGCAAAAGTGAGGACAAAAGCATTTTAATTAAATATTGGTTTCCGCCACACTTTTGCCTTTTTACTTTTACCTTTTGCCTTTCCTTTGCCTTTTTACTTTTGACTTTTTAAGCGCAGTCGCAACGCATTGAGCTTTATGAAGCCTTCGGCGTCGCGTTGGTTGTAAACTGTGTCGGCCTCGAAGGTCGCAAGGCGCTCGTTGTAGAGCGAGTGCGGCGAGCGGCGACCGGCGACCGTAACGTTGCCGCGATAAAGTTTCAGACGCACATCTCCTGTAACATCCGTTTGCGTTTCGTCAATCATCTTCCGCATCAACTCGAACTCAGGCGCGAACCAGAAGCCGTAGTAAATGCTCTCGGCAAACTTCACTCCGAGAGAGTCGCGCAGGTGCATGACTTCGCGGTCGAGCGTGATGGATTCAAGCGCGCGATGAGCAGATTGCAGGATGGTCACGCCGGGCGTCTCGTAAACGCCGCGCGACTTCATCCCTACGAAACGATTTTCTACAAGATCAACGCGCCCGATGCCGTGCTCGCCGCCCGTTTGGTTCAATGCTTCGAGCAGCGCCACCGCATTCATGCGCTCGCCGTTGATTGATACAGGCTCGCCCTTCTCGAATCCGATTTCGATGTACTCAGCTTCAGCCCGCGCCTCTTCCGGCGCTTTCGTCAATCTGAAAATATCTGCGGGAGGCTCTCGCCAGGGGTCTTCCAAAATGCCGCCCTCATAAGAGATGTGCATCAGGTTGCGATCCGTCGAGTAAGGCTTTTCGGCGGTCGCAGTAATAGGGATGTTGTGCTGATGCGCGTAAGCAATAAGATCGCTTCGCCCTTTAAATTCCCACTCGCGCCACGGCGCAACGACTTTTATGTCCGGCTGTAGAGCGTAGTAGGTCAACTCGAAACGAACCTGATCGTTTCCTTTGCCGGTCGCGCCATGAGCCACAGCGTCTGCGCCCTCTTTTTGGGCAATCTCAATCTGCCGCTTCGCAATCACAGGACGAGCGAGGCTTGTGCCTAGAAGATAAACTCCCTCGTAAACAGCATTCGCTTTAACAGCAGTCCAGACGTATTCCCGCACAAACTCTTCGCGCAAATCTTCGATGAAGAGTTTAGACGCGCCCGTCTCGCGCGCCTTCGCATCAAGCCCGTCAAGCTCTTCCGCCTGCCCCACGTCCGCGCAGTAACAAACGACCTCGCAATCGTAACGCTCCTTGATCCAACGCAGCATCACTGAGGTATCAAGCCCGCCCGAATACGCCAGCACTATCTTTTTTATCTTCTCAACCACTTCTTTCCCTTTTAAGTCTGGAGTCTAGAGTCTGGAGTCCGAGGTCAAAAACAATTTTTGCTTTTGCCTTTGACTCCAGACTCTAGACTCCAGACTCCAGACTTTTTATTTGAAAATCTCCCAAATCTTTTTCACTGTCGCGCGTTGCGCTTTGCGGTCGTTCACGGCTATGAAAATCGTATCGTCGCCCGCGACCGTGCCGATTATTTCAGAGACGTGCGCGCGGTCAATCTCTACGGCGACGGCTGTCGCCATGCCGGATTCGCATTTAGCAACGACTAATGATTCACCTGCCATGTCCAGACCTAGAAGCCCTCGCGCAGAATGGCCGTCGCGCGATTGCGGCAGCGTGTAGGAGCCTTGATGCTTCACTACGCCCAACTCTTCAAGGTCGCGCGAAACGCTCGATTGAGTAGCAGCAACGCCCGCACGCATGAGATGCGCCCTAAGCTCCTCCTGCGTGCCTATACGCTTCGAGCGAATCAATCCTAAAATTTTTTGCTGTCGAACATCTTTTTGCATTCGGCTGCCTCTTATGCAATCCTCTTGCATAACCATTGCATAGATGCATAAAATAGCAACTTTGGATGCATAGAGTCAAATTGTGTTGGGGAGCGCGAGGCCGCGCGCCTTAGCTTACACACTTGAATCGAATTCAAGTGTGTAGGCAAGATGCCTCTCGCTATAATTAGACGGAGGTGTTGATGGGCGAGTCGAAAAATCTGTGGGGCGGGCGATTCACAGGGAAAGCTGACGAGCAATTCATAAAATTCAACCGCTCGTTCAGCTTTGACCGCAGGCTATTCGCTGTGGACGTGCGTGCGAGTCTGGCGCACTGTGAAGGCTTGCATGGGGCTGGCGTGCTCTCGGACGATGAGGCAGACAAAATCCGTAGCGGGCTTGAAGAGATTCTAAGGCGCGGCACTCTTGATGCGGGTTATCTTGACGAGATTGCGGTTGAAGATGTTCATTCGTTTGTAGAAGCGCGACTCGTAGAGATAGCAGGCGACGTGGGGCGCAAGTTGCACACGGGTCGCAGCCGCAACGATCAGGTTTCTGTGGATTTTCGTCTATGGCTACGCGAAGAGATTGATAGCATTTCGCAGCTAGTCCGCGCCGCGCAGAAAGCATTGCTTGATCTTGCGGACGCGCACAGCAGCGCAATCATTCCCGGCTACACTCATCTGCAACGTGCGCAGCCGGTGCTCTTTGCGCACTGGTGTCTGGCTTACTTCGAGATGCTCGCGCGCGATTGCGAGCGTCTGGGTGAAGCGCGCCGACGCACGAACGTTTCGCCTCTGGGGAGCGCTGCGCTCGCAGGGACTTCATACGAGATTGACCGCGAAGGTGTGGCACGCATCCTAGGCTTCGATTCCGTTTCTCGCAACAGCCTTGACGCCGTGAGCGACCGCGACTTCTGCGTTGAATTCGCTGCGGCGTCGTCGCTCGTCATGCTTCATCTTTCGCGCCTTGCGGAAGATATAATTATCTACACGACCGCAGAGTTCGGATTCTTTGAATTGAGCGACGCGGTTGCGACAGGCTCAAGCATCATGCCGCAGAAGAAGAATCCTGATTCTATGGAGCTTGTGCGCGGTAAAGCAGGAAGAATCTTCGGCCATAACATAGCGTTGCTTACAATGCTCAAGGGGTTGCCGCTCGCCTATAACAAGGATATGCAGGAAGACAAGGAGGCGGTTTTTGATATAGTTGACACGGTGAGCGCGTCGCTGGAAGTGACGGCGACCGTGCTCGGTAACATTCGCGTGCGCGAAGATGTGGCGCGCGATGCGGCGATGCGTGGTTACATGAATGCGACGGAGTTGGCCGATTATCTAGCGCGCAAAGGCATGCCTTTCCGCGAGGCGCATGATGCTGTTGGTCGTATAGTGCTACGCGCAATCGAGCGCGGCGTAGAATTGCAAGACCTCTCGCTCGACGAGATGCGTTCGTTCTCAAATCTCATAGAAGAGGATGTGGCGAGCGCTCTCTCGCTCGAAGAGACGCTTGCGACGAAATCTCAGATTGGAGGCACGTCGCCCGCTAGAGTTGCGGAAGCGCTCAGTGCTGCGAGAGCTTCTTTAAGATTTTAGATTTTCGATTTTCGATTGAAAGCAGGAACAGCACGCCTTTCATCATCAACCAAATCTAAAATCCAAAATCTAAAATCCAAAATCACAATGGTGGAAGAAAAGAGACAATCGGATCGCGTAGAGGTTGACACGGCCATCTACATTCTCTGGGGCGAGAGTGAAGACGACCTGCACAGCGGCAAGGTGACGAACCTGGGCGAGCGCGGTTGCTTCATACAGACTCGAACCGAGATGGGGAGGGGCCGGACGGTCTTCGTGCGGCTGCGGCTGCCTACGGAACGCTGGCTGCTCTTGAAGGGCGAGGTCATTCACGTGGTCAGGCGCGTGGGTTTCGGAGTTGAGTTCGAGAGATTGGATGAAGAGGACGAAGGGATGCTTCGGTTGCTGGTAGAATTTTACAGCGAAGAGAGAACAGTCGTATCGGCGGTTGTGGTCTGCGAGCCTGAAAACGAGAGCGGCGCAGGCTGAAGCTTAACCCACACGGTCAGATAATCATTGACTCCAACACTCAAGTTAGCATAAAAGGGGCGTGCTCTTTCAACCTTGTA
Source organism: Acidobacteria bacterium 13_1_20CM_3_53_8 (assembly GCA_001920415.1). Lineage (GTDB taxonomy): Bacteria > Acidobacteriota > Blastocatellia > Pyrinomonadales > Pyrinomonadaceae > 3-1-20CM-3-53-8. Next base: position 71,763 of record MNJR01000011.1, on the reverse strand, counting down.
CCTGAACTGTCCTTCGGAATGGGTTGCAGCTTTTAGACTCAACAGGAATTTTCCGAACGGAAAGTGACGGTCTATCAAAGACCGCAAATGGAGGCTCGAAGATATGATTTTTTTGTTTTATCTCGCTTGGCTCTTCCTTCTGGGAGCTGTAATTTGCCAGATAATAGTGCTAATCAAGATGTTTAAGGATGCCGGTCCTGTCCAAGGTATTATAGGCCTCGTCTGCGGCATCTGGGCATACATCTGGGGCTGGATGAATTCAGGCCGATTAGGCATCAGAAATATCATGATGATCTGGACTGTCCTGTTAATCTTGTTCTTAGTATGCTACTTGATTGGCGGAATGGCTGCTATGCAGTCAATGACAACTACGACCCCTTGATCGTTAACTACTTGCGATCCGCTCTTTTCAAAGATGCGCTCACGCCTTTTGTAAGCCTGAAATATCAAGAGCGCATTGCTGAATTGTGAAAATAGAAGGGCTGCGAGTTTCAAACAATTAACTGAAACTCGCAGCCCTTCTATCTTTACTCTACACCTCTTTTACTACGCGCACGCGCGAAGCGCCTTTTAAGCAGATTAACTACTCCTTCTTGACTCTGGAATCCACAGGGGCGCTCATACTGCTTGGCGGCGCGTCCGGGTCGCCCACGGCCTGGCCTGTTACGCCGTGCGCTGCCAACTCGTGCGCCATGTGGCGCTGTTGGGCCATAACGCTGTGCCGCCGCCCGTAAAGAAAGTAGATTACCAAACCGACGGCAAGCCAGATGATAAGCCTATACCAGTTCTCCGCAGGCAGCGAGAACATTAAGAGCAGACAGGTCAGAATGCCCAAGATTGGTATGAGCGGGACAAAGGGCGCGCGAAATGGGCGATTCGCCTGTGGGTTGGTCCTACGCATAACCAGCACTGCGCCGCAGACAATGACGAAAGCGAAGAGTGTTCCGATGCTGGTCATCTCTGCCAGAATGCTTAGCGGTATGAATCCCGCCATCGAAGCTACAAAAAGACCCGTTAGAATCGTTGATTTCCAAGGCGTGCGAAACTTCGGATGAATATCACCGAAGAAGCCCTTCGGCACGAGTCCATCGCGTGCCAGCGCCAGCATCACTCGCGGTTGGCTGAGCATCATTACGAGCAACACTGAGGTGATGCCCGTCATAGCGCCTGCTGCCACAAGATACTGCATCCATGTCAAACCGGCTCGCCTGAACGCTTCCACCACCGGCGCATTTATATCAATTTCTCTGTAGGGAACCATTCCCGTCAGCACAGCCGAGACGGCAATGTATAGAATCGTGCAGATAATCAGGGACGCTATGATGCCTACGGGCACATCCTTCGCAGGCTGGCGCGCTTCTTCAGAGTGAACCGAAACCGAATCGAATCCTATGTACGCGAAGAAGATAATCGCAGCCCCTGCGAACATGCCTAATGGCTCTCCGCCCTTGGCAGTCTCGCCAAAGATTGTGTGACCAAAGAAGCTGAGTCCTGTGTAGCCAAACGGGGCAAACGGATGCCAGTTAGCAGTGCCATAAATAGTAATAATTAAGTAGCCCCCTATGCCGATCACCATCAGCACAATCACGAGTTTGATAGCCACCATCACCGCGTTGAAGGAGGCGCTCTCTCTAATGCCCTTGACGAGAACTATTGTGAGGATGAACGTGATGAGCACGGCGGGCAAGTCAAAGTATGACTTGGTCGCGACGAATCCCGTATGCGGGCAGTCCGCTCCGACATTCACGCAATAATTGAACGGCGCGCTGCGGAAAAGTTCAGGTATCTTGGCTGGTATTGCGGCAATCCCCTCGTGGAAGATGGGGATGAACTCCTGAAAGTGCGCAGACCATCCGTGCGCAACCGTTGCAGAGCCTACGGCATATTCTAGTATTAAGTCCCAGCCGATAATCCACGCGAAGAGTTCGCCCAAGGTGGCGTAGGCGTAAGTGTAAGCAGAGCCTGCGACCGGAACCATCGAAGCGAACTCCGCATAGCAGAGCGCTGCAAAGACACAGGCGAGTCCTGCCAGCACAAACGAGAGCATGAGCGCTGGCCCTGTACGGTCGTGCGCGGCTACACCGGTCAAGATGAAGATGCCCGTGCCGATAATTGCGCCAACGCCCAGAGCCGTCAGTTGCACAGGCCCAAGCACACGGCGCAAACGGTTTTCGCCCTGCATCTCTTCAAGAAGAAGACTGAGCGGTTTGGTTGCAAAGAGATTACTAGCCATCCGTGAAACCTCCTAAGTCTGGAGTCTGGAGTCTGGAGTCAGAAGAAGAAAAGCTTTTTGCTTTTGACTCCAGACTCCAGACTCCAGACTTATTGTTATCACTTTTCAAATTAGCTGCGCTCCGGCTGCGAGCGTGGCGGTTCGCCCAAAGGTTCGCCAAACTTGCGCCAGATGAAATAAACCGGGATGCCCGTCAGCACTATGGCGAGTCCGGGCCATGAAGTCTTTGTCTTGTAGAGCAAGAGCACCAGCATGATAGCGGTCGCAGCTATTATGTAGAGCGCAGGGATTATAGGATAGCCAAAAGCTCTGTAAGGACGTGGCGCATCGGGCTTCTTGCTGCGCAATATGAATAGGCCAATTATCGTCAGCACGTAAAAAATCAGCACGGAGAAGACGACGTAATCAAGCAGGTCGCTGTAGAGGTTGCCGTATTGAAAGACGCCGTGAGCGTCTGTCAGCGGCAACCCGTTCGTCCCGTACTTGCGCGTGCGCGGCAGAACCAGCAGAGCAGCCCACACGCATTGCAGGATGAGTCCCATCGCAGGCACATGCTTATCATTCAATTTCCCAGTAGCCTTGAAGAACAATCCATCGCGCGCCATAGCGTAATAGACACGCGCGCCCGCCAGTATAAGACCGTTGTTGCAGCCAAAGGTGGAGATGATGATTGCTACGGCCATGACGGCAGCGCCCGCGCTTCCCAAGATTACTTGAAGTGCTGCGGTCGCCACGCGATCGTCTGGCGCGTGCTGAATCTGCGTCATCGAAAGCGTCGTCAAGTATGCTACGTTCGCAAGCACGTAGAGCGTGATGACCAGCCCTGTCCCGGCAGCCAACGAGAGCGGTATGTTCTTCTGCGGGTTCTTCACTTCGCCAGCCGTGAACGTGATGTTGTTCCATGCGTCTGCGGAAAAGAGCGAGCCGACCTGAGCGACGCAGAAGGCTATGAAGAGTCCGAACGCACCCAGCGCCGCCGACACGGGCGAGACGAATGAGAAGTCCGGGACTATTGGCTCAACGGCTTTCGGCGTCCACATATCATGAAAGTTCGCGCCGCCTGCTCCAAGACGGCTTCCTACGAAAATCCCCAGAAGTATCAGCGCGACGAGCGAGAGCGTCTTGGCCGAAGTGAAGATGTTCTGAATTATCTTGCCGAGTTTCAGCCCGCGCGTGTTGAGTATGGTTAGAAAAACGATTAGCAGTATGCCTATGAGTTGCTGCGTCGAAAGACTGAGCGCGTAATCGTGCGAGATGTTGATGGGGCTTATTATCCAGCTTGTAGGCGAGATTGAAGGAACGAGGACGCCAAGGAAGCGCGCAAATCCTACGGCGACCGCAGCAATCGTTCCCGTCTGAATCACCAGAAAGAGAGTCCAGCCGTAAAGGAATCCCCAGAGCGGCGTGTATGATTCTCGTAGATAAACGTACTGCCCGCCAGCCTTCGGCATCATCGCGGCGAGTTCGCCGTAAGAGAGAGCCGCAGCGACTGTTAGCAATCCCGTAACAATCCAGACGAGCAGCAGCCAGCCAGCAGAGCCTACCTGTCTTGAAATATCCGCCGAGACTATGAAGATGCCGGAGCCAATCATGGAACCGGCCACAATCATCGTAGAATCCAGCAGACCCAAGCCGCGTATGAATCCTGTCCGTTCGTCACCTTCCAAGATAGCTTCGGCCATCCCTTAACCCTCCAGATAGCGTAGATTTTTACGACTACTCTTTTCGGCGGCAGGTTTTCAGTTAAAACTTCCCGCCGAACTTACGGGTAGAACCGAAAAACGCGAGGGAAACTCGAAAGACTAAATTCTTGGGCTGACGACAGGGGAGATGCACACGCCGCCAATGCTAGCAACTTAAATCCAGAACTCGTCCGACTGCAACTCAAGGGCGCGACGAGGGGCAGCGCGCCGCCTGAATAACTTTTGCGCAGCATAATAACTGCGGTCTGAGCGCGGAAGCAAATCCGCAGCCGGAATTTCTGGATAACGCACGCGCATTATACAGAAACGGCGCTAGGTGTCGAGAAATTTAATAAAGTATGAGGGAGAAGAATTGCAGGACTGGAGTGAGAAGGAGGAAGGTGAAAAGATTAAATTGCGCCTCGCCGTGCGAGCCGTGCAGCCTCCTGTCCGAATCCACAAAGAGGAGCGCGAAAATTGTGTCATCAAGCCCTCTAGTTGGATGAGTTGCTCTGTGCGGCTCACCCTTGCAATATCATTTAGAACTTTTTTGATCGTCTAATTATAACGTGAGTTCGATGTAAGAGAGAGAAAGATGAAAGGGAGAGAATTATCCACTAAATCACACTAATCTACACGAATAGAACAGATCATTTCGTGTGGTTTCGTGTGATGCGCGTGGATAATTCATTCGCTCCTTTCTCTTCATGGCTTATATTGAACTCGCGTTAATTATATGTTGCTGAGACGGCGTGCTCCCTCGCCATCGCACTTTATCTGGCAGCCGACGAGTATTGACCGATGAGCCTTCCCAGCCTATTGATTGCTCTTATCCGCAGCGCTCCTTTAGGGAGCATCAAGACCGGCACTTCTCTGGCAGGGTATAACACTATCTGGTCAACGGGAACTGCGTCAGCGCTTTCACCCGCGAAGAACGCCTGCACTAGAACTGGCTCCCGTCCGCTGAACTGTTGGTGACGCGCTGCGAGATTCAGTCTTCTCAAATTTATAGTAGAAGGTCTACGCAATCCGCCCATCTGTAGCCACGTCGCGCGCCCCATCTCGTAACGCGCCCGAGGATGAAAGACCTGTAAGTCGTAGCCCGGATTTCGTACCCAGAAGCGTCCCTCCGTGGACTGGAACACTGTAGGCTCATGAATCAATCCCTTGCGTGTCACGTAGCGATATAACGGGTCTTCGTCAAGCGGGTTGCGGCGCTCGCTATACTGTAGTTGATCTATGGAGAACGGATTGATGCCGCTGATCTCTCGGAAGTGCCACGCCATGAATGCGAACTCACCCTCGTACTTAGTCTTCGAGTTATGGCCGCGTCCAACGTGTACTAGAACTTTCGCCTTCGGGTCGTTGCGCAGGATGCGGTCTACTAGATTCTGCGCCTGACTGCGCTCGCGCTCCTCATCACAAGACTGTGGATTATTCGGCTGCGGCGTACAGGTTCCCTCGTATTCATACGGGATAACCTTAAAGCCTAAACGCAAGGCTGTGCGAATCATGTCGCCGTAGACCGGGTCGGAAGTGTAGAACCCTGTCTTCTGAGTAGGGTAGCCTCGCCTGTTCAACTCAGCGTCTGCTGAATAAAGAGTTTCGGCTGCGAAGTAGCGAAACCCCTTGGCGTAAAGGGTCGCAAGCAAGCGTAGCGTGAAGGCGCGGTGAACGGGCGTTCGGTGCTCCTCGTTAATCATTATGACCTGATGCGTGTCCGCCGCCGCGTTGATGACCTCAAATGCGTCGCGCGTTCGGTAATTATCAACGGGCGAGCTGGAAAGCTCTCGCGCATTCCTCTCACGAATTCTGCTCCTCGGTTCTATATCAGACAGAAACTTCTCCTCGTAAGAATAAGCCGCCTCGAAGTTACTAACGTAGGAGTTCAGGAGCGTCATATAATCTAGATAGTTCCCCCTCATTTGCTCCGACGAGAGATACTGTGCTTCACGCTCTTGCAGTTCCATGAGTGGGGCCAGATAGTTATTTTCGTCCAATCCCTTTTTGAGGACTGTGTGCAGTCTTGGAAGGTCATCATTAGGCCGCGAGCTGGCTTCCTGCGCTGCGAGAGTAGGCTGAGCGATGGCATCAAGTGATCCAGAAGAGGCGTGGGTTTGTGAGAAGTAAAAAAAGGTGTATGCGGCAAGCAGGATAGAGAGTGCGATGATAATTCGTTTCATTGATTTAGTCCCTTCAAGAAATCGCTCGGCACGAGCCTCAACGCTTACGACCCTGTTATGAGGAATGTTTCGTGTAGACCGTGCGGCATTCAGAGCGCCATTTCTCTGCGTGAACGGCTCGCGTAAAAACGGAAACGGCTCGAAACGCTTCCCACACGACCCACCTTTTTTAATTGTAATCACCCGACGGTCAATCAAACCCCGGCGGTGCAGTGGGCAGTCGCACCCGGCCAGTACCGGCCAATTCTTTTAGTGATTCTAATCAAGCACAGCCCCGGCGAAGGTAGCCGCAAAACTTCCATCTCTCGCCCTCTTGTGCGCCAGCAGGTCGAAGATTTTGCTTTCCATTCTGGTTTAATAGCCCTTCTGTGTATACTTCCCGCGCTTCTACACCAAATCTTTTAATCAAAGACAAACTCTTGCTGCAACTCGGATGTAAGGAGTTTGAGGTACAGGAGGGAGACCATGACAAAGAGCAAAGCTCAAGGCGAGATTCCGCGTCGCGCGTTGGGGCGAACGGGCGTGGAAGTTTCCGCGCTCACGCTCGGCGGTTATCACATAGGATTGGCGAAGTCTGAAAGAGAAGCCATACGAATTGTTCACGAGGCGATTGAAGGGGGCATAACCTTCATGGACAACGCATGGGAGTATCACGATGGCCGAAGCGAAGAGATTATGGGACGCGCTCTAGAAGGCAGACGCCACAAGGTCTTTCTTATGACGAAAGTTTGCACGCATGGACGTGACCGCAAAACGGCCATGCGTCAGTTGGAACAATCGCTGCGAAGATTAAAGACGGATTATCTAGACCTCTGGCAAGTTCATGAAGTCGTGCATGACAACGATCCCGATCTGCATTTCATGAAAGGCGGCGTGATTGAAGCTCTCGAACAGGCGCGGCGTGAAGGTAAGGTGCGCTTCGTAGGCTTCACAGGCCACAAAGACCCTGCGATTCACTTGAAGATGCTAGCGCACGATTATCCTTTCGACACTTGCCAGTTCCCCCTGAACCCTTTCGACGCGACCTTCCGCAGCTTCGAGCAGCAGGTCTTGCCCGAAGTCCTGCGACGCGGAATTGCGCCTTTGGGCATGAAGAGCATGGGCGGCGAAGGCTTAGCCATCAAGCGCCGCATCATCACTGCGACGGAAGCATTGCGCTATGCCATGAGTCTGCCGGTCGCTGCGACGGTGAGCGGCATTGATTCCCTAAAAATCTTGCGCCAGAACCTGCGCATAGCGCAAAATTTCGAGCCTATGACTTCAGGGGAGATGCAGGCTCTACGCACACGCTGCTCGCCGGAAGCAGCCGACGGACATCTTGAATTGTATAAATCCTCGAAGCACTTCGACGGCCCGCCGGGCAGAAAGCAACATAAATTTCCACCGTTGGAAGAACTCGCCGCATGACGAAAATTTCTGAGAATGAAGTAGAAGGATTCGCGCCGCCTCTGGGCGATATGAGCGAAGAGGATTTTCGCCGCTTCGGCCACGCTATAGTTGACTGGATAGCGCGCTACCAGAACCACATTGAAGATTACCCTGTGCTCGCGCAAGTCGAGCCGGGCGAGTTGCGCTCACAGCTTCCCGCAAGCCCGCCCGCGCAGGGCGAAGCTATGGAAGAGATTTTAGGTGACGTTGACCGATTGATAGTGCCAGCGCTCACGCACTGGAATCATCCGGCCTTCTTCGCGCTCTTCGCAACTTCCACCAGCGCGCCCGGAATTTTTGGTGAAATGTTCAGCGCAGCTTTCGATGTCAAAGCGATGCTGTGGCGCACATCGCCCGCCGCGACAGAGTTGGAAGAGGTAGCGCTCTCTTGGCTGCGTCAGATGATGAATTTACCGGAAGATTTCGGAGGATTGATTTACGACACAGCTTCTGTTTCGAGCATGCACGCGATTGCTGCGGCGACTGAGAGACTGAACTTACGCATACGCGAAGACGGCATGAGCGGGCGACCAGACCTGCCTCTGCTACGCGTTTACTCTTCCGATCAAGCCCACTCGTCAATAGAGAAAGGCGTCATCACTCTAGGATTGGGACAAAGAAGTCTGCGAAAGATTCCGAGCGACGCGGAGTTTCGCATGGACGCACAGGCTCTGGAACAGGCGATTGAAGAAGACAAACAAAACGGCGTGCTTCCCTTCTGCGTCGTCGCAACCATCGGCACGACTTCAAGCTCAAGCGTTGATCCTGTTCCTGCGATTGCAGACATCTGCGCAAAAAATAGTCTCTGGCTTCACGTTGACGCGGCCTATGCTGGCTCAGCCGCAGTTCTGCCTGAAATGCGTAACTTTTTCGCTGGCTGCGAGCGCGCAGATTCTCTTGCGACCAACCCGCACAAGTGGCTCTTCACGCCGTTCGATCTCTCTGTGCTCTACTGCCGTGATATGGAGAGCATACGCCGCGCCTTCTCGCTTGTGCCCGAATACCTGCGCACGCCCGAAGGCGAGAGCGTGCGAAACCTATCGGACTACGGCATTCAACTCGGTCGCCGCTTCCGCGCATTGAAACTCTGGATGGTCTTGCGCTACTTCGGCCACGAAGGCATAGCAGGGCGCATACGCGAGCATTGCAGACTGGCGCGGCTGTTCGCCTCATGGGTTGAAGAATCAAACGATTGGGAACTCGTCGCGCCCGTTCCCTTCAGTCTCGTATGCTTCCGCGCGTGCCCAAAAATAGAGAATGAAACTGAAGAGACACGCGCCGCGCGTCTTGATGCTTTGAATGAAGCAATCATGCACGGCGTCAACTCAACGGGCGAAGTCTATCTCTCACACACGCGCCTCGGCGATAAACTCAGCTTGCGTCTCTCCATCGGCAACATACGCACAACTGAAAAGCATATTGCACGCGCATGGGAACTCCTCAACGAACAATTAAATCTACTCAAATAGCACCTCATTGTGCTATAAACGCTCAACCCTCTTTGCGAGCTTAAGCTTTTCTCTTTGCGCCTTTGCGAGAACCCTCAATTCTCTTAACCGCACAACTCGAATCGGAGACTCCATCCATGACCGAAAACGAACTATCCAAAGAGATCGTCAACGCCGCTTACAAAATCCACACCACTTTCGGCCCCGGCCTTCTCGAATCCGTTTACGAAAAAACTCTTGCCCATGAACTTCAGAAGCACGGAATAGTAGTCTCCAGGCAGCAGCCTTTCCCAGTAGTTTATGAAACCATCCATATGGACATGGGCTTTCGCGCTGATCTGGTTGTTGATGGCAAGGTCATCGTAGAAATCAAGTCGGTTGATGCAATCTCTCCTGTGCACAAAAAGCAATTGCTGACATACTTGCGGGTAACTGGGAAGAAGTTGGGTCTGCTGATTAATTTTAATGTGGAGTTGATTAAGGATGGGGTTACGAGAGTGGTTAACGAGTTATAGGTTCTCGCTGTAGAAGCAAGGTTAAAAGCTTAAGCTCGCAAAGAAGGTTGAATGCCATTTTACCTCCCACTTTCCTTCGCATTAGGAATTATAGCGGTTCTCACTTGGGTGCGACCACTCTGATCAAGGCATGCAGGTCAGTACCGCCTGCGGTAGCGGGCGGGTCGTAGCCGCACCGATACCCGCCCGCTACCGCAGGCACTGACATGAGTCGCATTCAAGTGAGAACCGCTATAATATGAAACGAACGCTCATCTTCATAGCTCTATTTCTTCTTGCGTCCTTCACCTCTGCATACGCGCAACGCGGCATGACGCCCGCGGAGACTCTGCGCGTGGCAGAAGTAAAGGATGCGCAGATTTCGCCGGACGGTGGCTGGGTCGTTTACACTGTGACGATGAATGATGCGGACGCGCAGCGCACTGCGTTGTGGATTGTGCGAGCGGCGGGTGAAGCACTACCGCGCACGACAGATTTGGGGCGAGCTACGCGTCCACTGCTGCCAGCAGGGTGGGAGGCTACGAATCCGCGATGGTCGCCGGACAGTCAGCGTATAGCGTTTCTGGCGGAACATGAGAACCGCTACGGCATCTGGGTGGTTGGGCCAACGGGCGGCACGCCGCGCTTCATAACTCAAGTACGCGAGACAAACTTTTTCATTACCTACGCTGGCGAGCGCCTTACATGGTCGCCAGACTCGCACCGCATCGCATACATCAACGCGACGGCGGAAACCGCTCCGGGTGAAGTGGCGCGGCGCGGCGATGATGACCCGCGCGTGATAGACCGCATACAGTACAAGTCACGAACCTCTTTCTCCGATAACCTGCGCACGCACGTATGGCTCGTTGATGTTGACCCGCCGAACTCTGATGACAGGCCGCCTCGTCAACTCACTTCCGGCTCGTACTACGATCATGCTCTCACATGGAATCCGAACGGGAACGAAATTGCGTTTCTCTCAAACCATGAACAAGACCCGGACGCGAACAACAATTCTGACATCTTCGCAGTTGACATGAGCGGGCGCGTTCGCCAGATAACGAGCACACAGGGCTGCGAATATGAACCCGCGTGGTCGCCTGATGGAAAATGGATAGCTTACACGGCTACTACGCGAGAGGTTACGACGATTGACAGTGTGGCGGAAGACAGGCACGTTTGGGTGATTGATGCTGGCGGTGGCAGAGGGCGAGAACTTACTGCTGCGCAGGATCGTCGAGCACAAAGTCCGCGATGGTCGCCTGATAGCCGCGCTATATTCTTTCTTGCTAACAATCGCGGGAGAGCGGTTATTTATCGCGTAAATGCAGACGGAACTGGACTCCGATCATTCTTTGAAGGTTTTGGCCCAGAGCCTCCACGCATGACACTTGAATCGGTTAGATTCTTGGCTCGCCCGTTTCAGATAACGAGCTTCAGTGTTAGTTCTTCCGGCCAGATTTGGAATCTAGCCTTAACGGCAAGCAACAGCATTACCCCCGCCGAAGTTTGGCAAGGAAAGGTGTATAGTTCTTCTTATTTCGAGCGACTTGAGTATCGTTTGAGCGCGCACAACGATACTCTCCTGCGCTCTGTTAGACCTATCGAGCCTGAAGAGTTCACGTTCAAAAGCTTCGACAATACGACGATTCAAGCTTGGCTGATGAAGCCCGCAGGCTTTCGTGATAATCAACGCTATCCGCTAATCTTGAGCATTCATGGCGGGCCGCACGGGATGTACGGCTATACCTTTTACACGGACTTTCAGGCTTACGCGGCTCGCGGCTATGCTGTGCTATACATGAACCCGCGCGGGTCTAATGGCTATGGACAAAAATTTTCGGACGGGACTTTGCGCGAGTGGGGCGGCAGCGATTACAGAGATTTGATGGCGGGCGTTGACGAAGCCTTGCGCAGGTACAACTGGATTGACGCGGATAGGATTGGCGTAACGGGCGGTTCATACGGCGGTTTTATGACCAACTGGATGATTACGCAGACGCCGCGTTTTCGCGCAGCAGTATCCAAGGCTAGCGTGAGCAATCTAATCAGCTTCTACTCGACATCTCTTTATCAGGACTTGATTCACGCGGAGTTCGGCGGCTTCCCTTGGGACGATTATGAAAATCTGTGGCAGTGGTCGCCGCTTCGCTACGCGCGGGCTGCGCAAACGCCTACGCTCTTCATACACGGCGAACAGGACAACGATGTTCACATCACGCAATCGGAAGAGATGTACATGGCGCTCCGCCGACGTGGGATTGAAACCGTTCTGGTGCGCTACCCGCGCGAGGGACACAGTTTTCACGAGCCAAAGCACAGGCAGGACGCTCTTGAACGAACGCTCGCGTGGTTCGACAGATTTTTGAGATAAGGTCAACTTTCAAAATCCTCTTTGCGGGCTTATCTCTTATCTTTGCGCCTTTGCGTGAACATGCAATTCACATGAATCTTAAGAATTAATGAGAGCTGAGGGTTCACGCAAAGGCGCAAAGGAAAATGCTTAAGCTCGCTAAGGATTAAATGCCTGCTCGCAGTTTTGCAATGAAACTTTGGAAGAAAATTCTGCTAATCCTGTTGGCGATTCTTCTGCTCTCGCAGATTCCGTTCGCGTACAGGCGCTATCGTTTCGGAAAACTGCACGCGGCGATTGTGCAGTTGAATTCCGAGCGCATCGTCAACCGAAACGAGAACGGCTACGCGGATTACAGAGGCGTAATTCACGTACACTCGAATCTGGGGGGACACAGCACCGGAACGCTCGAAGATATTGTGCGAGCGGCGCAGGCCAACGCTCTCAACTTTGTAGTCATGACAGAGCATCCTTCCGATCTTTTAGACACAGCCGCGATGACTCTGAATGGAACGCACGGCGGCGTGCTATTCGTAGGCGGCAACGAAGTCAGCACGAGCGCTGGAGATCGCCTCCTGCTTGTGCCGGGCAGCGAGACTGCGAATAAAGCTTCGTCAAAGGGGACTGAGGATGTCATCAACGAGGCGAAGGCCAGCGGCGAGTTGAGCTTAGTAGCGTACCCGCAGGAGTTCCGCAGTTGGAGCGCGGGAGGTTATGACGGGATCGAAGTCTATAACCTCTACACGAACTCGAAGCAGATTAACTATTTCACGCTCTTTTTCGATGGTCTATGGTCTTACAGAAGTTACCCTGATCTTCTTTTTGTTAAATTCTACGAGCGACCTTCCGAAAATTTGCGGCGATGGGATGAATTGAATTCGTCAGGCAACGCGCGTCTGGTCGCAACGGCTGGCTCGGACGCGCACGCGAACGTCGGAATACATTTCGGCGACGAAACCGGAAAAAGATTTCTGGGGATAAAGCTAGACCCTTACGAGCGAAGCTTTCAAATAGTTCGCACGCACGTGCTACTGCAAGCGGGGCAACCGCTCGTCGCCGACACGCTGCTTGAAGCTCTACGACGCGGTCACTCCTATTTCTCCTTCGATCTTTTTTGCGACGCGACGGGTTTCTCTTTCATTGCTTCAAACAGCAGTGAACAGAAGATTATGGGCGACGAGATACAGCTTGGCGACGGCGTTCGACTAGAGGTTCGCGCGCCCGTTGCGAGCCGCATCGTTCTAATCAGAGACGGCGCGATTGTTCAGACGGAAAATTCTACGTCGCACAAAGAATTCACTGTGAATCAAAAGGGCGTATATCGCGTTGAAGTTTATCTCAACCAGCTTCAACCGTTCGTCGGAAATAATCCCTGGATAATCTCCAACCCGATATACGTAAGATAAGGCAAAAGGAAAAAGTAAAAAGGTAAAAGTAAGGCCGAAGAGCTTTATCAGAAAGATGCTCTTGTCCGCACTTTTGCCTTTTTACTTTTTCCTTTTGCCTTCTTTACACGACATCGCCCCACCAGCATAAAACTCGTGGGGCGACGGAGCGCGTGCCGGAAAGCTCCGGCACATTTTTTGGAGCGGTGCTTAAGTCACCGACTAACTGTAGAGAGCCACGTATTTGACTCTTCGCCCGCGTCCAACTCACGTGTAATGGAGTCCCGCGGGAACAGCCTCCAATATCCTGTCTGAGTGGCAAAGATTTTAGTCACACAGCGCGCCTCTGTCAAGAATCAGCTTGACCGAACGCGAAGCATACGGCGCGAAAATCTACGGCGCACCTGCATGCTCTGGCTCGCGCTTCCATAACTCCAAGCTGTAACCATTTTGTAACAGACGGACGGTGAGAATTAATTTCATAACGAGATTGAAGGAACAATCCTTTGCGCTCTCTCTTTGCGTCTTAGCGTCTTTGCGTGAGGCTAAGTTTCACGCTAAGACGCAAAGAAACGCGAAGCGGTTTTTAAGCTGCAAGGTCGAACAATAAAATCTCTGCTTCATCCTGTGCAGCAATCTTAAGAGATTCTTCATCGCTGATTGCCGCACCGTCGCCCTGCTGTAAGCTCTGCCCATTTAAATTGACGGAGCCGCGCGCGACCTGCACCCACGCTTTACGCCCCGGCTCAAAGTTGTGGCTTACTTCTTCGCCAGCGCCTAAGCTGGCAACGAACAGCTTCGCATCCTGATGAATGGTGACTGAGCCATCGCTGCCCGCTCTGGAAGCAACCAGACGCAATTTTCCTTTTCGCTCTTCCGCAGGAAAAGACTTTTGTTCGTATCCCGGCTCAAGGTCTCTTCTTTCCGGTAAAATCCAGATTTGAAGAAGATGAACAGGCTCAGTTTTGGACGAGTTGAACTCGCTGTGGCTCACGCCCTTCCCTGCGGTCATTCGCTGAACTTCGCCCGGACGAATGATGGAGGTATTGCCCATGCTGTCTTTGTGTTCGAGCGCGCCTTCTAACACGTAAGTTATGATCTCCATATCTTTGTGCGAGTGCGTGCCGAAGCCGGCAGCGGGTTTGACGAAATCCTCGTTGATGACACGCAGATCGCTCCATCCCATGTTCTGCGGGTCGTAATAGTTGTTGAACGAAAACGTGTGATGGCTCATCAACCACCAGGTCTCTGTCTCGCCTCTCTCCTCTGCACGTCTAACTTTAATCATCTAGTTTCCCCTTTCTCTCGTTGCGTCCTTATAGCTTCCGCGAACCACAGCACTTCATTGATAAAATTCTCAGCGTTCTTCTCATAAAAAGCTTCCTGCGGATTCCCCTCTTCGTCAAAACTCTCCTGCACGCGCGAGATGGGAAGCGACGCAGGGATTGGAAACGCTCCGAAGCCAAGTGTGACCAGACGAAGTTGTTCGAGACAGTTGATGCCACCAAAATTTCCGCCCGAAACGGTCACGATTCCTATGGGCTTACGCTTGTATTCGGGCAGCAGATAATCGAGCGCGTTCTTCAATACGCCGGGGTAGCCGTGATTGTATTCGGGCGTGACTATGACTACGGAATCGGAGCGCGCAATCTTTTCGCTAAACTCGCGTACATGCGGCGGCGGGTTTTCGTCAAATCGCAGGCGCTCTTCCATAATCGGAAAATTGTAATCAAGAAGATCAAGAACCTCTGTCTCCAGATTTTCCCTCTTACTCATTCGAGCATGAACAAAGCGCGCGACCCGTTCGCTCTTTCTACCGCGCCTTGTGCTGCCCAAGATAATAGGAACGTAGAACTTGCTCATCGCCATTCACCTTTCAATAGTTTTTGACAACTTAATCTGGCAATAAAAGTGGAGCGAAAGACTATCCACTAAATCACACGAAACGACACGAAACTGCTTGATGTATTCCTTCGTGTTGTTTCGTGTGATTTAGTGGATAAGGTTTCCTGCCTTCATTTATTATCCGATTGCTTCGTCATAGACCATCAACAACTATTTTCTTAAAATTTTTTAGACGCTCTTCTCGCGCGCCAACTCTAACATCTCTGAGAGCGCCTCTAACTTCTTCTCTCCCATGTGCCCCAGCATACTTGTGTGCATGCGATCAATCGCGTCGTCCAACTCGTTTAGTAAGCGAAGCCCATCGTCCGTGATGCGTATGGTGATGACGCGGCGGTCGCGCGCTTCACGCGAGCGTGTGACGAGTTTGCGCCGTTCCATGCGATCAAGCAGGCGCGTGATGTCTGGATCGCGCGTCACCATGCGCCCGGAAATCTCTTTGCAGGCCAAACCTTCCAGGCCAGCGCCTCGAAGTATGCGAAGCGCGTTGTACTGCGTAGGCGAAAGGTTCGCAGGCTTCAATACTTCAACGAAGTTGCGCGTCAGAGCGTCCGCAGTCCGCAGCACGTTAAGGAAGACCTCTTCTTCACGGCTTGTGAAAGGTCGCCTGCTCTTTAACTCGTCTCGCAGCTTTTTCGGCACGAAAACCAATATAGTCGTTGCAACGACTATTGTCAAGCGGGGTTTCTCTAACCCTTATGCCCTTGGCCTCCTCCCCTTTATTTTCCGTACTTTTCTGTTTCACGCATGAAATTTTGTTTTATTTTCGCCTAAACTTATGCTAGACTTGCCGCCGAAATGGAAGAGGCGTGAACGTCCCCGCTCCCGACGGGGCGCGTAGAAGGTGGAGTTCATGCGAGTTTCTAGAATTTTTGGAGAGACGCCGTTTGATGGGCGGCTAATTAAGGAGAGAAGATGAGCACAACAAGACCGAAAGTAAATCCTTTGAGTCGAATTCCGCGCCAGCAGCGCCTCGTTATGGCCGTGCGCGGCGGCGCAGGCACAGGCAAGAGCCACTTCATACGCAGCATGGCAGAGGCTGGTTTGGGCCGTCTCTGCATCTTCGACGTTGAGCGAAAGGCGCGACTGCTGAAAGGCGTCGGCAACCATTTCGACGCAATAGAAGTTCACTACCCGGACGAGCTACCGGAATTCATTGACTGGGCATTGTCAGGTGAAGGTCAGGCGCAGAACTACGGCTGCTACGCTCTGGATTCTTGGGCGGGATATTTCAGTGCCAAGCACAGCGAAGTGGTCGCAGCCGTTCGTGAAAGAACCGGCGATCCGCTCGCTCAGCCTTCCGCAGAAGAACTCGCTGCCGATCAGATGATTCTTCAAGGAGTGCTTCGTCGTCTCTGCATAGAGAGCGGCAAGTCCGTAGTCATCGTTGACCAGATTCCAGCCAAAGGCAAAGAGGCGAAAGAGGACAACGAAGTTGGTCGCGTGCTGCCCATGACGGCGAGCGGTCTGGAATACTTCGTTGACATCATGGTCGAAGTTTCAATGCAGGAGCGCGACGGCGAGATTCTAAGGGTCTTTCAGATCGTCAAATCCAACAGCCCTGCTTTTGAAGTCGGCTTCGAGATGACGGGCGACATAACCTTCGACGATTTTATCAGCCACATGAAGCGCGAGCACGGCACGGAATTGCCAATGGAAGCGCCGAAGCCTTCCAGCGTTCCAGAGATTCTTGAAGAGAAGCCTTCGCCCATCAGCCTGGTGCCTACGCCCATGACGATTCAAGACCTTATAGCAAAGGCAGAGGCGCACGGCTTCAAGCCCGCAGACATACTTACCGCAGCCAAGCTCTACCACAACCAGCACAACATCTATCGTCTCACGCCCGACGAGATAGCAGACCTTGACCGCCGCATGACCGCGCGCATAGAGAAGACGCAAACCGCGCAAGGACAAGCGGCGAAACCCAGAGCGACTGAAATAACTCCGAAAGCGCAGGCTGCGCGCAGTCTTAAGCGAGCATGAGAGTGAAAACATAGCTACTGATTCGGTGTTTTCAATAGATAAGACATCGAATCAGTAGTTAGATAGCTATTGTTCTAGAATCGAAAGGAGAATAATCAAATGACTGAACAGCATGCGTGGACACGCATTAGCAAAGACCCAGCTACCGCAATACAAATTCTGCGAACTGCTGAGGCTATAAATGGGGCAGAGTTTGATGTGATGCGCCTTTATCCTTGGGGTGATAATCAAGAAAAACGATTAACCGGGTATGCCATGGCTCATCTTGGATTGCTCAAGAGGAGACTTGCCGGGCGTCCAGAATCAGAATGGATGAAGCGCGTACATTCAACGAATCCTGATCTGGTTTTTTATTCGCGAAATCCTGATGCTTCAGAGGCAGCCATAGCTCGGTTGAATGATCTATATCGAAACACTTAAAATTCAAAATGAGTATTTGCGGATTCTCGATCACTTCGGAGGTGCATTAGCCCTAGCATCTGACGAAGATGAAGAATCATAGAATTGAGTTTTTGTGAATGCTATACCCAACAAGTCGTTCGAACGTTTGCGCCTTTTATTATATGTTCTCCGATAGTATATTGCTTTCATGCTAGAAGCTATTTCTCACGATCTTCAAGAAGAGACGCCTGAATCCAAAGCGCGTTGGTTTCAATCGCTGTCGTTGGAAGAGCGAATGGAGATGCTGTGCTTTTTCACCGATCTGGTGTTGGAGAACAATCCCATGATCGTGGAGCGCAAAGATGCTCAACCGATTGCTGGACGTGTTCTCATCCTTTCAAAAGCAGAAAGTTAAATGAAGTATCTGCATAAATCAGCCGCGTAGCGGCATAATGAGTTTAGCCCGGCTTTTCAAAGCCGGGAACAAGAAGCCAACGCAGAGCGCCGCGTCGCGGTAGCGACGACTGAATTCTTCTTCACCTCAATCGTCGCTAACGCGACGCCTACAAAATTTGACGCTCTCTCCCGGCTTTGAAAAGCCGGGCTAAATTCAACGCGCCGCTAGCGCGGCTTACTTTGTGCACACGCTTCAGACATCATCAGTAATAACATAAGGGAAACAGTAATGAATCACAGTGCGCTTGAAATGTATCGCCGATGGTTCGAGTACGAACGGGATAGCCACGCGAAAGTTATGGCGTCGCTCGCGGCTGCGCCCGTTGAGTTGCGTGCGTCGGAGAAATTTCAGAAGGCTATTGATTTGATGGCGCACATCGTTGCGGCGCGCAGGATGTGGCTGTGGCGATTCGGTGTTCTCGAACAGGAGTCCTCGCCGGAACTGTTTCCGCGCGAAAATTCGATCACGGAACTTCCGGCGCTTTTAGTAGAGATGGAGTCGGGGTGGTCGGAATTTCTTGACGGGCTAACGGATGAAGCAATCGCCCGAAGCTTTGAATATCAGAGCTATGAAGGGCCTCGGTTCCGAAACACAATCGAAGACATTCTCACGCAGTTGTTCGGTCACTCGTGGTATCACCGTGGACAGATAGCTCAACTCTTAAGATCAATCGGCGCGGAGCCAGCCGTCACGGACTTCGTGTTCTGGACGCGCGAGCCGGTTACAGGATAAGAGCGTACAAAACTTTCGCCCAAAACACTTGCCTCTTCGTTCAACCGGAACTTTTCAACGCTCTCTCTTCGTTAAATGTGATTATGAAAAAAGTGAATCTCGAAAAAGCTTTCTCGCTCTTTCAAGAGCAGTGGAGTCCGAAGGTGGTGGGCGAAGTCAACGACTCTCTGGTGAAGCTCGTGAAATTTCAAGGCGAGTTCGTCTGGCATCATCACGAGGCGGAAGACGAGATGTTTCTGGTCGTGAAGGGGCGCATGCGTATGGAGTTGCGCGACGGCGACATCTCGCTGGAAGAGGGCGAGTTCATCATCATCCCGCGCGGCGTAGAACATCGTCCCGTCGCAGACGAAGAGGCTCAAGTTATGCTGTTTGAGCCGCGCTCGACCCTGAACACGGGCAACGTACAGAACGAAAGAACGCTTGCTGAATTGGAAAGACTCTGACCGTAGAATCTTAAAATTGCAAAGCGTCTCTGATGAGAGATAGGTTTCTCACGCAAAGACGCTAAGACGCAAAGAAGGCGCAAAGAATCGAGCGCCCGCGCGAAGAGAGCGCGTTAAGTCATTTCAGAATCGCACGTACTCGATTCTATCGTGCTGACGCGGACGAGGCTCGTTCTTCTTCCTCGTCAATGTCCTCTTCGTCAACAAGCTCTGCTTCGGCCAGACGATTCAGCAACCACTCGCGGAAGATTGCGGCCTCGCGCCCTTTGCCTGTCCATCGCGCTCGGTCGAACATTATTAGCGCCATAGAAAGCGCGTGATGCTGACCTGCGCGGTCGCCAGCGAACTCGAACTGACTATGCAATCGGTCAATTATCTCCACGCTGTTGCGCGCTACCTCCTCGTCCTTGAAGCCTAGCTGGTTGGCGAAGAACTTTGAATAGACGTTCATAGGGTGAGCGGACGATGTGTATAGATCAAAGTAGCCGCTCACCAATCCTGCCTCTTGCAAAACAGAGCCTACGTAACTGGGACGCGAACCCGTGATTAGCGCAAGGTCTTCAACCTCGCCCATGCCGGAAGTGAAGAGAGCTATGATCTGCTCCTTCTTGCTCACTTTGGGCATGCGCCCACGGCTCTCAGTCTTCTTTCCTTTTTTCGTGTCAGATGCCATTTCGCTTTCCCTCCTTGAAAAAACTTTTGGCGGAAAACTTCACTCACGCCGCGAACGCATCCATAACTTCGCCAGCGTGCTCTTCAACATTCACATGGTCGAAAATCTTCTTAATCTTTCCGCTCTCATCAATCAAAAAAGTTTTTCGTGCAAGCCCCATATACTTCTTGCCCATGAACTCGCGCTCTCCGTAAACGCCATAAGCGTCCGAGACCTCGTGGTTGGGATCGCTCAAGAGCGTGAACGGCAGATTGTACTTAGAGGCGAACTTCTGATGAGACTCTTCCGAGTCCAGCGAAACTCCCAGAACTTTTATGTTCTTCCCTTCAAACTCCTTAAAACTGTCTCGGAACGAGCAAGCCTCTTTCGTGCAGCCCGGCGTGTCGTCCTTCGGATAAAAATAGAGCACAACCCTTTGGCCTAGCAGGTCAGAGAGTTTCACTTCGCTGCCTTCCGCATCACGCGCGCGAAAATCCGGCGCTGGCTGTCCTTCCTTGAGCATGAGCCTTGCTCCTTGATGAAAATTTTAGAGTTTCAGATTGCGCGGATATTTTAGCATCCGCCTGACTGCGAAAGCGACACGAAGATAATGCGATTTCCTCAAGAAAATTGGGCGAGCAAGAGCAAGGATGAAAGAATTGATAGATTGATTCATTTAATCATTGATTCAATGAGCCAATGAGTCAATCATCTAATAGATTGCGAAGCTTCTTGTGAGATTCAAGCGCGAGCGCGTAAAATCCTTTCGAGCTTAATCACTAACTCTATCAGAAAATTTTCTTATGACTGAAAAGAGCTTACAGGAAACATACTCGCTCGCTAACGCTTGCTTCGGCTGCGGCCCGGCTAATCCGAAGGGCTTGCACATTCGCAGCTTCACGAGTGGCGATGAAGTTATCGCAGAGTGGATGCCTGAAAAGCATCACGAGGCGTTCACGGGCATACTGAGCGGCGGAATCATTGGAACGCTCTTAGACTGCCACTCGAACTGGACAGCCGCCTATCACTTGATGAAACGCGCAGGGGCGGATCATCCGCCGTGCACTGTGACCGCAGATTATCACATAAAACTGCTTCGCCCGACGCCTACGGATGAAGCGGTGCGACTGGTCGCTCGCGTAGTCGAATCAACGGACGACAAAGCAATTGTAGAAGCTGAACTGATAGCAAAGGAAAAGGTCTGCGCCACCTGTCGCGGGACATTCGTTGCGGTCAAGCCCGGACATCCGGCTTATCATCGGTGGTGACTGTAAGTGTGCGAAAACTTAATCTCAAGCTGAAGACGCCGAGCGACCTGTTCAATTAAAATCTTCTTCCAGACAATTCAACAATAACTCGTTGAAACGCCTGTCGTCGCCGCCACCCGGCCCCGCGTCGCGCACGATGCCGCGACGATCAATCAGCACCAGCGTAGGCAGGCCGGTCGCGCCGTAAGTTGCCTGCAATCGCTCGTCTTCCGCGACGCCCACGCGAAACTTTAACTCATGCTGCGTTATCATGGCGCGCATCAGATTAAATTCTTCTTCGACGGACGATGCCTCGTTGCGCTGCGCGAAATAGTGGCGCGTGAGCGCAATGATTTCCAGACCGTGCGCTCTATGCTCTTCGTCCAATCGCTTCAACTTCGGGAACATCTCCCCGCATGGCTTGCACCATGTTGCCCAGAATTCAAGCAGCACGACGCGCCCGCGCAAATCTTGAAGCGTCACAGGCTCTCCCATCAACCATTCCTTCACGGAAATCTCCGGCGCTTGCTTGCCAATTAACGCAACTTGCGTTGCGCGGTCACGCACCTGCACACGAAAGCCCGCAGCCGAGCGCTTCTGCGCGGCAGAGCCTGTCAATCGCGTTATCTCTACAATCTTATCTGCGAATGCAGCCTCTTCAACAAGCATCAAGCGCGCACGCTCTCGCTCGTCAACAGAAAGGTAAAGGTCTGCAAGCGTGAGCGCCAATTGCACGCGCGTTGCGAACTCTACTTCGTAAGGCGACGAGCGAGCGTTTAATAGCGCGGCCTCAAGCTCTTCAATAGCCCCGCTCACATCCTTCTCTTTTACAAGGCTCGACGCGCGATTCAACCCTTCTCTCACACGATCCTGAATCTTTGGAGCAGCAGTTTCAGACATCATCTCTACCCAAAATTTGAAATTCATCTTAAAACATGTAAACCGAGATACTTCTTAGCGACTTGGCGTCTTTGCGTGAGAAAAAGTTTCACGCTGTAGAAGCAAAGACGCTAAGAAAGGCAAAGCGTCTTCGCATTAAAATATCATAAGACCGCCTGCTCTCAAGCCTGGCTTTACCTTTCTTCCCTTCCACGCTGCACGAACTTGCGTATAATGTCCGTGCGCATTTTAATCTCAACTGGCCGAGAATCTTTCTACCTAGGAATGAAGACGATGAAATCTGCCCCCAGGAAATCGAGTAAGAAGAGCGCGTCACGAAAGCGCGCCAGCCGAAAGGGTTCGTTCGAGGCGCGGCTGCGCGACGCCGTCAGAGCGATTGACGTGGCAAACTCGCTTACCTCGCCGCTCACGAATTCAATAGAGAACCTGCTGCGCATAGCCGCTGCGGACGTAGGCTCGGACACAGCCTCAGTCCTTGTGCGCGACGGCTCGCGCGGCGGCCTGAAATTCCTTGCCGCGCTCAGCGACGTGGCCGATGAATTAAAGAAGGTTCGCATCCCGCCCGGCAAAGGCATAGCGGGACTGGTCTTCTCAACGGGTCAGCCTATGGCCGTCGCTGACGTTTCCAAAGAAGGCTCTTTCTGGTCTGAAGCGGACAAGCGAACGGGCTTCAAGACCGTGACGCTGCTGGCAACGCCATTGCGCACGGGCAGCGAGATGGTCGGCGTTTTGGAATTCGTCAACCGACCGGGCGAGCCGCCCTATGATCCATTCTCGCCCGAAGAGATGGATCGCGCAGCGCACTTCGCAGATGCAATCGCTTCATTAGTAGAAGCGCACGAGACCGCAGGGTTGATTGAAACTCTATTCGCGCGCTCGCTAGACGCAGCTATGAAAGGCGACGATGGGCGCGAGGTGCGCGAGTGGGTCAAGCGTGTGCGCTCTGCGCCCGAACACAAAGACCTTCTGCAACTCGCCATCTCTTTGCGCGACATAGCGAGTCGCGGCGACGCCGAGCGGCAGTTGTGCCGAGACATACTGGACTCGCTCGCGCGCTGGACTGAGAAGCGCTCTACAATCAGCACTGGCTATTTCAGCTTCTAAACCGAAGAGGACTATTCAGACATGGCGCGTGCTCGTGCCGCAAAAACCAAGAACGACTTGTGGGGGACTATCACGCCCGACACGACATGGAAAGGGCGTACGGGGCGTGGCGTGCGCGTTGCCATCATTGACAGCGGCATTGACACGGAACACCCCGCGCTCAAAGGCAAGATAAAAGAGTCTGTCGAGGCAATCCAGGAAGGCGGGCGAACTGTCTTTCGCCAATCAACTGCGGGCGACGTGGCGGGTCATGGAACGGCTTGCGCAGGCATCATCACTACGGTCGCGCCCGAAGCAGAGCTTTACAGCATAAAAGTGCTTGGGCCAAACGCATCAGGCTCAGGCGAGATGTTTCTTGCCGGACTTGATTACGCCGTCAAGCAGCGCATGAGCGTCATAAACCTCTCGCTCGGCACTACGAAGCCGGAATACTTCGGGCCTCTTCACGATCTGCTGGATCGCGCATACCACTTCGGCTGCATAGTAGTCGCCGCCGCAAACAATCTACCGCAGCCCAGCTACCCTTCAATCTTCTCCTCCTCGCTCGTCTCCGTAGTCAAACGCGAAGGCGGCGATCCCTTCAACTTCGGCTTCCGCTACGGTCAGGTGATTGAACTCATAGCGCCCGGCGTACAGGTTCGCACCACATGGCCCGGCGGCGGCTATCGCCAACTGACCGGCAACAGCTTCGCCTGCCCGCACATCGCCGGAGTCATAGCGCTCATCATGGAAGCCTACCCCGGTCTCACACCATTTCAAGTCAAGACGATTCTCTACACAATAGCGCAACGCAATCAGGCGAACGAGGATCAGCACAAGCAGGCGAGTTGAATATGAGTTAGGCTTTTTCTTCTAGAGAGAACTTATGGCTAGGAAAGACGAAGCAGCATCACTTTTAATTGCGGGCAATAGTCCGAGTCAAATTGCTTCTATGATGGGCATAAGCACTGGCACGGTAGAGCAATATTTGTATATCAAAGTTGTAGAAGGAGCAATCAGACGATCTGACATTCTTTTCAGTATTGATGCTGAAACGAGAAAAACTATGGAAGATATAATCCTTAGAAGCGAAAAGAAAGATTACCACTCAGTATTTCATACTGCTAAAAGAGAAGGTCATTTGCTGGATTATAAAGAGCTTGAAATTTACATGAAGCTTAAGGATGCTAGGATTTCTCTCGGTGATATGTATGAATTCATTTACAAAATTGAAACTACACTACACGAAATGATTAAGAGAATCCTTATTGCTAATTATGGAGAAGGAGAAGATTGCTGGTGGCGTAAAGGGATTCATGTCGAGATTCGTAAAGATTGCGCGAGGTTAAGAGAAGAAGAAACGGAGCCAGCAGCGGAGCTATTCTGCTACACCACATTCATACACTTGCGAAAAATCTTAGAGGATCAGTGGGCAGTGTTTTCTCAAGTTCTGCCTCAACTCTTTGTTAAAGAGAAGAAGAAGTTTCTCAGTAATCTGAACAAGTTGAATAGCATTCGTAATTACGTTATGCATCCGGTTAAAGGAATGCCTATTACAGAAGATGACTTTGCATTTGTGCGTGAATTCCATCAAAGCATTCAGGAAAGGAATTGGAGAGTCCGGTCGCACCAAGCCTAACAAGTCCTTCAGGCTAACCGCGAGTTAACATGCCCCTCATCATTCTTAGTCCCTCTTACTTGTCGTCAGCGTCACTTAACGCATAATTCAGCTTATGTTATTCTCGCTCCAAAGTTGAGGGATGACTTATGAGCCAGATAATAACTATTGATTTGCCGGACGATACTAAAGCAGCGCTTGACGATGCTGTGCGCGAAGAGGGTGTTTCGCAGGAAGAGATTGTCGAAAAGGCTTTGAAAGATTATCTATTCATACGACGATTCAGGAATCTGCGGGAGCGTATGATGGCGCAATCGTCAGAGCCTTACACCGACCAAGATGTGTTTGATAAGGTCTCGTGAAAATCGTCCTTGATACTAACGTCCTCATTGCCGCCCTTATCGCTCGCGGCGTCTGCCATCAACTGCTTGAACATTGCATCAGCCATCACGAATTAGTAACCTCCGAATTTATTCTCAACGAAGTTAGAGACAAGCTGGTTGAGAAATTCAAGCACACGTCAGAAACTGCTGATGAAGTAGTAAGACTCTTACGCTCACAACTGGAAGTTGTGTTACCTGTGGCGTTAGACGCGCCCGTTTGCAGAGATGCCGACGATGATAATATTTTAGCGACTGCTGTGGCAGGTAATTGTGAGTGCATTGTCACAGGCGATAAGGATTTGCTTATTCTGAAGCAGTTCAAAGGCATTAGCATACTTAGTCCAAGCGAATTCCAATCATACGAAAGTACAGAGTGAGACGATTGGCTGACCGCTCTCAATTCCATTCTTTAAGTTTATGACCGAACAAGCACAACGAGCGACCATGCGCGTCGCTTCAATAACAGAAATCAGGTCGCATTTTCCTGCACTTGAGCGCATGCATAACGGTTTTCCGGTCGCGTACTTCGACGGGCCGGGCGGCACGCAAGTTCCGCGCTCCGTGGTTGAAGCGATGAACGATTATCTCTTTCATCACAATGCAAACACGCACTGGGAATATCCTACTAGCGCAGAGACGGATGCGGCGCTTGAAATGGCGCGCGAAGCGTTTGCTGAATATCTTCACGCGAAGCCGACCGAGATTGCGTTCGGCGCGAACATGACGACGCTCGCCTTTCATCTTTCAAGAACAATCGGGAGAATGATTGGCTCAGGCGATGAAATAGTAGTCACAGAGTTAGACCATCACGCGAACGTTGCGCCTTGGCAGGCGCTCGCGCGTGAGCGTGGCGTGACGGTGCGCGTCGTGAAGATGAAGCCGGAGACGGGCGAGCTTGATTGGGAAGATTTTCAGCGAAACATCAACCGCCGAACTAAACTTTTAGCGATAGGCGCGGCCTCAAATGCTCTGGGAACGATCACTGATGTGAAGCGCGCGGCTGAGCTTGCTCACTCTGTAGGCGCGCTCGTCTTCGTTGACGCAGTTCATTACGCGCCGCACGTGCTCATAGACGTGCGCGAGTTGGATTGCGATTTTCTAGCTTGCTCCGCATACAAGTTCTACGGCCCGCACGTTGGCATGTTTTATGGCAAGCAGCACCTTCTAGAATCGCTGGATTTTCCGAAACTGATTCCAGCGCCCGACACAGCGCCCGAACGTGTAGAGACAGGAACGCAGAATCATGAGGGCATAGTGGGCGCTGCCGAAGCCCTGAATTTTCTAGCATCGCTCGCAGACGGCGACACAAGACGCGAGAGATTGGAAACGGTTTTCGCAGAGCTTCACACGCGCGGCGCGGCGCTTTTCGGGAAAATGTGGGACGGCCTCTCTTCAATCAACGGTGTCTGCCTCTACGGCCCGCCGCCCGAAAGCCCACGCACTCCTACGCTCTCCTTTACGGTCTCGAACTGCGCGTCAACTGATGTTTCTAGGAGATTAGCATCGCGCGGCATCTTCGCTTCGCACGGAGATTTTTACGCTGCGACTGTTGTAGAGCGCTGCGGCCAGGCCGTAGAAGGCTTCGTACGCGCGGGCTGCGCCTGCTACACGACCGGGGAAGAGATTGAGCGCTTGGTTGACGCAGTAAGAGAGGTTGCAAGCGGGAACATGAATTCAACTTGAGAATCAAATGCCAAGCCTTAGCGAGCTTATCTCTTTTCTTTGCGCCTTTGCGTGAACCCTCAATTCTCATTGACTTGAGCTTTAAGTGCATTGCAGGTTCTCGCAAAGGCGTAAGCCGTGCTCTGCAAATTCGGATGATGCGAGGTGACGGTCAAGCCCGGCATCATATCAAGTTCGAAATGAACCATAAGCGACGTGCCGCTGATTGCGCCGAGCGGATCATCCCCAGAAATCTGTTCGGGCCGCACGCTCGCCACAACACGATTATCAATTGTGCGCGCAGCACGCGCGACAAGCCTGAAAGGTCTCCCTACGTCGCGCGCTGCCCTAACCTTTTCAGTATTCAATCCGCGAATTCCTTCCCTTTCAATCTCATCAAGCTTGAGCGGCACGCTCATCAAAACATTTGCTATCGCGCAAAGCTTCACGGCGGCGTCCCAGCCGTCAACATCCTGGCTCGGATCGGTCTCGGTTATACCCAACGCTTGCGCGCGTCTCACACCATCTTCAAAACTTTTTCCAGCCTCCATCTCTTCAAGGATCACGGTCGTAGTAGAGTTGAAGATGCCCTTGAAACTTAAGAGGCGCGCGGCGGGCAAGGTTTCGCGGAAGAGCGAGAAGACGGGCGCGCTATCCAGACAGGTCGCCTCGAAGAAAAATCTTTTCCCGACATTCCGGGCCAACTCGCTCAATTCCCTGTAACCATGAACAACCGCGCCTTTGTTAGCAGTAATCGCATGCGCGCCCGCTTCCAATGCCGCGCGCAGATAATCAATGGCTGGCCGACCTGTCAAATGGTTGAGCGAAGTAGTCTCGAATAGAACGTCGGCTCGCGCTGTCTTCAACCATTCGCGCACACCATAGGGCTGCGGCTCAACGTTCGCCACCACATCTCCGGCCAACAGCTTCACCAAGTCAAAACCTTCTGGCGAAGCGAGCCAGCCCATGCGTCTGGTAGCAACGCCCGTGATGCGCCACTCAATGCCGAACTCCTCGCGCATCTCTTCATCTTTCTTGACGAGCAATTCGGCGAGCGCGCGTCCTACGTTTCCGAAGCCTAGCAAGCAGAGGTTGTAGCAACTCATTTTCAGTTTCCCTGCAAAGATATAAAAGAAGAAGGGGAAAAAGGGGAAATGGGTAAAAGGGGAAGAGGGAAAGAGAGAAAAGGAAGATGACTAACAGCCTTCTCCCTTTACCCTTTTCCCCATTTCCCTTTTTTCCTTTTCTTCCACCCTTCCTGCGGCGGTTAAACTTGCATTACGAATATGAGCACAGCTTATAATACCTTCGAGAATTTTCGAGAAGAATTCTTTCAAGCCCTAATGCTCAATCGTAGATTACTACTTCTAAGCAACTCGACCACTGAGGGCGAGCCTTATCTTCAATTCGCCATAACATACATCAAAGATTTTCTGGGCGCGGAAAAGAGGCGCGTTCTCTTCGTCCCGTTCGCAGGCGTCCGATGGACTTTTGACGAATACGCGGCGACTGTGCGCGAACCGTTCGGCCAGATAGGTTATGTTCTGGATTCAGTACACGAAGCGGAAGACGCAATTAAAGCGGTGCGAGAGGCAGAGGCCATATCGGTCGGCGGCGGAAACACCTTTCACCTGCTGCGCGGCCTTTACGAAACTAAAATTTTAGATGAAATTCGTGCGCGTGTTTGTGAAGGCGTGCCTTACATAGGTTGGAGCGCTGGGTCGAACGTGGCATGCCCCACTATAAGAACTACGAATGACATGCCTATTGTCGAGCCGCAGAGTTTCGACGCGCTCAACCTGGTGCCGTTTCAAATCAACCCGCACTACATGGACGCGCACCCGCCCGGACACGCAGGCGAAACTCGCGCCGAGCGCATTGCGGAATTCATTATAGCCAATCCTGACATGCGCGTTGTTGGATTGCCCGAAGGCACAATGTTAAGAATCGAGGGGACAAAAATTTCTCTCGTCGGCGACAAACCCGCTCGCGTTTTTCAGAAGGACAGCGTGACTGTTGATTACACTTCACGCGACTCGCTAGATTTTCTTCTCGGCTGATTTTTCAAACGAAATAGCATGAGACAGTACCACGACCTTCTAAAATCAATTCTAGCGCACGGTCATCGTCATCAAGACCGAACGGGCGTCGGAACAATCTCTCACTTCGGCTATCAAACACGTTTTCATTTGCGCGAAGGTTTCCCGATTGTGACGACCAAGCGCGTGCCGTTCAGATGGATTGCGGAGGAATCATTTTGGTTCTTATCCGGCAGCACGGACGAGAATGAATTGCGAGCGCGCGGCGTTGACATCTGGAAAGAATGGGCTGACGAGGAGCACACCCGAAAATTCGGTCGCGCGGCGGGCGATCTTGGGCCAATCTACGGTTATCTATGGCGCTCGTTCGGCGGTCATTATCCCCAAAAAGATGGAGTTGACCAGATTGCGCGACTTCTTCGTGAGATAGAAACAAACCCGAACTCGCGCCGGTTGATAGTTTCGGGATGGGACCCGCGTGTCTGCGATGCAGTTGATCTTCCACCGTGTCACACGCTCTTTCAATTCAAAATTGAGAATGAAAAAATCTTGCACTGCCAGCTTTATCAACGCTCAGCCGACGCATTCTTAGGCGTGCCTTTCAACATCAGTTCATACGCGCTACTCACGCACATGGTCGCGCACGTGTGCGAGTTGGAAGCTGGAGAATTCATTTACACGCTCGGCGATTATCACATCTATCAGAATCACCTGGAGCAGGTCGAAGAGTTGCTGTCACGCGAGCCGCTCGACTTGCCGCGCCTTGAGATTGTTGATGAAGAGAAACTCTTGCGCGGGTTGGAAGGTCTTCTTCGCATGAAGTATGAGAATCTGAATCTCGTTGGCTACAAGTCGCACGGCAAGATTGAAGCGCCAGTCGCGGTCTGAAAAATTTTTAAGGTGTGTCTTTAATCGAAAATGGCTATCGTAGGCATCGTTGCAGTGGACGGGCAGGGCGCGATTGGCAAGGGCGGCCAGTTGCCCTGGCATTACTCCGCTGATCTGAAATTTTTCAAGGAGCAGACGATTAATAACGCCTGCGTCATGGGCGCGCGCACATGGACTTCACTAAGGAAGCCTTTGAAAGAGAGACTCAACATCATCCTCAGCCGCTCATCACAAATAGAGACGCAGCCTTCCATCATAATGCTGCGCGACGTTGATTCCGTCCTGAGCTTAAGAAAATATCTGGCCTGCGATCTCTTCATCATAGGCGGCGCGCAGGTCTATGGCTCTTTCCTCCCGCACATAGAACGCTGGATCGTAACGGAAGTCCCGCTCACGGTCGAAGGCGCGGACACTTTTATGCCCGAAGATTACCTGCAAGGGTTCAAAGCGCGAACGACTTTGAATTTGGAAGAGAGCTTGAAAGTAACGTTTTACGAAAAAGCGTAATCTGGACGTTCCAGCAGGAAGATTTTTAACCGCGCGTGCTGCTAGACACGTCCAGCACGTCGTGACGTGTGATGATGCCTGTGATGCGACCGTACTCTTCTACCAGGACTGCGGGGCTGGATTGAAGTTGGTATGTGACTTCGGCAGCGCTTGAATCAACGTCCAGAACCGGAAAGCCTTTTTCCATCACTTCGCTGACGGGCGATTCCAGCAGGTCGCGGTTGCCCAAGACCTTTGCGAGCACGCGGTTCTCGCGCAAGGAACCGACCGATTGACCGTCTTCAAGAACGGGAATCTGCGTGATGCCATGCTCGTTCATCTTCGCCAGCACGTCTGCGATGCGCTCATGAGGTGAAGCGCTGATGAGAACCTGCGGGGCTTTCTCAGACTTGGTCTCATTGATTAATCCTGCGGTTATCTTCTGCGGCTCAAGCAGTCGCTTCTCCTTCATCCATTCGTCCGAGTGATGCTTTGAGAGATAATGCTCGCCCGTGTCGCAGACTATGAAGACTATGACAGCCGTTTCATCTAAATCTCGCGCAATCTGCATGGCTGCCGCAAGGTTCGTACCCGTAGAGCCACCGCAGAATATACCTTCCATGCGCCCAAGGTTTCTGGACATCTCGAAAGATTCGCGGTCTGTGATGTTCAATATCTCGTCAATCACACGAACGTCTGCGATCTCTGGCAGAGTGGCCTGGCCTATGCCTTCGACCAGATAAGGAGTGCTTTCAGGAATCTCGCCCGTCTCCTTGTAAGTTTTATAGATCGAGCCGTAAGGGTCTGCGCCTATGACTTGAATATTCGGGTTCTTCTCTTTCAAGAATCTGCCAGTGCCTGAGATTGTTCCGCCAGTTCCAATGCCCGCAACGAAGTGAGTTATCTTTCCTTCAGTCTGCTCCCAAATCTCCGGCCCCGTCGTCAGGTAGTGCGCTTCCGGGTTTGCAGGGTTCGAATACTGGTCTGGATAAAAAGAGTTCGGCGTCTCCTTGGCAATGCGTTGGGCGACCGTAACGTAATGATCCGCCGAGCCGGGTTTCGCAGAGACAGGTGTGATGATTACATCAGCGCCAAGCGATTTCAGATAGCGAACTTTTTCGACCGAACATTTGTCAGTCATTACGAATATGGAGTTGTAGCCTTTGACTGCGGCAGCTAGAGCGAGGCCAATGCCTGTGTTGCCGGAAGTCGCTTCGATAATCGTGCCGCCGGGTCTTAATTTTCCTTCGCGCTCGGCTGCTTCGATCATCGAGATGCCTATGCGGTCTTTCACAGATGCGCCGGGGTTCAAGTTTTCCATCTTCCCTAAGATAGTGGCTTTTAGCCCTCGCGTGATGCGGTTCAATTTCACAAGAGGCGTGTGGCCTATAAGCCCGAGCACGTTCTCGTAATAGTTCATAAAAATTCTCCGGCTTTTGATAATCAGCTTTTATGCAGGCAACTATATTTATACAACAGAAAAGAGGTGAATGGTGAATGGTAAATGGTGAATAGAGAAAAGCAGGTAAATGGAAAATAGTAAATGGTGAATGGATGAAAGCTTCTTTCTATTTACCATTTACCATTTACTATTTACCATTCACGCTCTTTTCCTTGTTCTCAATCTCGACGCTCTCGCTCTTGATGTCAAGGCGCAGGCGGTTGTAGATGCTCATGTATTGATTGGCGACCCAGACGAGCGCAAGCCACGCCAGAAGGTATCCGCGCCAGTCCGTCATGAGCAGTTTGTAGCGAGTGATTATGAGGAAGATGATTGTCACGTAATGGCTGAAGCAGTATTCGCAGGTGAAGAGATAGAAGAATTTTCGCTCGACAAGAGTGCGACAGGTCTGGCTCTTTCGTGCGCAGAACTCGCGCGGCTCTCGGAACACTTCCTCATGCGTCACAGTCCAAGCGACGCACGCGATTGGTATGGCAAGCAAGAATAGCCAGACTATTTGTAACTTTAGACTCATTTCAACCGGAACGGCGCGAGGCCGAAGCTTACGCTGAGCTAAGTAAGTGTCAGTACCGCCTGCGGTAGCGGGCGGGTCTCAAGCCACGCTAATACCCGCCCGCTACCGCAGGCGGTACTGACATGGACGCCTTAGCCTGCGCCACTCCTTTAGAAAATGTTTTGCGATTTTACTCTGAAAGATTGCGTGAGGCTGAGAACAGTTTTCAGTTTTCAGTTTTTAGAAAGGTGCGAGTTGCCTTTACTTAAAACTGAAAACTGAAAACTGAAAACTGTTCCCTGCCAGATGCCCGGTCGAGCGGGGAGAGCAAGCACGACCGGCCACCCGGTTTCCCCGAATGGTTGGAATGAAGATTAAAAGCGCATTTCAACACCCTTCTTAGCGAGCTTATCTTTTATCTTTGCGCCTTTGCGTGAACATGCAATTCTATTAACACTTCAAGATTCATGTGAATTGATGGTTCTCGCTGTAGAAGCAAAGAAAAGAGCAAAGCTCGCAAAGGGTTGAACGGTTACTACAAGTCTGAATCGAAATCTTCAACCCGTAGTTATCAAACATCATGGGCCAACTTTGAAATCAACGCCGCCCGCCGTGTCCGGGAATACCAGAAGACCGCCGCCGAAAGCTCCCACCAACTCCTGCGCGTCCGCTTCCGTCCCAGTAGATGTCATGCCAACCACGCTGCGCGTAGTGCCTGCTCCGAAG
Source organism: Acidobacteria bacterium 13_1_20CM_3_53_8 (assembly GCA_001920415.1). Classification (GTDB taxonomy): domain Bacteria; phylum Acidobacteriota; class Blastocatellia; order Pyrinomonadales; family Pyrinomonadaceae; genus 3-1-20CM-3-53-8. The sequence goes on along the minus strand of MNJR01000011.1, from coordinate 39,017 downwards.
ATGGCTTCGTTAACAGCCTTGATAGGCAGCCGTATGATTATCTGGTTGCCAACCATCTGCCCCGCGACGCCAGAGTTGCTTAGAGACGATTGTGTATTCACGCCCGTCTGCGGGTCTGGAGCGACCTTGCCAGCGTCGTAGAACTCTCCCAGTCCAGGGTCTTCTTCACCAGAGACGTAGATGTTTATGACCGCGCCCGTGTCAGGGTTGCGCCAGTTGGAACTCATTATCCATGCGTTGTTCGGCTGCTTCGTTGACAGGTCAACCACAGTCATAGTGTAAACGATTGCTGGCTGAACGCCGTGCGCCAGATCGCCCGGATCGTACTGGAAGCGCCCTGTCAAAACGTCTTGCGCCGCGTCGCCGCCAGTGTCGCCAGCAGGGTCGTTCACCTGCGCATCGCCCGGAGCGAGCATAAGGTTCGCAGGATGCGCGACCACAGCAAGATTCATAGCCACGCGCACTGCGTTATGCGCGTCAACGTAACCAGCGCCTACCACTCGCTGCTCGTAAGGCATAGGCGTTGCCGTCTGACGAAGGATTGTCACCACTTCATCAGGCGTCAGAAGCGGATTAGCTTCCATCATCAACGCAACCACGCCCGTCACCTGCGGCGTGGAAAAGCTTGTGCCCTGCGAAGTCGTGTAGTAGGGCAGGTACGCAGGAGGAATCGTAGTCGTGTCGTTGCCAATGTAGGGCGGCGTTCCCGCTATGTTCGTCAAGCCCGGCCCCTTCAACCGTGTGCTCTTGATGTTGACGCCCGAGCCTATGATGTCCGGGCGAAGATTCGGCGCGAGTGTTGGATCACCCGGCTGCCCCGCAACGTCGTAGCCCGTGCCATTGTTATTGCCGCGTGAAGAGAAACCCGCAGGGCTTCCCTTGAACTCTTTATCGCCTGCCGCAACTGAAATCGTCCAGGGCGCCACAGAGTAAGGGTTGATAACGTCCGGCGCGTCGCCATCATTACCTGCGGCGAAGACAACTGTGACGTTGTGATCGTGTAGAGCGAGAGTTGCGACGTTAATCGGATCGTTCGCGTCAAACGGAACGTCGCCTATGGTTGTTCCCCAAGAGTTGTTGCAGACTCGTATGTTGTAACGAAACTGGTTGACGAGCGCGTAATCGTAAGCCTGCACGATTGCGAAAGAGGTTAATCCAACGTCGTTGCCGGCAACCAATCCGACGAGTTTTGCGCCCGGAGCCATGCCGCCATAAAAGCCGCCCGACTGTTGGCCTGTGCCAGCAGTTACGCCCGCGCCGAATGTTCCATGTCCGCCTTCAACATCAGAGTTCGGTATATTCTCGACCGCAAGGACTGGCGCGAACTGACTAAAATTCGCAATCTCTACAGCCGTTTGTTCTGCCAGTGGAAAGAAGACGTTGGCCGCCAAATTCTTGCCAAGCTGCAAGTCTGGATGCGTGCCGTCAATCCCTGTATCAACGTAGGCTATGCCTACGCCGTTGCCTGAAATTGGTAAGCCGCGATTGCGCGCCGTAGTCTCGTTGTCAGACCTCAAGGCGGTCACGCCTATGAAGGGACGGCTGCGATCATCCAGCAGATTTAGATGATGATTGGCGTAAATCGAGCGCACGTCCGAACGGCGCGAGAGCGCATCAAGTTGCGTCTTGTTCACGACCGTTATCACCATCGGCAGCGAGTTGAAGTAGAGGCCGCCTTTGATGCCTAGCATTTTCAACTGCGTGAATTCAATGGACGACGGCTTATGCGTGAACGTGATGATGACCGGCGTCAAATCCGTAGGTCTGGCGTTGACTGCCTTGACAAGTTGCGGGTCAAGGCTCGGCGCGGCCATAGCGCTCGCCGCGCACAGCGTTAGAGCTAGGACGAATGTTAGAACGACGATGATTCCTCTAGTCATGTGCTCTCCCCTTCGGAACAGTTTTAAGTTTTAAGTTTTTAGTTTTCAGAAAGAAGAGAAAAGCTTTTTACTAAAAACTGAAAACTAAAAACTGAAAACTGCTTTTATTGCTGCCGGTTCGGAAGAACGACTCGGGCTGCCTTTGAGTCGTTCTTTCGAACCGGCAGCGCGTCTCACGCATCGCTGCTCCCCGACAAAGCAAGGATACGCGGACGAACTCGTAAAATTTCAACGCGCCGCGCGACGGCGCTCGTTGCTCTTCTATTCTCCAAAGATCATGTTGATGAGCTTCGTGGCCGGGGCTATGAACTCCGCGCGTTTGACCGTGCGCGTTGGCTCGAAGCGTGGCCCCGGCAGCGCCTGGAACTGACCCGGCGCAATCTCTCTAACTTCAGCCGGGAACGATTCCATCAACCCGTTATCAAGCGCGTACTGAACGTAACCGCGAGAGCTTGCTGGAATCTGCGCGTTGTCCACGAGCGGCTGGCCGCCAACTGTGACGGTCATCTTCGCGGGCGGGTTCACGCGCAGCGCACGAACGAGAGCAACTGCTTCCTCGACCCGGCTCACCTGCGTTTCGGGGCCAAACGTTGTACCCGTGTCGTGACCCATGATCGAAGAGCGGCGCAGAGATTCGGCTATCAACTGTTCGGGCGTGCCCGCAGTGACATCGCTGAAGCTCGGACTATTGGGCACGTACTGCATGACGTGAGCGCCGAACATAGCTGCGCGCGCCAAATCCATTCGCGTCAGCGCATCGTTGGGACGAAACTGCCCGGCGGTCGTGAACATGATGCGGTCGTAAATGAGCCGCAACGCATTTGTTCTGGTCGCAGCGTCAAGACCGTTCACGTCTGACACCTGACTCGGATCGAATGTGTAACTCGTGACGGTCAGGCGATAAGGTTGATCCAACGGTTGGGCTGTTTGCGCTATGCCGCCGCTAACGGTCGCTGTGTAAGTTCCACCGGCTGGAAATTCAAGCTTGATGCCCTCGCGCGAGCCGAAGAACGCCAGCAGGTTAAGCTCATCCGAATCAGCAACCGTCTGACCATTGCGCGTGATACTGAGCGCAAGGTCGTTCGCGGCCATATTGGTGTTATCAATAATCAAGCCGCCCTCGCCCGCAGCATCATCCCAATCGAGTTGAATGAAAGCGAAGCGCGCGTTAGCGGGTATAGTGAACGTGTGCGACTGCGAGCCGTTCGCAGGCAGAGTGTCCGCGAAGTTCTGGTCGCTTTGGCGTTGAAGCGTTAGCCCTTTGCCTGTGAATCCGAAGTTGCCATAAAACTTCTGCGGGTTCAGTGCGAGATCAACTGCCGCGTGAACGTTCGCCATCCCTGCGCCAGCCTCGAACTGATCATATGGCGCCATAGGCGTCGCCGTGCGCTCAATAATCTCTTTCACCTGATCCGGGTTGAGCGACGGATTAGCTTCTAGAATGAGGGCGACCACACCAGCCAAGTGCGGGCACGCCATTGAAGTGCCGCTTATCTGCGTGTAATAAGGAAGATAGGCCGTAGGAATCTGCGTGTCCGCGTTCAAGCCGTTCGCAACCAGATTCGTAGAAGCGCGAACTGAAACGACATCGGACGTGAATCCCTGACTGCTTGGCCCACCAGTGCCGGGCGTCAGTATGGTTGGATGAATTACAGAGTCACCGAATATTCCGCGCGATGAAAAGCCAGCGAGTTGCCAGTTCTTCGTAGCAGCGCCGACTGCGATTACCCAAGGGAAATCTGCCCAGCGATTCTGCGAGTTCGGTTTTGGCCCATCGTTGCCGTTGGCGAAGACGACCACTATCTTGTTAACGTCGTGCAGAATCTTCGTTGCAACGTTTACGGGATGATCCGGGTCAGCCGCGACCGCAGAGTTGCCCCAGGAATTGCTAACAACTCGTATGTTGTAGATGAATTGATTCGTTGCTATGTAATCTAGCGCGGCCACTTGGCCCAAAACGAATAGCGTTCCGCCTGAACCCAAACCAACAAGCTTTGCGCCCGGCGCTACGCCTTTATAAAGTCCGCCAGACTGTTGACCTGTTCCCGCAGAGATTCCAGCGCAGTGCGTGCCATGACCTACGTGCGTGTCCGTGTTGATGACGTTCTCGACGTAAGAAGCAGGAAGAATTCCCGACAGAACGTTGCCGAATGTGTCCGTGCGAACGACTAGGCCATCCTGATCGTTCGGATTGACTATGACGTTCTGAATCGTCTTGCCGCTAGATGGGTCTAGCGGGTTGAACTGAACGTCCGGGTGGCTGCCATCAATGCCCGTGTCGTCAATCGCTATGGTCACGCCGCGCCCGGAAAATGGAAGCCCGCCGTTGCGCCTTGTCAAATCCGTGTCCGTCTCTAATCGGTTGACGCCTATGATAGGGCGCGTCTGGTTCATTTCGAGTTGAAGCGGCGTGTTCAAGTAGATGGAGCGCAATCCGCCTAAATTCATCAACTGTCTTATCTGATCAGGCGTCGCGTTGACTCCCATGATCGCAAAGTTGCGCATCGTCACGCCCGTTGTGATTCCGAGCGCTTTGACCGCAGCAATCTGCTGCTCTGTGATGCGCGCTGTGTCGAACGTCAGAATCACGCAGAGTTGTTTAGTGCTCTGCGCGTTCGTCAATCGCGCAGCAAGTTCAGCGTCAACACTTGGCGCGGCCATTGCGCCATCTGCCGTGAAAATGAGAGCGAGGATGAAAACCGAGATTATGCCTAAGATTCTTTTCATGCCTGTCTCCGAATGTAAAGAAAGTCAGAAGTAAAAAGGTAAAAGGCAAAAGTGAGGCTCCAAACCACTTTTAATTAAAGTGCTTTTGGCCGCACTTTTGCCTTTTTACTTTTACCTTTTGCCTTTCTCCCTCTACCGACCGAGCGGTAATACTTGTGTCGTCACGCTTCGCGTCAAAGGATTGACGGTAAAGCGCAGCACGTTCGTCACACCGTTCAATGACAGCGGCAGTGTGTTGCTTTGACTGCTCGTTGTGTTTGACTGTGACGAACCGGTGTTGCCATTCGTCGCGCCTGCTCCCGCCGAGCGCGTGTAAGCCGTGACAGCAACATCGAAGGTGAACATCTCCGACGCAGAGTCGTTGAATTGCAGCGTGCGGCTGCTAGTAGTCTCAGCCGGACTGAATATTTGATCCGTGCCGAGCTTGTTCGAATAATCGAAGAGCGCAGGCGTCGTAGCGCTTGTGCCGCTTCCGCCATTGTCAGCGTTCTTCACACTAACCGTGCCTGAAGTCGAACTGACACGAACAACGTTCAGGTTAACCATCGGGAAGTAGGTGTTTGCCGACTGGTTCGTAAGCGTCATGTCCATCTTGAACAGGCCGCTCGTGAGCGATACGTTCGAGATAGCCGTCTTCACCTGCGTCGAGATGTCTGTCAGCGTCCGATGGTCAACTACGATCGCTTGCGTGTTGCTTGGCGCTGTGACGTAGTAGCCAATTTGCCCCGGCGTCAACGCTCGCACGCGATAGGAATACTGGCCGTCCTGCTGGTTCGTGAACGACTGGCGCGTGCTGCTGCCATCCGTCTGGCCTACTACCTGATAGTCGCCGCCGTTGACTGACTGCTCAATCTCGAACTTCTGAGCGTTGCTCACGGGCTGCCACGTAATCGCGTAGCTGCCGTCGAAGTCAATCGCTTTCCCTTGCGCGTCCGTGAACTCGCCCGCAATTGCTTGCAAGGCTGGCACAGCGCCGCCTTTCGAGATTGTGCCCGTCAATGTGAAATCTGTTGGGCCATTTAAGAAGCCCACAACTCGCAAAGTGTAGTTGCCCGAATTAGCTAATACAGTTGCGATGTGCTCTGGCCCGCCGGGATTGCCCGAATGCGTAACCTCGTTGCCAGCCGCATCGTAGAGATAAAGGTCTAGGTCGGAAACAACGCCATCAACTATCTGATCGAAGTTCAATGTCACATCAAGGCTCGCCGCTGGCGAATCAGCCGTGACAGTGAAGTCTTCGTAGCTAACGCCGGGAGCCAACTGGCTGCCGCCATCGCCCGCCGTGACAGTGCCCGCGTCAATCGTCTGCCCCGTAGCTGATTGCGCCACGACGTACCACTGCATAGGCAAAGCCTTGCTGGTATCCCTAACCTTGTCGCCATCAACCGTCGCGTTAACTGTGAAGGTCGCAGTGCCGCCCGCAGGAACCGTCACGCTCTGCGTGTTAAGATTCGCAGTGATTCCGTCCCGTTCAAGGTAGCGATTGTTTGCGACCGACAGGTTGTAAGTTCCGCCCTGTCCCGTAAGGTCTTGAATTGTGACCGTGACGTTTTCCGTGTGCGTCACGCGCGAGTTGATGACGGGAACTGCGCCGAACGAATAGCTGCCAAGAATGCTCGGCTGCGCGATTCCATCGCCCGCAACACCCATCAAAGCTTTCGTGTTGACCGCGCGATAGACATCAACGAGTCCGCCGCCCTGCGCCATGATCGCATCAGAAGTAAGTCCGTCCGCCTTCGGCGCGCCCGAAGAGTCGCGCAAGCTCGTCGCACTGTTAATGAGCGCAGTGCGAACCATGTCCGGCGTCCAATCCAGATGCGCCTGCTTGATTAGAGCGACTGAGCCTGTGACGTGTGGGCCTGAAAAGCTCGTGCCGCTAGCCTTTATGTAGCCGGTCGGGTCGAACATCGTTCCAGTGTTCGTCTCTGCCAACCCTGCGCGCACAGTAGCCGAAAGAATGTCCACGCCCGGCGCTGTCACGTCTGGCTTAATCTGTCCCAAACCTTCTACGGGGCCGCGCGAACTGAACTCTGCCATGTCTGGCGAGAAAACGAGCGACTTGTTGATGCGCAGAAGTTGAGTTGAAGTCGCGCCAATCGTCGCGTTGTCCGGGTCTGAAGGCGTTGCGCCTATAAGCGAGAGAAGGTAACGGCCATTCTCTCTGGACATGCCAAAGACTGGGACGATTGACTTGCGCACGGTCGTGGCAGCAAGCTCTCCATCCACGTTGTTGACGAAGATGACGGCAATCGCGCCCTTCGCGGTCGCGTTGTAAGTCTTGGTCTGGAATAATCCTGTGCCTAGGCCGGGATTGCCTACTACGGGCAGGTCAGGCGTATTAATAGTGCTGCCGCGCTTGATGACGGCAATCTTGCCGCTCACGTTGTCGGGCACCGTGTCAATGGTTTCGGCCAGACCGCAGTAGACGAAGTTCTGTGCGATGTCTGCCATAACGGCTGGCGAGCCGTCCATAGCAATCGCCTTCATTCCTGTGCGACCGCCTACAACGTCCGCAGTGTTGACGCCTGTGCCGGGGTCTGTGTCAGCGCCTACGGCGATAACGCGACGACCGGAAGCGGGCGAACCAACAGTTGAATCAACAGGCCCATCGTTGCCAGCCGATGCCACGACAATCGTGCCCATCAGCGTTGCGTTGTCAGAAGCGAGCGCTGTTGTATCGTCAGGGCCACCCGCCCCGCCAAGACTCATGTTGATGACGTGCGCAATCGGCTTCTGGACTAAAGGAACGTCGCCGCCCGTTGTGTTCGAGCCGACCGCTTTCAATGTGTAAGGCGAAACCGCATCTTCGATTGCAAGAATCGTCGCAGCGTTCAAACAACTGCCCGTGCCCGTGCAGACCTTGTAGCCCATCAGGCGAGCCTGCGGCGCGACACCATGAATGCGTATGTCGTCAGTCGTGCCGGGAATCCCGTCCGGGCCGGGCGCTGTGCCCATGTAACCAGCCGCGTCAGCCGAAGCGTGCGTGCCGTGACCGAAATCGTCAACAGTGCCTGCGAGCGGTAGATAGTAGATAACTTTCTTGTTCGTGTTGACTGCGGCAACTTCAGGCAGAATGCCAAGACGCGGAGGCGTAGGGTCGCCGCCGAACATCTCGTGCTTCCAGTCAATGCCTGTGTCCAGCACGGCTATGTTGATGCCCTGCCCTTCGTAGCCTTCGTTGAAATTGTCTGTCGGAGTCAACTCTTGATAGCGGCCATAAACTTTCGGTGCGTTGATATAGTCAACGCTCTTCTGAAGCGCAACGTGAAGGTAACCGTTCTGGTGAACCTTCTTAACCTGCGGCAAACTTTCTATGGTCGGTATAGCGGCTCGCGGAACCGTGAGCGTGACGGCGTTAAGAACGAGCGTGTAGCGATATTCGACTTTTCCAGCAAGGCTTCCGTCAAAATTGTTTACGTCAACCGAGTCAACCTGAAATTGAACTCCGCGCTGCTTGAGATCGTTGAGAAGCTGATCCTGACCGACGCTCAATTGATTGCGATATGATTGAAGCTGTTCGTTTGAAACGCTCCCGCCAGCGCGTTGAATCCTGGCTTTGTAAACCGCGCCGGGGTCGCCTCGTAATTCGACTATCACAGAAGTTGTGCCTGCACTGGATGAGGCAGAAGTTGCGCTCGTGTGGTGCAGCGCGAAAATTATTCCGGCAATGAGCAGAAAGAGCGTCATAGCCAGACGAAAGTTAGAAAAATTTTTAAACATGGATTTTGATTCTCCTGAAATATTGTTTTGAAGCCTTCTCGAAATGCTTCGGGTTCCGAAAGGGGCGTGAACTGTTTCATCAAGGAGCGGGTGGCGCCGCCGCCCCCACAGCGACGCCACCCTACTTGCGCGAGGGTTAACCGTTCCCCTATGAATCGTGCATCTCAACCATGCCGAGAAGATACGCGCCCACACCTGAGAAAAACTTGAGGCACACGGGTCAAGCCAGAAACAACCGAATTTCTTAGGAAATTTCGCTATTTTCGATTTCTGCAGGGTGGTTGAGGAAAACTTGAGGAAGGCAAAAGGAAAAAGGTAAAAGGCAAAAGTTAGGAGGAAACCATTTTTAATTTATCATTCACGCCTGCAAGGCGTGCCTTCACTTTTGCCTTTTACCTTTTCACTTTTGCCTTTTAGCTTTGCGGGAATTCGTTGCGGAGTTGGCCGAAGCGGAAAGGCTCGTTGATTCTGACGCGCGCGTTCTTACGAAGATTCTTGAGCGTGTCTGATAGGAGCGCGGCCTCGTGATCGTTCATGATTCGCCGTCGAATCTCAGGCGTAGCCTCTTCTAGAGTCTGCACGCGCGCAGGCTCGTGCTTGAAGAGCTTGATGATGTGGAAGCCGAAATCTGTCTGCACAACTTCGCTGACCTCGCCGGGTTCATGCAACTCAAAGGCTGCATCGTCGAATGCGCGCGGGTGCGAGTTGCGCGGGAAGCTTCCAAGATCGCCGCCCAGACTCTTCGTAGCCGAATCATCTGACGACGCACGCGCAAGCCCTGCGAAGTCCGCGCCCGATGCAGCCTTGCGCCGCAACTCACTTGCGCGATTGCGCCTCTTCAACATCTCTTCGCGCACGGCCTCATCCAGCGCTGCGCCCGATAGATTTCTCTCCCGGCCAATCTGCTGTGCTATCAGATTGGGTCGCGCTTCAATCAGTATGTGCGAGGCAGTGACGCGCTCAGGCAACTGGAAATCCTGATCGCCTTTGTGCGTATCGTAATAAGCTTTGACCTCATCGTCCGTCGCCGTCATCCCTTTGGTCAGTTCCTCGCGCATCATTTCCCCATAAATTTCCGTTCGGATAACGTCGCGGTATTCGTCGCGCGTCAATCTGTTTTCCCGCAAATATTCATCATACTTCTGCTCGCCGCCAAACTGCGCTATGGTCTTACGCTCTGCCTCCTGCAACTTCTCTGGCGTTATGTTGAGTCCGCGCCTTTCGGCCTCCTCTACAATCAGCGCGCGATCAATCAACTCCGATACGATGCCTTCGCGCAACTCGTCAAGCTTCGCGCGCCCTTCCGCAGAGTTCGGATCAAGCGAGAGAGCCTCCTGACCATTCTTCAAATACATCTCATAAAGTTTGGTTGGGATTGGCCTATCATTCACAGTCGCAACGACCGCAGGTAGCTGTTGGGAGTTCGCGTTTGTAGATTGCTTCGCGCAGCCCATCAGGAGCAAGCAAAGAAGCAGAAGAGTTGAGATGATTCGAAATGAGAAAGATATTGGTGCGCGCAGCATAGTGGCCTGTATTAAGAACAGTTTTCAGTTTTTAGTTTTCAGTTTTAAGTTAAAAGCTTTCTGCTCTTCTTTCTGAAAACTGAAAACTAAAAACTGAAAACTGCTTTATGGCATTCGTTTCAGAGCTTTTTGTGCCAGAGCCTTGCACTTACGAATACGCGCGTCGTTATCGCCGGGGCCGCTACCTACGCTGATTCGCAAGAAAGAATTCTTCTTCAGCACATATAGCACGCCTCCCACTGCATTCGCAGACCAGTACGCCTCATCGCCAAGGCCAGCAATCTTTTTCGGCGGAACGCTCTCTTCTTCTTCGCCTTCGTTACGGCGTGTCTGCTCCTGCTCGTTCGACTGAGATTGTTTCTTCCGCCCGCGTTCACGTTCGCGCTCATGCTCTTGCTCACTTCCATTCTGGCCTGCCCGATGAAAGGTCGTCTCCCAGAACTTTCTTGGCCCGGGCGCGCCAACCTTCGTCGGGTCAGGTTCGGCAAGGCTAAGGCTCACAGAGTTGGCGAAATTGTTCGTTGTGTAGAAGCATTGCGAGACCAGAAAGTCGCCCTGCGCGGAGCTTGACGATTTAGCGTCTCCCACCTGATCGCCCTGCACTTGTGCAACTTCGTCGGTCGTTAGCAGCGAGCATGCGTCCAACTGTTTAGTCGTTTGCGCGCTGTTGGTGTTCGCCGCCGTTGGCTGCGCATTCGCGTTCACAATTTGGCTGTTCGTCGTCACTTGCGTTGTCTGCTGTTGTGACGTGACGGTCGTCTGATTGTCAGGCGACTTCGCGCAAGCCGTTGCAAGCAGAAGCAGAAGCGCGAAGGCGCAAGGCTTCTTCCTCATTTAATTCAACTCCTTAAACTGAAGAACAAAATATTGCTGCGGATTCTTACACGCGGACGCCTGTGAAATCAAACTTTGATCGGGCGAGTGCCGCGCACAATCTGAAGCCAGCGCCGACTCGATTCGCATCGAACGAGTCTCAGGCGCTGGCTTCAGAGTGTATCGGTCGCGCCTTACACAAAGACGCGCAAGGCTCGTGTTGATTACGACCCTTTACGCGCCGTTGTGAGAGATGGCGAACGATTTATTCTAGCCGCGTTCGAGCGCGCGCTTCTAGCGCCCGGCGCGTTGAAGATGCGCGCGAGCATACGGTCGCTCGTGTTGGTCGTTTCCGCTAAAAGAGACGCGCCGGACGTAAGAGTGCTCGCAGAGTCGAAATCGGCGAAGAGTCGCTTGCCCCCTGTCTGCCGCGCAATCGTAGCCTTGCTTTTAAAGTCGTTCGGCCCACCGCCTATGCACTGCGGTGTAATGCAACCGTCCGCGTAACCTACGAGCACGCGCCCCTGCGAGTCAACGGTTGAGTCTATGAAGTCGAGCAGGTTGCGGTCATTGCCGCTGCAACTAATTCCGCCGGAGCAGATCGTACCGCGCTGCACAGGATCGTTCGGCGTGATGTTCGTCGTTACCCAAGTCCGGCCTCTGTCGTAGGTTGTCGAAACGTAGAGATACCAGACCGCCGCAGGGTCGTCGCCCGGCAAGTCCGAGCCTAAGAAGGCGAAGGCTGCGCGGTCTTCGTCTCCGGCGACCACAGTCGGGAAAGCAATATTGCGTATGTGGGAGGCCACGCCTACATCCTGATCATAAGACCAGGACGTGGCATGGTCGTACGAGACGGCGACATGCGGGTGTCCGTCGCCGTTCTTGTAACCGAAATAGACTGTCGTCCCTTTCTTTCCTGTGCCTATGGAAGGGTCCCAGTCGCTCGGCGTGCTGTCGCCTATAGCGTTCGTCGTATCCGCGTCCACGACTTTCGAGACTCTCCAGTTGATGCCATTATCTTCCGAGATTGCTACGCCCTGATTTAGCCCGCACGTGTGGTTGGGCACGTAAACTATTCCATTGAACGCGACCTTGACGTGGCCGTGTATGCCTGAGCAGGTATCAATCGACGTGTAGATAGGAATCGTCGGCCCGTAGGTCAAACCGCCGTTATCGCTACGCGCGCAGAAGGCCGTGTAGAGGTCTTGCGAACAGTAGTAGACGGCGTTCGGATAAACAGGCCCGCTCTGGTTTCTGGTAAGCGGATCATGGAACGGCCCGCCGCCGACAGTCTGGTGGTCTATGCCCGAAGTCATGCCGCCGCCTTCGTTCGGTATCCACGTAGCGCCGTCGTCGTCGCTGTAAGACGATAGGCTCGTTGTGCCGAAAAGCTGTGAAACGATCGTGCGCCCCGTGCGGCTGTCGGTGAAGAGAATAGGGTCTAGGCTCACGTGATTAGTATTCGGGGATACACTCGCCCAAGTAGCTGTCGCAGGCGACACAGTATCGTCGAAAGTAACGCGCAGAGTTTGAAGCTTGGCCTCGAACATCACTTTGCCCGTTTTCCAGTTCACGCCTATTGAAGGCTCGCCCGCACCATCGCCCATGCCCGCAGGCGATTGATAGTTCCGGTAGCTCGGCGGGGTTTCTGTACTCGGCTGCGTGGTCGGCGCTTTGTCGCGTATGAACATTGTCGTAGTGATTGTGTCGCCCGAAACTGTGAAAGGGACTGACCTGATGGTGTAAACGCCTGAGACAGCCGGAAGCGTTATCGTCTCAGGGTTCATAGAACTGCCCGCAGACGTAAAAATCTTATTGTTCTTCAGCGCGTAAATATCAAAGTCGGAGACAGGCTTGCCCCACGCGACTATCACTCTTATCTCTTTCGTATCGAGTAGCCCGTCCGGCACATTTACGATCAGAGTGTAATCGTCGCACTGAAACGTAGGGTTGCACTGCTGGCCTACGCCGTCAATTATCCCTCCCGTCAACGCCGTCTGGTTCGAGACGAAGAACGGCCCAGCCGTATAGGTGAGCGGGTTGCTCTCTGTGTTGGCGAGCGTGAGTGTGCCGTTCGCGGGGTCGGAAGCCCTCACGCCCACGCTTCTGTAAATTGCGACCGCACAGAGAAGAGCGACGACGAGCGCGCACAGCATCACTCTTAAACGAAAGCTTTGCGAAGTGGAATATTTCATGAGCCGTCTGATGAACATTGGAGTTCTCCTTTTCTGAAAACCGCAACAATCCACCTCGCGCTTTGGCGTGTAGGGATCGTTGTGCCGGGTAATGGTTTGAGGGGGCTTGTCCGAAGCTCATGCGTGACGAAGAGCGTGCGCGCTTCGTGCCGACGAAAAATTTTATAGCTTTCTTCGGTAACTGGTTTCATCGGCTTGTTCTCGTTGGTTCTATCGCGCTTGCCGCGAGCCTCGTTCAAATTCATGAGCTTCGTTGAAATTCGTAAACTTATGCGACGGCTACATGATATGAAGGCGGGTTGAGAAATACTTGAGCAATTCTTGAGGACGAGATTTCAGGGAAAGAAGAGTCACATTCCGGTCGCATCGGGCGCGACCCAGACGTGGCTGGATGCCTGCAATTACAAGGACTTATACCAAGTTGCAAAATAAAGTTAAGGAAGAAGAGAGCGGGGGCAAGCCCGCCTTCCTCACCTGTGAGACTTTCACAGTTGAGATGGTTTATCTGAACCACTCAACTCTCTTAACCTCGAAGGTCTGGAAGGCGGGCTTGCCCCCGCTGCCCCGCTTTCTTCTTCCTTATTTTGTTTTGCAATCCGGTATTAGATACCCGGTTCATCTTAACTCTAAAGGTCGAGCGCGAGGTCTATTGCGACACGTTTCAAGGTCGTTGCGTTTTGATGATATTCAGATGGCGCAGGTGTGAAGTTCGGACGAAGGTCTGTGATTAAAGTATGCCACATTGAAAAAGCAGCGCGTCCGGGCGCACTCGTCTCACTTGCACTCAGCGTGGCCGCACTTGCATTCGATCTCGCCAGCGTTCACAGCGTTCTTACAAAACTCGCTGCAATAGCCGCCAACGGTCGGCGCTGCGCAGCGACAACGCGGGTGCGCGCATTTCTCAGTTGCCTCAGGCATAAAAATCCCTCCCGATGAAAAGCAAGTGAGAAAGAAGAGACGCGGAGACGCGGGGACGCGGAGATAAAAGAAGAGTTCGTGCGCAGCATCTCTTTTTCTTTCGCCGCGTCGCCTTGGTCTCCCACTCTCCGCGTCTCTTCTTACGCCTTCCTACTTCTCTTTCTTGCCGTGCCCCGAGCCGCTCTTCTTACCGCCGCCCGATTCTTTGTTCACGGTTGCCCACGCGCGGCTCTCGGCCTCCTTCTTGGACACGCCACGATCTTCGTAGCCTTCCTCTATGTGCTCGGCCTGCCGTTTCTGCTTGTCTGTGTAAGATGACTTATCACCTCTTGGCATTTTCTTTACCCCCTCTTTCATTTCGGATTTTAGATTTCGGATTGTGGATTTAAGAGATGGATTGAAGAACTTAATCTTAAATCTCAAATTTGAAATTTCAGATTTGAGATTTTAAATCTGAGCTTTCAATCCGCATTCCGAATTCCGCATTCCGCAATCGGTTTAGCTTTTACGCTCCTGATCGCCTTTGTCGCCTTGGCCCGCTTTCACCTTCGTCTTCGCATGATGTCTAACGTCCTGCGAAAGCGAACGGCTCATCTCGTCCACTTCGTCGAAGCGCCCTTTCTCGTCGCGGCGCACGTAGCGTTTGTCTCGACCCGTATCAATCATTTCACGTCTGCTTGCTCCCCTTTTGCCCTCCATTTCAATCCTCCCTTTCCTTGTTCATACTAATGATTACTTCAGATTCAAGCCCGCGCGCTGCGAGCCTTTGGTTCACCGAGAAGTTCTTTCAACTTTTTCATTGCCCCGTCCAGGTTCTGACGTTTGCTCAAAACGGGTTTGAATAGATCGCCCTTCTGCTTCACTCTCTTCAACATGTTCAAGATGGTGAAATCCTGTGTCCTTATCTTCTTTCGTTTGACCTCGCTCCAGTTGAGCGGAGCGGAGACGGTCGCGCCCTCGCGCGGTCGAACGGAGTAAGGCGCGACGACAGATTTGCCGCGCGCGTTCTGCATGTGGTCAACGTAAATCTGCCCGCGCCTGCGCTTGCCTAGCGAGCGCTCGACCGTTGCGACATCACGGTTTTCGCTGGCAACAATCCCGGCAACGCCTTCCGCAAACTCCGCAACCTCTTCATAGCTGTACTTCGGCTTTATGGGCACATAGACGTGAATGCCTCTTGAGCCGGAAGTTTTGGCGTAAGATTGAAGCCCTAACTTTGTCAAAATCTCTCTGGTGCTCAACGCGACTTCGCAAATGGTCTCGAACTCCACGCCCTTGCCCGGGTCCATGTCGAAGACGAACCAATCTGGATGTTCAAGGTCTGCGACGCGCGAGTGCCAAGGGTGTCGCTCAATCGCGCCCAGGTTAGCCATGTAGAGAAGCGTCTGAAGATTATCGCCCACGATGTAATCAACCTCGTGCCCTTCTTCAACTTCGAGCGTAGCGGTGCGAACGTAATGGGGAGCTTCGTTCACGTCGTGCTGGTGAAAGAATTGGCCGCGTATGCCGTTCGGATAGCGCTTCATAATCAGCGGACGGTCTTTCAAGTAAGGCAAGATGTATTTAGAGATTTCGTAGTAGTAACGTATTAGGTCGCCTTTCGTGTAGCCCTCATCAGGCCAGTAAACTTTATCCAGATTCGTGAGATGGATAACGTCGCTACTTACTTTGATGTTGAGATCGCCGCTGAGCTTCTTCTTCTTGAAAGCGTTGCTGGCCGAAATGACTTTGCCTTCGATTTTCGTCTTCAACTTCTTCACGCCCTTCACTCTCGCGCGCTTCTTCGGCCTATTCAGTCTCTTCAATTCGTCCGTCTTCAAAAGCGTCTCAAGCTCCCAGCCTTCTTTCGCCTCTTCATCTCTGCTTTTTATCAAGAGCCACTGGTTGTCGCGCCCGCCCATCTTTATCAGATTGAACGCGCCCTTAAGCTTTTCGCCATGAAGCTCAAATTTCAATCTGCCTTTCTCTAACTGTTCAAGCGGATCGTCGCCTTCCAACAACTTGTACGTGCCCTCGTCCCATTTCATGTGCTCGCCCGCGCCGTAGTTGCCTTCCGGGATATGTCCCTGAAACTTCAGGTACTCGACCGGATGATCTTCGGTCTGAACCGCAAGCCGCTTTTCGTTTGGATCAAGCGAAGGGCCGCGACGCACAGACCAGGATTTCAGCACGCCTTCTATCTCAAGACGAAAATCGAAATGGAGCATTGAGGCGTGGTGCTCCTGTACTACGAAGCGATGGCGGTCAGTTTTAGAAATCTTCCCGTGCGGTTCGGGCGTCCGGCTGAAGTCACGCTTTTTGTGATAAATCTCAAGGCTCATCTTCGTAGTTCACTGCTAAAAGCTATGTGCGGTTGCGCACAAAGAGATTGCTCAATTCTCATACACGAGCGTTTTATTCTCACTCACTTTCTGCGCGCAAATAGCCGTTCAGCCACTTTGTTCTGCAAGGCAAGTGCCGGATAAGAAAGTCAAAAGTAAAAAGGTAAAAGGCAAAAGTGAAGAAGGTTGAAAGCATTGCTATTACTTCTTTTCTCCAAATCTGTAAAAGTGGTTTCAGCCTCACTTTTTCCTTTTACCTTTTACCTTTTTACTTTCTTGACCTCGCGTTTGAGCAGCGCGAAATCTTCTTTCACCTTTTCGCCCAAATCTTCTCTGTAAAATCTGACAGCCGGGTGATAGCCGACCAGATATTTGCGCCCTTCGTGAAGGATTACGCGACCGCGCGCCTCGTTTATGCTCTTAACGCCCAAGACTTTTTTCGCTGCGACCGTGCCGAGCAGCATAATTAACTTAGGATTCAGTAGCGCAATCTGCTCGAACAGGTAGTTCGAGGTGCAGGTATCAACCTCCAGCTTCTTCGGCGTGCGGTTCTTCGGCGGGCGGCATTTCACGGTATTGGTGATGAAGAAATCGTTTCGATCCAGTCCTGTTCCTTCTAGCACATGGTTGAGGAAACGGCCTGCGCTCCCCACGAACGGATGCCCCGATTCATCCTCTTCCTTGCCGGGCGCTTCGCCTATAATCATAACTTTCGCAGAGAATTTTCCGTCGCCCGGAACGGCCAACGTACGCGATTCGTGCAAGGGACAGCGCGTGCACACGCGAATCTGCGCCGCCAATTCTTCAAGCCCCTGCGCCTTTTTAGACTTCGCCATAACAATCCCTCCATCTCTTCATACGAGGCTTGCAATTTGCATGTAAGCTGCCCAACGATTTTGCGTCTCTTCTTAGCGCCTTGGCGTCTCCAGCGTGAAATATTTCCTTACGCAAAGGCGCAAGGACGCAAAGGAGAGCGCAAAGATTATTAAACTTCTGGCGGCGATTGAGGATGAAGCTTTCTAAGCTCGCACAGGTTTACGACCAATTGCAGCAGTCAACACGTGAGCCGAAGCGTGTAGAGATTCTGGCAGACCTCTTCAGACAGGTTAACGAGAAGACGCTTGAGGCTCTGGCTCATTTCACCGTCGGCGAAGTCGTTGACCCACAGCTCACTGACAAACTTGGAATCGGGCCGGGCAAGATTCGCGCGGCGCTCTCGAAAGTTTCCGGCAAAGATGAATCGTTGATTGACGAGCGTGTGAAGCAGACTGGGGACATGAGCGAAGTCGTCGCGGAATTCGCGAGCGGGCGCGATCAATTGACCGTTGACGATCTGTGGGAGCGTGTTAACCGAACGGTGAAGCGCGATGAGGATCGCTCGAAATTGATCGAATATGTTTTCGCCAGCACGAACGCCCCCGGCGCGAAATATTTCACGCGCATGCTTCTGGGGCAGATGCGAATAAATGTAGGCTTCGGAACGCTAATGAAAGCTCTGGCTCGCGCCTTCGATGTTGATGTTGACGCCGTAGAGCATCTCTATGCTATGACCAACGACATAGGGCTTGCAGCCGCACGAGCGAAGAAAGGACGAAAGGCTCTGGCGCGCACCGGACTGAGACTCTTCCGGCCTTATCAATTCATGAACGCGCACAAGGTTGATGACCCCCGCGAGATTTTTGAAAGGCTCAAGGACAAGCAAATTATTTTCGAAATAAAATACGACGGCGCGCGGCTTCAGATTCACATCAAAGGCGGACGCGAAGCCGAGATGAAATTCTACTCGCGCCGGTTGAACGACGACACGCAAGCTATGCCGGATTTGGTCGAGGCATTAAGCAGAGCATGGAAAGGCGGCGATGCGATCATTGAAGGCGAAGCCGTTGCGTTTGATCCAACGCTGAAGAAGCGTCTGCCTTTTCAGTCCGTATTGATGCGGCTCGGACGCCGCCACGAAATCGAAGAGAAGACCAGAGAGATTCCGCTAGTGCTGTTTCTCTTCGAGCTTGTCTATCACGACGGGCGTGATTTGATGAATGTGGCGCAGGCAGAGCGTCGGCGCGAGCTTGAAAAACTTTTTCGCGTGACGGAGCGCGTGAAGATGACAGAATCAATCGTCACGGACAAGATTGCGGAGCAGCAGAAGTTTTTCAAGCAGGCTATCAAAGCAGGTCACGAAGGCTTGATGGCGAAAGACCCCGACGCCACGTACACGCCTGGACAGCGCTCAGACAACTGGATGAAGATCAAGCCAGCGTTCGAGACTCTTGACGTGGTGGTGGTCGGTGGCATCTACGGCTCAGGCCGACGCCGTGGGCTGTTATCAAGTCTGGTCGTTGCGATTCGTGATGACGAGAAATTCAAAACCGTAGGCAAAGTCGGCACGGGATTTTCGGA
This sequence comes from Acidobacteria bacterium 13_1_20CM_3_53_8, assembly GCA_001920415.1. Taxonomy (GTDB): domain Bacteria; phylum Acidobacteriota; class Blastocatellia; order Pyrinomonadales; family Pyrinomonadaceae; genus 3-1-20CM-3-53-8. The sequence goes on along the minus strand of MNJR01000011.1, from coordinate 20,523 downwards.
AGAGATTCTGAGGGATCTGACTAAAAAATTGGAGCCGAAGATCATCACCGCGCGCGGGCGCAACGTAGTGATTGAACCGGAGATGGTCATCGAAGTTGATTTTCAAGACATTCAAAAGACCAGTGCCTACGAAGCCGGATATGTCTTGCGCATCCCACGCTTCAAACGCGAACGCACAGACAAGAGCATACGCGAAGCCGACACGCTAGCCCGGTTGAAAAAGCTCTATAAGCAATCTCACTAACCTATCAACGCAGTGTTGCCTTGCGTATCGCCTCAACCTTCTTGTCTTAATGAAGGGCTTGCGGTTACACTTTTCCGGTGGAATTTGAATGGGACGAGGATAAGAACCAGGCAAATATTCGCAAACACGGGTTTGATTTTGCAAACGCATGGGAAATCTTTGAACTTCCTGTTCTCGCTGCCCTTGATGTCAGAGCAAATTATGGCGAAGATCGTTTTATAGGCATAGGCTTTATCGGCGGGCGAGTTGTCGTTATTGTTTATGCCGAGCCTGACGAGAACACAATTCGTATCATCTCTTTGCGAAAGGCACTGAAACATGAGCGTGAACGATTTGAAGAATTCCTCAGAAACGAACTGGGAGAGGGTTGATCGAATGACGGACGAAGAGGTTGATACCTCAGACATCCCGCCTTTGGACGAGACGTTTTTTGCCAACGCCAAACTGCGCATTCCGAAAGGCAAAGTGCCCATATTGGTGAGCGTGGATGCGGAGGTGATGGAATGGTTCAAAGCGCAGGGTTCGGAATATCAAAATTTAATCAACGCGGCGTTGCGCACCTATGCTGAAGCTCATAAGGGCGATAGTCGCTGAAATCTGTCATCTGATAATTTGCTGCAATCATCCATCACGCGGCTACTAATCTATCAAACCCATTTCATAATTAAATCCTTTCACGTTCTCTATACACTCTCAGCAGGCGCGAAGAAGACAAGCAGCGTCAGGTCTTCCGTGATTGTGTGGAAGCGATGCTCTACATTCGCCGCGACGAAGATGATGCTGCCCTCTTGAACGGGGCGTGATTCCTGTCCGACCTGTGCAGTCGCGCGTCCGCGCACAACATAATAGACCTCGTCTTCGGTGTGTGGCTTTTGCGGGTCGGTCGCGCCAGCCACGAGTTCGTAAACGCCCATGCTGAGCGAGGGTTTTCGGAGGAATTCAAGATAGAGACGCTCAGAGCGCTTGCGCTCTGAGGTAAGTTGAGAGATGTCGAATGCTTCCATGATTTTTGCAGGCTAATGAGTCTGTGGCGGAATCGGATTCTGAACGTCAACGACCAGCTTCCACTTGCCGCCGCGCTGCCGTTTCCAGATGTGAACGTAGTTGCCGCTTTCTGTCTGTGCAGCACCGGCGTTTGCGGCCTCCCTCAATTCGTAAGTGCCGTAATCGTAAGCCAGATCGCCAGAGCGCGAAACATCCGCTTTCGTAGATTGCCAGACAAGCGTTTGCGGTCGCGCTGTGAACACGGCGAGCGCTGCGTCTCTTCCAACTGACGGAAACTTGCCCGTTCGAAAGAGTCTTATGTCAGATGAGACGTAATCTTGATAAGCTTTGACCAAGCCTTTCGTCGCTGCGGCTTGAGAGAACTCGCGCTCTAAATCTAGAATCGCGGCGCTCTCTGCCTGAACGTCAACTGCTGATCTAGCTTTCCAAACGTTCATCACGAAATTCGCAGGCAGTTGCCACGCGGGCGCTGGCTGCGTCGGTCGCTCGTTTTCAGTCCCCAGGTCTAGCACGAACTTCCACGTGCCGTCCTGCTGTTTTTTCCAGACGGTCACGAAATTTCCGAAAGCTACAGGCTCGTCCTGCAAACTTCCCCTGCGATATTCCCATGGGCCTGTGTCGTAGCCCATATCGCCCGCTTGAGATACGTACGCGTAAATAGGCTCCCACTTGAGCACGCCCGGCACAGGCGCACGCGCGCCCCATGATTGCTTACCGTTCACAGGGCCGGGATGGAAAACGATCCCGTCGTCTGCAAGGAAAGCCAGAAAAGAGTCGCGTATGCCGTGCGCTACTGAAGCTGCGGAGAAAGCTCTTTCTGTTTCTACGAGCGAGCGCACTTCGCGCGCAGGGTCATCTATTTGGGCAAGACCGCTTGAGATAAAAGCAGTCAGTATGAGCAGAAGAACTAAAGTTTTTTTCATGGCGATTTTGGAAAGGCTTGTCCTTGAAATTTTAGAGCGTGTTTCAAAACACCTTTGCGAGCTTTGCTCTTTTCTTTGCGCCTTTGCGTGAACCTGCAATTATCTCTAAGCTCAAGTTAATGAAAGTTGCATGTTCACGCAAAGGCGCAAAGGGAAATGCTTAAGCTCGCTAAGGGGTTGAGTGGTTGCCAGAAGCTTTGAAATAGCATCAGCGCTTCCATAACTTCTGCGAAGGGATGCGAAGCGCGCGGTTGAATTTTGCAGATGCATTCTCCCACGCGATGACTTCTGTCAATTCTACAATCTCATCATCACTGAAACTTGCACTCAGCCTCTCGAAAAGCTCGTCACTCACGTCGCGCCCCGTGATGGTCATGGCGTCCGCGTACTCCAACGCAACACGCTCCTTCGCATTGTAAAGCGTGCTGGTTGCGTAATCGTGCAGCGCTTCAATCTTCTCGTCGGAAACTCCAAGCTCGCTGCTCACGGCAGCGTTGATGTCCTGTCAAAACTCGCAGCCGTTCAAGTAAGCAACGCGACGGTTCACAAGCGCCTGCAACTTCCTGTCAATCAGCCCGGAGCCTTCCAGCCCCTGCCACATCCCGCGCACGCCGCGAAAAACTGTAGGCCGCCGCGCGTATATCAGATGATTCAGTAGAGGCGCGCCCCACTTTGCCGCCTGCGCGTCGAATACCCGCTTGATGTAGCCACTAGCCTCCGCCGGGTTCACGCCCTCAATTCGCGCCATAGCTTTCACCCCCGAAGAGCAGTTTTAAGTTTTCAGTTTACAGTTTTAAGTAAAAAGCTTTCTGCTCTTCTTCTGAAAACTGTAAACTGAAAACTTAAAACTAAAAACTGCTCTTGCGCGGGCGATGCGAAGACGTTTAGATTGTCAGTCCTGCTCTAACAGGGTTCGACAAAAGTTTTACGCCGAATGTTTCTATCAAGTTTCGTTCAGAAAAGCTTAAATCAAAGGGAGCTAATCTTAATGTCCGAAAAGTTGGAAATGTCCGAAAAGAAGAATGTGAATCAGCAGCCGCAAGATGTGATGCTGCAAATGATCTTCGGTTTCTGGGTTTCAAGAATCACCTACGCCGCCGCCAAACTCGGCATCGCAGATATACTCTCGGACGGTGCGAAGAGTTTTGACGAGATTGCGACCAGTGTGGGCGCGCACGCGCCTTCCATATACAGGCTCTTGCGCGCGTTAGCAAGCGTCGGTCTATTAAATGAAGATGACGAGAAGCGTTTTGCTCTGACTCCGCTTGGCGAGACTTTGAAGAGCGGGGCGATGCGTTCATTCGCCATCGCTGAGCTTGGCGAAGACCATTTCGTAGCATGGGGCAATCTTCTTCACAGCGTTAAGACAGGAGAGAAGGCTTTCGATAACATCTTCGGCATGCCCGTCTGGCAATACTACGCGGAGCATCCTGAGAACGGAGCAATCTTCAACGAAGCCATGACAGACCTCACGCTCGCCGTAGAGGCGGCTGTGATGGAGGCTTACGATTTTTCGCCTTTTGAAAAGATCGTTGACGTTGGCGGCGGGCACGGAAGCTTTCTAGCTTCTATCTTGAAAGCGAACACGCGAGCACAGGGCGTTCTCTTCGATGCGCCGCAGGTCGCAGATGGCGCGCGCGCACGGTTCGACGCGGAAGGATTGACGCCGCGCTGCGAGGTTGTGGGCGGCGATTTTTTCAAGGCTGTGCCGGAAGGCGGCGACCTGTACGCGATGAAGATGATACTGCATGACTGGGACGACGAACAGTGTGTTGCAATCCTGCGGAATTGTCATCGCGCGATGAAGGAGAACGGAAAGATAGCTGTAGTCGAAATGGTTGTGACGCCACACGATGAACCATCGCCGAGCAAGCTCATAGACATAAACATGCTCGTGATGACGGGCGGGCGCGAGCGCACACGCGAGGAGTTCGCTTCGCTTTTCGAGGCCGCAGGATTTAAGCTCTCCAGAGTCATACAAACGAGTTCGCCCGTGTCTATTGTTGAAGGCGTGCGCGTGTGAGCAGGAAGCGAGAATTAATCAGGGCATCGGAAGTCGGCGAGTATGTTTTCTGCTCTCGCGCGTGGTGGCTGCGCGCAGAAGGCTTTGAGCCTACCGCAGGGCACGAAGCGCGCGAGCGCGGCACTCGTTGGCATCTGGCGCACGGGCGCGAAGTTGCTCGCGCGCGGCGTTTGCGGCAGATGGCTCTCTTCTTTATTCTGCTCGCATTGATGCTCGCAACGTTTCTTCTGCTGGTGTGGTGGCGCGTATGATCTGGCTTCTATCAGCAATCGTCGTCCTGCTCATCTGCGCGCTCGCCGCTTACACAAAAGCGCGCGCGTCCTTGAAGCGCTCAGGGCTTCCGCGCGGGAAACTACTGTACGGCGACACGGGCTTTCCCATTGGACACCTCGCTCCGCTCTCCGTTGACGAGCATGGCACCAGACAGGAGCGACCACTTATCTCGAAACGGTACGGGCTGGTGGGAAGGCCGGACTATCTTGTGCGAACGCGCGAAGGCATCGTTCCGGTCGAGGCGAAATCTGGTAACTGCCCCGCGAGCGGTCGCCCGTACGCATCGAACCTGATGCAGCTTGCGGCCTACTGCCTGCTGGTGGAAGAGACTACGGGCGCGCGTGTTCCTTACGGGCTGATTCGTTACAATGACCGTGAGATAGAGGTCGAGTTCACAGCAAATTTACGCGAAGAACTTCTAGCGCTGCTTGAAGAGATGCGCGAGGCTCGCGCTGTGGAAATTGTTCATCGCAGCCATAACGACTCGCGGCGTTGCACCGGATGCAGCATGCGCGGCGTATGCGAAGAAGCTTTATGAGAGACAATTCTTTGCGCTCTTTCTTAGCGTCTTGGCGTCTACAGCGTGAGAAAGGGTTTCACGCCAAGACGCAAAGACGCTAAGAAGAACTCGAAAGAGTTGAATTTTGAAGTTCACATTTCGGAGATGAAGATGACGAATAATGACGAGAAACAGGTAGCACCATACGGTTCATGGAAATCGCCTATAACTTCGGACTTGATCGTGGGCGGAACTATAGGCTTGAGCCAGGTCGTGCTCGATGGCCGGGACACTTACTGGATAGAGATGCGACCGAAAGAGGGCGGGCGAAATTGCATCGTGCGGCGTGATGTTGAAGGAAGAATCAACGACATGACGCCAAAGGATTTCAGCGCGCGCACACGCGTTCACGAATATGGCGGCGGCGACTACGTGGTTGCTGAAGGCACTATCTATTTTTCGAACTTTACAGATCAGAGACTTTATAAACAGGCCGCAGATGGTGAACCTCGCCCCCTCACGCCCGCAGTAGACATGCGTTATGCGGACGCAATCATTGACCGCAGGCGTAACCGTTTAATAGCCGTGCGCGAAGATCACACTATAGGCGGCGGCGAACCTCAGAACACAATCGTGAGCGTTCGTCTTGACGGCGAAGACAATGGCGGCAGCGTGTTGGTCAGCGGGCGCAACTTTTATTCGTCGCCGCGATTGAGTCCTGACGGGACGCGCCTTGCTTGGCTGGAGTGGAATCATCCGAACATGCCTTGGGACGGGTGTGAGTTGCGCGTTGCAGAAGTTAAAGATGATGGAAGTTTGGGCCAATCCAGGTTGATTGCAGGCAGCATCAAAGAATCAATATTTCAGCCGGAGTGGTCGCCCGATGGCACACTCTATTTCGTCTCTGACAGAAACAATTGGTGGAATATCTATCGCGCCGATCAGGATGGCAACGTCGTCGCGGTTCGTGAGATGAGCGCGGAGTTTGGCATGCCGCAGTGGGTTTTTGGGCTTTCAATGTACGCCTTCGAGAACGCAGATTCAATCATCTGCGCTTACATCGAACAGGGTGCGACGCGCCTTGCAAGATTGAACACCGTTACGGGCAAGCTTGGCAGCATAGAGACTCCTTTCACAGATATTACTTACGTGCGCGCCGCGCAGGGTCGCGCCAGTTTTCGCGCAGGGTCGCCAACGCAGTTCGCTTCAATCGTCGAATTAGACTTGGTCACAAGCGAGATAAAAATCTTGCGCCGCGCAAGCGATCTGCAAATTGATGAAGGTTATCTTTCTGTGCCGCAGGCTATAGAGTTTCCGACCGAAGATGGGAAGACCGCGCACGCTTTTTTCTATGCGCCGCGCAACATGGACTTTCAAGCGCCAGATGGTGAGCGCCCGCCGCTTCTGGTCAGAAGTCATGGTGGGCCAACTTCCGCCACGACGACCACGCTTAGCTTGAGCATTCAATATTGGACGAGTCGAGGCATAGCAGTTTTGGATGTGAACTACGGCGGAAGCACTGGCTACGGGCGTGATTACCGTGAGAGGTTGAAAGATGCATGGGGCATAGTTGACGTTGACGATTGCGTGAACGGCGCGCGTTATCTAACGAAGCGCGGGTTGGCGGACGGCGCGCGTTCGGCCATCAGCGGCGGAAGCGCAGGAGGCTACACGACGCTCGCCGCTCTCACCTTCAGAAAAACTTTCGGAGCGGGCGCGAGCCATTACGGCGTGAGCGATCTTGCGGCGCTTGCGACCGATACACACAAATTCGAGTCGCGCTATCTGGACGGGCTGATTGGCCCGTACCCTGAGCGTGCAGACCTCTACCGCGAACGCTCGCCTATTCATTTTACGGACAAGCTGTCTTGTCCAGTCATCTTCTTTCAAGGGCTGGAAGACAAGGTCGTGCCGCCAGCTCAGGCCGAAGTGATGGTCGAAGCTTTAAGAAAGAAGGGGCTGCCGGTCGCATACGTTCCCTTTGAAGGCGAGCAGCACGGTTTCCGCCGCGCCGAAAACATCAAGCGCGCGCTCGATGGCGAACTCTACTTCTACTCGCGCATCTTCGGCTTCAATCTAGCAGACGAGGTTGAGCCTGTGACGATTGAAAACCTCTGAGAATCTGGCAGTATCCTCACCTCTCTTCATCTTCCTGCATGCGGCCTGCACTCGAAATAGAAGATTCTAATAAGCAATTAACAAAGGGGCGAGTTTTATGTGACGCTCTCGACAAACGGCTGAGCTTTACTTTTCAGGAGAACATCAACTTGAAGGGAGAGTAGAGCATGAGACACATGCTGGAGAGTGGTACACCTTTGAGCCTCAGCGCGGCGGGCAAAGAGAGCGGCGGGAAGAATCAGGGCGGCAGCGGCCATAGCGGAGGCACGCGACAAAAGGGAGGACAGGGCGAGCGCGGCGAATCAGGCAGCCGCAGCCAAGGCAGTGGCTCAACCAACAAAGGCGAGGGCAGCGGCAAAAAGAGTGGCACGCCCGGTGGTGAGCGCTATCACTGATTTTTACTGTAAAACGCCATCAAATTCGTAAGAGGGAGGGAAGACTTTTCATGTCAACACAACAAACAGATAGAGGGAACGGTGGAGCGGAAGTTATGAGCGGCAACGCTGGCGTCTTGAGCGGCGCGCAAGATTTGGGCGCAGGCACTAGACAACAAACGGCTAGCACTGAGCCGCAGAATCCGGGGAGCGCTCGCAGCGATTACGGCGACCTTGCATACGGCGGGCGTCTCAACGAGGAAGGGCTTGAGCCTGGGGCGCAATCTTATTCCGGCGAGCGCAAAAGCGTGCAAAGCTCAGGCAGAACGAGCACGCGAACGAGCGGCGGCGGATTCAACGCGGGCTGGACGCTTCTTGTAGGGATGGGCTTGGGCGCGAGTCTGATGTACATACTCGATCCTGACAAGGGAGCGCGTCGTCGTGCGCTGCTGCGCGACAAGCTGGTCGCATTCACTAATGATGCATCAGATGCTATTGCGAGCAAATCCCGTCACCTGCGTAACCGCGCGCAAGGCGTGATAGCTGAAACTCGCAGCCTTCTTAGATCGAACGACAACGAAGAACAAGGCGCTGGCGAGTCTCAGCAGCAACAGGGCGAGACTTCGCAGACTTAGAAGCAACTCAAAACATTCTTTGCGCGCTTCTGTATTTCTCTTAGCGTCTTTGCGTCTACAGCGTGAACCTATTTCTCACGCTGTAGACGCAAAGACGCAAAGCGAGAACTCGAAAGGGTTGAGCGGTGCGGCGTGCGCGGGTTCGGGTTTATACTTTTCATAACAGTCATTCGCTTCCAGCGCGAGACCGCAAGAGGTAATTGTTGCTGAAACTTGTTGCCCTCTTCATCGTCAGCCCTTTCACCAGAAAAATTTTTGGTTTCTTCCGTCATCTGGGCGGGTTCGGTCTCCTACTATTCGGCGCGCTCGACTCTTCGTTTCTATTCCTACCGTTCGGCAACGACTTTTTGCTCATAGCCCTCGTCAGCGCCAACCGCACCGGCCTCATCTGGATTTACTATGTAATGATGGCGCTAGCGGGTTCTATGATAGGCGTGTTCGTTCTGGACGCGGCGACGCGGCGGCTGGGACAAAGAGGGCTGAAAGGATTCGTAGATTCAGACAAGATAAGAGTTGTGCGGAAGCAGTTGAAGAGGCGCGCGCGCCGCACACTTTTGGTTTCGGCGCTGCTGCCGCCGCCTTTCCCGTTTACCGTGGTGGTAATGACGGCCTCCGCGCTCCAGATAAAAAAGAAGAGGATGTTTCCGGCAATCTTTCTGGGGCGACTCCTGCGCTTCACAATCGAGGCGATGCTGGCTCTCTATTTTGGTCGCAAGCTGATTCGCTTCATGAACTCGTGGGTCATAGAGTACGCCGTTTATGCATTGATAATCATTTCGCTCGTCGGCAGCATCTATTCCGTCTATCGCTGGCTGAGCGCCGACAGCAGCAAACGCATCTTTCGCACACGCGCTGCTTCAGATTGACCGTGTGACAAGTGACGAGCAAGAAAGAATTTTTAATTTTAAATCTATTTTTTTCAGTTTACAGAAATAAGTTGATTGCTTTTCTTATTACTGTAAATGAAAAATTAAAAGTGATGCTTGCTCTTCACTTGTCACCGCGCCATAGCACGGCATTCGCCTTTAGACAAACCTCTCGCGGTCGTTTATTATTAACTTTGTTGCCCGGCACTGCACGCCGCTCGTTCCTAGAACGCACGAGAGACCGCACACCGCAACTCCCGAGCGCCAATCTGCTAAGACCATCTATGGTTGATAGGCTTGCCTCTTTGTCCAGGGCGCTTCGGTGATGCAGGAACACGAGGGCGTGGCTGCCGCTTCTTCATAAATTGGTGAGTGAAACCGGGAAACAATTTTTTGGAGCTTATATAGCGGTTCTCACTTGGGTGCGACCACTCTGATCAAGGCATGCAGGTCAGTACCGCCTGCGGTAGCGGGCGGGTATCGGTGCGGCTACGACCCGCCCGCTACCGCAGGCGGTACTGACATGAGTCGCATTCAAGTGAGAACCGCTATAGTATTAATCGTTTCGCACGTTAACGTTTTATGAATCCTGAGCGTTGGAAGAAAGTTGAAGAAGTGTTTGAGTCTGCGCTCAGGCTTGCGCCCGGCGAGCGTCAGGCTTTTCTCTCTGATGCGTGCGGCACGGACGAGCGGCTGCGCAATCAGGTCGAGACGCTCATAGCCTCTTATGAAAGCGCTGGGAGCTACGCCAACCGCAGCCCGCTCTCTGCTCAAACGCTTGTAGAAGAATCCGTTGACGAATTCATTGGCCGTCGCATTGGAGCGTACAAGACCGTGCGCGAGATTGGGCGCGGCGGCATGGGGTCAGTCTTTCTGGCCGTGCGCGCCGATGACGAGTTTCAGAAGCGCGTCGCAATCAAGCTGATAAAGCGCGGCATGGATACGGATTTCATAGTGCGCCGCTTCCGCAACGAACGACAGATTCTGGCCTCGCTGGATCATCCCTACATCGCGCGTCTTCTTGACGGAGGCACAACGGAAGACGGTCTGCCTTACTTCGTCATGGAGTATGTCGAAGGCCAGCAGATACATTACTACTGCGACACGCAGAAGCTCTCCGTAGCAGAGCGTCTGAGACTTTTCAGAAAAGTCTGCTCTGCCGTTGCTTACGCGCACCAGAATCTTATCATTCACCGCGACCTCAAGCCCTCTAACATTCTGGTCACGCACGACGGCACGCCGAAGCTTCTGGACTTCGGCATTGCTAAGATTCTCAACCCTGAGATTGCTTCGCCCACGCTTGACCCTACGACCGCAACGCTACGCCTTATGACGCCTGAGTACGCAAGTCCTGAGCAGGTGCGTGGCGAGCGAGCGACCATTGTCAGCGACGTTTACACGCTAGGCGTTATGCTCTACGAACTGCTGACGGATCATCGTCCGTATCGCCTGCGCACACGCCTGCCTGAAGAACTCGCGCACGTCATCTGCGGTGAAGAGCCGGAAAGCCCAAGCGTTGCCGTAAACCAGATTGAGGTCATACCCGTTGACGGCGACGAACCCATAGAGATAACGCCCGATTCGGTCGCACGCGCGCGCAACACTTCGATTGAGCAGTTGCGCCGCCAGCTTGCCGGCAGCCTGGACAACATTATGATGAAGGCGCTCAGGAAAGAAGCCCAGCGTCGCTATCAGTCCGCCGAAGAGTTTTCCGAAGACATCAAGCGCTATCTGGATGGTCAACCTGTTCTGGCTCCTTCATATTTCCCTACCGCCGCAACCAATGTGCAACGGGACGAGATGCCAACCGCGTCGCGCTCCATTGCTGTCCTTCCTTTCAAAGTGCTGCGCGTGGAAGAGAAGTCGGATGAGTTTCTGGGCATGGGACTGGCCGATGCAATCATCACCAAGCTCAGCAACAACGCGCTCATCAACGTCAAGCCAACAAGCTCAGTTCTCAAATACTACGACGGCGAGCACAGCGCGCAGGCCGCTGGCTACGAACTGAACGTAGGCTACGTTCTGGACGGTCGCATACAGCGCGTTGCAGACCGTGTGCGCGTCACAGTTCAGCTTGTGCGTGTGCGCGACGGAGCGCCGCTCTGGGCCACGAAGCTTGATGAAAATTTCACGGACATCTTCACCGTCGAAGATTCAATCTCCGAGCAGGTCGCTGAAGCGCTCGCTCCCGGCCCGGACTCGAAAGGTTTGCTGACCGATGATGGCGACGAAAGTTTAGCGGCTGCTCCTGCGCCCGAACTGTTGAAAGAGCACGACGATGAAGGAGAAACAGCGCTCGCCGGTAAAGCTATTACGACCGAAGACGTGGCAAAACCGCTGACCATTGAACCGCAAACGCATGGAACGGCTGAGCCGCGCTCCGTTGCTTCAACCAAAGTTCTCTTCTCTTCTTTAATGGAGAAGCCCGCGCGAACGAGATGGGCATTCATCGCAGCAGTTCTGGCTTTAAGCTTAATCGCCGTTGTAGTCCTCTACGCTTTTGTATTCAGAAACAGTTCTGTTTCGCACTTTCAATGGACGAAGAGCACGAAGCTCACAACCAGCGGCAACATTGTGGCGGCTGCGCTCTCGCCCGACGGCAAGTACGTGGCTTATGCTATGGACGAGGCGGGCAAACAGGGCTTATGGGTCAGGCAGGTGGCAATCGCAAACAGCGTGCGCTTGGTCGCTCCAGCAGACCTGAATTATCGCGGGCTAACTTTTTCGCGCGACGGAACGTTCATCTTCTACGTCACTGCCGACAAAATGGACGATAGCAAGATGGCGCTCTATCAAGTGCCTGCGCTCGGCGGCTCCGTTAAAAAATTGCGCGACGGCGTGAGCAGCCCCGTTGGTCTCTCGCCCGATGGAAAGCACTTGGCATTCGTGCGCGGGCTGGCGGCGCGAGGCTTTGAATCGCTCGTCATAGCAGACGCAGACGGAACGAACGAGCAGGCTGTAGCCTCGCGCAAATTCCCTGAGCATATTTCAGCAACAGGCGCGCCCGCGTGGTCTCCTGACGGCAGCCGCATAGCTTTCGTAATACAAAAGACAGACGCCAACGGCGTGTTCATGAAAGTCGCAGAGGTGCAGGCGGATGGCCGAAACGAAAGACTGATCTCGCCAGACCGATGGCAAGACATAAATCAGGTTGCGTGGCTGCACGATGGCAATGGCCTGCTCATCGCTGCGCAGGATCAATCATCCTCTTATCTACAACTCTGGCGTCTCGATTATGCTTCTGGGCAAGCGCGCAGAGTCATCAACGACCTGAGCGATTACAGAGGCTTGAGTCTATCTGCGAACGCTGGAGAGTTGCTCACAATTCAGCGTCAGACTTTCACTAGCATCTGGGTAGCCGCTCGCGGAAATTCCAACCAGCTTGCGCAGATAACTTCCGGCGCGGGGCGCTACTTCGATCTGCGTTGGACTCCCGAAGGAAAGATTCTCTATGCGTCCGAAGCGCAGGGGAGCGCTGACATTTGGGAGATGGACGCGGACGGTACTAACCAGCGTCAGTTGACCGCTGGCGCGGGAAGAAATTACGGGCCAATGGCTTCGCCCGACGGGCGCTACATAGTTTTCCATTCAAGCCGCGCGGGCGCGTGGCAAATCTGGCGCATGAACAGGGATGGCAGTCTCCCAGTGCAGTTGACCAACGACCAGCAGGAGAGCAACTGGGCGCAGGTGTCGCCCGATGGACGCTGGGTGATTTATGAACACTCGGCGCAAAGCTCTATCAAAACTCTATGGAAGATTTCGATTGACGGCGGCGAGCCTGTCCGTCTCACAGAAAAGCTCTCACTGCGCCCTGCCATTTCGCCCGATGGACGATGGATAGCATGCTGGCAGCGCGAAGATCAACCGAACGCTCCCTGGCAGATTGCAATCATTCCATTCGAGGGCGGGCAGGCCGTAAAAATCTTCGACGTGCCGCAATCGGACGCTGACGGAAACTCCAACATCTTCTGGACGCAAGACGGTCGCGGCATTGTCTACACAGACTATCGAGACAACCTCACCAATCTGAAATTCCAGCCGATTGACGGCGGCGCACCGCAAGCTTTTACGAACTTCGCCAAAGACCTCTTTTACTCTTACGCTCTCGCGCGCGACGGACGCCTGGTCTTCGCTCGCAGCCTTACGACGAACGACGTGCTCCTAATCACAGACACAGCTAGATCATCAGGTGAGTGATTAGGAGCAAAGGCGAAAGAGGTCTATCCATTTTTCATTGACTCATTTATCTATTTTTCATTCATTCAATTAGAAAACAAGAGAATAAAATCAATGAAAAACGAACAAATGGGTCAATGAAAAAATCTCTACACTTCTTGAAATCGCCGCTCTTAAGAACTAATCTTTATTTCGTCAACAACGCCGACAACTCTTCTCGGCTCAAGAAGGAGTTTCAATGAAAAAGTCTCTCTCAATTCTACTGCTTCTCGTCGCGTTTATATCAATGCGCGCCCAGGACACGACGAAACTTGCTCCGTACACCGCGCAGGTGAGCGCACTCGCCGCCGAAGCCCAGATGAAATCTTCCTTCGACTTCGTTGATAGAAACCGCGACGCGATTTTGCGCGAGTGGACTACTATCACGGAGATTAATGCACCGTCGGGTCACGAGCAGGAGCGCGCCAAATATATTGAGAAGCTTTTGAGAAAGTACAAGCTCCAAAAAATCTATTACGATGCGGTCGGAAACCTCATAGCCTTGCGTAAGGGCACGGGCGGCGGGCCAACCGTCGTGTTCGACTCGCACATGGATACTGTGTTTCAGCCCGGATTGAAGATTAAAGCGACCGTGCGTGGCGGCACTATCTACGCGCCCGGCATAGGCGACGATACGCGCAACGTAGAGGCTATGCTTGCGAGCATACGCGCGCTGGATGCTGCGCACGTTAAGACCAAGGGTGATCTGCTGTTCGTCTTCACAGTCGAAGAGGAGACGACGTTTAAGGGCGTGAAGCAGTTCGTTCAGGATAACAAGAGCAAGATTAATTACTACGTCGCTCTGGATGGCGGCTACGAAGGCTTGACCTACGGCGGCATAGGAATCAACTGGTACCGGCATCACTTCATTGGCCCCGGCGGCCACACGCGCTCGCGCACGCCGCCCTACTCGGCCACGCTCCCGCTCGCTCGCGCCATAGAGCGCATCTACGAACTGAAGCTTCCCGAAAATCCGCCGACCAACTTGAACATTGGTATGCTCGGAGGCTCTCAGGTAGTCAACGCGAAAGCTTCGGACGCATGGTTCACGGTTGATCTGCGCTCTACAAGCAACGAGCTTCTGGACGATTACGAACACCGTATCGCGCGCATACTTCAGGAAGAAGCGGAGCGCGCAGGCATGACCGTCAAGACCGAAGTGATTTCAAGAACTCCCGCAGCAATCCTTCCAGGCCACCGCGATTCCACACTCGTGCGCACAGCCGAGGCCGTGCAAATCCAGATGGGTTTTACGAACCCGCCCGTTACCATCACAGGCTCTAACAACTCAAACGTTGCGTTGCACGAAGGAATCCCCGCAATCTCGACCGGCGCAGGCGATTGCAGCGCCTCGCACTCGCTAGAAGAAAACTGCCAGATCGAGACCATCTATGGCGGCATCAAGAAAGTTATTCTGCTCGAAGTCGCGTTGGCTCAATTGAGTCCATAAATCTTGGTTGAATTCTTTCCTCTTTCCAAAACATGACATATTATCGGAGCATGACAACAGGAAAAGTCTTATTATTCCCGCATGAAAGTTAGGGAGGTCATCAGACTCCTTGAAAAAGATGGCTGGTATCTGGCGAGAACGAGAGATAGTCATCGCCAATTCAAGCATCCGAACAAACCTGGAACGGTTACGGTCGCAGGTAAAGAGAGCGTTGATGTGCCGCCGGGTACGCTCAACAGCATCTTGAAACAGGCAGGTTTGAAATAGTCGCGAGGTTCAATGCTTATGAAATATGCCGTGATTGTCGAAGAAGGTGAAAGCAGCTTTGGCGCGTATGTGCCCGATTTACCGGGCTGTGTTGCCGTAGGAGACACAAGAGAAGAAGTGCTGGAATTGATTCAAGAGGCTATAGAGTTTCACATCGAAGGGCTGCGCGAAGATGGTCAGCCTGTTCCTGAGCCTTCTTCCAGCATTGAATATGTTGAAGTACGCGCCGCATAACGAATCACTCAAGCCGCCTGATAGCAAGACTTTCATAATCTTGTGGTAAATCCTCGCTTTTTATCTGCTTGCTCGCGGTGGTTGAATTCGGCGTTGGGCATCTATTGAATCTTCTGAACACGCCTGACATAATGTGAGTGGATGAACTTTGAGATCATTGGAAAGATCGCGGATGTTGAAACAATCGCCATCGGAAGCAGCATTCGCATTCTTCCCATTTTGCGAAAGAGATTTGGGAAAGGTCGCTGGAGGAAGTTGAAAGGTGTGGCTCAGGTTCGTCTTCGTGATGGTACAATTCGACATGCCGAAGTGCATTGGTTTGAAGCTCATGGCATAGGCAAAAGGTTTATGAGAATCAAACGTTATTTGGATTGAGAATTATGACGAAGCGTAAAGATTCGGTTCCAAAGTTTGCCATCTGCATCCACAGTGATGATATAGATATGCTGACCCCGCGCATGATTTATCAGATGTTGCCAGATGAAAGTGCGGCAAAGTCGAATTACATTCGAGTTATAGATAACGAAGGCGAAGATTATCTATACCCGGCGGACTATTTTATTTTCGTGGATTTTCCGAGAGAAATTGAACGCGCCTTATTACGCACTTCTCAATAAGCAAGCCATAAGATTCGTCGTTGAATCTTATGGCCCACACGCCGCCCTAATCATTCAATCCGACCGCCCGATAAAAACTGCGATAACAAACCGTGAAAATGGTGCACGCCGTTCTCGCGCTTGACCGAGTAGCGCCCCGCTCGATAGGTGCGCGAGCGCAGGCCGCGTTGGACGGCTTCGCAGATTGAGATGTCCTCGCGTTGAATCTCGTCGCTGAATTCTACGGTGCGTTTGAGTGCCGCCTGCGTTTCATCATTGTCAATGTCGCGGAAGTACCACTCGAAGATTGTCAGCGTCTTTTCAGCGCTGAGCGGCACAATCAGGTTCGTAGAATAGTTGTCTGGATAGACGTTGAGCATCAGGTTGGGAAAGAGCCAGAAGTATTGCGCCTCGTCGCTCGTCGAGTTGGCTTGCAAGCGTGTCGCGCGATCCTGTCTGATGGGCGAGTGCTGGATCGAGTAGAATCGTTTTGTCTCCGTGCGGTAGCGTGCGTAATCTAGTTCGCGGTTGAGCGCTGGGTGAACAATGGGAATGTGATAGCCTTCCAGATAGTTGTCAACGTAGACCTTCCAGTTGCAGTTAACATACCAGTCTTTCGCCTGGGCCAACTTCATGCCTTCAAAGTTTCTGTCGCCTACACGCGCGGGTATGTCTTCAAGAAATTCTAGAAGCGGCGCACTGTCATTGTCCAAGTTGACGAAGACGAGCGCGCCCCATGTTTCTACACGAAATTGGGGCAGGCAGTTCTCTTCTCTGCTGAAATTTTCGACGCCATCGAACTCTCGCGTCGCAATGAGGCTGCCGTCGAGCGCGTAAGTCCAGCCGTGATAGCCGCAACGAAAATTCTTGCAGCTTCCTGCGCCACTGGCAACAGGCCCTGCACGGTGGCGGCAGACGTTTGAAAACGCGCGCAAGGTAGCGTCCGCGCCGCGCGCAACTATCAATGGTTCGTCCGCGATTGTTGTCGTGAAATACTGTCCAGGCTCTGCCACCTGCTCCGTGTGGCCGACCAATTGCCACGTGCGCCCGAAGACTTTTCTCTTCTCTTCTTCTAAAGCTTCCGGGTCTGTGTATAGACGAGCCGGGATAGTGGAGGCTGCGGCAAGACGCTTCTCGAAAGAGTATTCGTCGGACATCTGGGTTCGCTTCAGGTCTCAGAATTTTTGCTTGTGCGGCTAAAAAACTTCGCCGCCATAGGCGCAGAGAAAGCGCGAAGGAATTTTAAATTACAAATGAAAAATTTCTCTGCGCCTGCGGCGATGAATGAGCGCGAAGGTTATCTCTTCTTGCTGCTCTTCTTTCCACCTTTCTTGCTTCCCTTCGCAGCGCCACGACCTTTCGCCCCACCTTTGGAAGAGGCTTTCTTCGCTCCCTTGCCGGAAGATTTTCTTCCAGCGCTTGCGGTTTTCTTCGTGGCTTTGCTTGCGCGGCCAGCGACCCTTTTCGCGGCTTTCGTTCCGCGCTTCACAACTTTTCTGCTTCGCCGCGCTCCTTCTCTAGCGGCCTTTCGCGCGATCTCTGCGACCGACTGCGAGCCGCCATCGCTTATTATATTACTGATACCGGGCGTGACAGCCTTGACCACGCTTGCTCCGGCCTCGACTATTGTGCCAGCCACGCTAGACGCTTGATTCATCACCTCTCCTGCGAGTTCCGTCGTCTGATTGAGCGCTTCGCCCGCCACGTCCATAGTTGCGCGCGCAGTCTCTTTCTGTCCCCTTCGTCTGTTTGCCATGTCTCCCCCTTTGATTTTCAGTTGTTACTTGCAGAGCTTTTTTTATACAGGCTTTTTTAGCTAAACGCGGCGATAGAGTCAACTCGATTTTGGATTGGAGTAGTGAATCAAACATGAGAAGTTATATCTCAAGTTGAGAGACGTTCAATCGCTTAATCCAAAATCGAAAATCTAAAATCCAAAATTCACTTTGATTCCATGTATATGGAGACGGCGTAGCGCAGTTCTTCGTCAATGTAGAGGTTGATTGTGCGCGAGGCGTTGATGAACAGTTCCATTGATGAGTGGTTCGACCCGTTAATGAGGTTTTTGCCTAAATGATCCAGAATGATTATACGCAGCAAGGAGGTTTCGCGCACCAAATCGCGTGCTCTATAGCCCTGACGAAATCTAGTGTAGGAGTGAACGCGCGCCTCGTGTGTGTTTTCGGCGCAAGGGCGCTCGCCCGATCTGAGGACGCTGCAAATCTCTTCCAACAGGATTGGAACGTGGTCAATCAGGCCGCCTTCGGAAAGGTCTGAGTCTGATTGTATTGTCTGATCGCTTCTGACAGCTTTAACCCAAACTTCTACTAGCTCACTAATATGCTCTTCTATCAGACTGGCAGCGTCAGGTTGGGCCATGTTTAGTGCCTGTTGTGGCGCAGAAGGCCACGCCCTCCTCAATGCATTCCTCAAACTCCTTGCCCTGAGTGTTCCTGACGTGGCTTAGAAAGCCATGGATTAACTGAATCTGCTCGTCATCGAACCCCAGGCCTTTCAAGAAAGGCTCGCTGGCACGGAACGTCAGCGGGTAGGGCACTATGCGATACTCAAGGCGCGTAGTCTCGTGCAGCTTGAGCACAACATCATACAAATCTTTGAGAACTATGAACGACGTTATCAAACAATCGTAGCTGCCCCGGCTGGCGCGCGTCAGCAGGTAAAAGTAGTCGTTGTTGTAGTTCTTGACGAATTGATCGAAGTCATCCTGCACGATCATCTAACCGCTCCCCGAAATGTGACATGATTTTACGGGGGAACGGGAACCACGATTCTTCATCATCTCTCACTCACATGCGCGGCAAACCGAAAAAAGCGCCCGCGCCAGACCTTCTAACACTTCTCTCAGAGAAACTCTCAGGGGAAAGAATTTCAATATAGGGGGTCAGAAAAGCCTTTTACGCTATCGGCCTGCGTCAAGTCAACCCTTGAAAAGCAAGAATAAAGAGGAGACGCGGAGACGCGGCGAGTGGGAGACGCGGCGAAAGAAATCTTTTAACTTCAACTCTCTTTATCTCCGCGTCGCCTCGGTCTCCGCGTCTCCGCGTCTCTTCTTTATACTTCCGCCTTGCTTTTCACCGTCGTCTCGCAGAGGCTGGCGACGATTGCCAGAAGCTCATTCGGCTCCGGCGGCTTAGCAACGTGCGCCTGAAATCCTTCGGCCATAGCGCGCACGCGGTCTTCGCTTCTTGCATAGGCCGTCAATGCCACAGACGGAAGATTGGAATTCTGTCCGGCCTCACCCGCACGAATTTTTCTTAACAGCGCATAGCCATCTTCGCCGGGCATTCCTATGTCGCAGATGAGCATCTGCGGGCTGGAACTCTCAAAAATCTCCAGCGCCTGCGCAGTAGAGCTTGCAGTTATGACTTGCGCGCCGCAACCTGTAAAGAGCGCGTGCAGAAGAGTGAGCGCGTCCGGGTCATCGTCAACAACCATAATCTTCAACCCTTGAAGAGTCGGATGACATTCAATGTCTAGCGAGCGAGCGCGAGCCTGCGTTGTAGCCTGAGCGTGCGCGAGTGCGCCCGTCGCCTGAGCTTGCACGGGAAGTCGCACAGTGAACGCTGCTCCTTTGCCTTCGCCATCGCTTGTTGCCTCTACAGTCCCGCCATGCAATTCAACCAGATGGCGCACGATGGCTAATCCCAACCCAAGCCCGCCGTGCAGGCGCGTCGTTGAGCTATCGGCCTGACGAAAACGGTCGAAGAGAAAGGGCTGGAAATCATTATCTATACCTGCGCCAGTGTCTCTGACTACGATCTCTGCATGCGAGTTATTCTGTCCAAGCTGGACTTCAATTCGACCGCCGCGCGGCGTGAATTTTACGGCGTTCGAGAGAAGATTCCAGACGACCTGCTGCAAGCGGTCGGGGTCGCCCAGGAGAGTTACACCCAGATTGTCGAACTCCGTCTGAATCTGAATCTCTTTGGCGTCGGCTGCGAGCCGCACGGCATCAATCGCAGAGAGCAGAACGGGCGCAAGATCAATGCGGCTGACGTTCAGATGAAGCTTGCCTGAGATTATGCGCGAAACATCCAACAGGTCGTCTATGATCTGCTTCTGAATCCTGGCGTTTCTCTCTATCACTTCAAGAGCATGCTCGGCGCTCACAGCGTCCAGTTGTTTCGAGCGAAGCATTAGAGACCAGCCGAGCATTGAAGTCAGCGGCGTGCGCAGTTCATGCGAGACCGTTGCGAGGAATTCGTCCTTGAGACGATTGGCAGCTTCAGCAGCCTCGCGCGCTTTACGTTCACTAGCCAGCAGTTCTTCGCGCTCACGCTCTGCGCGCTTTCGCTCTGTGATGTCCATAGTCACGCCGCGCATGCCTGTGGAGCGTCCATGCTCGTCCTTTATGATTATGGACTGAGACTCTACGTCAACAACGCGCCCGTCCTTCGCTATCCAGCGAAAGCGGTTAACGTCCGCGCCGCCTCGCTCGTAGTGGCGCGCTGCTCTCTCTGCGGCCATCTCGCGGTCATCAGGGTGAACTATGGTGAGCCAGAAGTTTGGCGTCTGTAACCATTCTTCGATCGAGTAACCGAGCATCTTTTCGACGTAATCGCTCACGAAGTTTATGCGCTGCGACGATTCGTCAGGCTCGCCCCAAGCCTCCCACACTACGCCCGGCACGTTCGACACTATGGCGTCCAACCGCTGCCGCTGCGTCTCAATCTCTTCTATAAGTCGCGCGCTCCGCTCCTCCAGACGCCTGCGCGCAGTGATGTCGAGCGTGATCGTCGAAGCGCCCACCATCTCGCCTTTGTCCGATTGAATAGGAGAG